>JANYDU010000003.1 GCA_025359805.1 Bacteroidota bacterium
AGTTTTTGTAACAGTTTATCATTACTTCCTTCAAACAAATTTTTAATGGGTAAAATATGTTTTAATGCTTTGTTGAGCTGCTGCAATTCACGAGGATTTACACGTTTCATTGCTACTTTAGAAATCAATCTTTCTAAATCACCAATTTGTTTAAGCATATCAATTAATGCTGTGCAAAGTTTTGTTTCATGCAACGCATAATCAACAATATCTAAACGCTCATTTATCAATACCAATTCTTTTAAAGGCATTACCAACCAACGTTTGAGCAACCTTGCACCCATTGGTGTAACTGTTTTATCAAGAATATTTATTAGTGAAACACCATTCTCGTGACTCGAATACAAGAGTTCTAAATTTCTAACCGTAAATCTATCAAGCCATACATATTTATCTTCCTCAAGCCGTGAAATAGATTGGATATGCTGAACTTGCTCGTGATGAGTTTCTGAAAGATAGTGCATGCAAACTCCAGCGGCTACAATTGCCAAAGGCATATCTTGGATACCAAATCCTTTGAGATTAGCTGTATTAAAATGACCAATTAATTTATCATATGCAAACTGATATTGAAAAACCCAATCGTCTAATTGATAAGTATAAAATTTTTCTCCAAAGAGTTGTTTAAAATTTTTGAATGTGTTTTTTGATAAGATAATTTCTGCTGGTTTAAGTCCTTGAACTAATTTTTCAATATACTCAGGACTGCCTTCTGCAGCCATAAATTCTCCGGTTGAAATATCCAAAAAAGCTGCTCCACATTTATCTTTTTCAAAATGAACAGACGCTAAATAGTTATTAAATTTATGATCAAGAATTTTGTCATTGTATGAAACACCTGGAGTAATTAATTCGGTTACTCCTCGCTTCACAATTTTCTTGGTAAGCTTCGGATCTTCTAATTGGTCACAAATAGCAACACGTTGCCCAGCTCTTACCAATTTGGGCAAATAGTTATCCAATGAATGATGAGGGAAGCCCGCAAGTTCTATGAATGATGCAGAACCATTAGCTCTCTTGGTTAATACAATACCTAAAATATGTGCAGCTTTGATAGCATCTTCACCAAATGTTTCATAAAAATCTCCAACTCTAAAAAGCAAAATAGCACCAGGATATTTTGTTTTAATCTGGTTGTATTGCTTCATTAAAGGTGTTTCAACTACTGCCTCTTTTTTCTCCATGATATAGCAAGCAAAGTACACCTGATAAATGTATCCAAATGAACATTTTTTAAACAAAAAAAGAGCCTCGAAATACGAAGCTCTTTTTAACCACTATTTTAAAATTATTATTTTTGATTATACACATGTACCCAAGCTTTCGCATCAAATTCTGCTCTTATTTTTTTCATCATTTTCATAGCTTCAGATTTATCTTCAGAGGTAAATAAACAAACTCTATAAATTTTAGAATTTACATCACTTTTAAATACTGCAGCCTCATATCCTTTTGCTCTCATTTTATCACGGAAAATATACGCATATTTTGTTCCTGCATAAGCACCCGCAATCACATTATACTTAGCAAGTGGAGTAACGGTTCCATCTATTTTATTTAATCCATCAGTAATAGAATTCGATGGTGTGTTATTCGTAGTTGGTTCAACTGCAATATTTTCTTTTGATTGCTCTATATTACTTTTTTCAGATGATTTTACTATTTTGGTTTTCTTTTTTCCTGAAGCCACAGGAACAACTGGAGCTGGAGTTGGAACATAAACTACCGGAGGTTGCTTAGCCATCTGATCCTTGATTTGATTAATTTGATTTTGCAAAGTATCAATAGAGGTTTTCATTACCCTTTGTTCTGATTGCAATGAATCAATTTGTTTTTGTTGAGCTACATTTTTAGCTTCTAATTTAGAAGTTTTATTTTGCAACTCAATATTTTGAGCCTGAAGTTTTGTTATAGAATCTTTGTGGAAAACAAAATAATTACCAGCTTCATCAAGTGGCTGACCTAAGTGTTTTTCAATATTTGGAATATAAATTCTGTCTTTAAGTATCACATTATTCCATTCTATATTTTGTTTATCCTTACGTGCTCCAACCTTATATGATATACCGATATGAGTTAACAAGTAATTATCAAAACTTACGTCAATTGGAACTGCATCATTAAACCTTGTTTGTGCAAAATTTAAATCAGAACCAACTAATAAATCTAAACTCGGATTCATATAATACCGTATTTGAATACCTATATAACCAGTGTAAAAATTAATGTTATTATACTGTCTTTGAGTACCATTAATTCTTTCGGCAGTAACTGAACTATGTATAATACCTCCACCTAAATTTAGGTATGGATTAAATCTGTGAAACACTTTTCTTAGATTAAATACTTTCTCTAAGTTAATTTGCAGCCCACCTGTGTATTGATAAAAATTATTGGAATAGTTTGAATAATTAGCATCTTCATCTTTTGCAGATAAAACAGCATTCACAGAATTATTTTTTCCAGTCATAGAACCAATTGAAAATTGTCCATTTATAGACACCTCTTTCAATAGACTATATCTTAAACCTAAACCACCATAAGTAGAAACACTTGGAGTAAAAAAAGTTAAAGATACTGGAACCCCAGCAAAAGCATCTATGCCAAATTTAGCATACTGCGCATAAAGCGATTGGGTTGTAATAAAAAAAATTAGCACTAAGTATTTTATTTTGCTCATATACAATTATATAAACTATGACGAAACAATATTATAGGTTTCTGGTGCAATAATAATGTTTTCCTATCAACACAAAAACAATATTTTGTTGAAATTCGCATTATTAAAAATTAATTTAACATGTCACAAAACCTAAAACTCAACAATAATCAGCTAAACAGGGCAGATATTGATTCGTACAAGAAATTAGACAAGTTTCCAATTATCTTAATACTGGACAATATTCGTAGTGCAATAAATGTTGGTTCCATCTTCAGAAGTGCAGACGCATTTAATATTCAAAAAATATTTTTATCAGGAATCACTGCTTGTCCTCCAAATAAAGAAATTCTAAAATCTGCTTTAGGTGCGACCGAATCTGTTGACTGGGAATATATAAAAGATGCACATGAATTATTATTTCAATTTAAGAACAATAATGAATATGAAATTTTAAGTGTTGAACAAACTAAAGAGAGCATACAACTTGATAATTTTTTACCATCTAAGGAGAAAAAATATTTACTCATTTTAGGAAACGAAGTGGATGGAGTAGCGCAAAATTTAATTGACCTTTCTATTGCAAGTTTAGAAATCCCTCAATTTGGCACTAAACATTCATTAAACGTTGCTGTAACTGCTGGAATTGTTCTTTGGGATTTTCATTGCAAGCTAAATTTCCAAAATACTTAAACCAGAATTTAAATATGTGTGCTTATAAATGATACCAATAAATTTTGAAGCGCCTGCATGTTGCAAAATATTATCATATCGTTCTTGTGGACTGCCTTTGGGAAATAATGTTTCTTTAATATGATGAATTTGCAATAGCTCTTGTTCTGATTTTTGTTTAAGTTTATCGCTCACATCCTTTTTTAGCTTGTCGAAAAAATATTGTAAGTCTACTTTTTGAGTAATCAATTTTGATGCAATTTGATTATCTACTTTCATCACAATATCCACCATCTTTTGCATCTCCATATCAATATTATTTATGCTATCATTAGAGAAATATGCTGATTGATTTTGAATATATCTTTTGGTAAGATTTTCATTTGAAAAAAAATAATCCGAAACATCTAAGCCTGATTTTTTTATTTTTTGCGACAGATGTGGATTGATTAACAGAAAAGAATTTCGCATCCATAAAACAGGAAAAGGAATATGATGCGTTTCAAAAACTTCTTTTAATTGAAGCCAATAAGCTATCTCTCCAGGCCCACCAATATAAGCCAAGTTTGGAAGAATGACTTCCTGATAAACTGGTCGTAAAACAACATTCGGACTAAAATTATTGGAATTATATTCAACTTCCTTTTGTAACTGTTCTTTAGTAAAATATATCTCAGTGTTTATAACAGAAAATTTATCTTCATCAATTTGTTTAATTAGATTTCTTCCTTCCTTTGATAAATAGAAAAAATTAATTTCTCTGCCATGAATTTGTAATTTATATTTCTTATCAAGCTTAGCATTTGTATTATTTAAAGCGGTAAAACTTTTTTGATAAAAAATATCATCCATCATTATTTGCTTAAACGATTCTTTAAGCTTTTTATCATCAGGCTCGATAACTACCAATCCATATTTGGAAAATAATGCATCCACCATTTTACGAGTGGCGATAGATAAATTTTCGCTCGTTAAATAAATTTCCTCAAACAATTTTAACAAATCTGGCAAATGTGTATTGTTTGCAAAAAGTAGTTTTACTTCATCAATAAATAGTTTAATTTTTTGAGTAGAAATTCTCCCAACCGGTAAATTTTCAGAATCAATATTCCACTCAACGGTTTTATCCAACAGATGAATATGATTTACTTCTGCAAAATCATGATCTTCGGAAGCAAGCCAAAATACTGGCACAAAGTGTTGGTTTGGGTATTTTAATTTTAGTTCTTCGGCTAATTTTATGGTTGTTAAAATCTTGTAAATAAAATATAAAGGTCCTGTAAAAATACTTAATTGATGACCTGTTGTTACGGTAAAAGTATTTTCATTTTTTAGTGCTTTTATATTTTCAATGACTGGCTTATTTCCAATTTTTAGTTCTTGATATTGATCTAATAAAACAGATGATAATAACTCACGAGATTGTGCTGTGAATGTTTTGTTTTTAATTACTTCTTCAAATGAATTTAAATCCGGATTGTATTGATAAAATGGTTTTAAAAAATCATTTCCTGATAAATAATCAGTAACTATTTTGGGAAACAAACCCGTTTCTTTAAGTGGAATTTCGCGTAGTAGCAAAGTTTAATTATTAGAGAATCGAATATACTATTACAAAAAATATTAACAACCCTATTTTATAATTGTTCCTATCAAATCAAAATCGGTTGCCTCTGTAATTTTTACATCAGCAAAATCGCCAATTCGTACATAATTGTTTTTAGCATCTACCATCACCTCATTATCTACTTCGGGACTATCAAATTCTGTTCTACCAATAAACTGTCCGTCTTCTTTTCTATCAAACAAAACCTTAAACGTTTTGCCAATTTTTTGTTGATTTATGGCTGCTGAAATTCCTTGTTGAATATCCATGATAGTTGCGGCACGTTCTTCTTTTACTTCTTGAGGCACATCATCAATCATAGTTCCTGCATGTGTTCCTTCTTCATGGCTATAAGTAAAAATTCCAACTCGATCTAATTTTGCAGTTTCAACAAACTCACATAACTCTTCAAAATCTTTTTCGGTTTCACCTGGGTGCCCTGCAATTAAAGTAGTACGAATAGCTATTCCTGAAACTTTTTGACGAATGGTATCTACCAATTCTAAGGTTCTTTTTTTTGTGATTCCTCTGCGCATGGTCTTTAGCATATTATCGCTAATGTGTTGAAGAGGAATATCAATATACTTGCAAATATTATTCCTCTCACGAATTACATCTAATGCATCCATTGGAAATTGTGATGGATAAGCATAATGCAAACGAATCCAATCTGCTCCTTCAATATCAGAAATTCTGCTTAACAGTTCCGCCAATTTTCTATCACCATACAAATCCAAACCATAAAAAGTACTGTCTTGTGCAATCACTAAAATTTCTTTAGTTCCATTTTTTACCAATCCTTTTACTTCTGTTTCAATTTGCTCAAATGATTTAGAAACATGTTTGCCACGCATAATTGGAATGGCACAAAAAGAACAAGGTCTATCACATCCTTCAGAAATTTTTAAATAGGCAAAATGTTGAGGAGTGGTTAATAACCGTTCACCAATTAATTCATGTTTATAATCTGCTCCAAGGGTTTTTAATAACTGAGGAAGGTGAAGCGTTCCGAAATATTGATCCACATCAGGAATTTCTTTTTCGAGTTCAGGTTTGTAGCGTTGAGAAAGGCATCCTGTAACAAACAATTTATCAATTTTGCCATCTTGTTTTGCCTCCGCAAATCGTAAAATAGTATCAATACTTTCTTGTTTTGCATTATCAATAAAACCACATGTATTAATAATAATAATGTTAGCATCCTCCTTTTTAGACTCATGCTCTACATTAAAATCATTTGCTTTTAATTGGCTAAACAATACTTCGCTATCAACAATATTTTTGCTGCAACCAAGTGTGATGATATTTATTTTATCTTGTTTTAGTGTTTTAGTTTTCAATGTTTAAATTAATTGAATAATGAATCAACAAACTCATGTCTGTTAAATAATTGAAGGTCGTCAATGCCTTCTCCAACTCCAATATATTTTACTGGAATATTAAATTGATCGGCAATTCCAATTACCACTCCCCCTTTTGCAGTTCCATCTAATTTAGTTAATGCCAATGCGTTTACTTCTGTAGCAGCCGTGAATTGTTTAGCTTGTTCAAAAGCATTTTGCCCTGTTGATGCATCCAAAACCAATAGAATTTCATGAGGAGCATCTGGAACAATTTTACTCATTACTCTTTTTATTTTGGTAAGTTCATTCATCAATCCAATTTTATTGTGAAGCCTTCCTGCGGTATCAATGATTATCACATCAGCATTATCTTCCAAACCAAATTTTACTGCATCAAAGGCTACTGAAGCAGGATCTGTATCCATTCCATGTTCTACCACTTTTACTCCATTGCGCTCACCCCAAATTTTTAATTGAGCTACAGCTGCTGCTCTAAATGTATCGGCAGCTCCCAATACTACATGCTTTCCAACTTTTTTAAATTGATTGGCTAACTTGCCAATGGTTGTAGTTTTGCCTACTCCATTTACGCCAACAACCATAATTACGTATGGCTTCTTACCTTGCAAATCATCAAAAGTTGATAATTTATCGTTATTGTTTTCTTCAAGTAACTGTGCGATTTCATCCTTCAATAGTTTGTTGAGTTCGCTTGTATTAATATACTTATCAGTTATAACACGTTTTTGCAAACGTTCAATGATTTTTAGTGTGGTATGAATTCCAACATCAGATGTAACTAAAATTTCCTCCAACTGATCCAAAAAATCATCATCAACAGCACTTTTACCAACCAATGCTTTGCTAATTTTTTCAAACAAATTGGTTTTGGTTTTCTCGAGTCCTTGATCGAGTTTTTCTTTTTTATCCTTACTAAAAAAACTGAATATACCCACTGGTGAATGTTGAATTACGAGTTAAGAATTACGTGTTAGAATATTATGAGTTAAGAATTATTAAAATCCTTCGTTCAAATCCGATTTTTATAAAAAACAAAAGCATCCTGAAATTCAGAATGCTTTATAAATATTTTTTTTCAAAACGATTAGCCTTTAAAATGTGCCTTAACGCTTTCGTTAGGAATAATTTCTGCTTTAAATGAATAAGAACCTTTCTTATTTTTAACAGCACGGTATACTTTGGCAAACTCTTTACCTGAACCTGTTTTTAGTGTTGCAACTACTTTCTTAGCCATGTCTTATTTTACTTAATTTCTTTGTGAACAGTAACCTTCTTCATGATTGGATTAAACTTTTTTAACTCCAAACGCTCAGTGGTATTTTTTTTATTTTTTGTAGTGATATAACGAGAAGTTCCTGGTAAACCAGAATCTTTATGCTCGGTGCACTCCATAATAACTTGAATTCTACTTCCTCTTTTTGCCATTATTTATTTCCTCCTTAGATTTTACCGTTTTTAACAAATTCGTTTAATACGGCAGTGATACCTTTTTTGTTGATGGTTTTAATCGCTTTCGCACACACTTTCAAATGTATCCATCTGTTTTCTTCTGGAATGAAGAATTTTTTATTCTGTAAATTGGGATAAAAGCGTCTCTTAGTCTTCTTATTAGAGAAAGACACGTTGTTTCCAACCATTGCACTTTTACCTGTTAAATCGCAAACTCTCATAACTATTTCTTAAAAAAGGACTGCAAAGAAACGTAAAATATTTTTATATGCAAGCACTTCAAAATATTTGTGTTTAGCATTTTCTATTGCCTTTGCGTACAAACTTAATCCAAAAAACTATTTTCGCAGCAAAGAATTTTATTATGACCTACGAATTCATTTTAGTGGAATCACAATTTCAACCTCATATTTCTCTGATACGTTTAAATAGACCCAAAGAATTAAACGCACTCAACCTTCAATTGATGCAAGAAATTAAACATGCTTTATACGAGTTGGACAACAATGAAGATGTGCGGTGTATTATTATTACAGGAAACGAGAAGGCATTTGCTGCCGGTGCTGATATTAAACAAATGGAAAGCAAAACAGCAATTGATATGTTAAAGATTGATCAGTTTGAAACTTGGGATCAAATACGTAAAACTAAAAAACCAGTTATTGCTGCCGTAAGTGGTTTTTGTTTGGGAGGAGGATGTGAATTAGCTATGACTTGTGATATGATTGTGGCAAGTGAAACCGCAAAATTTGGTCAGCCTGAAATTAAATTAGCCATTATGCCTGGAGCAGGAGGAACTCAACGTTTAACGAGAGCTGTTGGAAAAGCATTGGCCATGGAAATGGTATTAACTGGGAAATTTATTTCTGCACAAGAAGCATTTGATAGTGGCTTAATTAATAGAGTTGTTCCTGAAGAAATATATTTAGATGAAGCCGTAAAATTAGCCAAAGAAATTGCTCAACAATCACCAATTGCAATAAGACTTGCCAAAGAATCTGTTTTAAAAGCTTTTGATAGTGGATTACAAGAAGGATTGTTTTTTGAACGAAAAAACTTTTACATGTGCTTTGCTAGCGAAGACCAAAAAGAAGGAATGAATGCTTTTGTAGAAAAACGCAAACCAGAATTTAAAGGGAAATAAAAAAATAGTTCTCTGTTTATTGGTTCTTATTTTTTGCTATATCAAACTTAAAATTAACTATTCATCAAACTAAGAACTACGAACAAAGAACTATAAACTAACCAAGAATGCACCCAAAAGAAATTAGCATAAAAGATTTTACTTATCATTTACCTGAAGATAGGATTGCTAAATTTCCGCTTGAAGAACGCGATCAATCAAAATTATTAGTTTATAAAAATGATACGATTTTAGAAAATATTTTTTCTCATTTAGATGAATTCCTTCCTAAAAATTCATTACTGGTTTTTAACAATACAAAAGTTATTCATGCTCGAATTTTATTTCAAAAAGAAACAGGATCTACGATTGAAATATTTTGTTTAGAACCAGAAAATAATTTGGATTACCAGCTTGCATTTAACAGTAAAAAAGTTGGAGTTTGGAAATGTATGGTTGGAAACGCAAAAAGATGGAAAGAAGAAGTGCTCATAAAAAAAATTTCATCATCAATTGGAGAGATAGAATTACGTGCTAAAAAAACAAAAAAACTGAATGACATTTTTGAAATAAAATTTAGTTGGCAACCCGAACATTTATCTTTTTCGGAAGTGCTACATGAGGCAGGAAATTTACCTCTGCCACCCTACCTTAACAGAAAAAATATAGATGCTGATGAAGAGCGATACCAAACGGTGTATGCAAAACACAATGGCTCTGTTGCTGCTCCAACTGCAGGTTTGCATTTTACTAAAAACGTTATAGAAAAATTAAATAATAAAAATATTGCCAAAACTTATTTGACTTTGCATGTGGGCGCAGGAACTTTTAAACCGATAAAAAGTGAAACACTTGCCGAACATAAAATGCATGAAGAAACCGTTTTTATTTCTAAAAAAAGTTTGATGGAAATTTACAATTGTTTACTCAAAAAAAAATCATTAATTGCAGTTGGAACTACCTCAACCAGAACCCTCGAAAGTTTGTATTGGCATGGAGTAAGTTTGATTAAAAAAATCGCTAAAAAAGAGATGCAGATTTCACAGTGGGAACCTTATGAAAATGCGGAAAATAATATTTCAAATAATGAAGCCATTGAAGCCATTTTAAAAAATTTAGACGAGAATAATTTGGACGAATTACATGGAAGTACTCAAATAATTATTGCTCCTGGTTATGTATTTAAAATGGTTGACATTATTGTTACTAATTTTCATCAACCCGAAAATAGTTTGATACTATTAATTGCAGCTTTTGTTGGAGAAAATTGGCGAAAAATTTATGATTACGCTCTTAAAAATAATTTTCGATTTTTAAGTTATGGTGATAGCTCTATTTTATTTAGAGAATAATTAAAAAATTTTCCTGCTTTTTCATTTACACTTAAATTCTTGGATAAATTATAATCACAAAAAAACGAGGAAAAAATGTGGAAAAGTATGCTGTAAATACACCTTTAAATTTAGGTTAAGAGTGTATTTGAAAGTATTTTCACGCAATAATTATACACTATAAAAATGTCAGAATCATCAATGGAAAACAAAAACGATTACACCGCAGATAATATTCAGGTGTTAGAAGGATTAGAAGCTGTTAGAAAACGTCCGGCAATGTATATTGGCGATGTTGGTGTTAGAGGACTACACCATTTAGTATACGAAGTAGTAGATAACTCAATTGACGAAGCTTTAGCAGGTTATTGCAAAAATATCACTGTTACAATCCATACAAACAATGCAATATCTGTATTAGACGATGGACGTGGAATTCCTACAGGAATAATGGCTAAAGAAGGCAAATCAGCTCTCGAAGTTGTAATGACCGTTCTACATGCTGGAGGTAAATTTGACAAAGACACTTATAAAGTTTCTGGCGGTTTGCATGGTGTAGGTGTGAGTTGTGTGAATGCACTTTCAACCTTAATGCGCACAACAGTATACCGCGAAGGAAAAATATGGCAGCAAGAATTCAGTTGCGGAAAACCATTATACGATGCTAAAATTATTGGTGAAAGCGATAAAAATGGAACTCAGCAATATTTTGAACCTGATGGTTCAATTTTTATCACTACAGAATATAAATATGATACCCTTGCATCTCGTATGCGTGAACTTTCATATCTGAACAAAGGTGTTAGTATCATACTTACAGATGAGCGTTTAGATGAAAACGGAAATAAAAGAGAAGAAACATTTTACAGTAATGGAGGACTAAAAGAATTTGTTAGCTTTTTGGATGGTACACGTGAAAAATTATTACCAGAACCAATCTATGTTGAAGGCGAAAAAGGTGGTGTTCCTGTTGAAGTGGCTATGATTTATAATACAGGATACACTGAAAATCTTCACTCATACGTGAACAATATCAACACGATTGAAGGAGGAACACACGTTGCAGGATTCCGAAGAGCATTAACACGTACATTAAAATCTTATGCCGAAAAAGAAGGTATGTTTAAGAACCTCAAATTTGAAATTGCCGGTGATGATTTTCGTGAAGGCTTAACAGGTGTTATTTCTGTTAAAGTTCAGGAGCCTCAATTTGAGGGACAAACAAAAACTAAATTAGGGAATAATGAAGTCATCGGAGCTGTTGATCAATGTGTGGGTGAGATGCTGAATAATTATTTAGAAGAAAACCCAAAAGAAGCCAAGCTAATTGTTCAAAAAGTAATCCTTGCTGCCACAGCCAGACATGCTGCTAAAAAAGCCCGCGAAATGGTGCAACGTAAAGGTGCTATGAGTGGGAGCGGATTACCAGGTAAACTTGCCGATTGTCAAGAAACGGATCCCGCATTGTGCGAAATTTATTTAGTTGAAGGTGATTCGGCTGGAGGAACAGCTAAGCAAGGTCGTAACCGTGTAAACCAAGCCATTCTTCCATTAAGAGGAAAAATTTTAAACGTTGAAAAAGCACTCGAACACAAAATATACGAAAACGAAGAAATAAAAAATATGTTCACGGGTTTGGGTGTAACCATAGGAACGGAAGAAGATAACAAAGCCTTAAATATGGTAAAACTTCGCTACCATAAAATCATCATCATGACGGATGCCGATGTGGATGGAAGTCATATCCGTACTTTAATCCTTACGCTGTTTTTCCGCTACATGAAAGAACTCATCGAATTTGGATACATTTATATTGCTCAACCTCCTTTATATCTAGTAAAAAAAGGGAAAGAAGAAGAATATTGTTGGACTGAAGCGCAACGTGAAGAAGTGGTTGTGCGTTTAGCAAAAGGAGGAAACCCTGACAGTGTAGGAATTCAACGTTATAAAGGTTTGGGTGAAATGAATGCCGAACAATTATGGAGCACAACCATGAACCCCGAAACACGTACACTAAAAAAAGTTACGCTTGATAGTGCTGCCGAAGCTGATAGAATTTTTTCTATGTTAATGGGTGATGAAGTTCCACCTCGCAGAGAGTTTATTGAAGCCAATGCTAAATATGCAAGAATAGATGCATAATTAATAATTGAAAGAATATGTTTATAGAGAAATCCCATACTAAATATGGGATTTTTTTATGCTTAAAAGTATAATATCCTATTAAAACTATCTCTCTAAAAACACCTTCACACACGCAAAAAAAAGGTGATTCATATAGTATGAATCACCTTTTCAGTATCAAAATAAATGATTATTATTCTTTTATGAATTTTGCTTTTTGAGCAACCTCACCTGATTTAGAAACAACTTCAATAATATAAAATCCGCTATTTAAATTAGAAATGTTATGAGATAAATCTGAATTGTTTTTAGCAACTAATGCTTCTCTTGTGCTAACAATTTTACCATATTGATCGTAAATATTTATCGTTACTTCTCCTAAATAGGAACTGTTTAATTTAACACTAACAGAGTTAATGGCTGGAACTGGATATACACTCATATTTTCAGCATTTAAGGTGTTCATATTATCATTAAAATCTACCGAAAGAATTGGTGAGTAAGTGAATTTACCATCAAAATTTATTTGTTTTAAACGATAATAGTTAACTGCATTTAAGTTTGGTGTGGCATCATCCATTTCGTAATTATTAATTGTTGACGAATTACTATGTCCTTTTACTTGTCCAATATTTATAAATTCAACTTTGTCAAATGAACGTTCTACTTCAAAACGATTATTATTAACTTCTGAACTTGTACTCCAAGATAATTTTACATCTTTATTAGAAGATTTATCAGCAGAAAATTTAGCCAATTCAACAGGAAGTGAAGTAGAATTATCAGTAAAAATAATCATAAATCTATTAGTACTGGTTGATGCAGAAGATGAAGTAGTATTGAATGAATAAACCAAATTACTTGAAAGATTTGTGGCAGTAGATGTAAAATTATCAATAAGAGTTATACTCGTTCCTAAAGGTAAATCTTGCTTCCTAAATGTTAAAGTATAATTACCTATTGATGATGGGTAAGCTACTTCAAGATAAATAGTGTCTGTACCCGCAGTTTGCAAAGTAGGTATTGAATTAATTGCATATTTTGATGCACTGGCTGAGTTATAATTACGAATACTACCTGTTGCAAAGCTCATGGAAATCGCATCATACTGAGCATCAAAACCTCTCGTTGCAGTTGGTCTGAAAACAATTGCTGTTTCATCATCATAGATTGGAGTTGAACCGACATCATTAAATTTTGCATACAAAACTGGAATTATATCACCCGTTTTAAATAACCCAGCACCAGTTTGAGCAGTATTTTTATACGCTTCTTTAAAAACTAAACTTGTAGCAGTTGTTACATTAATAAAAAACGACTGACCAGGGCTAATATAATTTGATCCCCCATTAACTCCAACACCAGAAGAATAAGAAGCATAAGTTCCTGTTGAAGGATTAATGGTGTATAAAGCATTAGTTATATTACTACCTCTTGCAGTAACCCATGCACTATTAGTCCAATCTAATGTTGCTTGGTAAGGATTACCCACTAAGTTCCAACCAGCTCCTGATTTTGTAACAGAAATAGTTACATCACCAAAATTAGTATTGTTTGTGAAAGCCCCTGTTGCAGATAATGTAACTGCACCTGGAGTATACGTAGTTCCGTCTAATTGGGAACAACCTTGAGTACGATTTCCCCTTACAAAAACTCTGTAACCAACGCCTGGAGCTATTGAAGAAGTAGTAGCAGAAAGTCCAACCCAAGCAGATGTAGATTCATTATAAGTATACACACTCGGAGAATTTGCTAATGTAGCATCAAAGCCATTTGAGTTAGTTGTTAATGATGGACAAATAGTTCCTCCAGTTCCTGCGCCAGTAATGTAAATGCTATTTTGCCAGCTACTTGAGAACGATTGGCTGATTGGTGATGCCAAAAATCTCCATGCCCTTAATCCAGTAATGTATCTTTGCACGGTATAATTTCCAGAAAGTGTTCCTCCAACAGTTCCAATTTGTGCTGAGTTACCAGCCGATGTACTTGTTAGAGTTAATTTCCCATTAGCATTAAATGTTCCCAATGTAGGATTCAATTGACTGCTTATACTAATTGCATCTGAAAGTGTTGCTGTTCCTGCTGATTTATTAATAGTTAAAGTATTAATAGTAGCTCCTGCTCCAAATGCTAATGATTGTGTAGAACCTCCTTGACAGTTTATTGTAGAACTTCCAGGGGTAAATGTACCTGAATTAGTAAAATTACCTCTTATGTATAAATTATTGCTTGAAGTAGCAAATGAATTACTTGAGTTAATTGTAAAATTACCTCCAACATTTAAATTACCAGATGATAATGTAACTGCAGCAGATGTATTATTTAGTGTAATATTTGGAAGTGATGCTGTACCTGCCGATGTTGTACCTGTTATAGTTTGTGCAGTTGTTCCATTAAAATTAATTGTAGCTGAAAGGGTAGCTCCAACATTAGTTGATGTAAAGTTGCTTACATCTAAACCTCCGCCTAAATTTATAGTGCCTGTTGCAAATGAACTGGTACAACTATTACCCCCTGAAATAATTAATTTGTTGGTAACAGTAACTGTTGTTCCAATTGTATAAGTTAAAGCACCCGATCCTGAGTTATCAATTTGAAGTTGATAAAAAGTAAATCCATTAGGTATTGTTCTTGCTGATGCAGCAGAAAACTTAAATAACCCATTATTATGAGTAAAAGTTCCAAAACCATTATACGTAAATGTTCCTGTTAATATGGTTCCTGAAGTTGTGTTAGCTGCTGCTTTAAATGTTGCATTTCTACTAGCTGACGAACCATAACTCAAATTTCCATTAATTTGAATTTGAGACGCAGACGTGCCATCAAAACTTCTTGTATTGGTTGTGTTTAAAAAAAATAACCCTAAACAAGAAAACGTATTATCACCCATTACAAATGATCCTCTGTTAATGGTCATAGTACCAAGATCCACCGATATACCAGAAGCTACGGAGACAGTACCAGTATATGTAGAGTTAAATGTAATTGTAGCAGGTGCTATCGCAACTGCCACATCAATAAAACAATCCGCGGTGGTGGTTGCACCATCGAAAACTACATTCTCTGAACCATCAGGTGCTGCTGCGGACGACCAATTGGCATCATCACTCCAAACGCCTGTTCCGTTACCGTTAGTCCATGTGTTTTGTGCATATGAATAAGATAAACTCAAACTGAATAAAAATACTAGAAGAGTTCTAAATGTAAATGACGATTTCATAATATAAAAATTTTATGGTTCGAAAGTAAAATTATTCTTTTAAAAATCCTATGAATTTTTTTTATTTTTATTTTATAAAAGAACTACCTAAGTTTGATTTAATATTATTCACAACAAAATAACACCTTTTTATATAAATTGAAGTAAAACACAAAATCTATCCAAATCATGAAAAAAGTTATACTGTTACTTAGCCTAATTTTTATCACTATTAGTGTGATAAAATCACAAAACACTTATACATGGAATGTTTCAAGTGGTGATTTCCTAACTCCTACAAGTTGGTCTCCACCCAGAACCACACCTTTATTAAATGATATATTGTTATTTAACGGAAGTGTTCAAGCAACGCCAACTGTAACCAATATTAGATCTCAGTCTATTGGAAAACTCCGAATAATTAATAGTGCAACTGTTACTTTTTCAACTGCTATTCCAGATACAGGAACAGGAACTATTGCTAGAAGTGGAACAACAGTTACAGGAACAGGATCACTATTTACATCTCAATTACGTGTTGGCGATCAACTATTCACAAATAGCCCATATACCTATATAGGTGAAATTGGTTCCATATCATCAAACACTTCATTAGTAACGGGAAGTGCAGGAACAATTGCAGCTTCAACTGCCTATCTTATTTACCCAAGATTAACAATTAAAACAGCCTCAACTACTCTTCCTTCATTAGAGATACTTAATGGCTCATCATTAGTAATAAATTGTAGTGCACCTGGCTTAGGGTTGTTTATAGATACAGGCGCATTTGCAAATATTTCTGGACTGATTTCTTTTAATGAAAGAGGACGTATCTATGCAAATGATACTAACTCCATTAGAGTAAAAAATCTTGGAGAATTAAGAGTTACATCTGGATTTTTAGGCAATATTTTTGGGTTAGTAGGAATTGCAAATATTGCATTGTTTGATTCAGGTTCAGTATACCGTCATCAAGGTGGGGCCAATCCATTTGGGCTCACAGCACCGGCAACAAAAGTAACTTTCTCTCCAAGCAGTACGTTTATTTTTGAATCAACAACTGGAGGTCCTGCATTTTCTGGTCGCACTTATGCCAATTTCATATATCGATCACCAAGTAGTTATACAGCATCAGGTGGAACTGCTGCAACAGTTGAAAACATACAAGTAGATTCGGGACAATTTACAACCGCATTAACAGGTACATTTAATATAAAAGGAAGTATCATAGTAAATACTCCAGGTACTCTTGTGATGGCAGCAACTACTGGTTCTCCAAATTATATTTTTAATGGCACCAGATTGCAAGCAATTTCAGGTACTGGTACTTTAACTGTTAATGCTACGTCTACATCAATTTGTATGTTCACATTATCTAATAATTTTGGGTTTAGGCTTGATAGAAATTTTTCTATTGGTAGAGGAAGGTTAGTGTTAGATAGTGGTGCAGTAAATTTGAATAGTAATATACTTACTGTTGGATATGATTCTGTAAACTATGGTTCAATATTAGTAAATACTGGATATTTAACTGGAACAGGAACATTTACAAGATGGATGCCGGCAATGACATACGCACTTGCAAATGATACAAGTAGATTTCCATTTGGAACTTCAACTTCATCTTTAAGAGACCTTTGGATTTCTGGAACACCAGGTGCAGCAGGAACCGTTTCTGTTTCACACAACAATGTTGCAGGTAATACAACCTTTACAACTCCATTTTCTGATAATGCTACAAATTCTGTAACAGTTAATGTACGTCAAAATTCAAATTGGGTTGTATCTACAGCAAATGGTTTTTCTGGAACAGGTTTAAGTTTAAGAGTGCTTGGAACAGGAACCGCTACCCAAGTAACCAATCCTACAAACTTACGTTTAACTTTAGCCACAGGAGTTGCTCCAGGAACTGCTGTTGATGGTGGTGGTACATCTACAAATCCTCAGGCAAACAGAAGTAATTTTAGCTCAACAAATTTGAATAATACTTTTTATATAGGAGGAAATTCAACGCAAAATCCTTTGCCCGTTAATCTAATTAAGTTTACTGCAAATAAATTGGATCCTTCAACAGTGAGTTTAGTTTTTACTACAGCAAGCGAATTAAATTCGGATAGATTTGAGATTGAAAAAAGTAATAACGAAATTTTATTCACTCGCATTAATACATTAACAGCAAAAGGAAATTCTTCTATAACTAATAATTATGAAATAACTGATTACGATGCTTTCAAAAATAATAATACTATTTATTACCGATTAAAAATGATTGACATGGACGGTTCATTTCAATACTCAAATACTATATCTGTTAATAAGGACAGGATTGCTCCTGTTACTGTTTCAAGTATTGCTCCTAATCCTTCTAATGGTGAAATGACTTATACACTTTCGAGTGGATATGTTCAACAAGCAAAAATTGAAATTCTTGATTTAAAAGGAAGCATCATTTGTACGCTTGATAAAATATTAATAGCAGGAGAAAATTCAATTCCCGTTAATATCAGTTCAATAAATAATGGCATTTACTTTATTAGACTTACTACTGAAAATGAAGTAAAATATTTAAAAATTGTAAAGAATTAATAGATACTTCTCATTTCTAAAAAAGCATCCCGAAATGGATGCTTTTTTTATATTTGACTTTGTGATATGACTGTTTCAAATAATAAAATAAAACAATTTAGAAAAATTAGATACCTGCGCGACATCCTTGGTATAGCGTTATCCTCATTTGGTGGCCCACAAGTACACCTAACAATTATTCATAAAAAATTAGTACAAAAAAGAAAGTATATCACAGAAGACGAGCTTAAAGAATTAAACTCTTTATGTAACATGTTACCCGGACCAACTTCTACTCAAACAATTACTGCAATAGGCTTTAAAATTGGAGGGCCAATGCTCGCATTTTTAACATTGGCTATTTGGATTTTACCAGCTACTTTAATGATGTCGTGCTTTGCGTTTATTGTTTACTTTTTCAACCTAAACAATCCTAAACTTGGTTTTTTAAAATATATTCAACCTATGGCTGTGGCGTTTATTATTTATGCAGCCTACAAAATTAGAGAGCTTTTTGTTACCAGAATTCACCATTGGTTTTTAATGATTATAGCAGCTTTTTTAGCTATTATTTCTAAAACGCCTCTCATCTTTCCTTTACTACTTTTAACTGGAGGTATTGTTTCAAACTTTTTAAAACATTCAAAATTTAATGAAGTAAAAAAAATACAACATATAAATTGGAGTAATTTTTTTTTATTTATTGGGATATTTTTTTTAGCAGCAGGAGTTGGTGCTGTAACAAAAAATAGATCTGTATTATTGTTTGAAAATACATACCGTTATGGGAGTTTAGTTTTTGGAGGCGGGCATGTTTTAATTCCAATGATGTACAATCAATTTGTTGAATTTAAACATTACTTATCACCAAATGAATTTATCGCTGGTGTAGGAATTTTGCAAGCTATTCCGGGTCCAGTGTTTAGTTTTTCAACATACGCAAATGCACTTGCATTAAAAGATATGGGAGCAACAGGACTTGCAATAGGAAGTATTATTGGAACCATTGGAATATTTTTACCAGGAACTTTATTGATATTTTTTATGTACCCGATTTGGAATCAAATGAAAAATTTTTCTCCTGTAAAAAATGCCATTGATGGAATTAATGCTACATCAGCAGGGTTAGTTGTTGCTTCAGCCTATTTATTATTTATTCCGCTTCAAATTAGCGAAATGAATATGTTAGTATTACTTGCAACTTTATTCTTACTTTTGTCAACCAAAATACCCTATCCTATAATTGTTGTGATGTGCATTATTTTAGGCTTTATTTATTGAACGATTGAAAAAACATATTTTATATTTTTTAACTTTTTTGTTGATTTGTGTTTATGCAAAAGCACAACAAAGTAGTAATGATTTATTACAATTTTCGGGTGTTGTAATTACTGCTGATAGCTTGCGTGGATTACCATTGGTTACTATCAAAATTAAAAACTCAAGAAAGGGAACATACTCCGATCAAACAGGTTATTTCTCTTTTGTAGCTCGAAAAGGTGATGTAATTGTTTTTTCATCTATAGGATTAAAAACCGTTGAATATACTATTCCAAAAAATCTTGATGGATCAAAATATTCAATTATTCAACCGATGAGTGATGATACTGTTTTTTTATCTGAAACAGTTGTGAGACCATGGCCAACTCCCGAAGAATTTAATTACTATTTTGTGAAAGCTAATATCCCCGATGAACCTTATGAACGTGCAAGAGGTAATTTAAGGAAAAAGAATTTAGATAATGTGAGTGCAGGTATGACTTATGATGGAACTGAAGCTGGCAAGCAAACTGTTCAAGATCAAAATGCCAGATATTATTATAATAGTCAAATTGCACCACAACGTTTATTTGACCCATTTGCTTGGGGGCAGTTTTTTAATGCTTGGAAACGCGGTGATTATAAAAAGAAATAAATCTTATACGATCAGCTCATGATCAGAATCGTAAAAAAAACACTCGATAATTCAAACACAATTTTTTTTGAAGAACTAAATGAAACCTACCACTCTTTAAATGGTGCTTTAGATGAATCTTTACATGTTTATATAAGAAAAGGATTTAACGAAGCGATAAAAATTAAAAATACTATTCATGTTTTTGAAGTTGGATTTGGTACCGGATTAAATACTATTTTAACTTTAATTGAAGCCCACAAAAAAAATATTTATTGTACTTATCATTCCATTGAAGCTTTTCCTTTAGAAGAAAATTTGATTGCACAATTAAATTATAAAAGTTTTTTTAATGCAAAATATCATCAAGCATTTGAAAAAATTCATCAAACAAAATGGAACGAGTGCACAAAAATATCTGACACTTTCTATCTAAATAAAATCCATTCTTCTCTTGAAAGTCATCAATCAACATTAACATTTGACCTGATTTATTTTGATGCATTTGCACCTGATAAACAACCTGAATTGTGGACAGAAGCCATCTTCAAAAAAATGTTTGAACTATTAAATGAAAATGGCATTTTAGTTACTTACTCCGCAAAAGGAGAAGTGAGAAGAACCATGCAACGAGTTGGTTTTACTGTTGAAAGAACTGGTGGACCAAAAGGAAAAAGAGAAATGCTGCAAGCTAAAAAAATATTATCTATTACACTGTAAATGGAAAATAAAATAGAAGTTGATAGTTTAATTATTGGTCAAGGGCTTGCAGGAACTTTACTTGCCTATGCTCTTCTAAATGATAATAAACGAATTTTAGTAATGGATGAAGACCGAGAAATCACTTCGAGTAAAATTGCAGCCGGAATGTTTAATCCCATTAGTGGAAAGCGAATGGTAAAAAATAAACTGATGAATGACATGCTTGAAGTTGCCAAAGAAACCTATTTCGGAATCGAAAAATTTATCAATACAAAAATTTTATTTGTGCAGCCTATTTACAATGTATTTGGTTCGGTAAAAGAACAAAATGATTTGAGCTTGAAGTTAGATGATGTAAATTTTTCTCAACACATTAATACAAATCCAATAGCACAAAAACATATTAAACAACCTTTTGGCGCTTTCGAAATAAAGGGTTCAGGTTGGGTAAACACAAAATTATTATTGCAAAAATTTAAAGATAAACTCATTTCAAACAATCAATTCACCAAGCAAAAACTTGAGTACGATTTATTAAATTTTGAAAATGAAAAATGGTATTATAAAAACATTATTGCCGATAATATTTTTTTTTGTGAAGGAAAATATGCCATCGAAAATCCATTTTTTTTAAACTTAAATTTTCAGCTATGCAAAGGCGATATTTTAACCATTGAATGTATCGGTTTAAGTAAAAAACACATCATCAAAAAAGGAATTTATTTGGTGCACCTGCATGATGACATTTACAAAGTAGGATCAACCTATGAATGGAATGATTTGAGTGAAGTTACAACAGAAACAGGTCTTGAAATCATGCGTAAAAAATTAGATGAATTGCTCGATGTTCCTTATACCATTATTTCGCACCAAGCTGCCGTGCGCCCAACTACGCGAACAAGAGAACCTATTTTACTCAAACATGAAACGCACAAACATATGTTTATGCTAAATGGATTAGGAACAAAAGGTGTGTTACATGCACCTTGGTGGGTGAATCAATTAATTGATAATCTAAAAAACCCTAAAACCTAACCCGATAGAGATATTTAGATATAAGACATTTCCATATCCAATTCCAGGAGTATAAGTAGTAATTTGATCAAGGTTTTTAATTGCGTTGTCAAAAGGTTTTTGATTGATGAGTTTAGCACCAATAGAAAATCCACTATGAATAACAAAACGTTTTGATTTACCTAAATTAACCAAAATACCTGTTTCTATTTCTAATGCCAAATTGTATTTTCTTTCTTTATAATTCTGAATAATATTGCCATAAATATCATCATGATAAGCGATTTGCAATACGTAATCAGTAGCAGATCCAATCACATTTAATGAATTATATACGTTAGCACTTTTCACATATCCTTTTGTATGAAAAAGAATAATTCCACCCTTCAGATAGGCTGATTTAGCAGAATAATTCATGTTACTTATTTGATAAGGATAATTTAAATCACCTGTAAATTTAAATGGAACATCAAAATTAAACTGACAATATCCTGCATTTAATAAAAAGGAAATTGCTGTATCATTTAAATGAACAAAAGAAATTTCAACAGGAATTTTATCAATCAATTTAGAGGCAATTCCAATTTTATTATATGAATTAATTTCAGGGTCATAACCATCAAATTCTTCATTTTGACAATTTGCATTCAACGTCAAAACAAAAATACCAATCCATATAAAAATAAATCTGAGCATATTATTTTAGCTTGAGGTAAATTGAATCTCCAGTTAGTGAATTCCTGTAATTACTTGTATCCTGATAATAGTAATGAACAATATAGGCCGTATCAAATGACGAATATTTGATATTCAAGTTTTCTATATTCACTCTCATTTCATTGCAATCTTTTAAATACTCAAGTGTTTTTATACTTTCAAAAACTAATGTATCCCAAGTATTTTTTGTTTGAATAAACATGATGGTATGAGGATTTGAAGCAGATAGTAAAAGTGCTGCTTTTTTTGAATTTACATCCAATACCTTTTGCGAATTGGCAAAACGTATTTGAATAATTTTATCGCTTGTGTCAAGTAAAGCAATACCATTTGCATAGTTATAATAATTTCCTCCAGAATTACCTCCATCATCACCACAACAAGCTTGCACACTTGTGAATAATATTGCGTACAAAATAATATGGTAACTCTTTAGCATTGCAAAAGCAATATACTACACTATGATGAATTGGCAAATACAACAAATTAAGCTTGATCTTAAATATACCTGGAAAATTTCACGTAATGCAAGTGATGTAAAATTGAATTCTATCATCACGGTTGGGCAAGGAAAATATAAAGGAATTGGAGAAGTTGCACCAAATATTAGATACAATGAAACTCCCGAAATTATTGAATCATCGTTTCAACGTTTTTTAAATGCACAACCTGAAAAAATTCACGATTTGCATGATTTAGAAAATTTATTAAATGAACTTCAGTTACCAAATGCATTACGTTTTGGAATTGAATCGGCTTATATTCATTATTTATGTTTTGCCGATCAAACAGATATTTATACTTTTTTAGGCATCCAAAAACCACTTGCTGTTCATACTTCTTTTTCATTACCTATTATGGATGTAAATGAAATTGAAACCTTTTACACTAAAAATAATTTACACCGATTTGCTCATCTAAAAGTAAAAGTAAATGCCGAAAGTGCGCAAGAATTATTAACAGAAATAAATAGAATAACCAAACAACCACTTATTGTTGATGCAAATGAATCTTGGAAAGACCCTGATGCTGTAATTGTATTTTTAGAAACACTAAAACCATTTAACATTGAGTTGATTGAACAACCTCTCCCCTCTTTGATGGTTGAAGAATATAAATACTTGAAACCAAAATCTCCTTATATATTAATGGCCGATGAAAGTATTTGTGCCGATGCAAATTTTGAAGAATTGAAACAACAATTTCATGGAGTGAATATGAAATTAATGAAAGCCGGAGGTTATTTAAATGGATTGCGTTTATTAAATGAAGCCGTAAAACATAACATGCACACCATGGTGGGTTGCATGGTAGAAACTACACTTGGAATCTCATCTGCATTTCATTTGTGTGCAGGAGTTCAGTTTGTGGATTTGGATGGATTTTTAATTATTAAAGACGAACCTTTTGAATTGATAAAAGAAGAAAATGGATTGTTGATGCAATAACAATTCTCTATTCATTCTATATCAACTTAACAACGAAAAAAGTGCGAATGGTAATGCCTCAATAATATCAGAAGCAATTAACGTTGCTTTATTTTTTACTGCTAAATCTCCTGAAAGTCCATGCAAGTAAACCCCAAATATTGCCGCATCTTTAGGCTCATAACCTTGTGCAAGTAAGGATACAATAATTCCAGTTAATACATCTCCACTTCCAGCTGTTGCCATAGCCGAATTTCCTGTTGAGTTAAAATATAAATTTCCATCAGGAGTTGCAATGGTGGTGTGCGCTCCTTTTAACACTACAAAAACTTGATGATGTTGTGCAAAGTGAATTTGTTTTTCAATGCGCTCAACACTATTTTTAGAAATGCCTGCAAGCCTATCAAACTCTTTTGGATGAGGAGTTAGAATAGCATGTTTAGGGAAACGAAAACTATCATGATGTTCGATTAATAATTGTGATGAAATGTTTAAAGCATCAGCATCAATCACACATGGTTTTGTAATAGAAGAAATCCATTTATAAAAACTTTTTATCGTATATTCATTCATACCCAAACCTGGACCAACAGCTATGGCATCATAGTTTTCTGTTGAAGGAAAATTTCTAATCTCCAATATTTCATCATCTGTTAAAACCATACATTCTGAAAATGCAGTTTGCAAAATGGTATATCCAACTTTAGGTATGTAAGAAGTAACCAAACCTACTCCGGTTTTTAAACACGCTTTACTCATCAATAAATTAGCTCCTATTTTTCCATAGCTTCCTCCAATGCAAATGGCATGTCCAAATGTTCCTTTATGAGAAAATTTATTTCGAAGTTTTAATTGAGGCAATTCATCTTTATCCATATAAAAATGTTTGCTATCAACCTTATCTAAGAATTCCTTTTTCAAGCCAATATCAAGTATGGTAAACTCTCCAACAAAAGCAAAAGTTTCGGCATGTAAAAAAGATTGTTTAGGAACTTGAAATGTAATTGTTTGATGTGCATGAATAATTTTATTTGATTCCAAATTAGCTAAATAAAAAATATCAGCTTGCAACCCCGAAGGCATATCAACCGCAATGGTATAGGCAGAAAATTGGTTGATATGTTGAATCACTTTTAATGCCAATCCTTCAATATTTTTATTTAATCCTGTTCCAAAAAGGGCGTCAATAATAATATCTGATTGATGGATAATTGGAAGAATTGATTTTTCATGAATTGAAATGATACTCACTTCAATTTTTTCTTCCAATCGTTTTAAATTTTGGCTAAAATCAGTTGACCTATTTTTTGAGTATTCTACAACAAAAACTTCCACTAAAAAATTTTCATCACATAATAATTTTGCAATAGCTAAACCATCTCCTCCATTGTTTCCCAATCCGCAAAATATTTTTATTGTTCTATCATGCTTAACTATTTTTTTTAATTGCTTAACAAATAAATTGGCAGCATGTTCCATTAAATCTATTGACGAAATAGGTTCATGCCTGATGGTGTAAGCATCCCAATCTCTTATTTGTTGCGCAGTGAGGAGTTTCATTTTTATTTTATGTTGAGGAATCTTTAAAAATTACACCTCGAAGTTATTCTTTTCATCATTATGCATTATCTTTTTTAAAACCTTAAGTTTGCCATTCTCAATCATGGAAAAAAGTGCTGTAACCATTCTTAACAAAAGAGCTTCGTATGAATATAATATTCTGCAAAAATATATTGCCGGAATTCAATTATTGGGTACTGAAATTAAATCTGTGCGTGCAGGAAATGTAAATTTAGGCGATGCATTTTGTGTGTTTAAAGACGATGAATTATTTATCAGAAATATGCATGTGGGTATATTTAAACAAGGCTCATATAATAACCACGAACCTATGCGAGTGAGAAAAATATTACTCAAAAAAAATGAACTCAAAAAATTACGCACCAAAGCTGCCGAACGTGGATTGACAATCATTCCTCTTAAAATGTTTATTTCGGAAACCGGCTATGCAAAAATTGAAATTGCTGTGGGGCAAGGAAAGAAAAGTTTTGATAAACGAGAATCCATTAAAGAACGTGATGTTACCAGAGAGTTGAGTAGAGAAAGGATTTAAAAAAATATTCTACTTTAAAAATTCTAATAAACTTTTCAATTTCTCATCGGCAATAGCAAATCTTGCATCATTAAATGTTGCTTCTTCAGGTATGGCAACACATTTCATTCGTGCCGCTTTTGCAGCAATTACTCCATTAATAGAATCTTCAAATACCAAACAATCTATTGGGTCAATTTGTAATTTTTTTGCTGTGGTTATAAAAATTCTGGGATGAGGTTTTCCAAAAGGCTCAAACTCTGCCGACCATAATACTTCAAAATATTTTCTGATTTTCAACTTATCAACCACCGCTTCAATCAAACTCATTGATGAAGAAGAAGCCACTGACATTTTTATTTTTTGTTGATTAAACTTTTCCAATACTTCATACACACCTTCCATGGCATTGGCATTTTCCATAATCAAGGCTTTAACGGTATCTAAAATATTTTTTTCTGTTTGAATAAAATCAGGATTTTGCCAAGGTTGATATTGATACCAATATTGCACCACTTCACTTAATCTAAAACCCATTACCTGACGGAGCAATTCGTCATTCAAATTTAACCCTAACTCACCAAACACTTTCTTCTCGGCAATTTTCCAATAGGGTTCGGAATTGATAAGCAGACCATCCATGTCGAAGATTACGGCTTTCATTTATACTTTACCACACTATCCAACAGCAACTGTTTAAAGTCTTTTAGTGGAATCATATTGGGTCCATCACTTAATGCTTCATCGGGATTTTCGTGCACTTCAAAAAAGAATCCATCTGCTCCAACCACAGCAGCAGCCTTGGCTAAATAAATGGCATACTCTCGTTGTCCTCCACTTTTGCCATCCAAGCCTCCGGGTTTTTGCGTGCTATGTGTAACATCCATACATACGGGATAGCCAAGTGTTTTCATATCCACAATATTTCTAAAATCAACCACTAAATTATTGTAGCCAAACATGGTTCCACGTTCTGTTAAAATAATTTGTTTGTTATTGGTTGATTCTAATTTTTTAACAGCATGTTTCATTTCAAAGCCAGAAAGAAATTGTGCTTTTTTTACATTCACAATTCTACCTGTATTTCCGCAGGCTAAAAGCAAGTCAGTTTGGCGACATAAGAATGCGGGAATTTGTAATACATCAACAACCTGAGCTAATTCTTCGGCTTGTATGCTTTCGTGAATATCGGTAGTAACAGGCAATCCAAATGTATCTTTTACTTTTTGTAAAATGCGTAGTCCTTCTTTCATTCCACTTCCTCTAAATGAATTTACAGAAGTTCTATTTGCCTTATCAAATGAGGCTTTAAAAATATAAGTCAGTTTTAACTCTTCAGCGATTTTTGAAATTTTTTCGGCAAGGTTCATCACCATGGCTTCGCCTTCAATCACACAAGGACCAGAGATGAGAAATGTATTTGATTTAATTTGTTCGTATAAATTCATTATGATAATATTTCGCAGCGAATTTATAATTTATTAAGAGCTAATTATCATGAAATATTTTAGTCCAAATTTCAAGATTATTATACTTCCCATTTTTAAATTCATAGTCCATAAAAACACCTATAAAAAAATTGTTATCATCAGCTACTACCCAAACATAACCGGTGCCATTTTGAGCATTAGTTTATAACATTCCATTTGCTGGTTAGTGGATGTGTATGTTGAATAAGTAATATCAAAATATTTGATCACATCAGGATGAGAATATCCTTTAAATACCATTAATTGATCTGCTGCTTCAACAGGTCTGAGTGTGAGTCGTTGGGTTTTTAAGGTAGGATGTGTCATTGTTTGCTCAAACTATAAATCTGAACAATGCCTTCCAACTTTTTGGTTTTATCACCAACCAACAGTGAAGTAATTTTATTTTTATTCATCAACTCCTCAGCTTCAGCCATCATCATATTTTTTGAAATGGTGCGAGGATTATTTGTCATGATATTAGCAGCTTTTAAATCAAATAACTTAGAGGTGTATTTATCCATTGCCCTACGCAAATCTCCATCCGTAATAATTCCTTTAATTGTATTTTTATCAAGCACCACGGCCAAACCCAAACGTCCGCTACTCATTGCATTTATTACTTGCTTTATATTGTCTGTAAGTTTTACAGTTGGCAAATCTTTTTTAACCATACAACTTTCAACGGTGGTTAATAATTTTCGTCCCAAACTTCCACCAGGATGAAACTGTGCAAAATCTTCTGGTTTAAAACTTCTAGCTTTCATTAATGCAACTGCTAATGCATCGCCCATAGCCAATGTAGCCGTTGTTGATGATGTAGGTGCTAACTCAAGCGGACAAGCTTCTTTATATACTTTTACGCTTAAATGTGCATCGCTATTTTTAGCAAGTGTAGAAGTTCCACTTCCGCTAATGCCAATAATTTTTATCTTAAATGATTTGATGAAAGGAATTAACTTTAGCAATTCTTCTGTTTCGCCTGAATAGGAAATACCCACAAAAATATCTTCACTTTTTAACATCCCTAAATCGCCATGAAAGGCTTCAACAGGATGCATAAATAAACTTGGTGTGCCTGTGCTTGCTAAAGTTGCTGCAATTTTTCTTCCAACCAAACCCGACTTTCCAACACCACTAATTACCACTCTGCCTTTACTTTTTAAAATCATATCAACCGATTTTTCAAAATTAGTATCCAGCATTTTTGATAAATCAGCAATAGATTTTGCTTCAATCTGAAAAACCTCTTTTGCGTAGTCGATATATTTTTTGCTCATCGTTTTTTTTATTTCACGCGCTCAACATACGAAGCTGTGCGTGTATCAATTTTTATTTTCTCACCAATATTTACAAACAACGGAATCATCACTTGTGCGCCTGTTTCAACAGTTGCTGGCTTTAATGTATTGGTTGCTGTATCGCCTTTTACACCAGGTTCGGTATAGGTTACAATAAGTTCAACAAAAACCGGAGGCTCGGCTCCAATTGGCGTATCTCCTTCAAATGAAACTTTAACAATCATCTCTTCTTTCAAAAATTTTTCTGAATCGCCAAACAAACTTCCATCAATATAAATTTGATCAAAAGTTTCAGGATCCATTAACACTAAACTAGTTCCATCTTTATATAAAAATTGTAAATCTCTAAATTCAACTCTTACAAATTCAATAGCTTCACCAGCACGAAAGCGGTTTTCCATTTGCTTGCCTGATTTTACATTACGCAACGATACTTGATAAAATGCTCTTAAATTTCCAGGTGTGCGATGCACGTATTCTAAAACCTGACACAACTCGTTGTTGTATTTAATGAATGCTCCTTTGAATAAATCTGATGTAGATGCCATAATTTGTAATTGTTTTTGTGTGTGCGAAAATAGAAAATTAGTGCTGATTTACTAATACGCTTTAAAGGCTTTGCAATAGTGCTTTTACTTGTTGATTTTGAGGATTGCGTTTGAGGATTTTTTTTAACATATTTTTGGCTTCAACTGGTTTGCCTAAATAATTATAAAGCCCAGCTTTGTTTAATAATGCTTGTTCAAAATCAGGATCAATTGTTAGTGCTTTATTATAGCAATCTATAGCTTTTTGTGTATTATTTTGTTTGAGATAGGCGAAACCCAAATTGGTAAATGCTACACTCTGCTTTGGATTTTTTTGAAGAGATAATTGCAAGGTTTTTATTCCTTCATCTAATTTATTTTGTTCAATTTGTGATGCGCCAAGTTTATTAATAAAATCTAAATTATCGGGAGCAATTTTAACAGCCCTTTTGTACCAATTTTCTGCTGATGATGCATCTTGCAAATTTTGAAATGCTTGCCCAATTTGATAACACATCCAAGGTTCGTTAACCGTTAATGGATTTATATTTTGTGTGAGTTCAATTATTTTATGGTATTCGTTCTTCAAAAATAAGTAATGAATTTGTGTACTTAAAAAATCTTTTGCATGCGTATTTTTTGATAAATAATATTCCGCAGAATCAAGTGAATAAGATTCGCCTTCAAACTTTTCATAGTATGATAAATAGGCTTTACTACGTGTTTCATCATCTGAATTTTTATTGTTGATGCAATAAATTCCAACAAATTTTTTGATTTTATCTGCTTCGTTTTTCTTTGCAGGAATCCTTATCCAATGATCGGTTACGGTTACATGCGGAATATCAATTGTTCCAGATTTTGGCATGTGGCAACCTACACAATTATCATTTTTTTGTTCTCTTAATTTAATGTCTTCTTTACAAGCCGTTTTTATATTATGGCAATTTGAACACGCATTATTAAAAATTTGTTTGCCTGTTATTTTTACACTGATATGCGGATTATGGCAAGTGATACAAGTTAGAGAAACAGTACTTTTTGCTTGGTGTAAAGTGCTCTGTTTTGTTTGCGATTTATTTAAAAAACACTTGCTCATTTGCAATCGTTGCGCATGCGATGCCATAATAAATTCATCATCGTGCCCTTTATATTTTGGCATATAAATATCTATAAAATCAGAAAGTTTCATTCCAGGTTTAAAATCACTAAATGTTTTTCCGTTTTTTAAAATGGCGTTTCCTTGTAAGTGGCAACGTTGGCACAAATCAATTTGCCGTTCCCACGATAATTTTTTGGGGTTTACAATGGTATAATCAATTTGTGTTGAGGTATCCACACGAATGCCTGCAAGCTTTTCTTTTACGTGAATTTCTCCCGGACCATGGCAACGTTCACAATCAATTCCACGAGGAATAGTATTGAATTTATTTAATGAATTTTCTACAAAACCTGGCAATGCATTATGACAACTCATACACTCAAAACCAATGGCTCTGTTGAACCTCACATTTCTTCCATTTTCAAATCCTGGAGGCAAATCCCATTTTCCTTTTTGTGCATACCACGTTAATGGCAATTGATATAAATATCCATTTACATTCATCAAGTGCGAGTTGGTGTGTTGCCCCGATCCAACAATATAGTCAACTCGTTCTAAACGTTTATGAACGGTATCTTTCCCTTCCATTCTAAACTCCAATATGTACATCGAATCATGTTTGAAAAAAGGATAGTAGTGCATGTTTAAAAATTTATCAAACACCACATGATGATTAGAAAAATTGGCAGCCGTTTTTTCTTTTGAAGCAATATTAAACGATTGCCCCATGCCTGTTTCAATAAAGGTTTTATAAATATCATTATGGCATGATCGACAAGTTTCGATGCCCACATATTTTACAGAATCGTGGTGGTTAAGATAAATATTTTGTGAAGAAGATGTTGTTTTTTCTATAGATGAATTGCAGAATAAATTAAAAAAACAAACTACTGAAATTGCAGCAAGTGTTGTTGCAAAAAACAGTGTTTTTTTATTCATGATTATTAAAATTTGATATTTGGTATGAGCTTTACTTAACTCAATCGAAAAAATATTAATTTCCGTAAAGCGATTGCCATTCTAACATTCCTCCAAGCAAGTTTCTAACGTTAGTAAATCCCTGATCCATCATATACATTTTTGCTTGTGCACTTCTATTTCCCGAGCGACAATGAATAATTATTTCTTCATCTTTTATAGATTCCAATTCGGCCAATTTTGGAGGTAAACTTCCAAGTGGAATTAAAATAGCTCCAATATTAAATTCATCAAATTCGTATGATTCACGAACATCAATTAAATTTAGTTTTTCGCCACTATCCATTCTTTGTTTTAATTCTTCACAAGTAATATCAGCCATAGTTTTTTATGTTTTAAATTTGTTATTCAATAATAATTTTCTTTACAATATTGTTTTGATTTTCATCAGTGATTCTCAACAAATATATTCCACTTTGTAATATGGGCAATTGTATCGCATTTTCATTTTTATGAGAAAGAATAAGTCTACCAGTCATATCCAACAATTCAACATACAAATGTTCATCTTGTTTTCCTTCAATGTATAAAATATTTTTTGCAGGATTTGGGTATACTTTTACATCAAACTTTTGTTGTGTAATATTTTTTAAGCCAACTGGCGGATCAATCCATTTACCAATAATGGGGCGCATCATTAATGCTCCTGTTAATTGTGTTTGTTGCCAAATTGGTAAATCTAAATTTTTAAAATACATATTTGGATTAGCTGCAAATTGGCCATCAATAATATAGTTTTGATCCATGCCCATGTTTAGCATAAATGTTTGTGATTGTTCCCATCCAACATAAAATTTTCCATCAACAGGAATGGGTCCATTCTGAAATTTATAATAATAAAAGCCATTAATCTTATTTTGATATTCAGCACCCAAATGAGGTTCTCTTAATAACACCGTTTCTCCGGTTGCCGGAGTTCCTAAACCAACGTCTTTCCATACCATAAAATTAAAAGGTAAAGCGGTAACATCTTTAACAGATTGATTAAAAAACATAGCCATTCCATAAATAGAATCAGGCTTGCTTAATGTATATCCAAGTGCTACTGAACCTCCTCTGTTTTGAAGACCATAACCGTTTTCGGCACTGCCATCATCATAAGAAAAATAATTACTAAAATTAGTTGCTATGGAAAAGGTATCGTTTGATGGAATATTATCAATTGCATTTCCTTCCTTTATGGTAATTTTTGTGGTAAACGAAACCGTATCACCCATAATAAATGGAGTGAGTGTAGCATGTTGTTTGATGCTGAGCAATGTATCTTTTCCACCATATAAATTTGGCAAAATATTTCCAAAAGTATCTATTTGTAGTGGCTGCTGATTGGAGATTTGTCTGATATATGTTATCGCTTTAGGATTAATTGTATTGTTTTTTACAACAAAATTTTGTGAATCATTTTGATATGTTGCCGAAATAAAATGACTCCATGGCATGGAAGAATAGGTTTGTAATAAACCAGTTGGAGTAGATGAAATAGCAAAATCATTATAAAAATAATCGGTATCTGAACGTCCTTTATCAAGTCTAATATAATCAATATGCCAGTGGCCCTGATTGCCGGTTAAGTATCCATAATTTTTAAATCGAAATTGAAAGTCATCATGTAAAAAAGCACTATCAACCCTAATAAAAACTTGTGTAAACTTATTGGGAGAAAATGATGAAGCCACAGCCGACCATTTATTTACAAATGAGTTTGGATTAACAGATGAATTACGCATTTCAATAATTAACGAATCCCAAAATTGAAACTGTCCGGTATAAGGATCAGTTCCTAATCCTGCAGGTTCAACAAAAAAACTTAAATACACACTGGTATCGGCAGTTGATATTTGTGAAAGATCAATAGATAATGAAGTTAATGAATCACAATAACCTCTACCATATCCATAGGGATTTCCATATTTATTAAGCCCATCAAAAGTAGCAACATTATAACTCGGTGGGCGAATTGGAAAATGATTATTGATGTAAACCAATTTATCACTCCATAATGTTTGATCGGGATAAATTTTAGTGGTCGAAAAATCATCCACAAAAGGTATAGCTATTTTTTTGCCAATATTAAATCCGGTTACTATCCATTTTGTAGTATCGCTCGCTGTGTAAGTACATTTATTAATCAATCTAAATTGAAATGCTGCACTTCTAAATTTACCAATATTAATTTGCTGGATAAACGTTTTTAAATTTCCAAATGGGGTGCCAGAGATACCAGTAATTCTTGACCAAACTCCTGCATTGTTTTTGAATTCTAAAAAAAGTGAATCAGACGAAATGGAATTGGGCATCGCTCTATAAAAAAATTTAAGATATACAGAATCAGTAAGCGAATATTGCGTAATATCCATATAATGTGATTGCAAAGTATCGGCAAATCCTTTTTGTCCATTAGCATTGTTGTATACATTTAAATTTTCGTCAAGCGCATCAAAAACTGCTACATTTCCATAATTAAAACCATATTGATTTCCTGTTTTAATATTAGTTTGTGCTTGTGCCCAAAATACTTTGGAAGGAAATAAGTCTTTAGAAAAAGTAGTTAAATTTTCATGCAGTGGTAAATCCCATTTGTGTGCAAATACAACATATTTTAAAATAAAATTTTCGGTGTTTGATGCTTGAAGTTGCGTATAATTTATAAATCGAAAAACAACATTTGATGCATTTAATAATGAAGGATCAAACACAAAAGCAATGGTTTTATTATAAACGAATGAATTAGATGAATGCCAAACAGAATACCAATTTCCAGATGAACTTTGAAATTGTAATACCAACGAATCGTTCAGATTCCAAGTGGCACCACAACTGTAATTAATTTCAATATATAAATTGGAAAGTGGGTTGAGTATGATGGGTTGAGTAGTGAGCACATCCGCTTGATCAAATGCCCCTGGGTAAACATTTCCACTTGCATTAAGCGCATCAAAAACAACAGTATTATTTATTTTTGTTACATTGGAATCGAGCCAAAATTTTGTTGAAATTTTATTTCCTAAATACGTAAAACGATCAATAAAAGGGAAACTACTATCGGCTATTCCTGTTTTGTTAAATAAGTTTTTTGGTTTTAAAGTTTCTGTATCAGGATGCTCGCTCACATATTTTTGCAACTCAAAATTTTGCTGTAATGGTGATTTTGCTTCGCCTCCTTTTTGTGCAAATCCAGTTTGAACAAAAAATAAAATATACGCAATGAATAAACCTTTTCTCATTCTTGTTTTAAAAATAAATCAACTGCATGTCCACCTTTTATCATCATACCATCATTAAAAGCTGGGCTTTGCCTAAACACTTTTGCCGATGTCGAATCTTTAATTGAACCTTGATAATTTACAGAACCTACATTTAACGATGAACTACTTAATAAATTATTGGCTTCTTCCAAAGTTAAACCCGTTAAATCAGGCATAGGAACATCAGCATCGCCAAGTCCATCACCAAGCACCAAATCAATAACAGAACCTTTTGGTAATTTTGAATTAGCCGTAATTGTTTGTCCTTTGTACAACATTTCCAATACTACGTTTTGAGCAATATCTGGTTTATAAATAAGTTTACCTGGTTTCAATCCTACACTTAATAAAATAGCAGATGCTTGCCTAATAGATACATCAATTAAATTAGGCATTAAAATAGTTGGGGGCGCATCCGCATTTATGGTAATATAAATTACCCTTCCTTCTTTAACTTTTGATTGCTGAATTGGGTTTTGTTCCAATACACTCAACTTAGGTTTATCAGCAAAATATAACGAATCAGTAATCACAAATCGTAATTTTTTTTCTTCCAATACTCTTGATGCATCTGTAATTTTAAGCCCTCTAATGTCAGGCACAGTAAGCGATTCTCCATGGCGTGTGTAGGAGTTTAACACAAGCGAAACCACTGTAAAAATAACAATGATAGAAATAACAATGGCTAATAAATTAGCTCCAAGACTTTTAAAAAAATTCATTTAATTAATAAGAGTTTCGCAGCCAAATATCTACAATTTATTGCTAAATTTTGAGTATTAAGTTTTGAATGAAAAAGTTTAATAAATCAAAAAAACATTTACTTCCCCAACTTCACCCGTTCTTCGCCAAACTCTAAAATGCCATCAATAAATTCAAACGGTTTGTAATTATTAATTGCACATTGATGAAAGATACATGTTGCGGGTGTCATGCCAGGAAGTGAGTTTACCTCAATAAAAATTACATCCACTTTATTGTTTTTATAAATGCGCACAAACGCATCAATGCGGCAATAGCCTTCTACCTTTAGTACCTTGGCTACTTCTTTTATTTTTTGACGAACTTGCTCGCTAATTAATTTCTGAGCTTTTGCATGTGGTGAAAATCTAGCGGGAGTAATATTTTGCCCTTGCCCTGCTAAAAATTTTTCTTCCAAACTCAATATATCTCCTTCGGCTAATGTTTCACTGGGTTCAAAAATTTCATACTTCACTTTTCCTTTTTCGTAATGAGTGAGCATGCCTCCAGTTACTTCCAAAAAATGAACTGCATTGCCTCTATCCACAAATTTTTCTACTAAAAAATATTTTTTCTTAGGAAATTCTTCCTTTGGTTTCAGACCAAGTTTTTTTGCAAGCTCAGGAGTTATCAATAACGATTCTCTAAAAACGCCTTCGGCATAATGCAATAGTTCATCCCGTGTTTTTATTTTTTTTACAGCACTGCTACATCCGTCATCGGCAGGTTTGGCAATTAATGGATAACCAATTTTTTCTACCTTATTAACCCATTCATTTTTATTTTTTTTCCAATCTTCTTCAATCACCAGCAAATGATCCGCTACTAAAAAACCATGCTTTTTAAGCAATTCATTGGTATCAAATTTATTGATGGTAATGCGAGAACTATCCACCCCAGAACCATTGTATGGAATTTTATATTTGTTCAATTCCATCTGTACTTGCCCATCTTCACCTGGTCTGCCATGCAATGCAATAAAAACTGCATCCGTCATTTTTGATAATTCTTTATAGGAAATTTTTCTGGGTTCGAACAAATTATTTCCAGAAGAATATTTATTAATGATGTCTTTACAATCATCAATAATTTTATTAACCACAGGAGCACGTTTAAAGTGCATTACCTTTTCTTTAATGTCATCCGCGTTGTCTTTCAACATTACATTTATGGGCAATAAAAATAATTCGTGGGCGGTATCATTGCCTGTAACAAAAACAGGAAACGGAGTAAATTGAGTGGATGAAGCCAATTTTTCATAAATATTTCTTCCACTTTCAACAGAGATATGGCGTTCGGTTGAATAGCCCCCCATAAAAACTGCCACACGTTTTTTACCTGATTTTTTATTTTGTGTTTTGTTCAATTTCTTATCCAACCCATCCAATAATTTTTTGAATGAATGATGAACAGGTAACGTTGAAATTCTTTCGGCAATAGAGGAACGAATAATGAATGTTAAAAACTGCGAAGGATTTAAACCAATTTCGGCAGCTTGATGAAAAAAGAAAGAAGAAGGCATCATTCCTGATGTGGTGTTTGGATCATTCAAAAACAGTTCACCTTTTTTATTAATGAATCCATCAATACGGGCATATACATTAAACTTAAAGAACTCAAATAATGTTACACATTCTTTACGAATACGCTGTACATCTTTTTCGGGCAAATCAATTGGAGTAATTTTTCTGGATAATCCAGGCATGTATTTACTTCGGTAATCATATACTTCTTTGCCTTTCACAATTTCAGTTGGAGGTAATGCTACTGAAGTTCCATCATCCTTGCGCAATACAATACAAGAAAATTCTCTGCCTTCAATAAATGATTCTAAGAGTGCTTCTGTTTCACTATAAATTCCTTCTAATAAAATTTCGTTATGCTTTTTAAAATGTTTATTTAGTAAGCTTATTAATTCATCAGGATGATAAATAATTTTATCGTTATGCAAACAAGGCAAACCAATTCCTTCTTTAATATCGGATAGCTTTTGGATGAAATTAATTTGCTCTTCTTTTGATTTATCTATCCATTCTTTTTGTGTGATGCGTTGCATAAAAAATGCTTTGTTCAATCCTGCTTCAAAAGCTTCCAAATCATCTTTAGATAAGACAGTAACCCCAACAGATGAACCTTGATTGGCAGGTTTTATCACAAACGGAAAATTTAGTTTTTTTTGAACTTGCTTATATATATTTTTCTTATTACCACTTACCCATTCTTGTTTACTAATGCTCGTCCATGCTGGCGAATTAAATCCGGCATGTTGCATCATAGCTTTTTGCACTTTTTTATGCATACCAATAGCTGATGGCAAAATCCCCGAACCACTATATGGAATTCCATGCCACTCCAATAAACCTTGTATAGTTCCATCTTCACCAAATGCACCATGCAAAGCTAAAAATGCAAAATCAATATGCTTATTTAAATCTTCTGCCGAAATAATTTTTCCAAGCTGGGAAGCCATTTTTTTTCCATTATCTTTATAAGCGCTTTCTATACTCTCTGTATAAATCTGAATATTACTTTTTGAGTTAAGAAGGTATTCAACAGGTGGGTAAAAATCTTTAATACTTCCCTTATAAATATATTTCCAATCGAGCAGAATGAAGTTGTTAAAACTATCTACAAAAATGGGAATGGTTTCAAATAATGTTTTATCTAAATTATCGTAAACTGTACGTCCGCCTGCAAATGAAACCTCGCGCTCGCGTGAATTGCCTCCAAAAAAAATACCTATTCTCATTATGTTAATTTAGTAATTGCTGATGAAACAAATATATATTCTTTGGTATAGATAGCCTTGTGTATTATTCACAAGTTTTTGTATGATGTATGATAATTTACTAAAGTTCCCTACTTTTGATTCAGCAAATTCAACTAACATGAAGAACATTATCTTATCTATATTTCTTTTGAGCAGTATTATTTCAATAGCTCAAAACACACAAACTATGCCCGAGATTGTTTTAAAAGATGTAAATGGAAAAAATAAAAATGCAGGGGATTATTCAAAGAATGGAAAAATTACTATTATCTCATTTTGGGCAACTTGGTGTACACCTTGTAAAAAAGAATTGGTTAATATTAATGATAATATGTTGGATGATTGGAAAACAAAATATGGTGTAGAACTTGTTGCAGTTTCAACAGATAACTCAAAAAATGCACTTAAAGTAAAACCTTATGTTGATGGAATGGGTTGGAGTTTTGATTGTTTGTTGGATGTGAACGAGGATTTAAAACGTGCCTTAAATGCTCCAATAGTTCCCTATACTGTTCTATTAGATCGTTCGGGAAATATCGTTTACACGCATGTAGGCTATATGGAAGGCGATGAATTTATGCTGGAAGAAAAAATAAAAGCCATTGCGGGTAAAAAATAATTTTGAACCACCTCATAAAATAAAAAAGCAACCCTATTATCAGGTTGCTTTTTTCAATTTCATACAAAAACAATTATTAATCTTCTACAATAACTACCTTTTCAGTATTAGGAGATTTTACGTTAACAAGCTTAGTATTTAACTTAATAGCTTGTGTACGCTGACGTGAAACTGTTTTATTTTTTCTGTCTTTTCTTTTGTATCTAGTGAATGCCATAATCTGATGTTTTTCGGGTGGCGAATATATAAGTGTTTTTTTGATTTGCCAATTTTTTCTATTTTTACACCCTAATTTAAATATAAAGATGGAAAATAATCCTTTTGAAACTTCACAATATCAAGGCAAAGACCTCAGTGTATCAAAGTCTTTTATGTCGTCCGTTTTTTCTTGGATGTTTGTTGCATTGCTCATTTCAGCTATAATGGCATTTGGTTTCAGTCAGTCCGAAGAACTATTAAAACTCTTAATAAACTTTGAAACAGGCAAGTTAAATATATTTGGATATGTAACCTTATTCGCACCTTTGCTCTTTGTAATGGCAATAGGAATGGGTTTTAATCGTTTTTCATATCCAGTTATTTTAATGCTTTTCTTAGCTTTCGCTACCATTAACGGAATAAGTTTAAGCTTTATCTTTTTAGCTTATAACCTCGGAACTATTTACACCACTTTTGGAATTTCGGCAGTTACTTTTGGGGTAATGGCGGTTGCCGGTTACACTACTAAAAAAGATCTTACAGGTTTTGGAAGCATTATGTTTATGGGATTAATAGGAATTATTATTGCTTCATTGGTTAATTTATTTTTGCATAGCAGCCAAATGGATTATATCATCAGCTTTATTGGAGTGCTTGTATTTACAGGACTTACTGCTTATGATGTACAAAAACTAAAAGTAATTGGAAGTGGAGTTGCATTTGAAGAAAAACAAACAGCCAATAAGTTAGCCATAATGGGCGCATTAAATCTTTACTTAGATTTTATCAATCTGTTTTTGTTCTTGCTTCGCATTTTTGGAAGAAGAAAATAATTTCAGAGTATTACATAAAAATTAAAAACATCAATAGGCTAATGCTTATTGATGTTTTTTTTTGTAGCCTGTGGGTTGAAATTATCGAACTTTTTAAACGACTTTAATTTATTAATAAATCTGTGATGCAGATGAAACGTCTTAATACATTCTAAAGTTTTAGGGAACATAATTTCAATTTATTAATTCACGATGGTTCTGAAACTTCAACTCAAAATATAACGTTAATCTACCGTTTTGTATTCTTCATTGTAACCCGATGGAATTGGATAGCGTGTTCCGCGCTACATGGTAGCTTGCTTCTCCCGCTAAGCCGGATTTGCATTTTTCAAAAAGCAACTTCATCATTCAGTGTTCTGTGCTTTTTTTAAATGACTATTCTTTCACAAACTTCAATCTGCTTATTTCTTCTCCATGTTGAATGGTTAGCAGATAAGCTCCCATATTTAATTCCTCAATCGGTAGTGAAAAATTATTGCTTTCATTTTCAATGGTTGTTTCCAGTACTTTTCTGCCTAACATATCCATTACAATAAGCTGAGTACCTTTTAAACTGCATTGGTTATTTGATATAGTCAGGTTTGTATGAGCCGGATTTGGAGCAATGGTAATTGTGTTTATGTTTTCTTTAACAGTGTTTATGGAAACAATATCCGAATACTCAAATTCACCATCCATATCTATTTGTTTGAGGCGATAGTAAATAGTTAAGGCTTCATGGTTTATAGTAAATGGCTGGTTATCTGTAAACTCATAACGGTGCATTTCATTTGTTGTTCCGTT
>JANYDU010000004.1 GCA_025359805.1 Bacteroidota bacterium
ACCATAGTAACCCTCCTGATGAGGTAACCTTTGCCAAGATCATATCCGTAGTTCCTCCACCATAAGTGGTTTGAAATGCTCCTGTGGTGGCCACATTGGATGAAGATGCAGAATATCCCGTAATGATCAGATTACCCACACTGTCTCTGATAATCCTGTTGATATTCTCATCTCCACTGCCGCCATAATAGGTGGCCCATGGAACAGGATCAATGATTAATGTGGTATGTTTATCATAACTGGGAACTGAAAAACCAAAAGTGTTTTCACTGAGTGAAACATAACTCACATTGAGTTGCTTTGAAGTCTCATTCACAAAACTGGTGGGAATATGTTCTTCCAAATCACCCTGTTGAATAGTAAGAATGATCTTGCCATCCTGCAATGCGGTATTAAAAGCACCATTATACGTCCATTTAATTTGTGAGGCATCAGCTCCGGGGTGAACAATGAAATTGTATTTCACTCCTCCTTTATCCATATTAGGTAATGAGGCTGATGCTACAAACTCCAGATCAATCCCATCATACAAATTGATATAGGTTACTTTCTGATAAGTCCTCACATTCAGCACCCCTTCTTCGGGTGTACCTGTTGTATAGTAGTTGATATATTCTTTTGAGGGTTGTTCTGCCACTAATTTGGGTGCAGTATTGGCCCCTATAAAATCTATATCTATGCGGTGGCCATGGTAGGTAAGGTCTTCCATGGGATGTCCCATATCATTATGCGGAGCATCATCGCTTCCGTTTTTTGCAGTGGGGGTTCTTTCAATGGTATAGGTATCGTAACTGAAACCATGGCTGCGCAATTGCACATTTAATCCCCCTGAATGAAAAAGGTATTTCACTTCGGGATTCAGTTGGTTGTTTTGGTCAATCACCTGACCTTTGTTTTGGGTAAACCCAAAGGTGCCCAAAGCAGGATTGCCTGCTTTGATTATTGTTATGGCAAATACCAACAACAGGAGAATATTTGTTCTTTTCATATGCTTTATTTTATGCTACCAAAATATGCGTTTAATTCAATACTTCAAACTATTATTTTATTTGAAACAATGCTGTTTAAGGGACATAAAATTTTGTCCTCTTTTTTTAGGGAATTCCAGTCTATATAACTAACTTTTTTGTCTACTCAAAAGTACTAACTCCAGGTTTGGTGTATGATTCAAAAATTGACAATTATCGAACCTCAATTGTAAATAATATTATCGGCTGTATTGTGCATTTATCGAGAGAGTTGAAGGAAAATAAAAACGGGACTTCTCAGAATTACTCTGAAAAAGTCCCGCTTGGTAGTCCCACTTGGACTCGAACCAAGGGCCTACGGTTTAGAAAACCGTTGCTCTATCCAGCTGAGCTATAGGACCATTTTTTTGACGTGCAAATAAAATTATTTTTTTCGATTGCAGCAAGTATATAATTATTCATACTAACTCATAAGACTTTATATTTATTTAAAGTCTATTCTACTCAATTTTAACAAAGCATTACTTCTAAAATAATATTATTCAGTATAAGCACCCATTGCCGAAAATTTGGCAATTCGTTCTTCAATTAATTTTTCTGAGTCTTTTTGTTTTAATTCTTTAACCAATTTTAAAATTGTTTCTTTTAATGTATCAAACATCACTCCCGGATTCACATGAGCTCCACCTTCAGGCTCCGCTACTACTCCATCAATGAGTCCATTTGCCAACATATCTATTGCTGTAAGTTTTAGTGCTTCGGCAGCTTTTTCTTTATAATCCCAACTACGCCATAAAATAGACGAGCATGACTCAGGTGAAATAACCGAATACCAGGTATTTTCAAGCATCAATACTTTATCACCCACACCAATTCCCAAAGCGCCTCCAGAAGCTCCTTCACCGATTACCACACATATTACAGGAACTTTTAAAACAGCCATCTCTAATAAATTTTTAGCAATGGCTTCACCTTGTCCTCTTTCTTCGGCTTCTAAGCCTGGCGATGCTCCAGGAGTATCAATTAAGGTAATAATAGGGATATTGAATTTTTCAGCCAACTTCATTAAACGTAACGCTTTACGATACCCTTCAGGATTTGGCATTCCAAAATTTCTATACTGGCGTTGTTTAGTATTACGTCCTTTTTGATGACCAATCATCATCACACTTTCATCTCCAATACGGGCAAAACCTCCAACCATTGCTTTATCATCTTTCACATTTCTATCTCCATGCATTTCAGTAAAATCCTCGCACATATTTTCAATATAATCCAATGTATATGGTCTATCAGGGTGACGAGAAATTTGAACACGTTGCCATCCATTTAAATTAGCGTACACTCGCTTTTTTTCTTCATCAATTTTTTCTTCTAAATCTTTCATGGTGGCAGAAAGATCTATTTTACTTTTTTCAGACAGTTGCTTTGCTTTTGATAATTGTTCTTCAAGCTCTTGTATAGATTTTTCGAAATCAAAATATGCCATACTTTTTTAAATTATTTGGAAGCGCAAAGTAAATAAGATTCGAGAAATAAAAATCTTTTCAATTAAGAGTTGACAAAATAAATTATCGGACTATATTTGCGCTCCCTTAAAAGGAAACGGTGTGGTAGTTCAGTTGGTTAGAATACCTGCCTGTCACGCAGGGGGTCGCGGGTTCGAGTCCCGTCCGCACCGCAAATAAATTTTAAGCATAAAAAAGTCCTCTAATAATCAGAGGACTTTTTTTATGCTTATGGTTAGCTTTAAAATGTTTTTACCAGTTTTTGAGTGGTTGTTTCTCCATCAATTATTATTTGTAGATAATAAAACCCTGGCTTCATTTCACTCAATACATCTATATAATAAGTATTTGATCCAACCTTATTTTTATGCATTGATTGATTTATCATCCTACCATTCACATCATAAACTGTTAACGCTAATTCTGAATTTGATTTTGTAGTGATTGAAAAAATATCAGTAAATGGATTTGGAGATATAGAAACGCTATTAGTTGACAGAGCATCATCAAGCCTAATATTAATTACATTAGTTAGCTGCTCACTTCCATCAAAATCAATTTGCCTTAAACGATAATAAACCTTTGATAGTTGATAGTTGATAGTTGATAGTGTATTATCGATAAATTGGTAGTCGATAATTGAAGAACTATTTCCTGCACCTTTTTGCATTCCTATTTTCTCAAATAATTTTCCATCAAAAGACCTTTCAATATCAAAATAATTATTGTTAATTTCTGATGATGTACTCCAATTTAATTGAGCATTTTTATTGTTGTATTTACCCGTAAAACTTAATAATTCAACAGGTAATGCACCACCACTACCAATACCAAAAAGTCCGGTCGATGAACCTCCATTTATATAATTAGAAATTACACCTGTTCTTGTTTTAACATATGGGTTGGGCCCTGTTGTAGCCACAACTGTTGAATTCCAAGGAGAGCCTAATAATTGTGAAACATACGAACTGCTTCTATTAAATCCGCTTAATTCATCAGTTAAATTCCATTGTAAACTTAAAGTTGCCGTATTACCTAAAGTACTATATGCAAACCATCTTTTATTTACAACATTACTTGTTCGGTAAGAATTTCCGTAACCACTTTCAGCAATGCTATCAGCAACTCTTGCATAATATTGATCCAATGTTGTTGAGTTACTAATTGTAATTGGAGTATATGATGTGATAGTGCCAATTGGAAATAAAATAGAACCTGAACGTCCACTGCTTCCAATATTTTGAATGACTAAATATCCTGTATCGCTTGTTATAATATATCTTGATGAAGACGCATTATAAACGATTCCAGTAGTACCAGAAAGTGTAAGTAGATATTTACCGATATTCACATTTCCGTTGGTTAATTTTAACGAATCACTAAGAATTACGTTTCCTGATAACAATGTTCCTGCTGCATTATTAATAGTAAGTTTTGAATAACTACCCGCAGCAATAGTTTGATTTATTGTTCCTGTATAAATAATTTCTCCGGCAGTACTTGAAAACAATCCATTGTTTATTACACTTCCGTAAACAGAAAGTTGAGATGCTGAATTATTTAGTAATAAACTAGCTCCCGCAGCAATAGTTAAATTATTTAACGCTCTTCCTGCATCAGTAATCACTGGCATATTTAAAACACCTGATGGAATAGAAACATTTGTAGATGATAAAGGAATTTGAGGACAACTCCAATTAGCTGTATTACTCCATGCTGAACTAATGGCACCAGTCCATGTTCCCGGATTATTAATTGCAACTGAAGTTGTTCCGGCAATTGAGGTACAACCGGTAACAGTAATAGTTAACGAATAAGTTCCTGTATTAACAGAACTTGTTGTTGATATGGATGGAGATTGAGATGATGATGAGTAAGAATTTGGTCCCGTCCATGCATAAGTTGCACCTGTTACCGTTGTGGTATTAAAATTTAATGAACTCCCATTACAAACAGGGGAATTTGAAGTAGGTGTTGGCGTGGCGGGAATTGGATTTACTGTTACCAATAAAAATGATGTAGTATCTGTGGCACATGCTCCAGATGTTATTACTCTCTTGTAATACATATTTTGTGATAGTGAAGATGGAGAATAATTTTGGGTATTATTGGTTCCACTTGCAGGAGCAGCACACGAAACACAACCCGTAGTACTTAACCATTGATATGTGAAACTTCCATTTCCTCCACCTGGTATTGATCCAATTAATGTAGAAGGTGTATTGCCAGCACAAATGGTTTGTATTCCGCTTATTGAATTATTTGTAATTGGTAAGGTAACAGTAATTTGTAAAGCTGTTGAAGTATCAGCAGCACATGAACTAGAATTTACTACACGCCTATACCAAGTTGTTTGAGTTAGTGAAGATGGAGAATAATTTTGAAGATTATTGGTTCCACTTGCAATTGCAAATCCAGCAGTTGCGCTTGCCGTACTCGATTGCCAAATATAAGTATATGTGCCCGTTCCACCTGAAGGGCTTGCACCTATTAATGATGAAGGCGTACTTCCCGAACAAATAGTTTGTGTACCCGTTAAGTTATTTACAGATATAAGGGGATTAACCGTTACTTGTATTGCTGTTGTTGTATCTGAGCCACAAACACCCGATGATACAATACGTCTAAACCAAGTTGTTTGTGTAAGTGAAGTTGAAGAATAGTTTTGTGTATTGTTAGTTCCACTTGCAATTGCAAATCCAGATGTAGAATTTGTTGTAGAACTAATCCATTGATAAACATAAGTACTTCCATTTCCTCCAGTAGGCAATGATCCTGTTAACGATGAAGGCGTATTGCCCGAACATATAGTTTGAACTCCGCTTATTGTATTTGATGCAATAGGCAATGTAACAGAAAGAGTGATGGAATCTGAATATATAGAGGGACTGCAAGTACCACTTACTAAACAACGGTAGCGATAATTGTTATAAGATATTGTTGGATTTGTAACAGACAAGTTAGCGGTATTTGTTCCATTATAAACAGCACCATTTGATATAGCAGACCAGCCTGAACCAGTATTCGCCATCCACTGATACACGATATTAAAACCTGAGGCAGAGAGTGAGGCATTAACCACTCCTCCTGTAGAACATACTCCACCAGTAAAAGTTGATTGAGTTATTATTGTTGGATAGCCAGTTGCTATTGTAAATTCCGTTGAACCTATATCAGGTGTTGTAACACTTCTTGTTCCATTTAAAAAATCATTTGTTACTGATACCACTGCGCCAGCATTTGAAATTCTGCATGATGTTGACGAAAGATCAGCTATGTTTACGTTGGTAAAAAATAGTGTTGATGTAAGTTGAGCATTGGTGTTAGATAAATTATTTACAGGGTTTCCTGCCAATACATTCCATCCTGCAAGAGTACGTGATGTGCCAACGGGATATTCAATTGGTGAAGTTGTAGTAGAAACAAAAAGGTTATTATCGTTAGTATAATTTGTAACTGAAACACTGCCCATAGCAAAATGATTTCCTGTTGATACTCTTTCATTATAAAAAATATTATTTCTAACATCTAATCCAGCCACAGCTAAAGTAGTATTTCTAAAAAACGAGTAAGAAGTATTCGCTAATCCTCCCAATCCACCTAAATAAACAGAGTTGTAATAAAAATAATTAGTACCACCCGAAGTATTCAATTCAATACCTCTAATTCGGGGTTGTACTGCAGCATTGTTTTGGTTAAGCACAATTTGATTATTGGCAAAAATATTACTGCCTGTAGCGCTCACATAAACACCCCAAATAATTGGGCTATTTACTCCAGTTCCTGCACCTCCAGTTGCTAAATTATAGATTCTGTTTCGTTGTATAAAACTTGAATTTGATGCTGTGGTAATGGCAATTCCTGAAACACTAACTGCATTAGTAGAACTGTTATTCGTTAGATTAAATATTGCATTATTTTCAATATTATTTCCTGAAGTGGTTGTGGCAATTCTTATTCCGTTACAACTATAATCAGCAGCAGTATTTGTTGTTGATGAAGTGGTAATGTCTCTAATTGTATTTCCAGTAATACTTGCTACTCCACCCTCAATACTCATGCAAGTGGTAAACCCTGATCCTGTATTTGAAATATTTGAAATTAAATTTCCACTTAAATTTAAATTAGCACTTGTAGAATGTCTAATTCCGTAAAAATCCTGAGATGTTGTAATCACATCATAAGAGTTTGTAGTTAGTGCATACCCTCCAATAGTATTACTAGTAATATTTACATTTCCACTTCCTATTCCAATACCTGTAAATGTTGATGCACCTGATAAGCTGATATTACTTATTTTATTGTTGCTTATAGTTGAAGTGGCGAGGCTTCCTCCTGCAAAATAAACTCCATAAAATCCGGCAGAAATTAAATAAGGACTTCCGCTTCTTACTTTAGTTGTTCCTCCTATAGAATTGTTATTTATGGTAATCCCATTAATTGAATTGTATACATAAACTCCAATTACTAAACCTGTATGTGATACGCCAGTTGCATTATAAATAGCATTACAAGAAATAATATGATTGTTCCCCGAACCTACAAGAATTGGATAATGATTACCTCTTGAAGTCGTTTGAAAAAATGTATTTCCTTGAGCAGTATCAGTTGGATGTCCGATGGTGAGATTATTTCCTGCATTTGCCACATAAATTCCATACGATGAATAATCTGAAAATTGATTTCCGGAGATTGTTGAATTAGATATATTTCCCGCGGCTGATGATATCATTGTGCCAATAGCTGGAGCATTTGTATTCACATTACTTGGCGGTCGGATAATATTATTTGAAATAACCATGCCCGCCATTGAGTTAGATACCGATGACGTACCTAAAATAAGAGTTGCATAACTGGTCGACCCTGCATTACTTTCAATAATGCAGTTTCTCAACGTATCATTATTTCCATTATAAAAATACACAGCAGGAGCAGTACTCGAATTAGGCGTAGTTCCTATCACATTTCTAATGGTAAGATTTTTTGTTGCTCCACCATCAATGGTTACACCTGATGCACCAAAAATGGAAATCAACCCTAAAAATCCTGTCGTTGTCGAACCTGATAATACTCTTGGATTTGCATCTGGTTTTATCAGTAAAGTATATCCACTCATTCCCGTATTATTTAACGCAATAGTTCCAGGTTCCGAAATATCAGAAGTGATAGTTACAATAGTATTTGCCGAAAGTGCGCCTGTATTAATTGCATTAAATAACCCTGATGCACCTGTAAGATTTGTATAAGATTGCCCAGTACCAACACTGATTGCTGTAGGTAAACCAACCACAATTGAATATTGATTGGGTGTAGTTGGAGTAGTAACTTGATTAAATACATTTGTATGGCTTGCTCCAAGTAAAGGATTATAAAATAAGTTTGGCGTTGAAGCAGAATCTTGTGCTACAATGTAATACTGATATTGATTGCCTGTGATAACTGAACCCGCAATTAAAGTGTAATCAATAGTAAAATTCCATGTTCCGTTATTTACATTTCCCAAAGCTAAGGTTCCCGGTGTACTAAACCATCCTGATGTTGTTGGAAGCGATCGTCTATACCAAATTCTGGGTTGAAGTAATCCGCCATTTTTTACCCCCAAACCAATATCCGTTATCGTAGCAACAAGAACTCTATTTGTTGTTGATGAAGTATTGGTGATATTGGTGTAAGAAATAACAGGACTGAATATATCTACAGGAGAATAATTTCCGCCATCAGCACCTATATCGGAAGGAGTTAATGCACTTCTAATATCGCCTTCATAATCATCAGTAATGCCTGCAATAAATAAGGCGGCACTTTCGGCACATGTTGGGCTTTGAACTTTTAAATTTAATGATGATGATGACGATGATGGTGAAACAAAATTGGGGTTTCCAATTGCACTATTAAAATCATTAAATATAGCTGCTCTCCAATTATTCAATATCGTATAATCAACTCCATTAAATCTTCCAAGCGTACCTCCAACACCAGGAGTATAATAAATGTTATAACTAATACTTAACCCAGTAAGTGTTGTTGATGTAAGTAAAATTGCATAATTTTTTCCTGATGAAATACTATTTGATCTGGCATTATAAAAAACATTATTTACTACTGATCGAGTACCTGAAGATGCTGTTGAATTAAAAAATGCTGCACTATTATTCGCTCCTGCATTTACTGCCGAACCTCCAATATAAACTGAGTTGAAATAATAATTGTTTGAGTTTCCTGCATCATTAATTCCTGTAAATATTTGGTTGGCATTAATATCATTTCCCAATGTATCAAGCCCAACTCTAATCATATTATTGTATACACTCGAACCATTTGAGCCATTAAAAATTCCATTAATAACAGATGATGCAGCACTCAATGAAACAATGCCATGCACCATATTTTTTGATGCAATATTAGAACCTGTTGATCCGGCTTGAAAATGAATTCCGGTTAATGACATGGCTAAAGTTGTATTGCTGCTAAACAATCCGTTTACATTATTTCCTGAGCAGATTTGATTTGCCCCTGAAGCATTTAATAGTATTCCAATAATTGGAGCTGCCGTTCCGGTTGCCGTTGATGAGGTTGTTGAACTAAGATTTTTTATAAGATTTCCAACAATTGAAAATGTACCTGTTGATGAGGCAAAAATTCCACATAATTGATTCGCAGTAGATGTATTCAAAGATGATAAATTAGCAATTATATTCCCTGAAATCAAATTACTAGTAGAAGTTAAAGTGGTAGAAATACCATAAAGATTTAAATTCGTTGAATCAGTAATACTTGATGCCGTTGTTAAACTTCCAATTAAATTACCTGTGATAGTTAGTGCAGGAACAGCCGTTGTTACATGAATCCCTCTGAATTGAACAGTTCCCGCTCCTCCCACAGAAATTCCTCCAATGGCATTTGAAGTAATATCAATATTTCCATATGAAGTTCCTCCAGTTAATAGAATGGGTGAAAATAAAATATTTGTGGCTGATGAAGTAAACACAATATTGTTTGTTGAACTACTATTACCAATTGTATTTCCGGTAATGCTAAAAGCACCATTTGCCATATTGATAAATGAGTTTGGTGTTCCTGTTAAATCAAGTACAAGATTTCTGATAACATTGTTTTGAATAGCACAAGTATTACTGGTTGGAAGATTAAGGCTAATAAAAGTAATGCTTCCTGTTCCGTTATAATTCATTGCACTACCGGCACAAAATGGAGCACTGCCACCAATGTAATTTCCATTAACTATGTATGAAGATCCTGAATTGGCAAATACAGCCCCTGCATTATTATAAGAAAGTGATCGAAAACTTGTTTGATAAAAATGATTATTATTAATTGTCCATAAGTCTGTGCCTGTTGTTAAATATACTCCATAGGTAGGATTTGATCCATTAAAATAATCAGAAATAGTATTTCCTAAAATAGCATTATTGATATTCGGATAATTGGTGTTTCCTGATGAATAAATAGCATAAATAGGATTGCTTATCGTATCCTTTATCGTACAATTTGAGATGGTATTATTGCTATTTCCTAACGTTCCAGTTGTCGAAAGAAAATTAATAACTCCTGAATTAGAATTTGAAGATGCTCCACTAATTCTGCAATAATTAATGGTATTATTTACTGCATCATTCTGAAATCTAATAGCTGTTCCACTTCCATTAAAATTACTAATATTAATAAATCCTGTTGAGCCTGTTCCTCCTTTTCGTCCGTCAATGGTTAAAAATCCAGTTCCATTAAAATCAAATGTTGGAGAAACAACGGAAATAAAATTAATGGTTGTATTTACATTACTCTTCGGTCTCAGGGTTACCACATTTGAAGCATTGGTTAGTAATATTCCAAAATTTAAAGGGTAAGTTTCAACAGTTGGATTATAGCTTGAGTCCAATTCCAAAATCAATGAACCATTTACTCCTAAATTTCTAATATCAGTTGCTGCAGCGCCAATTGAAGTATAATAGCAACCACTTGGGCAAATAGATTTTACTCCTGATAAAAATCCTGATACTGTTGATTGCGAACCCGAAACGTAATTCGTTGATGCGCTTCCTTCGTTTCCGGCAAGCACCCTAAAGTAATATAGCGTTCCTAAAGTTAAACCTGTTACAGGATACTGATAAGCAGTTCCTGTTGTTAAAACTGAAGTGGAATATATTGTTGAAAGCAAAGTAAAATTTACAGTATCTGTTGAATAATATATTTTATAATAAGTTTCTGAAGTGGTGTTGTCAGCCCAATTTAAAGTGATGGAAGTTGAACCTACTGATGTATATGATATTGATGCCGGAGCTATAGGTAAAACATACTTTGGCACAAATGAATATTTTTGTCCGTTTGATGGTTTAGATCCCAAAGTGGTATATTCAGTTATTGTACTGGTATCGTATGGATTATTTCCTGTTGATGTGATGGATAAAAAATTTCCTGCACCCGTTCCTGTTCCTGTAATTCCTATAGATGCCGATGGGTTTGCCAAAGCACCTGCCTCTGGTCTGTATATAAATTCAATTTTACTATCCGCTTCGTATAATTTTAATTGAAATGAGATTCCCGATGCGGCTGTATAATCCCATCTTGCATTTAACCACTGAACAGTAAATATTCTGTTTGGTGATGCTCCTGTTGTTTGATAAGAAATATCTGTGGTATTATAAAAATTTAAATCATCCCACAGTGGAGAAAGAATTGGGCGTGGCGATAAAGGAGTTGCTCCTGTTGTAAGATTATTTACATAACTATTAATTGCCGACATGCTCCCTCCCATCGAAACATACCCATTTGTTGAAATAGAAACAGTAGTGTATGGCTGTCCGATATAATAAAATGTAAAACCAATTGATAATGCGTTAGCATATCCTTCATCCATTCCTCCTCCTCCAATTATTGTTGCCGATGTTGCTCCTGATAAAGCAGTAAAGGAAGATGATGTTGGCACAAAAGAATAATTGGTTACTTTTTGAGAAAACGCAAAAAACGATAAAGCAAATGTCAATAAGATGACTAGGAAAATTCTTTTCATAATTGATGTATTTGTGAGCAAGTTATATTAAAATAATTATTAATCGATAAACTTTTAAAAGGCAATTAAATCGTCTTTTCTATTGATTACCTGCACAAAATAATTATTATCCCCAATTAATAATCCATCTTAAACTCATCATCAACATAAAAATCTTTGATGGAGCCAAAACCTATTACATCTTTTAGTATTTTCTCATCTCCCATCTCAGCAGCTTTCATTACTTTATCTTTTCCAAAACGATTTTTAATATCATACACCACTTTGCGAAGGTTATTGGTTTTTATAGTGTCTTCAAACAAATTTAAATTGAGCATTTCGGCATCAATAAAATTTGCTACAGTAATTCCAATAGATGTAAGTTGGCAATTAATGATAGGTTCGCATTGATGAGCTGTTTCAAATTTTTTCATTCGTTTTTTAAATAGCCCCATCATTTCCATTCCATCTTGCAATGGTTTTTCTGAATGAATTTTATCGCTCCACGAACTTCCATTTTCATATTTTGTAAACATCATTACATCTTGCGCATAAACTTCTTGCTTTACCAAACGTTGTTCTAACTTCATACATAAACTCATAAAAAGTTCTTGTAAAATATCAATAGATTTTCGTTGCTCTTTTGAGATTTGCCTCATGGCTTGCATGCTTTTATAATCATGACTTACTTGATCAACTTCTTGAAAATTTAAACGATAATGCCAATATAATCCTACAATACTTCGCAGTGCATTTTTTAATTTATCGGGTGGTGTATACCTCAATTGTAAAGGTGTTGTAATACCCGCATCTATTAATCGTTTGGCATTCCCTGAAGCTATCCCCGGTAAATCTGTAAGCTTTAATTTTTTTAAAATATCATCAATATTTTCGGGAGTAATAACAACCAATCCATTTGGTTTTTGAATTTCTGTTCCGAGTTTTGCCAAAAAAGCATTGGGCGCAATTCCTATTGAACATTGTAAAAAATCTCCCACCTCTTTTCTTATATCTTCCTTAATTTTTAGTGCCAATTCAATCGGGTTTTTATACAATAAATGATACGATGAAATATCCATAATTGCTTCGTCAATACTTTTGGGAATTACATCAGCAGCATATTTTCTCAATACATTTATTATTTTTTGATGAAACTCTCTGTACCGCTGTGGATGAGTTTCGAGAGGGATTAAATCGGGACAAATTTTTATGGCATCATCCAAACGCATAATTCCTTTAATGCCTCTTTTTTTTGCTTCAATAGATGCGGCAATAATTGCTCCTCTCCTACCCGTATATACGCATACTACAACGGGCCTTCCTCGTAAGTAATAATTTACCTGTTGCTCACAACTGGCAAAAAAACTGTTCATATCAATAAACAATACAAGGCGTTTATGTGTAATAGAATTATTGTTCATTTGCGTGTATCAAAAATACCATTCAACAATATGATAAATGAAAACAAATGATGGCAATGTTGATAAAATAAAAAGTCCTCGCTGTTAAGGCAAGGACTTTTTGGAAGACGACAGATCTGTTTAATCCGTGGTTAAAAATAAAACTACAATTAATTAATTCCATGAAACAACCTGTTCCATCTAATTTTATTAATACCATTTCCATTGGTATCCCAACTCATCCAAATAAATAATGCTTTACCTACAATATGATCTTCGGGTACAAATCCCCAAAAGCGCGAATCTGCTGAGTTATGGCGGTTATCGCCCATCATAAAATAATAATTGTATTTAAATTTGTAAGAGGAGATTTGTTTTCCGTCCATAAAAAATTGTCCATTCTTCATTTCAAAAGTTGGATTGTTTTCATACACTTTTATACACCGATCATACATATAAAAAGTAATGGTATCTAACTTAATTTCATCGCCTGCTTTTGGAACATATAAAGGTCCAAAATTATCAACGTTCCATCCTAATGATTCACGATAAGGGAAAATATAATCGGCATACACTCCTTTAGGTTGAATTGTAGAATCAATCTTTATCACGTTTGATTCTCTGCGCATCGCATCTTTAGAATCCTTGTTTAAAATAATCTCAAAATCACCTTTATCAGAAAGTGCGCCACCTTCAGTAATATCAAGCTTTCTTAATAGTTTTTGATTGAAGCCTGTACCATCTGTTTTTACATAATATTTAAACTGCATTTTAGGAGGATTGGGTGCTGCTATTCCATTAATATAAACTTGTTGATCTTTAATAAAAATGGTATCGCCTGAAATGGCTAAACAACGTTTAATATAATTTTCTTTTTTATCAACTGGTCTATCATTTTCATTTGGATAATTAAAAACAACCACATCATTATTTTTAATTTTTTGTAAACCTGGCAACCTAAAAAAGGGCATACTAAACCATTCTAAATAAGATTTTCCTCCAACTAATGGAAGTGTATTATGAGCAAATGGGAATGAAATGGGAGTCATGGGTGCGCGTGCTCCATAATTTACTTTGCTCACAAATAAAAAATCGCCAACTAATAAAGATTTTTCCATGGATGAAGTTGGAATGGTATAAGCCTCAATAAAAAAGGTACGAATTAAAGTAGCGGCAACTACTGCAAATGCTATAGCATCTGTCCATTCTCTAAATCTGGTTTTACGTGGATATCGGTTAACAAAAATATAATATCCGATAATAGTTACTTCAACCACAACATAAAATGAAATGCAAGTAACCAAATTTGATCCAGTTACAAAAAGCATAATCAAAAAGAAAAATGTGTTGATTCCACTTAGTAACCAAAAATTAAATCGTTCGCGTTTTGTAAGAGTGGAAAAGAATTTTTGAATGGGTGTTGCTGTTTTGTTTTCTTGTGTCATGTGATTTTAAATTAACTTCATCCAAAACGAAGTTGAGGGTTCAATATTACAACAATTTGATGAACGGCAAAATATTAGAGAAGACGTATAGATAAAGTTGTGACGAGATAATAACGACAAAAATAAAAATCACAGATTTAAAATATCTTCCATCGTATAGATTCCTTTTTTACCTTGAATCCACTCGGCTGCAAGTACTGCACCTTTAGCAAATCCATAACGAGATTTTGCTTTGTGAGTAATAGAAATTTCATCGATGAGCGATTCATAAATTACGGTGTGATCCCCAGTAACATCGCCAATTCGTTTTGATTCGATAAGCAATTCATGAGGTTTAATACTTTGAGAAGGCATATTCTCATTATATATTAAACGATCTTTAAAATCTGTTTTTGACTTTATTTCAGAGATGATTTGTTTAGCTAAAGTAATAGCCGTTCCACTTGGATGATCTTTTTTTTCGGTATGATGAATTTCTTCAATCATCACTTCATAATCATCATGCTCACTCATCATTTTTGCCAATACTTTATTGAGTTTAAAAAAAATATTTACCCCAATACTAAAATTGCTGGAATACACCATTGATTGACCTTCGGTTAAACATTTTTCTTTAATCAAATCAAACTGATCGTACCAACCTGTTGTTCCCACAACAATCGGAACTTTGGCTTCAAAGCATTTTAAAATATTATCAACAGCTGCCGATGGCATGCTAAAATCAATGGCAACATCAACATTTAATAAGCTAACCGACATAAAATCGTAAGTATTTTCGAGGCTTACTTTGTAAACAATTTCATGACCTTTTGCCGTTGCGATTTTCTCAACTGCTTTGCCCATTTTTCCGTAGCCTAATAATGCAATTTTCAAGTTGTTTAAAATTTAAGAGTGAACTGCAACCCACTATAATTATTTTGTCCTGCATAAAAAATTCGTGGTTGCACATTCAAAGATACATTTTCGTTCATATTAAAATCAAAAAAATGTGCTTCTACTGCTGCATCAGTTGCTTGTAGTGCATAAACCACAATTAACCACACGTAACTCATGTCTCTTGCATCACGGTAACTATCTCGTATAGATTGTAAAGTTGGTGTTTGATATCGGTTATATTGTGGGTCTTGATTTGTGCCATATAGCAATCGCTCTTTATAAGCATCTCGATATTGATTATAGCCATTTTGATAGAATATAGCACTATACACTAATGCGCCTCCAACTCCATAAATTACTGGAACTTTCCACCACCAATTTTTTCTATTATACACTTGCCCTGCTCCAGGTATTGCCAATGATAAGAGTGTGGCCGTTTTTGGAGAATGTTCATGTTTTTTTATCGTATCAGTTGATGCGCTTTCTATTTTCGCTGACGAAGAATCACTTCCCGTTTGTGCTTGCAAACTGGTTATGCAAAAAAATAAAATAATAATGTAGAAATATTTAATCAAAAAATGGTGCTTGCACTTTTGTGTAAACGCTCGCAAATATATGCGTGAGAAAGAGTTTCGCAAATGCTAAAACTCAAATCCTGCTAACTTCAAATCATCCCAAAAACGTGGATACGATTTTTTAACCACTTCAGGATTTTCAATTTCAATGTCATCAAACAATAAACATAATGGAGCAAATGCCATTGCCATTCGATGGTCGTTGTATGTTTTGATGAGTGAGGAGTGAGCAATGATGGGTGAGTGTTGATGAGTGAGGAGTGAGGAATTGTTTTCAGCAATGGAAATAGTAAAACCACATTTTTTTAATTCTGTTTCGAGTGCTGTTAATCTATCGCTTTCTTTTATGTTTAAGTTTTGTAAGCCTAATAATTTCATGTCAATGTTTTTTGCAGCAGCTATTACAGCAAGTGTTGGGGCAAGATCGGGAGTATTTGATAAATGGAGTTGATTTGATAATTCGATAATTTGATGATTGTTTTTTTGCAGCACAATTCCTTTTTCAGTAACAATAGTTTCTACGTCAAATGCTTTTATATACTCTGCAATGATGGCATCGCCTTGCAAACTTTTTAGTGAAAGTCCATTTAATAAAATTTCACATTCATCACTTAATGCAGCAATTTCATACCAATAAGATGCAGCACTCCAATCGGTTTCAATAGCGTATTTAAATGGGTAAGGTCGTGAGGTGGCGAAGTGTTGAGGAATATGAATAGTTTGATTGTTGAACATGATTTCAAAGCCAAACAGTTTCATTAATTCGGCAGTCATATTTATGTATGAATAGGAATTATTTTCTCCTGCTAGATGAATCGTTAATCCATTTTTAAAAGTGGGTGCCACCAACATCAATGAGGTTATATACTGACTGCTCATACTTGCATCAACAGTAATTTTGCCTCCATCCAATTGCTTGCCATTTATTTTTAATGGGGGAAATCCTTCTTCCCCTAAATAGGAAATATCAGCACCTAATTGTTGTAATGCCTCTACCAAAATTTTGATAGGGCGTTGGTACATTCTTTCCTCTCCGTGTAATTCTACTTCCCCTTTTTTACACGCAAAATATGCGGTAAGAAATCGCATACAGGTTCCGGCATTTTTTACATTAATGATATTGGATTTATTTACTAATGCGTTTTGCATAATTGCAGTATCATCAGCAGTTGAAAGGTTATGTAATTCAACATAATTTTCGAATAACGATTGGAGAATTAATGCTCTGTTTGAAATACTTTTTGATGATGGCAGATTGATACTTGCGTGAACTTTTTTTGAGGGATGTGTTACACGCAAACTGCTCATAAACTATCGTAATAATTAAGAGCCATACTTATTTGATGTTCGCCACAAACATGATCGATAGATGCTTTTCCAATACGTTTTAACAGCGTAAAATTAATTTCGTCTAACTGATTTTTTTTATCCTGACGCATCAATTTAATTAATTCGGGCGATAGAATTGTTTTGAGAGAATATTTAGGAAAAAAGCGTAAAATATATTCACTAAGCATACGCAAATCTTTAGTAGAAAACCCGAGAATCTCTTTTGAAAGAAAACCTTCACAAATCATCCCGATAGCAACTGCTTCACCATGCTTCAAAGGTTTTTTATCATGCTTTAAAGAGTATGCTTCAATAGCATGACCGATAGTATGCCCGAAGTTTAATAATTTTCTCGTTGATTTTTCAGTCGGGTCTTTTTTAATAATTTGCAATTTTATTTTAACCGAGCTATTTATAATGGCTCCCATTTTTTGCCATTCATCTAAACCTGTTCTACTTAATTTATCCCAATAATCAACATCGGCAATCAAGGCATGTTTTATAATTTCGGCATAACCATTTACAATTTCATCTTTTGGCAATGAGTTCAAAAAATCAGGATTAATATAAATGGCATGAGGTTGTTGAATAATTCCAACAGCATTTTTTACCCCATTAAAATCTACACCTAATTTCCCTCCAATAGAAGAATCCACCATTGATAAAAGCGTTGTGGGAATATTAATAAAATCTAATCCTCTTTTAAAAGTTGCTGCACAAAACCCTCCAATATCTCCAATTACACCTCCACCTAAATTAATGAGTACTGATTTTTTATCTGCATTCATTTTTTGCAATTCGTTCCAAATATGTTGAGCTGTATCAAGCGTTTTGTTTACCTCTCCAGATTTTATTTTAATAATATTGGTATTAAATAAATACTTGTTGAGCATTGGTAAACAATACTTTTCGGTGTTTTCATCCACCAATACAAATACTTGCGAGTAGGATTCGGCAATCAAGTTTTCAAGCAATAACTCAAAAACATCGTTGCCGATATAAATACTGAAATCTTTAAGATGGTATTCCTTCAAATTGTTAATATTGCAGGCGCAAATTTGTATCTTTTTCTGTTAAAATAATAATTACTTAACAATATGTTGAATTCAACTTCTCAAGCTACTGCTAACCTGAATTTTGATAATACCGAAATTGCTTTTAAATCAAAATCTAATGGCGATTTAAATAGATCTTTTCTATTATTTAAAATTATTGGTTACAACTGGATGGTAAAAATGGGACCGCCTTTGGTTGAGTTTGCTTTCAATATTCATCTTCCTGTAAAAGGATTAATTAAAGCAACTGTTTTTAATCAGTTTTGTGGTGGCGAAAGTATGGATGATTGTGATAAAACAATGGCGCATTTATATTCTTATGGTGTGGGCTCTATACTTGATTATTCTATTGAAGGCAAAGAAGCAGAAGAAGAATTTAATCATACAAAAAATGAAACCATAGCCACAGTTTTAAAAGCAAAAAATAATCCTAAAATTCCGTTTTGTGTTTTTAAAGTTACTGGCTTAGCCCGATTTGACTTACTGGCAAAAGTAAATGAGAAGACAACGTTGAGTGGGGACGAAAAAGTAGAATTCGATAAAGTAAAGGCATGCGTATTTGAAATTTGCAAAACAGCTTATGAGAGTAACGTGAGAATTTTTATTGATGCCGAAGAAAGTTGGATACAGCATACAATTGATAATTTAGCACATGAAATGATGATGCACTTTAATAAAGAGCAAGCAATTGTTTATAATACACTTCAATTTTACAGGCACGATAGATTGGATTTTTTGAAGAGGAGTTTAGCAGACGCAATTACAAATAATTATTTTTTAGGCGAAAAGTTAGTACGTGGAGCGTACATGGAAAAAGAACGCGAACGTGCACAAAAAATGGGCTATGCAAGTCCTATTCAAACCGATAAAAATGCAAGTGATGCTGATTACAACGAAGCATTAAAATTTTGTGTTGAACACATTGATAAAATAAGTTTTTGCGCAGGCACGCATAATGAAAACAGCAGCATGTTGCTTGTAAATTTGATGGCTGAAAAAGGAATTGAAAATAATGATAATCGTATTTATTTTTCTCAATTATTTGGCATGAGCGATCACATTAGCTTCAATCTTTCAAACAATGGATATAACGTTGCAAAGTATCTTCCTTATGGTCCAGTAAAATCGGTATTGCCTTATTTATTCAGACGAGCGCAAGAAAACACTTCGGTTAAAGGACAAGCTGGAAGAGAATTAAAACTTATTTCTCAGGAAGTGGCGAGGCGGAAGAAAGCTCGCTAATTTCACATACCACAATATCATCTCCATCAAAAGTTGGGTACCTATTTTTGTTTATGATGGTATATTTTTCACTATTTGTAAAATCAACATGTTTTCCTTGCACCAGTAAAAAAGAATGATATTTTTTTAGCAAACCAGTTATCATCTCTTCGTTTTTAAAAGTCGCATTTATATCCATTAATAATTGTTGATTGGGTTTTAAATAAGGAAACAATCGTGGAAACCCTCTTCTATCCATATCATTAATTACAATTAATTTTTCACCCTGAATTTGTTGTACAAGTTGTTTGTATATCCCAGCATTTAATTTCACAAATGAACCTACCACATAACCACTTCCAACAAAAAAAATAGTCACAACAACAAGTTTTATTTTGGACGAAAATTGCATCAATATTTCAGCTAAAAGCATGGCCATAAAAGGATAAACAAAAACTAAATATTGCGCTCCCATTGAGGTATAATGTGTGATAAACAAAAAGTAAGGAACAATCATCATCACTAAAATTGTCGCCAACATAAATACAATAAATTGAATAGAATCAGTTTGTTTTTTGATGGATGAAAAAAGAGCCGCAATTCGTTTTTTATTTTTTAATATCAATAAAAACCCAACTACAAAAAATGATAACGTAAAAATAATTTGATACACCAAACTAACTTTTTGTAAGAGTGTTTTGAAATGATATACTGGTAAAAAAAATTGTGTAATACTCAAAATAATTTTTGTGATTCGAGCAGGAAATTGTGCAAAGTTAAACGCTTCTTTTCGCACTTGTTGATTTACAAATGAATCTGCAAAACATGGATGAATCAACGTCATCAATCCAAAAGAAATAATTGCCGATAAACCGAAAGCCAAAATATTTCTGAATCCTATTCTTTTGTACTGCCACAAACAATAAGCACCGCATGCACTTAATAAAAAGATGAATCCAAAATGTGTAAAAAATCCCATGCCGCCAATTACCACAAGCAATAAAATGTTTGACGTTTTTGGTTTGTTAACCCACAGTTGAAAAACATATACATAACACATGGCAAGCAATGCAACCAACTCGTATGAGCGGGCATTAAAACCAACACCAATCCAAGCAGGGCTCATTGCCCAAAGCAAAGCTGCCAATGCTCCTTTTGTATTATCTTTTAGTAAAGTTGAAGCCAATTTATACAGCACAAAAAGTGTGAGTAATTGTAAAATCATGTTTAATAAAACGCCTGTTGATGCAGCCATTCCTAAATACAAAACGGCCAAATGTAAAATGCTTACATAAAGTGGCGGATGAATATCATTGAGGCACATATCATCAGCAATTTTTCTAAAGCAAAATGGTTTATGAATCGTAACATATTTTGTCCATTCGGAAGCGTTGGTTATTTCTCCGTAAGGAAATTCTTGATGAAGCACTTCCTCGTAAGCACCTGAGTTTCCTGTAGCGCACAAGTATGAAATAATTTCATCACCACCAAATAATAATTTATATCGCATGGCTAATCCATCACTAATAACAATAACCAACATGGCAAGAATAATTATAACTATTGGGGTGCTTTTTTGATTCATTAAAGCAAAATACTACAAACGATTGATTATTAAAAAGTTTGTTGTTGATACCTATTTATTTTAGCGCAACATATATTTTTGACTGATAAGATAAGTCGCTACTAAACAATTGTTAAAGTAATCAACAGGCATGTTGAAACAACGTGTACAAGTCGCAATATTGTTTACCGTATTTTGGAGAAATCATAAAAGTAAGCAAATTGTTTATTGATGGTGATTAAACACTTTTAGCGAAAGAAATAAAGAACATGGGAAAAGTAATATCAATAGTAAATCAAAAAGGCGGAGTGGGTAAAACTACAACAGCCATTAATCTTGCAGCGAGCTTAGCCGTTCTTGAGTACAAAACACTTGTTGTAGATGCCGATCCGCAAGCCAATACAACATCAGGTTTAGGATTTGATCCAAGAAATGTGAAAGTGGGTTTGTATGAAGTAATGATTAATGATGCTTCAGCAAAAGATGCCATTTATAAAACAGATTTTCAATATTTAGATTTGCTTCCATCAAACATTGATTTGGTTGGAGCAGAGATTGAATTAATTAATTTACCCAATCGTGAGCGTGTAATGAAACATGCTATGGATAAGCTAAAAAAAGAATATGATTTTGTGATTGTTGATTGTTCGCCTTCACTTGGGCTCATTACTACAAATGCACTTACGGCAAGTGATTCGGTAATTATTCCGGTTCAATGTGAATATTTTGCATTAGAAGGGTTAGGAAAATTATTGAACACGATAAAAATTGTTCAATCAAGCATAAATCCTGATTTGCAAATTGAAGGCTTATTACTAACCATGTATGATATGCGTTTGCGTTTGTCAAACCAAGTTGTAGAAGAGGTAAAAATGCACTTTCAACAATTGGTTTTTGATACCATCATTCAACGTAATACAAAATTAAGTGAAGCTCCAAGTTTTGGAAAGCCTGTAATTACACATGATGCCGAGTGTAGAGGAACAGTAAATTATTTAAACTTAGCCAAAGAGTTATTGCAAAAAAACGGATTAACAAAAACCAATTTCTTGGAACAACCCGAAATGATGAATTAATATTTTTAACTATTGTTGATAGGTTTTTGAATCTTTCAATTTTTGTAATTTTCAATTTTTTGTAATTTTTAAAAATGAATAACCCAAGACGAAACGCATTAGGAAGAGGATTAAGCGCACTGCTCGAAAATGCAAATACAGATGTTACCACAACGGATGCAAAACCTGCCAATTCAATTAATGAAGTATTGATTAGCCAGATTCAAGCCAATCCGTTTCAACCCCGATTAGAGTTTGACGATGAGGCGCTATTAGAATTATCCGAATCTATTAAAATACATGGATTGATACAACCCATTACTGTTAGAAAAATGGGTTATGATACGTTTCAAATTATTTCGGGAGAGCGTAGAACGAGGGCGTCATTACTTGCAGGCTTAACCAGTATTCCTGCTTATGTGCGTGTGGCAAACGATCAAGAAATGTTAGAGATGGCGTTGATTGAAAATATACAACGCGAAGATTTAAATCCGATTGAAATTGCATTTAGTTATAAACGTTTATTAGAAGAATGCAGTTTAAATCAAGATGAATTGGCTGATAGAGTTTCTAAAAACAGAACCACGGTAAACAACTATTTGCGCTTACTAAAATTGCCAGTTAATATTCAATCGGCCCTTAAAGAAAATAAAATAACCATGGGGCATGCCCGTGCAATTATTAATATTAGCGATGAGCAAAAACAACAATGGATGTTTGAACAAATGCTCAACAATGAAATGAGTGTTCGTGATGTGGAAAGTATGGTAAGAAATGTGAACGAAGATCTGACTAAAAAATCAGAAAAATCAGTCACTAAATCAAAGCTTCAAGAATATTTAGAATATCAGCAATCATTAAGCAAAAAATTTGATACTAAAATTGCTATTAAGGCTGATGATAAAGGAAGAGGTAGTATTAAAATAAATTTTAAATCGCAAGCAGAGTTTCAACGACTATTAGATTTATTAGGATAAATCTATCAAATTAAATTGCAAAGAAAAAGCATTGTTCCAATCATAAAATCAGAACTTATTTTTACTTTCTGCAATGAAACATTAATTTTTGTTTTAAAACATTTTGAGTAAAAAATAAATACTCTTCTCCCCCATCTTTTATTGAGAATATTTTTTTTAATTCATCAACCTCTATTGGAAAGTTTCGTTTTGAAATATTTGCTTTTGAAATGCCATTTTCCGTTACATATTTTTTTATTGTTGACTTATTAAATTCAACCCTGTTTATAATTTTAAAACTTCGCCCAAAAAAATTGTGTATATCATCATCACCAACAAAATAATAAGTATTTGATGCCAACATTTTTAAATGATGCGCTATTCCATAACTACTCGAAAGTGCCGATTTTATAAGACTTAACGAAGGCTCAAAAAAATATTTTCCGTTATCATTATATTCCATTCGAACTTTATTGTTCCATTCATTTGAAAATTGTTGAATCCCTCCATCTCCAATATTTACTGCATGTATAAAAATTTTTGATTTTACTTTTTTCATTACAACTAATAATTCCTTCACTTCATTGTGCAATGAAATCACATAAACATCACTCACATTTTTTAAGTCATTTATTACAGTTGTAATATCCAACATAGGAGATAGTTTTAACAAAACAGTATCACTCAACATTAATAAACGATTTTGGATGGTTAAAATATTAGGTTCAGTTTCAGTTAATGTAACCACTCGTTTATGCATAGCTTCTGGTCTTCTGTCAGCATCTATATAAATCAAATCAAACTCTTGTTCATTCTGTTTAATAAAATCATTCGCGTTGATGTTTAATCGTTCAATATTTTTTACTCCTAATTTTTCAAAATTTTTACGCACCAATTTATTCAATAAGCTATCAATATCTAAAGAAATTACTTGTGTAAATTTTTTAGAAAATGCCCAATCATCAACTCCCAATCCTCCGCATAAATCTAAACACAAGGAGCCGTTAAATAGTGATGCCTTATAATTTGCCAATGCTTCGGAGCTACACTGCTCGTAACTTTTTGAAGTAAAAAAACAGTAATGATTTGTAAAAGTTGGGAGTTTACTTTTTGCTTTAGAATAAATTAAAAGTTGTTCGGCAAGTAAAGTAAAATCAAAGGAATATTGCTTCGAAATACTTAGTGTAACTTTCACAATATCCTTTCCAAGATAGCTATCCAGAAAGGGTTTGAGATTGAAATTTAATGCCTCTTCAGAAATATTTGTATACATTTGTACTATAAAACAACTTCAATGAAAAAATTATTTGTTATCACTATTTGTGCTCTGGCCTTAATTTCATTAAGCTCATGCAAGGGCAGCTGTCCAAAATTTAAAATTGATCCAGCAAAATTAACCCGTATTTTTTAAACATAGTTAAACACCGTTACTTGATCAATTTCTGGATGAATACTTTTTGCAACCGGACAATTATGAGCAGCATGCTCAAGCATTTTCATCTGTTCGGTTGTTAAATTCCTTTTCGGTATTTCAAAAATAATTTCAACTTTAGAAACCCTTCTTGGATTTAATGCCATCGTCTTTTTTACTGCAATTTTTGCATCATCTAAATTAATATTATGCTTATTTGCTTCTATACCCATAATGGTAATCATACAACTGGCAAGCGCTGTTACCAATAAATCTGTAGGCGAAAAACTTTGTGCTTTACCATTATTATCAAGTGGCGCGTCAGTAAAAATTTGTGTACCCGAATAAACATGTGTTGCAGTTGTTCTCAGTTCGCCTGTATAAACTAATTCGGAAGTGTTCATTTTTTAGTTATTTTTGGAATTCAATATTAATAAAGTGAACCTGAAAATCAGGACATATTTTTTTTTCTTATACTCACTTGTGAGTTTGGATTTATTTGCTCAAAATGAAGCTATTACAGAGCCTCAATTGATGTATCGAAAAAGATTACAAGTAGGAATGAACCTCAACAGTACAGGCTTGGGGGGAATTAATTTTAAATATGGCTGGCATAAAACTGGAAAAATAAACAATATGTTAGATTTTGAATTGGCTCGTATTCGTCACTCAAAAGAAACCCGAATTTATGGAAACTCTGATAATCCAAGACAATATACTCCAGGTAGATTAAATATGGCATTTTTTCTTCGTACTGGCTACGGACAAAATATTTCTATTACCGAACGTCCCTATAAAAATGCTGCTTCACTTCATTTTAATTATTCAGTAGGGATTTCAACCGCCATATTAAAACCTATTTATCTTGATGTGAGAAAAATTATTACCGATCCAATTAGAGGAACTTACAATATTGTTGAATCGGAAAGATATGACCCAGCGGTGCAAACAGACCCTCAATCTATTTTGGGCAACTCTTCGTTTACCGATGGACTTGGAGAATTATCGTTTACACCAGGTGTATACGGACGAGCAAGTCTTGATGTAGAATGGGGGCAATACCCTGATGAATTTTATAGTTTAGAAGCTGGTGTTTGTGTTGATTATTTTTCAAAGCCACTTCCTTTAATGGCTTTCGTTCCTTATGATCAATACTTCGTTAGCTTATTTTTACAGTTTACTTTTGGATTTAATAAATGATAGAATTACCAGTACTTACAGAAGAAAGAGTAAAAAAACCATCGTGGCTTAAAGTAAAATTACCAACGGGAGAAAATTACAGAAGAGTAAGACAGCTTGTTGATGAAAATAAATTACACACCATTTGTGAAAGCGGAAATTGCCCTAATATGGGCGAATGTTGGGGTGAAGGAACAGCAACTTTTATGATACTTGGAAATACATGCACACGCAGTTGTTCTTTTTGCGCAGTAGCAACCGGACGAAATAGCGAGTATGATAGAGACGAACCAATACGTGTTGCAAATGCCATAAAATTAATGAAAGTAAAACATGCTGTTTTAACTTCTGTTAACCGAGATGAATTACCTGATAAAGGAGCTAATGTTTGGGCCGAAACTATTAGAAAAGTAAAAGAATATTGCCCGTCTACAACTATGGAAACATTAATTCCTGATTTTATGAGCAAATGGGATTTACTATATCAAGTAATTGATGAAAAACCAGAAGTGGTTTCTCATAATATGGAAACCGTAAAAAGGCTGTATAGAAAAGTTCGCCCACAAGCAAAATATGAACGCAGTTTGGAGCAAATTCAAAAAACAAAAGAGCGTGGCAGAAGAACAAAATCAGGTGTAATGCTTGGACTTGGAGAAACACAAGAAGAAGTATTAGAAGTGATGACTGATTTAGTTAATTATGGATGTGATGTAATTACTCTTGGACAATATCTTCAACCTACAAAAATGCACCTAGCCGTTGAACGTTTTGTTACTCCTGATGAGTTTGATTTTTATAAAACAGAGGGACAAAAAATGGGATTTAAATTTGTAGAATCAGGACCATTAGTTCGCTCATCCTACCATGCCGAAAGACATATTTAAATGAAAAGATATATTCAAAAAAAGCTGCTCAAAAAGAAATTTTTAAACAGCTTTTTTATTTGATAATAATTCTCATACCTTGTGGCAACATCTAAAATTATTTATGTTAAGCCGCATTGCTGATTCGTTATTTTGGATTACCCGATACGTGGAACGTGCCGATGGAATTCTCAGAATGTTAAAAGTAAATTACGCTTCATCGCTTGATAAAAGTAGCGATAGTGAGTTTACTTGGAAACCTGTTCTTAAAATTTTTACTGCTCTTGATGATACATCAATAGCTAAAATGGAACATGATAGTATTGCTGTGTTACATTATATGGTTGATGATAAAGCAAACTCAAATTCTGTGATAAATATGATTACTCGCTCCAGAGAAAATGCACGAGGAGTTCAGGATCATATTACACTTGAAGTATGGGAATGCTTAAATGATTTTTACCATGATGTAAGAGATATAAAAGTGAGTAAAGCAATTGATAATGATGAAGCCATTTCGATGTTAAGCGGATTGATAAAAAATTGTTTGTCGTTTTATGGAACAGCAGATATTACAATGTCTCGCGGGCAAGGTTGGTTATTTATGAATATTGGAAAATTTATTGAACGAGCTATTCAAACTGTTGATATTTTAGATGTAAAATTTAGTGATGTGAAGTATGATATGAATGCAAATTCTGATACCCCTTATTGGAAATATTTATTAATGTCGGTATCGGGTTATGAGTTATATTTAAAAACATATCGCACCGGAGTGCAGGGGCATAATGTAGTAGATCAAATGGTACTGAATATTGATTACCCTCGTTCCGTTTTATACTCATTGATTCAAATCAGTAGAAATTTTAAAAAATTACGCAGTGATAGAAATATAGAGAGTTACGAAAAAATAGATTTTTTAATTGGTCGATTAAAAAGTAATGTTCAATACTCAAACATTGAGATGATTGAAAAAATAGGACTTCACAATTATTTAAACGAAGTGCGAAAAGAACTTTATACCATAGGCAATTCTTTAAACACATATTATTTTGCACACCATTAACCGCTAATGCCAAGATTTCAGATTAAACACATCACACGTTATACATATCGTGAACCCGCACGCGAAAGTGCAAGTCAAATTATACTTTATCCAATTAGTGATGAGGGACAAGAAATTTTAAAATATCAATTATCTATTTCGGGCGATCCATTGTTGGCATCATACACTGATCATTTTGGAAATAAAGTTCAAACGTTTACACGTATTGAACCTCATTATGAAATGACTATTGAATCTGATTTTACGGTTATCACACATTCAAAAATTATCCCTGATGATGAGTTGGCTTCACAAGAAAGTTGGAAACAATTAGCATCACTTCATACCAATATTTCATTTTTAGATTATTTAAAACAAGACAATTTTCAATCACTTCCAGAACTCAAAAGAGTAATTGAATCACTTCACAAAGTGAATTGCTCTCCATTTAAAACCACACTTAATTTTTGCGATTATATATTCACAAACTTTAATTACATCAAAGGGATTACAACAGTGGAATCAACAGTTGATGAAATATGGAAGCTGAAAGCGGGAGTTTGTCAGGACTTTGCACATATACTTTTAACAATGGTTCGCTCGGTTGGAATCCCTGCACGCTATGTAAGCGGATATATATGTCCAAATAAAAATGGCATGCGAGGTATTGGTGCAACACACGCTTGGATTGAAGCCTATATTCCAAATTTTGGTTGGATAGGAATTGACCCCACAAATAATTGCGTAGCTAATGAGCAACATGTGAGGTTAGCCGTTGGAAGAAATTTTTCCGATTGCTCTCCAGTAAAGGGTGTTTTCAAGGGAAACTCTGATCATAAATTAGAAGTAATAGTTTCCGTAGGTTATGAAGATGGAAGTGTGATTGAAGAACAAAGTACTGATGCTATTTTAGAGCCTGTTTATGTAAGTAATTCTGCATTTGAAATCAAACAAAGCCAACAACAATCCCAACAATAATTTTTTTATTTATCACAAAAAAAACGCCCCGATTGCTCGGGGCGTTTTCCATTTTATCTCATTTCAGCAATTAATTCTTGATCACTTTTGCATGCATGGTTTCACCATTCATCTTCAAGTTCACAAAATATATTCCTGAATTAGCAGTTGATAAGTCGAACAAATGCACTTGTCCGTTAGTTACCGTTACTGTTCTTGTTGATATTACTTTTCCTTGAACATCTGCAATTTCTACTACTGCATTTCCACTTACGGTTGAGTTCATTATTAAGTTGATATCACTTGTAAATGGATTTGGTGATACTGTTAACCCACTTTCAACTTTAGCTTTTCCATTTATTGTTGCTACGTTTGAGTAAGCAAACGATGCATCCATATCAATCATTTTCAAACGGTAGTAAATAGTATTGGTTTGTTTGAATAACTCTGAAATGTTTCCATCTACAAAATTGTATGATTTAACATCATTGCTATTTCCACTTGCTTTTACTTTTCCTACTGTTGTGTATGATGATCCATTGATTGAACGCTCAACAGCAAATAACGATGAGTTAATTTCTGATGCGGTTGTCCATGTTAATAATCCATCATTACCCATACGCTCTGCATTAAATCCTGTCATTACAACCGGAACTGGTAATGAATTGTTTGTTCCTGTAAATACTCCAAAGTTGTATTGACTTGATGCTGATAATAACCAAGTGTTTGTTGTATCTACTGATGGACTTCCTCCAATTGTACCACTAATCCAACTAGTACTGTTAAGTATTTTATGGATTGGTTGCATATTAGCTTCACCATTAGTTGCATTTACGTTTGTACCTATCCATGGTTTTTTATAGTACATAGTCAATGTATAGTTATATGCCGTTCCAGGATTTCCAAAATCCCAATATGCATTCATAACATATGATGATGCTCCTAATGTTCCAAGTTGTGGAGCAACAGTTCCTGTATAGTGTCTTAAACCTAATGCTGATGGTACTGTGCTTAATGATGCCCAATCAATTCTAGCTAATGTATCTCCTCCTAAGAAGAAGTATTGACTTGTTCCTGCTACCGGTGTGGCTGGTGTGGCACTTGCCAATGGAGGAAGAGTTGCTGCATTTGGTGTAACTTCATATGCTCCAATATCTGGAACGCCTGCTGCTACTGTTGCTGGTCTTGATACGCCTGCATTATCAGCTGTTGCTAATGGATTGATAATTCCACGTCCATTTATTGCCCATACTGCCGAATCCAATGGATTTGGTGTTAAATCTAAAGCTCCATTAAATGGTGGACGATAAGACAATGAATTTCTATCTCTTCCAACTGCAATATTAGCTGCTAAAGACTTCCATGCTGGCATCGTGTAAGATGATACTTGGTTAGTTCCTGTTGAATAATATAAATTATAATCCAACATTTCAGTTGCTCCCAATGTTCCACTTAACGTTAATGAAGTTACCCCTCCTGTATTTGATAAGATATTATTTCT
>JANYDU010000018.1 GCA_025359805.1 Bacteroidota bacterium
TAAAAATTCCAATTGAATCCTTGCCAAAAAAATTAGAAATCTCTTCTATTTTTGGTGAAGATGAATTGCCAAAAGTGTTTACAAAAAATTATTTAAAAAGTACATCTAAGAAAAAAACAGGAGCTGCTTTTCATGAGAAAAAAGATAAAAATAAAAAGATAAATTTAGGCGGACCAAGAAGAAGAACTCCCAATAAAACAAAACCTACCAATAGAGGAGTGGAAAGAAAACGAGCGAGATAATATTTAGCCCTGCTTTACTTCTACTAAATCGGCTACTTGCTTTCCTTTATTAAATTTTCGTTTGTACGCATTTATCCAAACATACATTAGTGGAACGCCTATAATACTTGGCCAAAGCCATTGAATAATACTCGGCAGAAAACTAAAATTTACTGCCGAAAATGCACTCACTGTTGCAATGTATCCTCCAATCATTCCGCCCATGTGATGTAACAGCCAAGCATATTTTTCTTTGGGAGGATTTGTATAATGCTTAAAGTTTTTTTGTACAAAATTTAACCCTAACAGTCCAAAAAGTATGGAAATGTATCCGAAAGAATTTTCAGAAGTTGAGGAAACAAGATAGACTCCAAATCCTAATAAAGATAGATTAAATAATGTTGCACCAATAATCAAAATCCAATCTATTAAAGCAATATCTTTTATCGAAGTAGCTTTTTTACGATAGATCCAACGATATCCTGAAGCAACTAAATAGAAACTAAATCCTGAAACCATAAATAAAAATGGATTAGAATGTAATACAGACATTACAAATGCTGATGAAACAACACCCGTCATACACCAAAAAAATAATTTCCCAAATAGCCTATGGTTCTCCCCCCCTTTTTTAACAAGCATAGCTATAGGGGCAACAATAAATGCAGTAAATCCACAAGCAATGTGAACTACTAAAAATAATTTGAATGCGTTTTCCATAGTTTCATTTTATACACTATTGCTTGAGTGTCGAAAAATCATGCTCACAATAAAATAAATTAATCAACTTTTAAACCCAATACTTTTTCTTCCTTGCTCCACCACCGCAGCTTTTTTCTCTACTTCCACTTTCATATTGTCTTTATATTTTTGGAGCTCATGTGTTAAATGAATTTCATGTGTGGCTAAAATTTGTACCGCCAATAGGCCCGCATTTTTTGCATTATTAATAGCCACGGTTGCAACAGGAACTCCAGCCGGCATTTGCACAATGGAAAGCAAAGAATCCAGACCATCCATTGTTTTTAATTTTACAGGAACACCAATTACAGGTAACGTAGTAATAGAAGCAACCATACCTGGTAAATGGGCTGCTCCACCTGCACCCGCAATAATTACTCGCAAGCCACGCTCATGCGCAGTTTTTGCATACTCAAACATACGATCGGGTGTGCGATGTGCCGACACCACAGTTATTTCATACTCTACTTTAAACTCTTCTAAAATTTTTGCCGCTTCCTGCATCACCTCCAGATCAGAATCTGAACCCATAATAATTCCCACTTTTTTTGTCATGATATATTTGCTTTAATCTTTTTCAAATGTAATTATTGATGCCACTTTTTTGGCTTTCGTTTTGGCTTCGTTTAATGTTTTTGCAAGTACTGTAATATGCCCCATTTTACGCATCGGTTTACTTTCTCGCTTTCCATACAAATGCACATACACACCTTCTATGGCACTTGCTTCTTCTAATCCTTTTAGCGTGTAATTACCTGAAAAATTAGTTGCTCCTAACAAGTTCATCATCACAGCGGGTTGAATTAATGCAGTACTTCCAAGTGGCAATTCAATTAAAATTCTAACCAATTGTTCAAACTGAGAAGTATAACAAGCTTCAATGGTATGATGACCAGAATTATGCGGACGAGGAGCAATTTCATTCACTAAAATATTTCCTTTTTTATCTAAAAATAATTCAACGGCAAATACACCAATTCCATTTAATGCTTCAATTGTTTTGAGGGCAATTTGTTGTGCGTTTTTTTCTGTTGCTGTATCAATTTGCGATGGGCAATCTAAAAATGTAACCAGATTTGCAATAGGATCAAATTCCATTTCAACAACAGGCCAAGTGGAAATATTTCCTTCACGATCACGTGCCACCATTACCGAAATTTCCTTTTCGCAAACCACAAAATCTTCAATCACACTTGGCTGCGAAAATGGAATTTTTGTAGTATCATTTTTTATTTCATCCACATTAAAAATAGTTACGCCTTTTCCATCATAACCATCTTTACGGGTTTTGGCTACTAATTTTTTATTATCAAATTGATTGGTGGCAGCAAGCCACTGCTCTGGGGTTTCAACCAAAATAAATTTACTGGTCGGAATATTGTTATCGGCAAAAAATTGTTTTTGCAAACCTTTGTCCTGAATAATTTGCAACACTTTTGGCGAAGGAATAATTTCTTTTCCTTCTTGCTCCAATTGCAATAATGCTTCAACATTTACATGCTCAATTTCATAAGTAAGCACATCAGAAATTGCTGCTAATTTTCGGATAGCATCAGCATCTGTTAATTTTCCAACAATATGATTTTGCGCTAAATCTTTACACGGACAATCTGCTGCATCAAGCACATTAAAATCAATATTTAATCGAAGCGCTTCTTCAATCATCATGCGGCCCAGTTGACCACCGCCAATAATTCCTATTTTTTTACGTAATGGATTCACGTGTCAAATATAATAAGGGAATTATCTTATTTCGGAATTTCGGTATTGTGTTTTTAATAATATATTTTCGCCAGCAGAATAAGTATGCAATTTAAACACATTATAGGTCAGCACGAGATTAAGCAACAACTCATACAATCTGTTAAACAAGGTCGTATTAGTCATGCACAATTATTTTTAGGTGGTGAAGGTGTTGGCGCATTACCCTTGGCTGTGGCTTATTCTCAATATATTAATTGTGCCAATGCTACTGATGATGATAGTTGTGGAATTTGTTCTTCCTGCGTAAAATTTGAAAAATTAATTCATCCCGATTTACATTTTACCTTTCCAACTGTTGCCATTGATAAGAAAAAATTGAGTAATGATTTTATTCAAGAATGGCGTGCCGCGTTTATCGAAAATCCATACATCGGTGAACTACAATGGTTATTAAAATTGGATGAAGAAGGAAAAAAACAAGGCAATATTACTGCGGATGAATGCAGAGATATTTTTAAAAAAATTGGTTTAAAGGCTTTTGAGGCAAAGTTTAAAACGGTAATTATTTGGTTGCCCGAATATTTAAGTCAGGAAGGAAATATTTTATTAAAATTATTGGAAGAACCCCCTGTTGGAACCTTAATTATTTTGGTGGCACAAGATGCAGATAAAGTAATTGCCACTATTTTATCACGTACTCAACTAATAAAAATACCACGTTTAAGTGATGACGATATATCAAAGGTATTGGTTGAAAAATATCAACAACCTGAACGTGATGCAGAAACGCTTGCTCGAGTTGCTGAAGGAAACATGGCATTAGCTATAAGCCTTGTTAATGCTGGTCGTTCAGATTATTTTGAGTTATTTCAAAGTTGGATGCGGTTGTGTTTTAATGCCCGCAAAGACATTGAAAATTTAACCAAGTGGGTTGAAGATTGTGTGAAAACAGGAAGAGAATTTTTAAAAAGTTTTATGGGATATTGTATGCACATGATGCGTGCCTCTTTTATTCATAAATATGGCGATAATAAAATGCTTCGCTTAAGCAATCAAGAAACTGATTTTGTTACTAAATTCTCTCCGTTTATTCACTCCAATAATTTGCCCGAACTAACCAAAGCGTTTAATGATGCAAGTTTTCATATTGAGCGCAATGCCGATTTGAAGATCACGTTTCTTGAACTTTCTTTGTATATTGGCAGCCAATTAAAAAAAGCGGCTTAAGCTTTTTTATGAATGATAATTCTGTCGATTCAGAATTATTAATTATTAATTTCTAATTATTAATTATAGATATGGGATGTGGATCAGGAGGATGCTCTAGCGGAGGATGTAGTAGCGGAGCATGCAATAAATTAAATACATTTGATTGGCTGGTAGATATGGATTTACCGCCACATATGAAACCCTTTGATGTGGTTGAAGTTCGGTTTAAAGGAACTCGCAAAGAATATTATCGCAACATTCATAATCATGATATTACTTTAAGAGATATTGTGGTGGTGGAAATGGAAAATGGATATGATATTGGTGAAGTAACCATGAAAGGCGAGTTGGTAAAACTGCAATTAAAAAAGAATGCGTTACGTGAAGATGGAGAATACCGAAAAATTATTCGCAGAGCCAATGAATCAGATGTGGCACGAAGAAAAGAAAATCAGGAATTAGAAGTTCCTACCATGTATAAAGCCCGCACCTTTGCTTTGGAATTAGGCTTAAGTATGAAGTTGAGTGATGTGGAATATCAAGGTGATAAACGCAAGGCCACATTTTATTATACTGCCGAAGATCGTGTTGATTTTAGAGAGTTGATTAAAAAATTGGCTGAAGCGTTTAAAGTACGTGTGGAGATGAAACAAATTGGCTACCGTCAAGAAGCTGGAAGACTTGGTGCTATTGGTTCTTGCGGACGTGAATTATGTTGTTCAACATGGCTTACCGATTTTAAATTGGTAAACACAAATGCTGCTCGTTATCAAAATTTATCACTCAATCCATTAAAACTTTCAGGGCAATGTGGGCGATTAAAGTGCTGTTTGAATTTTGAATTGGATGCGTATATGGAAGCGTTAAAAGATTTTCCGAGAGAGGATGATTTGGTATTGGAATTTGCCGATGGCGAATACAAATCAGTGAAGACCGATATTTTAAAACGTATGATGTGGTTTGCTCCAAGAACCCAAGGTGCAGGTGAATGGAAAAGTTTAACTGTTGATAAAGTAAAAGAATATCGTGAGTTGAATAAACAAGGTGTGAAACCTGAAGTTGTGGTAGAGAAAAAAGAATTAAAAGTAGCTGCCATGGATTTTCAAAATGATATGGGAACCGAAAGTTTAACACGTTTGGATGAACGCAGTAAACCTAAAAAGAAAAGTAATAAAAATAACCGTAACCGCACACCAAATGCTCCAAACACTAATCAACCAACAACTCCAAAACCCATAGTAACTCAACAGGCAAAACCAGTTGAAAGTACTGGTACTGATAGAGAGAAAAAGCCATTTCAAAACAAACCAAATAACAGACCCAACAATAATAAAAAACCAAATACGCCCAATAATAATCCTAACAATAAAAGTAAAGAATGATACATCGCTTTATTACACTGATTGGAATTTTTGTACTCTTATTTTCTTCCTGCGACCAACAACGATTGTATGAAGAAAATAAAAATATTGAAGGCAATACTTGGTACTACAAAAATCTTATTCCTTTTGATTTACAAATTAAAGACACCACAAAATTTTACAATGTATTGGTAAATGTGAGGGTAGATGCCGATTATAAATACAGCAATATTTTTATGTGGGTGTATGCTACCAATCCAGAAAAAAAATCAGACAAACGAAGGGTAGAAATTAAGTTGGCTGATGAACGTGGAAAATGGCTTGGAGCTGGGCTTGGCGATATTTATGATTATCAATTCCCTGTACTTCAAAAAGTAAAATTTCCTAAAAGTGGCTTCTATCGTTTTGAGTTGGAACAAAACATGCGTGATGATACTTTATTGCATGTAAAATCAGTGGGAGTTAGGGTTGAAGAGTTTCAAAATTAATTTGTCAGTCACCATTGCATCATTAACTTCGCTTCATGTTCAGGCGGATCAGGATTAATATTAAATTACTCTTTAATCAGTTTGTTAAACACAGACAAGAGTATATTAATGATAGGAATTTTCTTATTGTAGCCAGCCTTATTGTGGGTATATTATCTGGTCTTGCAGCAGTTTCGCTAAAAACCATTGTACATATTATTCAGCATTTTTTAGAAAGTGGTTTTGATGTGAAGTATGAAAATTATTTATACTTTTTATACCCGCTTATCGGTATCATGCTTTCCATTTTATATGTACGCACTTTTCATAAACGTGTAATTTTTGATAAAGGATTAAGCAGTATCATTTTCGCCATTTCAAAACGTTCATCAAATATTGTTTGGCATAAAACGTATTCGCATGTTATCACATCAGCACTTACTATTGGTTTTGGTGGTTCTGCGGGATTAGAAGCACCAATTGCAGTTACTGGCTCTGCCATTGGATCTAACACAGCAAAAGCATTATTGCTTAGCAAACAAGAAAAAACATTATTGCTTGCCAGCGGTGCAGCAGCCGGAATTGCAGCTATTTTTAACAGCCCATTAGCAGGAGTTATTTTTGCGTTTGAAGTATTGCTTTCGGCTGTAACTGTGCCTGCATTTATTCCCTTATTAATTGCATCGGCATCAGGTGCTGTGGTTTCAAAATTCTTTTATCACGAGCAATTATTTTTTTTAACAACAGAAGGTTGGCGCATAACAGCCATTCCATTTTATTTAGTGCTTGGTGTGTTTTGTGGATTGATGTCGGTGTACATGATGCGCAATACATTATGGATGGAGAGTTTATTTAACAAGCGCAGAAACCCTTATTTTAAAGGAATTTTCGGTGGAGTGGTGATTGGTGCTATGATTTTTTTCTTTCCACCTTTATATGGCGAAGGCTATAATTCAGTGAATCAATTATTATCTGGAAATTCAGCGGCCTTATTAAACAGAAGTTTGTTTTTTCAATACAACAACAACGAACTATTTGTGTTGGCATTTACTTTAGTAATTATTTTGATTAAAGTTTTTGCATCATCCATCACGGTGGGTTCGGGTGGCAATGGAGGTATTTTTGGACCTTCATTATTTACAGGTGCTTTGTGTGGTTTTTTCTTTTCGAGGCTGATTAATTTTTTAGGAATTGCACATCTTAACGAACAAAATTTTATAGCCGTTGCCATGTGTGGTTTAATTAGCGGTGTGTTACATGCACCACTCACAGGTATATTTTTAATTGCCGAAATTTCAGGAGGGTATGCCTTGTTTGTTCCATTAATGTTGGTGTCGGCAACATCTTATTTTGTTGCTAAATATTTTGAACCCAATTCTATTTACACCAAAACATTAATTGAAAGAGGATTAATTAATAAAGATAAAGATGTAGATGTATTAAGCGAAATGAGCATTGAAAGTATTATCGAAAATAATTTTTCGATAATAAATGTAAACGATACATTAAGAAATTTGGTAGGTGTGATTGCAGTCTCAAAACGAAATATTTTTGCAGTAGTTGATGATGAACTTAAATTAGAAGGAATTATTATAATGGATGATGTGCGTGAAGTGATGTTTAATGCCAATTTATATGATCAAACTTTAATTAAAGAGTTGATGAATATCCCTCCGTTTATTGCCAATGTAAATGATAAAATGGACGTGTTGATGAAGAAGTTTGAAGAATATGCAGTTTGGAGTATTCCTGTTGTGGATGAAGAAGAAAGGTATGTTGGATTTATTTCAAAATCAGGAGTGCTTGATAAATATCGCGAAAAATTAATTGTTCAAAAAGAAGAGGTGATATAAAAGTTTAGAGGTATAAATTTACTTTTTTCTCACCACCATCAATCCATCTCTTATCGGTAATAAAATATTTTCTACACGTTCATCCTGTTTAATTTTTTTATTAAAAGCATCTAAAATTTGAGTGTCTTTATCTTTAGTTACTTCTTTTTCATCCACTACTTTTCCATTCCACAACACATTATCCGCAATGATGTATCCACCCTTGTTTAGCTTATCAAAAACCAAATCGTAGTAGTTGGAATAGTTAGGCTTATCGGCATCAATAAAAATTAAATCATAAGTATGCGGAAGTGTTTTAATAATATTTAACGCATCGCCAATTATAAATTGAATGTGATTTTGCAAGCCTGCTTCAGCAATATATTTTCTTACCCTTTGCTCTTGTTCGGCATTCACATCAATGGTAATTAATTTTCCGTTTTCAGCTAAACCTTCAGCCAAACAAATAGCGGAGTAACCCGTATAAGTTCCAATTTCTAAAATCATTTTTGGCTTTATCATTTGGCTCAACATGCTTAAAAGTCGTCCTTGAAAATGTCCGCTTAACATTCGCGGTTGCAATACATTTGCATGGGTATCACGATTTAAGTTTTTGAGCACATCACTTTCAGATGAAGTATGTTCATCGCAATAATTTTGTATACGTGTATCTGTAATTTCCATATTCTTCAAACTGAGTTGCAAGATTAGTAAAGTTTAAAAATATTTTGAATATCATTAAACAATTTCAATTTGTAAAATCATGTTGAGTTATTTTTATCTTCGCACCCTATATGTCAAAAGATAAGTTAAGACGTTTCGCAGAGTTTAAAGCCTTTTCCAATACGTTTGATTTTGCCTACGAAATGAAAGGCAAATGGAAACAACAATATTTTAAAAACGAAAACCCATTGGTGTTGGAGTTGGGCTGTGGCAAAGGCGAATACACGGTTGCCTTAGCAAGAGAATATCATAACAAAAACTTTATTGGCATTGATTTAAAAAGCAACCGAATGTGGAAAGGTGCTGGAATTGCAATGGAAGAAAAACTACCCAATGTTGCATTTATGCGAGCCATCGTAAACAAAATTACCGAGCTATTTGATGCCCATGAAGTAGACGAAATCTGGATTACTTTTCCTGATCCTTATCCTAAAAAAAAACATGCAAAACATCGGTTAACAGCTTCCAATTTTTTAACTTTATACAAAACTATTTTAAAAAAAGAGGGAGTAATTAATTTTAAAACGGATGATACAGACCTCTTTCAGTTTACATTAGATACATTACAAGAATTGCAAATAAAACCATTGGACACAAATTGGGACGTACACGGAAATAGCAACTCTCATCCACATCTTCGCGAAATAAAAACCCACTATGAAAAATTATTTATGGGACGTGGAAGAACCATTAAATTTACCAAGTTTAACTTGAATTAAAACTCCAAATAATATATGCCCTACGAATTTTTAAAAGAAATAAAATCCATTCTAACTACACCTATCAAAAAAGGAAAAGAGGTTTGGATTGCTGATACAGCAAGGGTATTTGGCAAAGTTACGCTTGGCGATAATTGTTCGATATGGTTTAGCGCAGTATTACGTGGTGATGCAGACGAAATTATTTTGGGCAACAACAGCAATGTTCAAGAGTGTGCCGTAATACACGTTGATCCTGGATTTCCTGCCATTATTGGCGATGATTGTATTATTGGTCATGGCGCAATTGTACATGGTGCAACGCTTGCAAATAATGTATTGGTTGGTATGCACGCTACCATTTTAAACGGAGCAAAAATTGGAAACTTTTGCATCATTGGAGCCAATGCTTTAGTTACTGAGAGCACTGTTATTCCAGATTATTCCATCGTAATGGGATCACCCGGAAAAGTAGTCAAACAAATTTCTGATGAACATATTGAAAAAATAAAACGCAATGCTCAAGCTTATGTTGAGTTAAGTAAAGCATATATCGAAAACTGGAAATCATCTTAATTCATCATTTCTAACTAATATTGCCTTTCAAAAAAATAATTATGGCCACACAATTAAAAAATTTATCAGCCACCAATCTCGAAACGTCAAAAGAATTTAAAAAAATAAAAATTGCCATCGTAGTTGCCGAATGGAATAACAAAATCACCTTTGAATTGATGAATGGAGCCATCAATTTTTTAATCGAAAAAGGAGTCAAAGAAAAAAATATTGAAGTACGCATGGTTCCTGGAGCATTTGAGTTAGCTCTTGGCGCACAGTTTTATGCCATCAAAAAAGATATTGATGCAGTAATTACTTTAGGCTGTGTGATTCAAGGTGAAACACGCCATTTTGATTTTATTTGTGATGCTTGCGCAAACGGAATTATGGATGTTGGACTTACCTTTAACAAACCTGTAATATTTGGAGTACTTACCACCGAAAATGAGAAACAAGCCAAAGAGCGTGCCGGTGGTAAACATGGAAATAAAGGAATTGAAGCCGCTGAAACTGCTTTAAAAATGGTTCTACTTAAAAATTCAATCAATTAATGTTAACATAACTTTTTGATTGAAAAGCTAAGCCTTATACTTGCAGCACAATCATTAAAAATTCTTGAAACATTTAGAAAAATATATCTTGTTTGTATTTGTGCTTATGGCAATTTTTTCCTGCAAAAAAAACTTTGAAGGGGATGCCAAAGCACAAACACCTCCTGAAACTTTTATGGTGGTTGATAAAATATACCGCACGGGTGATTTGCGTTATACCACAACCATTGAAGCTCATTGGTGGGGCTCATCAACTGGAATTATAAAAGGTTACGAAACCTCCATTGATAATAAACAAACTTGGCAATACACCAGCAAACAAAGTGGAACATTTTTGTTGCTCCTTCCACAAGGAAGCGATACCGCAGATGTGGTAGTTTATGTAAGAGCAATTGATAACTTGGGACAAAAAGATTTGACACCAGCATCAACTGCTTATCCAATAAAGAATAGTGCCCCCCATATTTTTATGGATAATAGTTTTGGCAGAAAAACATCCAGTTTTCCTGCATTTCGTTATTACTGGAACACCAGTGATACTGATGGTGTTGACGATATTTCGGGAGTTGAAATTTCTTTTAACGATACCAATAATATTTATCTTTTACCGGGCAATACTTATGCTGCATCATTTGTTGCTGAAGTAAACAATGGAATTTTTAGCCCTTCATTTTTGGTATATCCAAACACAAAGACTATTGCTCTTCCAAATTCAATTTCAGGAATTAATTATGATTCATTAAACTTCTTTTATGTAAGAGTTTTTGATAGATCGGGTACTCGTTCATCATGGACAAAAGATTCTATCTATATCCGAAAACCAAAATCAACATTTGCTATACTCAATGATTATTCTGGAGCTAAATTATATTATCAAAATTTTTATACCAGCCGATTAAACGCAATGGGTGCTCCTTACAATAACTATGAAATTATTTCTACTCCTAAAGATGATTTGCCAAATGATAATTTTACTTGTTCGAAAGTATTTGCCTATTTTAAAAAAGCAATTTGGTTTAGCAACGATGTAAATACAACGTTGGCAATAGCCAGTACCAGCACAAACACCTTTTTTTACAATGGAGGAACTATGTTAATGGTAATTGATATTGGAGGTTCTTTTGGATATTCAGAATCCTTATTATCCTTCACTCCAGTTGCAAGTTTTGTTGATCCTAATGGCTCTCAATTTAAGCTGAACCCAAATGATAGCTTGCTTCCAACTCAAAACGGATGGCTGCCATTGGTTGTTACATCTAATGTTTTGAATATTACTTTACGACCTTTTGTGATGCAAAATTCATCTGGAACTTTTGCATTTGAAACCCTTTATAATGGAAAACTAAATACATCAGCCGGACCTTGGGCTGGACAATCATTACTGATGGCTAAAAGAAAAAATATTGCTAATGGCTTAACCAATTTAGTGTTTAGTGTGATGCCTTTTGACATTATGCAGGGTAATAGCAATATTGATACTGTTTTCAAAAAAATTATTGTTGATGAACTTAAATTTTAATCACTATTGGGTTGAAAAATATTATTCTATTTGCATCAGGTAATGGAAGTAATGCCGAAAATATTTGTACTTATTTTTCGCAACGAAAGGATGTAAAAGTTGTAGCACTTTTTTGTAATAAAGCTGATGCAAAAGTGATTGATAAAATGAAACCCTTTGCTATTCCAGTTCATGTTTTTACTAAACAACAATTTTTAGATGAACGATTTTTTCTTCCCCTCATCAATCAATATCAACCTTCACTAATTGTACTTGCCGGATTTTTATTATTGGCACCAAATTACTTAGTAAAACACTTTCCAAATCAGATTATAAATATTCATCCTGCATTGTTGCCAAAGCACGGTGGAAAAGGTATGTACGGTCATTATGTGCACGAAGCTGTACTTGCCCAAAAAGATATAGAACACGGAATTACTATTCATTATGTAAACGAAAATTTTGATGAAGGAAAATCCATATTTCAGAATAGTTTTTTGGTAAATGAACTTGATGATTTGAATTCCATTTCAAAAAAAATTGCCGAATTGGAAATGACTAATTTTCCAAAAGTGATTGATGAATTACTAAAAAAAATAAATTGATGTCGACACAAATTCTCATAAAAAATATAAAGGTGCTCGCAGGAATTGATGATGGAGCTGTACTTAAAAAATCTGGGAGGGAGATGTCGAAATTAGCACTCATCGAAAATGCCTTTTTATTGATAAAAGATGGATTGATAAAAGATTTTGGTTCGATGAACGAGTGCCCAATTCCAGATGCACTGAGCACTGAGTACTATGCACTCAATATCATAGATGCTTCCGGAAAATTTGTTCTACCATCATTTGTAGATTCACATACACATTTAGTTTTTGCAGCAACACGTGAAGAAGAATTTGTGATGCGCATTAAAGGAAAATCTTATGAAGAAATTGCCGAAGCAGGAGGAGGAATTTTAAATTCTGCAAAAAAATTGCAATCCATGAGTGAAGATGAATTGTTTGAAAATGCTTTGCAACGTTTACATGAAATAATCAGATTTGGAACTGGTGCAATTGAAATAAAAAGTGGCTATGGTTTAACCGTAAAAGATGAACTAAAAATATTGCGTGTGATACAACGATTAAAAAAAGTTTCGCCCATTACTATAAAGGCTACTTTCCTTGGTGCACATGCTTTTCCAATAGAGTTTAAACAAAACAGAAAAGGATATATTGATTTGATAGTTGATGAAATGCTACCGCAAATTGCAGCCGAAAATTTAGCAGATTATTGTGATGTATTTTGCGATCAAGGATTTTTTACGGTTGATGAAACAGATTACATTTTAACGCATGCAACAAAACATGGATTGAAAGCAAAAATTCATGGTAACGAATTGGGATATACTGGCGGAGTTCAAGTTGCAGTAAAACACCACGCATTAAGTGTCGATCATTTAGAATTTACAGGCGAAGCAGAAATTGAGTGTTTAAAAAATAGCCATACTATGCCTGTTGGTTTACCAAACTGCTCTTTCTTTATAGGCATACCATACATGCCTGCACGTGCCATGATTGATGCAGGTTTACCCGTTTGCTTGGCAACAGATTATAACCCTGGAAGTTCACCAAATCCACGTATGAGTTTTATTATTTCATTAGCTTGCACACAAATGAAACTCACCCCCGAAGAAGCCATTAATGCTACCACTATAAACGGAGCATTTGCCCTTGAATTAAGCAAAACACATGGCAGCATTGCCAAAGGAAAAATAGCCAATGTTTTTATCACCAAACCAATTCCATCATTGGCATTTATACCTTATTCATTTGGAGTGGATATGGTTGATGAAGTGATTGTGGGAGGAAAGGTGTTTTGAGATTTTACATAGTATAATCATTCAAATTTATGCATTACAAAGTTTCTATATCAAACCCTACTGAACATTTTATCCAATTAACTTTCACTATTGATTCAATACATCAAGATTATATTCATATCCAATTACCAGCTTGGCGACCGGGTAGATATGAACTTCAAAACTATGCTAAAAATATACGTTGTTTTGAAATTACTGATGATAAAAAAAATCAAATCGCTTTCAAAAAAATAACCAAAGATTGTTGGGAAGTTGAAACTAAAAATATAAATAAAATTTTTATTTCGTATGAATATTATGCCAATCAATATGATGCCGGAGCAAGCTATATTGACGAGAGTCAACTATACATCAATCCTATAAATTGTATGATGTATGTGGTGGGGAGAGAAGATGAAAATTATGACATTGAATTAGCAATTCCTGATGAGTATAAAATTGCCTGTCAACTTCAAGTAACAGAAAAAACAATACACGCAAAAAACTTTGATGAGTTGGCAGACTCTCCTTTTATTGCAAGTGCTTCGCTTCAACATTCATCAATTAAAATTCAACACACAACTATTCATTTTTGGTTTCAAGGAAATCATCAATTAGATATAGAACGTTTAAAAAATGATACCAAACTATACACGCAAAAACAGATTGAGTTATTTGGAGATTTACCTTGCAGCGATTATCATTTTTTGTATCATATATTAGATAAACCATTCCGTCATGGAGTTGAACATGCTGATTCAACCGTTATTGCCATGGGAAAATCTATTGAGCAAAATGAGGAAGATTTTTACAACGATTTATTAGCTATTAGTTCGCATGAACTTTTTCATTTATGGAATATCAAACGTATTCGTCCGGTGGATATGTTTCCGTATGATTTTACAAAAGAAAATTACTCTACTTTAGGATATGTTTATGAAGGCATCACAACTTATTATGGAGATTTAATATTGTTAAGAAGTGGAGTATGGAGTTGGGAAAAATATTGTAAAAGCTTTTCATCGGATTTAAAACGACACGTTGAAAACCCAGGACGATTTAATTACTCAGTTGCCGAATCCTCTTTTGATACTTGGCTTGACGGATACGTGCCTGGAGTAATTGGCAGAAAAACGTCTATATATATGGAAGGAATGTTAGCCGCATTTATTGCTGATATAATGATTATTAAGTATTCCGATAAAAAATATTCATTAGATAATGTAATGCGCGATTTATATGCGCATTTTTATAAGCACGGAAAAGGATATACAGAAAGTGATTACAAAAGTTTATTAGAAAAATATTCTGGCATTCCTTTCGATAATTATTTTAAAGAAATTATTTGGGGCAAAGGTAATTTTGAAAAATACCTGAAAGACGTAGTTGATTGTTTAGGCTGTGAAATTGATTTTACTGAACCTCTTTTAAACCGAAATAATAATTACACAATAACTCAAAATGAGTTGTTTAAATGTTGGGCAAGAATTTAACAAGTGATAATTTTAAAACATTTCCTATTTTCGAGAAAAATAATAATAACCCGCCATGCAAAAAATACATCTGGAATGCGAGTTATGTGATGCTCACAATATTTCGTTTTTGGCTCATTGCACCCCCCAACAAACCGAGAGAGTAATGTCGTCAAAAACATGTAGCCATTACAAAAAAGGGCAACATATTTTTTATGAAGATAATATTCCTCTTGGCGTTTATTGCATAAGCAAAGGGATAGTAAAGTTAGTTAGAACTAATAATGACGGTAAAGAACAGATTCTTCGCTTCGCACAACAAGGTGAATTTTTAGCCTACCGTGCTTTAATTGCTGATGAGCCATTAGTTGCAACTGCAATTTGTGTAGAAGATACGATTGTTTGTTTTATCCCTCGAAAATTTTTTATGGAATTATTGGATGAAAATCCTTTGGTAAGCAAGCAAATGTTAATATCATTATCTCATGATTTAGGGGTGGTGGAAGAACGTGTTCAAAGCCTTGCTCAAAAAAGCGTGAGAGAACGCGTAGCCGAAACATTATTGTTTTTGCATGCTACTTTTAAATCAGATAAAACACAAGATGATGCCGTTATTTCTATTACACTTCCTCGAGAAGATATTGCAAATATTGTTGGCACAGCAACTGAAACAGTTATAAGACTTTTATCAGAATTTAAAAGTGATAAATTAATAGAATTTGAAGGCAAAAAAATTAAAATTTTAAACAAAGCCGGACTCGAAAAAATCTCTCACGCTTCATTATAAAAAAAATGCCGTGAATATCTTCACAGCATTTTTTAGTGTTTTTCTGCAATTACATTTGCACGTATTTCAAGAATTCTTCTCTAGTTTTTTGATCTAAAAATTTTCCTGAATATTCACATGTAACCGTTTTACTTGTAATATCTTGAATACCTCGCGAAGCCACACACAAATGATCTGCTTCAATCAACACAGCAATATCTTCAGTTTGCAATGCCTCTTTTAATTCATTCGAAATTTGAACCGTCATACGTTCTTGAACTTGCGGACGAGCAGCAAAATATCTTACAATTCTGTTTAGTTTAGATAGTCCAACTACTTTTCCATTCGAAATATATGCAATATGTGCTCTTCCAATTATAGGAACAAAATGGTGTTCGCAATTGCTGTAAAAAGAAATATTCTTTTCAACCAACATCTGTTTGTATTGATATTTATTTTCAAACAAAGCAACTGTAGGCTTATTGGAAGGTTTTAACCCTTTAAAAATTTCTTGAACATACATTTTCGCCACCCGATTAGGAGTTCCTTTCAAACTATCATCGGTTAAATCTAACCCTAAAATGAGCATAATTTCTTTAAAGTGTTTTTGTATGAGTTCTATTTTTAACTCATCATCTAAATCAAACGCATCTGCTCTTAAAGGCGTTTCAACCGATCCATTAAATGAATGGTCATCTACATCAACTATATGTTTATTTTCCTTCATATTCAACAAAGTTTCTTTCTGTTTCATAAAGTACAACTTTCAATTTTAAACAATTATCAATTTTATTTCTAACTAAATTCCATATTACTATGGCAATATTTTCGGCTGTTGGATTCAAATTTTTAAACTCAACAGTATCTAAATTCAAATTCATATGATCAAAACGATCTTCAATTTCTGTCTTAATAATATCCTTCAATATTTTTGTGTCCAACACAAATCCACTAATAGGATTTATCTCACCAACAACTGTAACAATTAAAACATAATTATGACCGTGGTAATTATCATTGTTACACAAACCAAAAACTTCTTTGTTTTTTTCAGCACTCCAACTTGCAACGTGTAGGCGATGCGCTGCATTAAAATAACTTTTTCGTGATACTGAAACTTCCATTTAAAATTTGTTGTGTGGCAAATGTAACTTCAAACTATTAAACTTAACAATTTGTGTTTTATCATTTAAAAATATACAACGATAAACTGTTTTTTGAGACAAATGTTTTAGAAGTGGTAATTATTTGTGTTTAGTATATTTAGTATTTACTGAAACATAACTACATCATTACAGTGAGAATTATTAAAATTATGGCTTCAAAAAATGACTGATTTCATTATTTAATTTTTTAATATATTGATTTTTAGTTTATTATATTTTGTTTAACTTATTTTAAATAATACTTAACAAAATATTTGCATTTGTAAGAAAGATGAACATAAATTTGTTTAACAATTCAGTATTAAACTATTTAAAAAAATGACATCTATAGAGTTTAAAAACAAAGTTCATAAAGAAGGTTCGTCACTAAGGCATTATGCGTATCAACTTACCCGAAATGTAGAAGACACAAATGATTTAGTCCAAGATACTATGCTTAAAGCTTTTACTTACCAAGATAAGTTTACCGATGGTACTAATTTAAAAGGCTGGCTTTACACAATTATGAAAAATACCTTCATCAATAATTATAGAAGAATGGTGAAGCGTAATACATTTATTGATCAAACTGATAATGACTTTTATTTAGATTCAGTTGCGCCATTAGTTAAAAACCAAGGCGAATTAAACTTTATGATGAAAGATATGGAGCATGCAATTGAAAAGTTGCCAATGAGTTTAAAAAAACCTTTTACCATGAACTTCAAAGGATTTAAATATCATGAGATTTCTGAAATCTTACATATTCCAATTGGTACTGTAAAAACAAGAATATTTGTTGCGAGAAGAGAATTACGCGAGCGGTTAAATGACTACGGCAAAATGTACGGATTAGAAAATGTTGCTTAATTAACATAAATAAAATTCCAAAGAAGAGCGGCTCAAAAAGTTGCTCTTTTTTTTATTAATTTTCATCATCAAAAAAATTGTTTTTATTTGAACACCTAACAATACAAAAAATGAAAAAAATTGCACTTATATTTTCAATACTTATTTCAACAGTTTCATTACACGCTCAATTTGGCTATTTAAAAAAAACTGAGCTTGAAAAATTTAAAGATACGCGTACAGTAGTTGTACTTTCCTCTGATAGCTCATATAATGCTTCCATAAAAGCGGCCGTTGAAAAATACTGGAGTTTTACCGGGACAATTTTTGCTTATGATACTGGGCTTAAACAATACAATAAACCTGATTTTACTTTTTTAGTATTTAGTAAAAGTAAAGGCTCAAAAATTAAAGCGAAAGTGTGTTCAAGTGAAGAAGATTTTAATGGACTGCAAGTGCTTAGTAAATTTAAAAGGAGAGCGTTACCTGAGGAAGTAATTGCAAGAGCTTATTGCAGTAACAGAATTGATACAACAGATTGGGAAACCGAAATGATACGTGGCGTGCAAATGTTAACCAATTATTTTAATTATGCCATTGAGGCAAGCGGAACTATTTCTCCATCTAATTATCCAACCGATAAAAGTTTAATGACGAATAAAAAATTATTAGTTCAAGAGAAAGTATTAGAATTAAAAGGAAAAGAAGAAGGAACAACTTTATTGGATGGAGAAATTGAAAATGTAGAACGAGAGGATATACAAAAAACAATTAAAAATCAGGATCCATCATCTATGTATTACTTTTTTTCTTTTGATGAAAAAAATTGCAACAAAATGGTCATCACTTCAGAAAAAAGTGAACTCATGTATTTCACAACAGATTCTCCAGAAAAATGTGGATGCACTTCAAAAGATTTAAAAGCACTAAAAGCAGCGAAGGATAAAGCCAATAAATAAATATAATATAGCTATTAAGTACTAGATAAATTATTGGGTTATTAAAAATCGTTTTGATAATGAATAGCCCGAATTGCCTTTAAATACTAAAAAATATAACCCTGATGAATATTCTATAGTGGATAGCATCATGGAAGAATGGTATTTGCTCATTGTGCCTTTATCCATTAGTTTACCTACTTCATTATACACTTCAAATTTTAAATCTTCATTAATATTTTCTGTATTAATATTGATAAATTGTTGAGCAGGATTTGGATATAAAGTAATACTTGAATTCATTTTATCCAGCATTTCACCAGATGAAGGATGTATAATCATTGCACCTGTATAAAGATGAAATCCACCTCTCATATTTCCTACAATCATATCAGGTTTATTATCTCCGTCTATACTTCCAACAAATGGTGCCGAACGATAGCCTAAATTAATTCTGTAATTGCTATTACTATTTTTATCACTCACAAAAATACTATCATACCTTTTATACTTCACCCCACCTGTAGCCGTAACTCCCGTGTATAAATAAATATATCCTGCCTCACAACCCACCAACATTTCATAAACTCCATCACTATCTAAATCAAAAACAAAAGGAGTGGCATAACCACTTTGCGAAACATCTTGCGCTCCTTGCGGGAGGTAACTAATTTTATTTACATAGACTCCTCCTAAGCTATCAATAGTTGGTGCTGAATTAAAAACTGGAGCTGTTTTACTTCCTGTATTTTGAAAATATTGAACTATTCCTTGCTTGGTTCCAACTACCAAATCTAATAATCCATCTTTATTCAAATCTATTAATTGTGGTGCTGCGTAACCTTTCACAGCTATGTTAGCATATTTCCTTGATTGCAGTTGAAACGCATAATTAGTTCCAATACTTTGGTTGATGTAATATAATAAATAGCCATTTGCATCACCAATAATCATATCTTGTTTTCCATCTCCATTTACATCCCCAAACGTAGGGTGTATATTTAATATCGGAGTATCTTTACTAAGCATTAAAAAATTAGTATCGGCTAAAGTATAAATCGGTTTAGTAGAATCGCTCCCAATATTTTTGTAAAGAACTAACCTGTCATTATAGTTTAATGTTTTTTCATAATCGCCATTCGTAGCTACTATCAAATCGTTATCTCCATCTTTGTCAATATCAACTAATACAGGAACTGAACGCGTTCCTAAATCAACAGATTCTGTATTCAAGAAAAAATTTGTGTTGCCTTGATAATTAAAAACAGGAAGAGAATTTGTTCCATTGTTTTCATACACCCAAACATTATTTACACTTTTTACTCCCGAAGGATTATTGGTAGTTACCAAAAGTTCTTTGACGCTATCATTATCAATATCTAAAAAATAGGTTGCCGGAAAATTGATAAAATTTGAAGGTGTAGTGTTACTTGGAAAAGAAGTGAGTTGAGAGGATATAGAATCACGATTACGAGAATTTTGTTTACGACCATTTATCAATGCAATATTGTTATTGTAACTAATATCACCATAAATAATATCTTTAATTCCATCGTTATTCAAATCAATAAATGTAACCGTAGTACCTGCATGTTTTGTTTGCTCTTTATAAAAAGGAAAATTACAATTCATGCTATCATTGGGCTTTTGGCGAAGTTTAAACCGGTTAACTCCACCATTCACATCATAAAAAATATTTCCCCAACAATCAGTTTGATATTTATAAATTAATGAATCTTTACTAAAATTTACTCCTTGAATATTTTTAGTTACATTTTCAATAAACTTGGGAGTATAACTTGATGAAGACGCATCAAAAGTGATAATATCTAAATCACCATCACCATCAATATCATCAATTCCAGCAATGTCAGATCGGGTAATGGAAATAGTAAAAGGTGGGCGAACAGTATTTGGAGGAGAAGGAGGAGTTGGCCAATATCCTCCTGTATCCCATTGCATATTACTAAGTAATTTAAATTTTAATCCATTAGAATCGGACTTATTAATAAACACCCTCATTTCTCCATAAACAGGGAGTTGCGTAGTATCGGCAAGTTGATATTTTTCTCTGCTTACTTCTGTAAAAATATCTTCTTTTCCATCACCGTTGTAGTCAATAAATTTTACCCAATCTGTAAACTCAGGAAATTTTCCTTCATACTGAGGCGCATAAATAAATTTATTTCCACTCCATAAAAACGTTAGCAGTTTATGCCCAAAATCAGCACTTGACCTATCAAAAACAATCAAATCTTTTATCCCATCATTGTTCAAATCAATGTTTGAAAACTGAGGTGCATTCATCCCTCCAGTAAATGGGTATGATAGCGTGTCATTATTTGCTTTCAAAAATTTTGGGGTATTGGAATAATAAAACTTAAACTTTAAAGGTAATGTTTGGGCATTTATAAAGTTTATCATCACCATAAATAACACTGTGTATATAACTCGTTTCATTTTTCTTTTTTTTACATCGTAAAATTACAATAATATTTTACATAGGCTTATTCGTGCTACTTAATATTTTATTAAAAATATGACTATTTCTGAAATTTATAATTTGTTTATTCTTCATCCAGTTGTTTGCACAGATACAAGAAAGATAGAAAATGGTTGTTTGTTTTTTTGTTTAAAAGGACAAAACTTTAACGCCAACACATTTGCTCAAGAGGCTTTAAATAAAGGAGCTTCGTATGCTGTAGTGGATGATGCAAAGTTTAAAACAAATGACCAATGTATTTTAGTGGATGATGTTTTAACAACATTACAAGAGTTAGCAAAGCACCACCGAAAGCAATTAAATATTCCTGTAATTGCCATTGTGGGGTCAAATGGAAAAACCACAACTAAAGAATTAATTACATCCGTTTTATCTGAAAAATACCAAGTGCTCTCCACTCCAGGAAATTTTAATAATCATATTGGTCTGCCATTAACATTATTAAAATTAAACGCATCACATCAAATTGCAATTATAGAAATGGGAGCCAATCATATAGGTGAAAATGCTTTGCTATGTGAAATTGCTTGTCCTGATTTTGGCATTGTAACCAATAATGGCAAAGATCATTTAGAAGGATTTGGAAGCATGGAAGGTGTGGCTCAATCCAATAGTGAGTTGTATTATTATTTGCTAAAAAATAATGGTCTTGCATTTGTAAATGCCAATGATGAATGGTTGATGAGAATGGCATCGAGACTTGAGAAAAAAATCACTTATGCAGCAAATGCCGAGAACAAAAACGCATTAGCCGATTTTATTGCTGTTGCTAAATCATTACGTCCTCAAATTCAATTCACAATTTTTAATTCGCAAATCGTTATTCAAAGTTGCTTGAGTGGCGATTACAATTTTGATAATATTATGGCAGCAGTTTGCATGGCAAAATATTTTAAGTTGAGTGATGAAGAAATTAAAAAAGGTATCGAAAAATACGAGCCCACAAACAACCGATCACAGGTTGTAAAAAAACAATTGAACACTATTTATATGGATGCCTACAACTCAAACCCAAGTAGTTTAGAAGCCTCATTGAGAAATTTTTCAGCCATGCCTTTTAGTAATAAAATTGCCATAATTGGAGATATGTTTGAGTTGGGAAAATATGCAGAAGAAGAACATCAAAACATGATACAACTATGTATAAATCTAAAATTAGATGATGTGATTTTGGTAGGAGAAGAATTTATGAAACAAAATAAATCTGTATACAAAAGCTTTAAAACTACAGAAGAAGTAATTGAGCATTTAAAACACCATCAACTCTCTGGTAAAAATATTTTTATGAAAGGTTCACGAGGGATGAAGTTAGAAAGTATTGCGGCAATAATCGAATAACATAAAATCATTTTTGCTCTGCCAAATATTCTTTCACAGATTGAATTTTTTTATCCTTTTTAACAAACCATTTTGCCAATTCAAAATAATGTTTTGAGTAGTTTAAATATCTTAACAGAAAAGCATTATTTATTGGATAATTAAACCTATCATTCTGAAAAAGTGTTCCTTGTTTTAATTGTTTAACTATTTTTTTCTCTGCATCAAGTTGAGTAATTTTAAACTCGGCACATTCATTTATTAGCTGATAAATTTTTTCGTTTCTATACACAAAATCTACATAATTTTTTACAGATGAGTGGCTCATCCAACCACAATAGGCATTGGCCACCACATCACATAATGCTTCTTCATATTCATATAAAATTTTTGAACCCGTATTATATTTATGCCGATGAATAGCTTCGTGAATGAGTATAAAAGTTAAACTCAAATCATCATACTGCAACAATCGTTTATTTAAAAATGCAGATGAAGTTCCTGCCGTTTTATACACCATTACATCAAAACCAATTTGAGTAAAACTATCAGCTTTTAATTGCGCATTGGTTGGGTAATTTCCAAAATAAATATACGCATCATGCGTTACTTTTTTTACCGAATCTTTTTGAGAAACGTATACGTAATAAAACATACTATCTGTATCAACAAACTCGGTATAAAATTTTTCACCCACATTTAATTTTAAAGAATCTATTAAATATCCTCGCACTTCTTTTACCAATTGTAATTTCAAATCTGTATTTGATAAATGAGTTTGTGCGGTGCTATTCATCCACAAAAAAACAAAAAATAGTATGGCAATTATTTTGCTCATATTCTAAGCGTGATACTTGCTAAACCACTATTAAACAATCCTCCAGGATTATGCTTGGTAATTTTTACTTCAACCGACTTTATTTTTTTTATTGATGACGAAATTTTATCCAAAATAGATTTTGCAACGGTTTCCATCAAATCACGAGGTTTATCCATTTCTGTTTTCGCTATTAAAAATAATTGTTCGTAGTTAACTACCTCGTTTAAGCGTTTCATCGAAGCCTCATCATTCACTTCTTGCTCAACAATAATATCAACAATAAATTTTCCTCCTATTAATTTTTCTTCAGGATATAAACCATGAAAGGAAAAAAATTCAACACTCTGTAAAGCCGTTTTGTAATTCATTTGTTTAATTTTTTAAAACACTGCTAAATAACCTATTTTCGCCCGATTTATTTTTAATTTTATGAGTACTACAAACAATCAAGAATTTCATAAAGCCAACAAGCCCGATCAATACAATCACCCTGATTATTATTTGATGGACGAATTATTAAGTGAAGAACATAAACTTATCCGTTCAACGGTACGCGATTATGTGAAAAAAGAACTCTCGCCAATTATTGAAGACGTTGCGCAAAAGGCTATTTTCCCTTATCATATTGTTAAACAACTTGGCGATTTAGGTTGCTTTGGTCCGCAGTTGCCTGTGGAATATGGTTGTGGTGGAATGGATTATATTACTTATGGAATTATGATGCAAGAGTTGGAGCGTTGTGATTCTGGTGTGCGTTCAACAGCTTCTGTGCAAGGTTCATTGGTAATGTATCCTATTTATAAATTTGGTAGCGAGGAACAAAAACATAAATATTTGCCCAAATTAGCTAAAGGCGAATGGTTAGGTTGTTTTGGATTAACAGAACCTAATCATGGTTCAAACCCTGCCGGTATGACAACTAACTTTAAAGATGCAGGTGATGGAAAAAATGTGATTTTAAATGGCGCAAAAATGTGGATTTCTAATTCTCCTTTTGCAGATGTTGCAGTTGTGTGGGCAAAAAATGATGAAGGAAAAATTAAAGGAATTATTGTGGAACGAGGTATGGAAGGTTTTACCACTCCAGAAACACATAACAAATGGAGCTTACGTACAAGTGCAACCGGTGAGCTGGTTTTTAATGATGTGAAAGTTCCTAAAGAAAATATTTTGCCCGGAGTAGAAGGATTAAAGGGCCCGTTGACATGCTTAAACTCTGCCCGATATGGAATTAGTTGGGGAGCATTAGGTGCCGCAATGGATTGTTATGATACCGCATTGCGTTATTCAAAAGAACGCATTCAATTTGGAAGACCGATTGCAGGATTTCAATTGCAACAAAAAAAATTAGCCGAGATGATTACCGAAATTACCAAAGCACAATTACTTACTTGGCGCTTGGGAGTTTTGATGAATGAGGGAAGAGCAACTCCCGGACAAATTAGTATGGCTAAAAGAAATAATGTTGACCTCGCTTTAAACGTTGCTCGCAATGCACGCCAAATGCTTGGAGGAATGGGCATCACAGGCGAGTATCCAATTATGCGCCACATGATGAATTTAGAATCTGTAGTTACTTATGAAGGAACACATGATATTCATTTACTGATAACCGGAATGGATATTACGGGTGAAAATGCGTTTGCATAAATAAATAATAAATTTTAGTAAAGACGTTTTATAAAACGTATCATCAAATCACAAAAATATGTATCAAATAAAATTTGGAACTGACGGTTGGAGAGGAATTATTGCAGCTGAGTTTACTGTTGAAAATGTAAAGCGTGTTGCTCAGGGTACTGCAGAATATATCAAAAAAAATCATGCTAATAATTTGTCCATTGTACTTGGGCACGATTGCCGTTTTGCGGGTGAATTGTTTGCCGAAACTACCGCACAAATCATGTGTGCAAATGGCATCAAAGTAAAATTAGCAAAAGGATTTGTTTCTACTCCTATGGTTTCATTAGGTGCCGTAAAATTTGGTGCATCATTGGGCGTCATTATCACAGCAAGTCATAACCCGCCTGCATACAACGGCTATAAATTAAAAGCACATTATGGAGGACCATCAAGTCCGGATGTGATTGATGAAGTGGAAAAAAATATTCCTGAAACTGTTGATCTAAAATTACAATCCATTGATGAATTGGTAAAATCAGGATTGATTGAATATGTAGATTTAGAAACGCTGTATGTACATGAAGTAGAAAATAAATTCGACCTTAATACCATTAAAAATTCGGGGATGGAATTTGCCTACGATGCCATGTACGGAGCAGGACAAAATGTGATGCGAAAATTATTCCCTGAAATTACTTTATTGCATTGCGATTATAATCCGGGCTTTGATGGACAAGCTCCTGAACCTATTCATAAAAACTTGCATGAGTTTAGTGAATTGATAAGAGTGAGTGAAGATATTGATTGCGGATTGGTAACCGATGGCGATGCGGATAGAATTGGTTTATATAATAAAAAAGGAGAGTTTGTTGATTCACACCATATCATTTTATTGCTTGTTCATTACCTCCATAAATACAAAGGCATGAGCGGAAAAGTGATTACCACTTTTAGCGCCACATCAAAAATTACTGCATTAGCAAAAGCGTATGGGTTGGATATTGAAATTACTAAAATTGGTTTCAAATACATTTGCGAAAAAATGGTTACCGAAAATGTGTTGGTAGGTGGAGAAGAAAGTGGGGGCATTGCCATTAAAGGTTTTATTCCGGAACGTGATGGAATTTGGATTGGGTTAACACTTTGGGAATTTATGGCAACTACTAAAAAATCTTTAGATGAGCTTATTCAAGAAGTGTATGATGTGGTTGGAAAATTTTCGATGGGAAGAATTGACTTACATATTACCGAAGAAATAAAACAACGTGTATTAGAAAATTGCAAATCCGGAAAATATACTTCGTTTGGAAACTATAAAATTGAAAAGGTGAAAGACCTTGATGGATTTAAATTTCATTTAGGAAACGAGGAATGGGTGATGATACGAGCAAGCGGAACTGAGCCTGTGCTGCGTGTTTACAGCGAATCATCAACAGATGAAAAAGCTAATGCCATTTTGGAAGCCACTAAAAAAACTATTTTAGCTTAGCAGCAAACTCGTTATTGTTTAATCAGTTTTTGATACTTCCCTACTCCATTTTTTGTGGTAAAATTCACAAAATAAATTCCGCTGTTTAATGTGTTTGTTTCAACAGCAATTTTCGATTGATTTTTTTCTAAAGAATACGTTTTTGTAAAAACACTTCTTCCCTGAATATCTTTTATTCCAATTGTTAAAACTTCATTATTAAAATCTTCAGGTAATAACAATTCAAATTTATCGGTAAATGGATTTGGAGCAATAATGATTGCATCTTTAATTTCATTTAACAAAATAGCAATGGTATTTGAATACTCAAATTTGCCATCCATATCCACTTGTTTTAAACGATAGTAAACAACCTTTGTCATGTCAATTACAGCCGAAGCATCTATAAACTCATAGCTGCTAACTGAATTAGTTGTTCCATTTCCTTTCACTTTTCCTACTATCAACCATTGACCATTATCTAATGCTCTTTCCACTTCAAAATAATTATTATTTATTTCTGAAGCTGTTTCCCAATTAAGAACTACTGAATTTTTATCTGATAATTTTCCATCAAAACTCATCCATTTAACAGGCAATGTTAAGGCAGTAAAATTTCCCGCATCAGCACCCACATCCACAGGTGTAAATAGGGAGCGTGTTTGTCCGTCATAATCATCTGTTGCGGTGTACGTGCTATTTCCAAAAGATTCTATTGGTGTGGCATAGGCACTGTTAATATGTAAATTAACAGATGCACTATTACCTGTAATATTTACAAACCTTGGATCAGCAATTGCAGAGTTTGCATCATAACCTGTTGCACTTTTATACGTAGCAAAATTTGTATAAGTAGTTCCGTTTGCATTAATCATACAAGCCAAAGGCACTCCGGTATAATATAAATTATAGTTACAAGTTAAACCCGATGTACTTAAAAAATATACAGTATAATGATTCCCTCCTGTGCTGGCATTTGTTCTGGCATTATAAAAAATATTATTATAAATATAATCCGTACCTGAGGCATTCCTGTAATAACATGCTGAAATACCAGCTCCAACTAATGCTCCAGTTCCACCTATATAAACACTATTCTGCCATAACATTGTGTTTACGTAAGATGTCATGATACCATAAACAATACAAGGTGCGGTAAGGGATGTACCATCCGGATTGATGCCTAACTGAATCATATTATTTTGAATATTACAATATCCTAGTATAGAATTTATTCCTACTAATCTGGCAGTATTGGATGAAGATGATGTATAAAAACTATGAACAAAATTTTTACTGATTACATTGGTTGCGCTTTGATAAGGATCAGCACTAAAGGATATTCCATAAAGAGTTCCGGATGCGGAAGCGTTATTCAGGTATAAATTTTGAACAATATTCTGTGAAACATTGCACACCAGACTATATGGATTTGTTGTCACTGAAACTCCCACTATCGGGCTCGTGCTTGTGGAAGATGTTGCTAAATTTTGAATCAGATTACCTGAAATGGTACAAGTTGCGGTATTTGCTGCTATTATATATATTCCAACTATCCCACCAGAACCCGATGCACTCACATTGGTTAAATTGGAAACGGTATTCCCGCTCAACAAACTGGTTCCGGTAATATTGTTTACGTATATAGCATACATCATTTGCGCATTGGTTGAATTATTGGAAGCAATAATGCTGTTAATAGTGGTAAGACTTCCAATCAGGTTATTAGAAATGGTATTATTAATTCCGGCAACTGATATTCCATAAAATGAAACTGCATGCGCAGGCAAACTTCCTCCCACATTAAATGAACCAATGGCATTATTTGAAATGATAGAATTCGAAGATGTACCATCTATATTAATAGCATAAGCACTTGCTGTTCCTGCATATTCTGATACGATAGTTATTGATCCAGTACCAATTGATGAACCAATTGTATTACCGTTGATGGTACATAAACCACCTGCATAAATTCCTGTAAAATTAGTTCCCGAACTATTTGTTGCCAATAAATAATTGGCAATAGTATTTCCGCTAATGGTTGATGCCAATGTGCTGCTGCTGTATATATATAAAGGATAAATAACATTTGCTGTTGAAACCGAACCCAGCACCCAAGCACTGCTTGCACAATATGGAGCCGAACCTCCAATATAATTATTGCTAATAGAAATATAACCTGCCGTATTGTAAAAATAAATTCCATACATGCCCCATGCAACAGATGCAGTTAATGATTGCGTTTGGAAAATATGATTGCCTGTAATTCTAAAATCGGTGCAATAACTATTTATATTAATTCCTTGAGCACTTTGGAAATATATATTGGGTGAAAAATCATACAAATTATTATTGGCAATAGTATTGGAGTTACTTTCTTTACCGGGTGTTCCAGTAGCATAAATTAATATATTTGGATTTGCAATGGAACCTGCATGAATAGTACAATATTCAATATCATTGCTATCATTCCCTGATGTTGCAGTTGTACCTCCAAAGTATACAACACCATAGTAATAAGAAGGAACGTTCCCTGTAATATTACAATACCTAATTGTATCACAACATGCATCATTGTAAAAAGAAATCGATGTTCCATTTCCACTAGTAGAACTATAATCATTATTTATAGTAAGTGCTATGGTTGTTCCTAAACCTCCTGGTCTTCCATCAATTTTAAAATACTTGCAACCATTAAAGATTATAATCGCATTTGAGTTTGAAGAGGTAATTGCAACGCTGCTCACACCCAATGCAGGTCTTAGAGTGATTGTTTTAGTTGGTAATGTTCCAAGATTATTTGGAATATATATTGGAAATGTTTCTCCAGAACTGGTGTATGAACTTTGCAACTCAAGCACCACACTATTTGAAAATCCACTTGTTTGCAATGCTGCAATAGCTGCTGTAATGGTTGCATAATTTCCGGGTATGGTAATTACTCCACTGAGCGTTCCTGTAAGTGTGGTTTGGTTTCCCATCAATACATTGCTTAACCCACCCTCGGTAACTGCATACACTTTATAATAATATTTTGTAGTTGGAGAAAGACTTAGCATAGATGCAGAAGTTGTGTTTGCTGCAAGCTGTGTTTGAAAAGTATAATTAATACTATCGGTTGAAATATAAATTACATATCCAACCTCATTGGTCGCATTATCAGTCCAGTTAACAACCATAGAATTTTGTGTAACGCTTGTAAATGAAAGACTTGTTGGTGCAGCAGGAGTTGGTGGTGTAAAAGAATAGACTTGCCCTGTTGCAGGTTTTGTGCTAAGGTTTGTTGTGTTTGTTGATGTGCTTGATGATGGAGCAGTACCCGTTCCATTTAATGATTGAAATGTACTGACCCCTTCAATCCCAATAGAAGCGGAACCACTTGCAACCGAACTAATTTCTTGTCTATAAATAAAATCTATTTTGCCTGAAGTTTCATACAGTTTTATTTGAAATGAAATAACCGAATCATTAGCACTCCAACCCCATTCTGCATTTAACCACTCGGCAGTAAAAACTCTGTTTGGAGCCGTTCCTGTTGTTTTATATGAGAATACTCCAAATGATTGTGTAAAATCAAGATCGTCCCAAAGTGGTGCTACAAATGGACGGGGAACTGTGTTTGAAGAAAAGGAATTTGCAGCAACTGCTGTGGTTATTGAAGTAGAACCAAAACCAAATGTGAGCCATCCATTTGTGGAAGCTCCCACATTATCATATCGGGTTCCCATAAACCAAAATTCAAATCCAATGGGAATGGAGTTATACCAACCATCATTTGTTGATCCACCACTAAAAGTTGGAGCATTAGAACCACTTAGTGCAGTAAATGTTCCAGATGTGGCAGTAAAAGAATAGTTGGATATGCTTTGTGATTTTGCCAGATATATAATAGAACACAAGAGAAAAAAAATTAGCGTGTATTTTAAGTAAGTGTTTTTCATAGCATCTATATTGAATTACAAAGTTTAACAATTTTAAGTGAAACCGTTAAACTTTTTTACATAAAAATTTCTTAATGTCATTTAAGTATAAATGCTGAAGAGTGATATTATTTAGTAACGATTTACCCGTTGTGAGTTGAATCACAATCATTCATGACCCATCACCAAGGCAGATGCTTCGTACCTCAGCATTACAAGGGAAACAACATTAAGCATAACAAGAGATTATAAAAACGTCAACCTTTTGCCGTTAGACTTTTGCTTTGTTGCTTTACACATGGGCGGCACGTCTGTGTGAACAAGGGCAACACTTTGCGGTAAATACTTTTAGACACAACTTCTTTAACAATCTATTGTTGATTGTAAACCGCACAACAGGATATGATTAATATAATTTAAACAAAAAAGATTTACTCTTTTCCACCCATCATCATCTCACTAATTTCTTCTTGGGTCATCAATTTATATTCACTTGGCACTTTAAATAAATTATCAGAAACTGTTTGTGCTTTCACATTTTTAGCCACTATTTTCATTTTCATTCCACTTTGGCTAATATTATATTCCATTAAAAATCCATTGATATTTTTAAAGGCAGGGTTATCTCCACTCGCATTCATTTTTGGTAATTCATCGGTATAAAAACAATCCATGCGTTCTGTTTTTCCATTCATGGTATAACTCACTACTGCCTTTTTACATTTGTAACCCGCAATCAATTTTGTTTCTGTTGATGGGGTAACTTTAAACGTTGGATACTGCCCACTTTTTTTTAGTTCGGCTTCTTTTTTATTGATATCAGCTTCGGTCTGTTTCATGGCAAATTTCTTTCCCATCATATCCATCATAATGGTTACTTCTTTTTTTGAATTGTTGCTAAGTGTGGTTGTAGTTCCAGCAGCCATAGGCATTTCAATTCTACTTAATTCATTTTTAAAATAAACGGTAAGTGATTTTGGAAGCATGCTTTCCATTTGTTTCATTTCGGGTGTAAGTGCAGGATAGCTAATTTCAAACTCTGCCATTCCTTCTTTTAATTTTGTTTGCGCAAATGCAAAATTACTAATGCTAATGAATACGATTACTTGAATTATTTTTTTCATTTTATGTTGTTGATTTTTATTTATTGTTTAGTTACCAAGTTAATTTTTCTTTATTTAAAAATGCAGCAATGCCACGTTTGCAATCATCCGTTTTGCGAGCCTTCGCATTCATCTCTGCTGCATAATTTAAGCCTTCATCTAAGGTTTTATTTTGCACTTCATTAAGCATCTCTTTTACAAAACTTAATGATTGTGCTGATGCTTGTTTACACAATTTTGTGGCTAATTTATTTACCTCTTCATCTATCAAACTTTCATCGGCAAGGTAGTTGACTAATCCAATTCCAAAAGCTTTTTGTGCATCCATTACATCACCTGTTAAAAGAATTTGTTTAGCGGTTTGTTCTCCCAATTTTCTTACCAAAAACACCATTACAATTGCAGGTAGAAATCCAATTTTAACTTCTGTATATCCAAAGGTTGAAGTAGGTGTAGCAAAACAAAAATCGCATACAGTAGCTAACCCACATCCACCTGCAAGTGCAGGACCATTAACTTGAGAGATAACCACTTTTGGTGAAAGATAAATCATCTTAAATAACTCCATCAAATTTTTTGAATCGGTTAAATTTTCTTCATCAGTATTGTTTTGAAGTTGCTGTAAATAGGCTAAATCGGCACCAGCACAAAATGCTTCTCCGTTTGCTTTAAGCACAATTACTTTACAATTTTTATCGGATTCAGCTTGTTTAAAAACAGTTTTTATTTCGTTAACAAATTCAAAACTTAATGCATTTCTTTTTTCAGGACGATTGAGTGTAATATATCCAATACGCTCTTTTACTTCATACAAAACTAAGTTGCTCATATCTCAAAAAATATTTACAATGATAATTGAAAAGCAATCGAATCACCAACACACGTATATGGAATTTTTTTTTCGTTGAGTAAATCTTTCATCGCCTTTGCCATATAAGGTTTTACTGATGATGTGATGATAACTTGTTTGGGATAAATTTGTGCCAACAAGTCTTTCAGTTTAACTTTATTTTTAATGATAAGAATATCAACTAAGGAATCCTGATTTGACAAAACAGGTAAGCCATTTCCAGATAAAAATATTTTTTTATTTTGTACTAACAATTGTTTCCAAATGGTATCTGTAAAAACAATTTGCTGTTGCACAATTCCGCTATGCCAAAAATGTTGTTGCATATGAAATCTGACTTTATTTTTATCATTCCACAACATCGAATCAATAATTAATATGGAGTTATTTTTATTGATGAAATTAATTGAAGTGTGTGATGAAATATTGTAAACGATTATTTTATGTTGAGCATAGTTTTCAAAACTTTGTGCTGCTTGCAAGCCAAAAAAACAACAACTCATCATCAAACCCAACTTAAAATAAATACTTCTTCGGAGTAAAAAATAGGCAATAAAAAAAGCAAGCAACGCAAAAATAAATATGGTTTGCATAATGCTAATATGAATTCCATTTACATACGAAAAAGGCATTTGCTCCACATATTTTACAATGGCATTGGTAAGTAATATTCCCCAATACATAAGCTTGCCAAGCAGCATAGCAATAATTGGAATTTTAGAAAACACAATGAGCACAATACCGATGTAAATAATAATTGTGGTAAGAGGAATAATGATGAGATTGGAAAACAAAAAGTAATTTGGAAACTGATGAAAGTATAATAACCCCAAAGGAAAAGTGGTGAGTTGTGCAGCAATAGAAACAGAAGTTATTTTCCAAATTTCATTCATCAACCAACTTTCTGTTTCAAACCATTCATATACGTATGGTTGTAAAAATACAATGCCAACCACCGCCATATAACTCAATTGAAATCCAACATTGGCAATCATATTTGTATCTACACACAATAAAGTAAAAGCAGAAATGGCAAGTGTATTATAAACGTTTGTTGGGCGATTAACCATTTGCCCTAAAATAATAAATGTGAACATCACCGTTGCTCGTAAAATGGAAGGAGACAAACCACACAACAAAGAGTAAATCCACAAACTAATAATGATGATAATATGCTTAAATAATTTTGTTCGTTTTGATTTATCCATGAATTTTAACATCCATCCCAATATCATAAAAATTAAACCCACGTGCATTCCCGAAACCGCTAAAACATGCAGTGTACCTGTGTTTGAATAGGCTTGCACCACATCTGGATCTATCTCATCATCATATCCATAAAGTAATGCTTGAGCCACCCCGGTTTCAGATGCTGATGCAATATTTTTTGAAAGTGTTTGCTTAAAATATTTTTGCACATCATATACCCAATTGAATAAAAAATTGGTGTTTTGTAAATCTGTTTTGATAAAATCATCACTTCTTAAATAGGCTTGAAAATGAATATTGTGAAATTGTAAATAGCGTTTATAATTAAACTCATCAGGATTATGCGGAGCGGGAACATCTCGTATTAAATTGTTTTTGATGATAAGCACATCACCATATTTTAATTGTTTACTTATCGAATCTTTTGCCACATATAGCATTAAATTTCCTGTGCATATTTGTTGTGTTTGAAGTGAATCCATAAACGCCAAAACTTTAGCATGAAGCTTGAAGGATTTTGCTTTTTCAACTGCTGGTTCATCAATATTTATAATCAAATATTTTGCAGAAATGTGGTTTGAAAAATGATTGTTTTTAAATAATTCGTTTTGATAAAGATTGAGCGAGATGCCAAATAAATAAAGTGTTAGCGTAAGTAAAAATCCATTTAAAACAGCATATTTAAATCGTTTTAAAAAAATATAAACTAAAATAAAACCTACAAACGAAATTCCAAAACCTACAAATGAAATGGAAAACGTACAAGGCAAAAAAATGGAAGTGCTTATACCTAAAACGAATGGTAAAAGAAAGCGAACAAATGGCACTTGATGCCAAAACGATTGGTACATAGGCTTTATGTATCTTAATTTGAGTAGTGCAATATAAAAACAAATACAAATACTTTTAGTATCTATTGTTTGGGTATAATATATTCGTAAAAAAAAGAACCATGTATTCAACTTTATTAATGCTTCATAACCTCTTGCGTTGGGGTGTATTATTTGGCGGATTGTATGCCATTACAAAATCGGTTTTAGGAATAATAAATAAACGTGATTTTACTGCTGCCGAAAATCGTGCACATTTAATTTTTGTAATTTTTTGCCATACACAATTATTAATTGGCTTGATATTATACTTCACAAGCCCTGCAGTTTCGGAAGCGTTAAACTCGGGAATGGTAATGAAAAACCCAGCATATAGATTTGTGGCGGTTGAACATATTGCCACCATGATTATTGCTATTGCCTTGATTCAAATAGGCAGAACACTTTCTAAAAAAGCAACGGATGCTGCATCAAAACATAAAAAAGCAATTATCTATTTTGGTATTGGATTGATCTTAATTCTATCAAGAATTCCATGGAATAAAGCCATGTTGCCAGGAATGTAATTTGTTAATCTATTTATTACAGAAATTATTTAACCAAAATTAATTTCTGTGCTATCACCAATATTTAAACTTTGTTTCATCCCTATAAAAACAGCATCATTTCCAATAAGTGACCTGTCTAAAATGGCAAACTCTATTTGCGCATATGGTCCAATGATACTTTCCTTTACAACTGCATAATTCATAATTGCATTATCGCCAACTGATACATTTGGTCCAATTATAGAATTACTAATTTTACAATTTTCACCAATAAAAACAGGAGGAATAATGATAGTGTTTTCAAACTTATATTTTGACGTATCGTAGTTTAACCGTTTTAATAAAATAGAATTGGTATCTAATAAAATTTCTTTTTTTCCGCAATCAAACCAATTATCTACATCAAAAGTTTCAAACTTAACACCTTGCTCAACCATGCGCATTAAGGCATCGGTAAGTTGGTATTCATTTTGGCTGGTAATTTTATTTTTAATATTATATTCTAACGCATCAATCAGTTGATTACTCTCTTTTATTTTATATAATCCAACCAAAGCCAAATTTGATTTTGGAATTAACGGTTTTTCAACCAATCTTTTTATAAAACCTGCATCATCTAATTCTGCCACACCAAACAACCTTGGGTCTTCCACTTTTTTTACACCAAGCATAGATAAGTCTGCTTCAAGCACAGGCTTTAAATTCACATCTACAATAGTATCGCCCAAAACAATTAAAATTTCTCCGCAACCTTTTATTTGTTCTTTAGCTAAATATATTGCATGACCCGTTCCTTTGCCTGTAGTTTGAATTACATACTCTGCTTTTATATTTGGGTAGGTATTACTAATATAGCTTTCAATTTTATCGCCCATATATCCAATTATAAATACAAACTCATTGATGCCTGCCTTTATCAATGAATCAAGAATATGTGCAAGAATAGGTTTACCTGCAATTGGTATTAATGCCTTAGGCTGTGTATGTGTATGCGGGCGAAGCCTTGTGCCAATACCTGCAACTGGAATAATTGCTTTCATATGTATAAATTCAATTTTCAAAAATAGGTCTTTTGCATTTATCTCAATTCATTAAATTGCGCATCTATTATTAACAAATAATGAAAAAAGATAAAGTAATATTCGACTTAATCGAAAAAGAGAACCAACGCCAAGAGAATGGTCTTGAATTAATTGCTTCCGAAAATTTTGTAAGTAAACAAGTGATGAAAGCAATGGGAAGTGTACTTACCAATAAATATGCTGAAGGCCTACCTGGTAAACGTTATTATGGTGGTTGTGAAATCGTAGATGAAGTAGAAAATTTAGCTATTAATCGCTTAAAAAAACTGTTTGGTGCCGCTTGGGCAAACGTTCAACCACATAGTGGTGCACAAGCAAATGCTGCTGTGATGTTAGCATGCTTAAATCCTGGTGATAAAATTTTAGGGTTCGACCTTTCTCATGGGGGGCATTTAACTCATGGTTCTCCTGTAAATTTTTCGGGCAAATTATATAAACCAAGTTTTTATGGTGTAGAAGAATCAACCGGATTAATTGACTGGAATAAAGTTGAAGAAATTGCAAAACGTGAACAACCAAAATTATTAATTTGCGGTGCATCAGCTTACAGTAGAGATTGGGATTATGAAAGATTAAGGGCTATTGCCGATTCGGTTGGTGCTCTTTTGTTGGCTGATATTGCTCACCCCGCAGGAATGATTGCCGCAGGTTTGTTAAACAACCCTATTCCACATTGCCACATTGTTACATCAACAACGCATAAAACTTTGCGTGGCCCACGTGGTGGAATTATTATGATGGGAAAAGATTTTGAAAATCCTTACGGACAAAAAACACTTAAAGGTGAAATAAAAATGATGAGTGCCCTTTTGGATGGTGCCGTTTTTCCGGGCACACAAGGTGGTCCGCTCGAACATGTGATTGCTGCAAAAGCTATTGCATTTGGCGAAGCGCTTACTGATGAATATAAAGAGTATATGAGGCAAGTGAAAAAAAACGCACATGCCATGGCTAATGCTTTTGTTGAAAAAGGATACAAAATTATTTCGGGAGGAACAGATAACCACTTAATGTTAATTGATCTTAGAAATAAAAATATTAGTGGAAAGGCTGCCGAAAATGCATTGGTAAAAGCACATATCACCATCAATAAAAATATGGTTCCCTTTGATGATAAATCTCCATTTGTAACTTCAGGAATTAGAATTGGCACATCGGCAATTACCACAAGAGGATTAAAAGAAAAACAAATGAAAAAAATTGTGGAGTTGATTGATGAAGTAATCATGAATCCAGAGGACGAAAAAATAATTAAATCAGTAGGCAAAAAAGTAAACAAAATGATGGAAGATTTTCCATTGTATAAATAAACACTCATGTTTTTATAAAGCAAAAAGTATGATATGTTTTCATCATTATTACTGCACAAATTATTCGTTATGATAAAAAAAATCTGTTTCATCATTTTACTTTTTGCTGCCCAAATTTCATTTGCACAAAATGACTCATTAGTAATCAAAACTTTTTTTAACGAAGAGCTGAGCAAAGGAAAATCCTATGAATTATTAGATCATCTTTCCAATAAAATTGGTGGCAGATTAAGTGGCTCACCTCAAGCACAACAAGCTGTTGATTGGGGCAAACGAACTATGGAATACTTAGGCTTTGATAAAGTTTGGTTGCAGGAATTAATGGTTCCACATTGGATAAGAGGTGAAAAAGAAAAAGCAAAAATTTTATCAGGAAAAGAAAAAATTGACGTTCGAATTTGTGCTTTAGGAAACTCCATCGGAACTGGAGCAAAAGGAATTTCTGCAAACGTAATTGAAGTAAAAAGTTTAAGTGAATTAGAAAAACTCGGACGAAAAAACATTGAAGGGAAAATAATTTTTTATAATCGAGCCATGAATCCAACACTTATTTCAACAGGCTCTGCTTATGGTGGAGCCGTTGATCAAAGAGGATCTGGTGCAATTGAAGCTGCAAAATATGGAGCCATTGGTGTGGTTGTTCGCTCCATGACTTTAGCAATGGATGATTATCCGCACACAGGTGCAATGAGGTATAAAGATTCGGTAACAAAAATTCCTGCTTGTGCAATTAGTACCATTGGTGCTACAAAATTAAGTGAAGCTATAAAGTTAGATGCCAATACACAATTTTACTTCAAACAAACTTGCGAAATGCTTCCCGATGTGCAATCGTTTAATGTAGTAGGTGAAATTAAAGGAAGTGTTTTTCCAGATGAAATTATTTTAGTAGGCGGACATTTAGATGCTTGGGATAATGGAGATGGTGCGCATGATGATGGCACAGGTGTGGTGCAAAGTATAGAGGCATTGAGGTTATTTAAAGCTCTTGGCATTCGCCCAAAAAGAACCATTCGTGCAGTATTATTTATGAATGAAGAAAATGGTGTACGTGGAGGAAATAAATATGCTGAAATAGCCGAAAAAAATCATGAAAAACATATAGCTGCCATTGAAAGTGATGGAGGTGGATTTACACCTAGAGCATTTGATGTAGAAGGAGATGTTATTGAAAAAATGCAACCTTGGGTTCAGTTATTAAAACCTTATGGAATTCATGAAATCAAATCCGGACATGGAGGAACAGATATTGGCCCTCTAAAAAAACAAGGAGTAATTTTAATTGGATATGAATGTGATTCGCAACGTTATTTCGATTACCATCACACTGAAATTGATACGTTTGATAAAGTGAATAAACGTGAACTAGAATTAGGAACGGCAAATATTGCGGCACTTTTGTGGTTAATTAGTGAATACGGTTTCTGAAATGATTTTAAAAAAAAAAGTTCTTCATTAATCATTCAACCTAATAGAGTTTATAGCTGCACAAACTGGTACTTTTATAGTTGTGAATCTGTGCTACGATATCAAAAATATTACGACAATAATGCTTAAAGAATCTTTTGGGAAAAGTATTTGTTTTGTAAGCATATTTCAATATGTCTGAAAAAACTATTTAAATTAAATCTATAAAAAAATAACCTTTACTTTACTACTAACGTTTCCGGAAAAGATGATGGACTACCCTTTTCTAATAACGCTTTTAAAATAAACACCAACAATTTTATGATTGGTTATGTTTGGGGAATTAGATACTAGAAAATATTTATTTCAAATTTTTCAACATATCATCTGTCATCTTAACTAAATCGAAATCAGGTTTCCATTCCCAATCTTTATTGGCATAAGAATCATCAATACTTGCCGGCCAACTATCTGCAATGGCTTGTCTAAAATCAGGTTTGTATGAAATGGTAAATTCAGGAATATGTTTTTTTATTTCATCTGCAATTTGCTTTGGCGTAAAACTCATTCCAGCAATATTATAACTGCTTCTTATTTTTACTTTCTCTGCTGGAGCTTCCATTAAACTAAGCGTTGCTTTTAAAGCATCGGGCATATACATCATGGGTAATTCTGTTTGCTCGCTCAAAAAACATTCGTAGGATTTATTTTTTAATGCTTCGTGATAAATATGCACAGCATAATCTGTGGTTCCACCACCCGGTGCCGATTTATGTCCGATTAATCCAGGATATCTGATGCTGCGAACATCTACATTATATTTTTGAAAATAATATTCGCAAAAACGTTCACCTGCTTGTTTACTAATTCCATAAATTGTATTGGGTTCCATCACGGTATATTGTGGTGTATTTTGGCGAGGTGTAGTTGGACCAAAAACAGCAATTGAACTTGGCCAATACACTTTCTTTATAACCCCTTCTTTGGCAGCATCCAATACATTAAACAATCCTTCCATATTTAAATTCCATGCCGATTTGGGTTTTTGTTCAGCAGTTGCCGAAAGCAATGCAGCCAATAAATATACTTGAGTAATTTTATATTTTTTGATGAGTTCAACCATTCTATTTTTATCCAACACATCCAATTGCTCATAAATTCCATGTGGATTTTGTAGTGGTTTTATATCTGCTGATACTACATTGTTTTGTCCGTATATTCCTCTAAGCGTTTCGGCAAGTTCTAAACCAATTTGCCCGTTTGCTCCAATGATTAAAATATTTTCCGTTGCCATAAAAAATTTATTTCTTTACTTTTAATAATGCTACAAAATGAAGTTGTCGTCCAAACAATGCACTAAATGGAAATGGATAAAGAGGAATATGCTTATTAAAAGTGATTACTTCCAATCCAAGTTCTTCAAATAACTGCATCCAAAATTCTTCTTTCTTAAAATTATAAATCACTTCTACACTATGTGGTTTGTTTCCTACCCAATCCATAAATTTTAAGGTATCATAATCAAAACTATTTTTATACAAATGATCTTTAATGATGATGTATTTTGAGGAAACACGTTTTGCTTCTGCAATAATTTCTTTAACATGGTTTAAATGATGTAATACATCAATAAACATACTTGCATCAAAAGCATTATCAGCATGTGGAATGGTATGGCCATCAAATAATTTAAAATCAATGGCACAAGTAGGGCGAGCCATTACATCAATTCCGCTAAACTTAACACCGCCACCTTTTTTATCAGCGCTTAATTTACTAATGGTTCCATCACCACAACCAATATCTAAAACTGTTTTCGAATCATTTAACACAGCAGCTACTTCATCAGAAAGTACCTGAATTCGTCTTTGAAAAACGTATTTATTATGAATAGATTGAAATAGTGTCGACATTTTTTTACTGTTTTATTTTAAACCCTTGTTCCATTTCTGTTCCTCTCCAAACCAAAGCAGTATCTAAGTTTGATGTGCATGGCAAGGGCGAATCCCAACATTGATTATTAGCATCAGGAACATTTACATAACCCGTTTGCAACTGCACTCGATTAGTTTTTACCTGAGTATAATTTTGCGGCAAGATAAGATTTTGAACAAAACTATTTATGGTAAAATATTTTGGTAAAAATGGAATACCCGAGAGGCAAAAAATGAACGAAATAATTATTAAAAAGTGCTTCGAATAATGGTTAACTTGTTTCCTAAAAACTGGATATGCAACAGCCAATTGATGAGTATATACTGCAAGCATAAACACTAAATACCCAAATACAAAACGTGGTGTAGGCCCGTGTGTAAACCATAAATACAAAGCAATTAAAATGGTTATGAAAATATACAGATACTCCATATTAACAGAAGAAGTAATTTTAATACGGATACTTTTTATTAAAAATATGAAACTAAAAAATGCTGTTAAACTGATAGAAGTAAGAAGTAGGAAAATACTAAATCCGTCTAAACTTTTTATCCATAATGGAAACCATGTTGCAAAATTATAGGTTGATGAAATTTCCACGTTTGTAAATGGAACTCTTGCCCAAGCAAGGTTTGCCATCACTTCCCACTCCAAAACAGATTTACGCATTTTCCAATCAACATCAAAAATATCAATGGCACTTATTGGAAATACCAAATAACCTGAGTGCATCATATTGGTGTAAATCCAAGTAGTAAAAACACTTAAAATAAAAATGGTAAAAACAAAAAACTGTTTGAGTTGAAGTTGTTTTAAAATGCCCCAGATAATAAACACCCCAAGTATTAACATGGGTAATGCTGATAGTTTAAATGTTATCATCATCACAATAAAAAACACCAATACCATACGTACAAAAATATTTTTTACATCTGTTTCTAATAGTAAAGTAAAGATATATAATACCATTACAGTTATCACATAATCATTGGTAACAGCGCCAACATATTTTCTAAAAATACCCGTGAGTAAATAGACAAGCACAATCGTTTTGATGATAAACAGTTTATCCAATTTATTTGTAACTGCTTCTGCAAAATAGCTGCAAGCAATCATCAATAAACTGGCATTTAAAACATAAACAGATTTTAAACCTGCGAAGGAAAATCCAAAAAAAGCATTGAGTAAAAACCAGTTCGAATTATTACCTAATTGCCTCCTAATATTTCCAATTCCGGGAGTAACTTTATACTCTTCCATCCAACGTATAGCTTGAAAATGATAATCGGCTGCATCGCCTAATGCAGGTCTCGCTACAATATTAATAAGCGCCCCAAATAAGAATAAAAAATAAATATAGTAAACCGACTTAGGTTTATTTTTTATCGTTTGGATTGTTGCTGAAATTTGTGCCAAAAATGCCTTTGAATTTAATGCCCAAACGATTGCATTAATTGCCCAAATAAACAGATGAGAAAATAGCCCAATTTTATAAAAAATATGTTGAATGCTAATAATAAAAGCCAACCAAAATATACCTGAAATAGCAGTAAATGCAAAATCATTTTGGGTATTTTGTAAGCCCAATATTTTCGAGAATACATGTAAAAAAACAATACCCGAAATGTATGCAGTAAAAAGTGTATAGAGGATAAGTAAAAAAGAAACGATCATTTATAAATTACTTTTCGTCTTCTTTTTTTCTTTTAAAAAATACAAAACCTCCGATTGAAATAATTCCTCCATACAATAAAATAGAAGAATATAAAGCAATCGTTTCCCCAGTTTTAACTACTTGTGGTTCAAACTTAAATTCGATAGTATGTTTACCTGCAGGAATAATCATCCCTCTCAATACATAATCACAACGAAAGTGCGGAGTAAGTTGCCCATCTATGTATGCATTCCATCCTTTATCATAATAAATTTCAGAAAAAACAGCCAGTTGATTGCTTGTTGCATCGCTTGAGTACCCCAATTTATTTGGCAAATAAGAGGTAAGAGCAATTTTTGCAGATGAATCTTCATTCGGTTTAAATCCATTTAATTGATCAGTAAAACGTTTATCAATAAATACTTTTTCTTTGGAATTAAAATGAGTAAGAGAATCTAATTCAGCATCCGCATTTTCAACCATTACGTACTCCTTAACAAACCAAGCATTTCCATTTGCCATTGGATTTTGTTGAGGATAAAGTTGATTGGTGCTATCAGCCACAATAAAATATTTTACATTAAGCATGTTAAACATCTCATTATTATTTTTGGCAATTTGAAATTCAATAAGTTCTTGATACCTGCGCATTTTTGCTCCATGATACCCACCAATTGATTTGTGCCAATAGGAAGTTAGTGCATCCTGATCCAATCGTTGTGTGGTATTATACACTCTATAATTTGGGTCTTTATCTTGCAAAATTATTTCATCAGCTTGTGTTTTGGTAAATGAATCGGCTTCCGTTTTTTTCTTGGCTTCAAAATCTTTATCATTCAAATATCTTTTATCCACTTGCCATAAATCAAACAACATCAAAACGGCTAATGTGCCAATTAAATATTCGGCTTTAATTTTTTTGGCGATGTAAAACCAAATTAAACCTGTAGTAAGTAAAATAAATAATAACGAACGCAAAGCATCCATGCGCAATAAACTTTCTCTATCAGAAATAATAGCAGGACGTAACCATTCTGGTAACTGTGAATCGCTTTGTGAAGTAAAATCAAAAAACATTCCCGGAAGCGCTGCAAACAGTAAACATAATCCTCCTACAACATAAAAACTATACAATAATTTTTTCTTGAGTTCATCTGCTTTCATATCCTTTTTCATCAAATCTCTGATGGCAAGTATGGCCAATAATGGAAACATGGTTTGCGTGATGGCAAGAATAAAAGTTACCGAACGAAATTTGTTATACAGTGGAAAATGATAAAAGAAAATATCTGTAAGTGGCATAAAATTTCTTCCCATAGAAAGAAAAATAGCCAGAACTGAAATAACAAGTATCCACCATTTTGCTTTGTCTTTAATGATAAACAAACCAAATACAAATAAGAAACAGATAATGGCTCCATAATAAATTGGACCCGCTGTAAAAGGCTGTGTGCCCCAATAAATAGGTAATTGCTGAACCACTTGTTTTGGATTTGGCACTCCATTTTGTTTAAGTAATTTAAAGGTTTCGGAGTTGGTTGATAATTCCCCCATACTTGATCCTCCATAAAAATTTGGAATCAACAAAGTAAAAGGCTCACTTGCTCCGTTGCTCCATTGCAAAGCATAATCTTTATCTAAACCTGATGACGAATTGGATTCATTACTTTCTCCACTTGTTGTTTTTGTTAATTCTGATTTTCCTCTGATACTATATTTTCCATATTCTTCGGTAGTGATTAGTCCAGTAATATTTGTTCCTGCACCTAATAAAGCCGCAACTCCTAAGTACATTCCACAAATAACCAAATGAGCAATTTTCTTTTCTTTAATGGCAAAAATAAATTCGGCCACCATCCACACCATAATTAATATAGCGAGGTAATAAGTAATTTGTAAATGCCCAGCAGCTAATTCAAACGAAAGTGCAATACCTGTGAGTAATGCACCTAATAATTTATTTTTTCGAAGCGTAACATTTATTCCTGCTAAAACCAAAGGAATAAATGCAATAGCATTTCCTTTTCCTACATGCCCTGCATCAATATTTATAAAATTAAAAGTAGAAAACATAAATGCTAAAGAACCAGCAATGGCAAGCCATGGGCTTACTTCAAAAGTGAGTAGTAAAATATAAAAACAAATGAACAACAGAAAAAGTGTGTCGATTGGATTTGGCATCACCTTACTTAAATAAAAACTGATGTAGCCTGTAAAATTATTTTTGTATGACGCTCCAATTAAATAGGTTGGCATTCCACTAAAAATACTGTTTGTCCAAAATGTTCTTTCTCCCGAGGTCTTTTCATATTCGGCAATTTCATGATACGTTGCTCTCCATTGTTGCACATCACCCTGTTTTAAAACTTTGCCACCCAACATCGGATTGAAATAAGCAAAAATTACAACAAATGCCACGGCAATAGCAATGATGTGAGGGATAATTTTTTTGAATAAAGGGTTCATATAGTTGTATTTAAAAAGTTTTAAAACTCATTTTTTTGAGGGCATAAAAATATAATAAAATTCAGCTTTCGCAATAGCTTTTTCAGGCATTGTCAAAATCATGTCATAAACAATTTTGAGTGCCTATGTAGTGTATGAGGCAATGTTACTTTGCACGCTCAATTACTTAAAAAATTACATGAAAAAATTATTCCTTTCTATTTGTTTATCATCAGCATTTTTTGGAGTTAATGCTCAAGGCATTGCTGATTCTGTAATGATGAAACCAGGTTACACAACAGATATTTTTTATAGCATGAAAAATGGATTTGTTGATAGTGCTAATAATTCATCTTGGCATTTGGCATTTGCGGTGCGCCCATCTTTATTCCCAAATAATACATTACAATCCACTTCCATTCGTATCAATGAAGCACGTGGTGTAAATGTTTTTAAGTCTAATTTCACAAATTCACAATGGTCAAATTTCGACACAACAGGTTTTAACAATTGGACACGTTTGCACGATAACGATAGCAGTTGGGATTTAAGTGCTTTTAATTATGGCTTAAATATTTCGGCATTCAATTATGGATGGGGCTCATACGATCAAACAAGCCATGATGTTATTGGTACCAATATTTATTTAATAAAAATAAAAAATGGTACAACGTATAACTTTAGAAAGTTTATCATTCAACGATTGGTTTATGATTCTCAATGGGTTTTTACTTTTTCAAATATTGATAACTCCGATAGCAGTACAGTAAAAATTACAAAATCAGCTTACGCCAATAAATTATTTGCTTACTATAATTTAAATTCAAAAACACAGTTTAGCCGTGAGCCAAATCAAAATTTATGGGATATGGTATTTACTTATTTTAATACTCCTGTATTTTTAGGGCCACCTCCAGCAGTTCCATATAATGTTGCTGGCGTATTGTGTAATCCTAAAGCACCATCAGTACGTGTTATGCATGTAGATAAAAATACAATAGCTGCCTCAAGCGTTACACTTAACAGTCAGATAAATAATATTAATTGGGATTGGGCAAATCCTCCAATGGGGCCACCTCCAGCTGATTATAGTTTAATAGATTCGATGGCATTTTTTGTACAAAGCCAAGCCGACAATAAACCTTATCGTTTATATTTTACAAAATTTACCACAGCAGATCCAGGCAAATTTGTCTTTAATAAAACAATGTTTTCAGGAGTTGGTATTGCAGATGTTAAAAATACTCCTAATCAATTTGAGGTGTATCCAAATCCTGCAACATCTGTTTTAAATATTGTATTGAACGAAAGTGTAAAAACATCTTCAATAAATATTTTTGATATTACAGGAAAAAACATATCTAGTAAATCAATCAATAATCAACATGAAACCTCTTTTGATTTAAGTGCTTTTAGTAAAGGAATTTATTTTATCACCATTGAATCAGATGGAATAAAAACAGCAAAGAAATTTATCGTTGAATAATAAAAACAGACATACATTTTACACAGCAATCACTCCACTCATTGGGGTGTTTGCTGTTTTTATACACCTGTCAGTTTTTGCTCAACAAGATACTGCTACCAATAAAACACAACAGTTAAATGATGTGGTAGTAACTGGTCAGTATGGAGAAAACTCATTGCAACAATCAGTATACAAAATGCGAGTTATTGATAACAAAAGATTTCAGGCTCAAGGTGCATTTAATTTGCGTGATGTACTAACCAATGAATTAAATATTAGAATTACTCAAGATCCGGTTTTAGGAAGCAGCATTAGTTTGCAAGGTGTAGGCGGGCAAAATATAAAAGTATTAATTGATGGAGTGCCTGTAATAGGTAGAGAAAATGGAAGCATTGATTTAACACAAATTAACTTAAATAATATTGAGCGTATTGAAATGGTAGAAGGCCCGATGAGTGTGAGTTTTGGAACAGATGCGTTAGGAGGCGTTATTAATCTCATCACCAAAAAACCTAACAAACAACAATTTAAAGCAGGTGTAAATACTTACTACGAGACGATAGGACAATATAATATTGATGCCTTTGCAAACATCAGTAATAAAAAATGGAATTTGGCATTAAGCGGAGGACGAAATTATTTTCAAGGATATAATACCGATAAAGATTCTCGATACAAACTTTGGAAACCTCGCGAACAATATTTTGGAGAAGTTGCTGTTGGAAGAAATTTAAAAAAATCGACATTAAGATGGAGCAATCAATTTTTTAATGAAAAAGTAACCAGCCGAGACTCAGGAACCGTTACACCTTATTTTGCTTATGGACTCGATCAATATTATTATACAACACGTGTAACCAGTTCATTTTTTTTCGACCATAAATTTTCGGCAGGAAAGCAAATGAATATCGTTGCATCGTACTCCGGTTATAGAAGAATTACCAATACCGTTAGAAAAGATTTGGTTTCACTACAGGAAAATTTAATTCCTGATCCATCTCAACAAGATACAAATTATTTTAATTTATGGATGAGTCGCGGAACATTTTCGAAAAATGAACGAGGCAAAAAAATAAATTATCAAGTAGGTTATGAAATAAATTTAGAAAATACGGAAGGCAATAAAATTAGAGACAACAAACAATCCATAAATGATTATAATGTTTTTGGAAGTACAGAAATTCGCTATAAAAAATTATTACTAAGACCTGGATTACGCTATACATATAATACTGTTTTTAAAGCACCACTTATTCCTTCCATCAATTTAAAATATGATATCACTGAAAAAATAACTGCACGTGCGTCTTATGGCAGAGGCTTTAGAGCTCCATCATTAAAAGAAATGTATTTAAATTTTGTAGATCCCAGCCATAACGTGCAAGGTAATCCAAACCTTACTGCCGAAACTGGAGATAATTTTCAAGCGAGTGTTCAGTATCAATATAAATTTTCGGAACGTGTGTTTAGGATTGAACCTTCTGCATTTTATAACCATATCAGCAACATGATTTCTTTAGCATTAGATCCATCGGCAACATTAAGTGCCAAGTATATAAATATTGATGAATTTCAAAGTGTAGGAGGAAATTTAAACGTAGAATATCGTGCACCATTTTACTCTTTCGTTGCAGGATATAGTTACACAGGGAAAAATAATTCGTTGATGAATTTAACTTCAAACAATGAGTTCTTTTTTAGCAATGAAGTACGAGCAAATTTTAATTATCAATTTATAAAAGCAGATATGACGGCTTCTATTTTTTATAAATACAATGGCCGATTACAAAACTATCAATACGATATTACCTCAAAACAAATTACATTGGGATACATTGATCCATTTAGTTTATTGGATGTGAGTGTTGGAAAAAATTTCTTTAAAAAATCATTAAATATTACTACAGGAGTAAAAAATATTTTTAACGTAACCAATATTGCAGCCAGTATTTCAAGCGGTGTTCATTCATCAGGAACCAATATTGCTCAAGCTGCAATGGGTCGTACATTTTTTATAGGGGTACGTTATACTATCGAAAAAAATAAATCATGAGGAAAGTTTCAACATACTATTTTATCTTTTTATTAATTGCCCTTTTTGCTTTTAGTTTCACTTCGTGCGAAAAAAAGGAAGAGCCAATTATTCTTCCTGCTGCCGATAGTTCGTTAAAATTACTTACTACCTCTTTAGGTCCAAATTACGATAAACAAATATTTGTAAACTTAGAAAATCAGCAAACTACTGTGATTGAAAATAATTGTTGGGATTTATATTTTGATGCCGATCCTGGAGGATATTTGATATACATGAACGGAGGGAAAGGAGTACTCATTGCAAATGCAAATACGGTTCAGTTTAAACCTATTTCCGACCCAACAACACTAAAATGGAAATGGGATGATGCCAATGGCAGTAATGACTCATTGGTATTAAGCAAATGGATTTTTCAATCACGTATGCCAAATAAAGATAGTGTATATGTGATTGATAGAGGATCACAAATTACTGATGCTACTCGATACATGCAATTTAAAATTATTTATTTTGATGCCACAAAATATATCTTACAGATTGCTAATTTGGATGGAAGTAATATTCATAATTTTACAATACAAAAAGATCCATCAAAAGCACATGTGTATTTTTCGTTTGATAATGATGGAACCTATTTAAACTTTGAACCCGATAAAAACAATTGGCATTTTTGTTTTCTTCGTTATCGGTATGTGTATTATCAATTTTCTCCTCCGTTATTATATTCCGTTACAGGAATTTTTATCAATAACCATAAAGTTCAAGCAGCAATTGACAGCACGTTGCTTTTTGCAAATGTAAATTACAATAACGTGCAGCAAATACACTTTAGCCATAACCGTGATGCCATGGGTTTTGACTGGAAGGTATATAATTTTACCAACGGCAGATATACAACTCGAAGTTTTGTAAACTATATAGTTAAAAGTAATTATCCTTTAAAGTATTATAAAATCCGTTTTATAGATTTTTATGATGATAACGGACTAAAAGGAACTCCACGTTTTGAAGTGCAAGGAATGTAATTAATTCACAATCCTCAATCGCACATCGTTAATTTTTGTTTTATCGGTTGATACAATAATGAATTGAAATTTTCCAATATCAATCGTATCACCACGTGAAGGAATATTTTGATACTCCGAAATGATATATCCTCCAAGTGTGTGGTAATCTCCTTCCGAAATATTGAGTTCATATTTATCGTTTAAATAATCAATTTCTAAACGCGCATTAAATAAAAATTCTTTATCGCTCAATTGTTTTTCGGTAAGCTGCTCTACATCATGCTCATCTTCTATCTCGCCAAAAATTTCTTCCATAATATCTTCAATGGTAACAATGCCCGCAGTAACACCAAGCTCATCCACAACTAAAGCAATGCTTTTATGTGTTTTGGTAAATGTATTCAACAAATCTGTTGCTGGCATCGCTTCTGTTGCCACTTCAATAGGAATTAAAATAGAGCGAATACTTTTAGGCTTTTTAAAAATATCTTTTTGGTGCACGTAACCAATCACATGATCCACTGTTTCGTGATGAATTAAAATTTTTGACAACCCAGTTTCTACAAATTTTTGATACAAATCATCAGTAGTCGACATTACATTTATGCTCACCAATTCTGTACGATGCGTCATACAATCTCTTACTTTCACATTTGCAAAATCCAAAGCGTTTTTAAAAATCTCTGTGTCCACGTCTCCTTCCTCATGAAGGTCTTCGGCACTTTCGGTAACGTATTGATCTAAATCTACTTTACTAAAAACAGGACTTACTTCTGTAAAATTTAATTGAAATAAATTATTTAAAATAAACTTTGCTAACCACATGATAAAATGAACCAATGGCCAAAAAATATAATAGGTAATAAGAAAAGGGAAAGCCAAAATATTTAAAACAATATCGGGGTTTATTCTAAACAACATTTTAGGAATAAACTCTGCTGTTACTAAAACTATGATGGTAGAAATAATTGTGGAAAGCAACAAAATTAAAAAAGTATTTTCATTGGCATATGGAATGATATCAAGCAATAATGGTTTTAAAAAATCGCCCATATAAATTCCATAAATAACCAATCCCACATTATTTCCAACAAGCGTAGTGCTAATAAATTTTGAGGGGTTGCTCACAAATGGTGAAAGTATTTTTGCTGAAAAACTTCCTTGTTTATTTCTAAGCTCAATGAGTAATTTGTTGGCAGAAATAAATGCAATTTCAATTCCCGAAAAAAAAGCTGAGATAAGAATACTTAAAAGAATAACTGGAATGAGTGCTGTGTTCACGTTTCAAATATAGGATTTTTTGATGAATGAGATTTTTGATATGAAGATATTCAAAATGTGAAAATTTAAAAATGAAGTTCAGTTTATAAATATCTTCTTACCAAATAACCCAACCCCTTAATAACCTCATCCTTTTTTCTTATGCTGCAAATAAAATATCACACCAAATAATATGGCAATAATAAAATAAAGGTAGGCTTTATCTTTTAAAAAATCTTCAAAAATACTGATATAAACCCCCACTAATAATGCGGTAATAGCAATGATAATCCAATTATACAAAATCCACTTTTGCATTATTTTTTTAGGCTAACAGTTCCTCTAATTTTAAATATTTTATACTTACTAAATTCAGTGTTTGATTCAAAACCATCACCCATAATAATTTCATCGGGGGTTGTGATGCGCACATATTGATCGGAATATATTCGTTGGGTTACTTCATCCCAATTTAATATTTCTGTATTTAAAGTATCCCCCTTATTATTTACAAGTACTACATCATTTTTGGCTACCATTTTTTTTTCTCTATCATATCTAATGGCATATTTTGATTTAAGATAACTATCTATTTTTCTGTTTTTATTATAGAAATAAGCTGTTATACCTTTTCGCATTTCAGTATAATTTTTTTCTTCATTAGCATATCGTTCTAGGAGAGGAGCAAATAAGCGTGCTTTGGTAAATCCCGAATCGGTATAATTGATTTGAACATTTTGTCCCGTTTCAATGGGCAATGTGTTTTTTTCGGTAACGATGCGAATTTTCTCTGGGTCGTTACTACATGATGAAAGAAAAAAAACAACTATTATAGTGATGATGTATCTATACATAACTAATCATATTTGTATCTAACAAACCATTTATCGCTAAAAGTTAATCCCATTATTATTCTAAAGTATTCTTCTCTTATTAAATTATCTTTAGCAGTTCCCCTTACAAAATATTCTCCAGTAATATTTAGTTTTGAGCCTCTAATACTAAGAGGCAATCCTAATCCTGCCGAAACGCCATACGTAGAAATATTAGTTCCATAAATGTTTAAATATCCATTGTCGTACCTCGCTCCTACTCTATATTCAATTCTATTTATATAGTTTTTATAATCTGCTTTTTTAGGAATAAAACTTGCCCCTGCCGAAATGCTTAAATTATTTTTTAATGAGTCTGTAGTTCCAAATAATTTGTAGGTAGACCAATTCGCGTAATTTATATCGGCACACACCATCCATTTATCAATTTCTTCAAATGAAACTCCACTTTTAATGATGAATGGAAGATTAATAACTCCTTTTCTATTTCCATCATATACAATGGTATCTTTTGTTCCTGAAATTCCTCCAACTCCCAATGTGCGTGCGCTATAATCTTGAGAAGAGTTTAATCCAGTTGCCAAGTTAAAAGTGGTTCCAATAACTAATTTATATTTATCTTCAAGAAGTTTATTTTTGAAAAGTTTATGATATTGAATTCCATAATCAACATATACATCACCAACGTACGTTTTTCTTACTTCCTGAACATTATATTGATTTAAACTTGGATCAATATAAATAGATTTTATAGTTGATAATTGCCCCCACATATATGATACGTTAACTCCCACAGAAAGATTTTTTAATACCGCAATACCCGTTCCTAAATAAAATTTCGAAATCCCGCCTTTACCTGCCGTTTGAAGTATTGCGGGCAAATTCATACTTCCGGTAGCATCTGCATACGTTACATTTGATGCAACGGAATACCCTACACTGCTAACTGGTTGCAAGCCAAATGAAAGTCCCCAACGCAATTTTTGTGAAAGTGGAATTCCAATACTTAAATAACCATAAGAATAATTATAGATGCGACTACTGCCAAAAGTATTTATAATATCTCCTGAGCTTTGTTTAAAACCAGCTTCAATAATGGTGTATTTTAATCCTCCATAAGAAGCCGGATTTTGATTATTAATTTCTGAAGCCCTCCTAAAACCTTGCACAGTTTGCCCTAATGCACTTTGAGTTGCATTACCTCCAAACTGCAAATCACCAATACCCAAAGCTGAGTATGGAGATTTACTAAGGTTTTGAGCACGAACAGTAATAACTGTAAAACTAAAATATATGAGAAGCCTAAAGGCTTTAATGAACATTGATAGCAAGTATTTTATTTAATCCGTATAGCACCAAAAAAGGCGCTGCAAATATGTTTCTTTTTATGTGTTTATCAAACAAAACTGAATTGCCACCACAAGTAATCACTTGAACCGCACCATAACGTTGTTCATAACGAGTAATCGTTTCATTTATTTCGCCCAATATTCCATAAAACACACCCGAAAGAATAGAAGTTTCTGTGGTGGTTCCAACAAATTCATTTATTTCTTTAAAGGTGAGTTGGGGCAATTTTTGCGTGAAATGATGCAAGGCATGTAATCTCATTTGCAAACCTGGAGAAATGGCTCCTCCTAAATAATTATCATCTGCCGAAATAAAATCATAGGTAATACAAGTTCCTAAATCAATAATTAAAGAATTGGTTTTCGGAAACATTTGAACAGCTCCGGCAACGGCAGCAATTCTATCCATACCAAGAGTTTGTGGTGTTTGGTAATGATTGTTAAAAGGTAATTTTGTTTGGTGAGAGAGCTTGATGAAATCAGTTTGAGCGCTAAGTATTTTTTCTATTTCTATATCCTCAAAACCCACATTGCTTAATATACTTTTTGAAGGCAAATAGGTGTCGATTATTTTTTGTAAATCAGGCGTTTTATCTTTATCAAACACAAAAGTTTTTTGCAAGGTATTATCATTAAAAATACCCGCTTTTATTTTTGTATTTCCGATATCAACAACTAAGTTAACCATATCATTTAGCGATATGCAATAGCAATAGCAAATATAATTAAAGCAAAAGTCGTTCCTACACCTGCTGCATAATTAACCCAAACTTTTCCAGCTTTTGTACCATGTGCCGAAGTTCTATAAGCATTTGCATAAATGGGTTGTTTAGCAAGTTTTAAATCTGGATAACCTAAAGAATATTCTGCGGGCTCAACAAGAGAAGAAACAATAGGAAAAGGCAATCCATAAATTAGCAATATGCCTGATAAAAATGCAATGGATGCTGGTGTCTTATATCCGGTATAGTAAATCCTTGCATCTTGTTGCCCTTTTAACCTCAACTCTTGGTTAGTATAAACAGGCTCATCGGTTGTTTCGGTTGATTGAAGCTCTCTAAAACAAATTTGAAAAACATCACTTTTATTAATGGCATATTGACTGGTATCTGTTGATGATGTCATTTTAAAAAGCACTTGTGTTGGTGTAATAGAATCAATATATACCTTAATTTTTTCCTCTGTTTTTGGATAAATAAAATCTGGTAAAGTAATAGCAGTTGTTGGCTTAATTGCACTTGCATTTTTTTGTTTCACACCTTTTAATCGCTTGTAAATATCACTTCCGAAACCAATCGCTAAAATGTTTTCCTTTTTTAAAAAATATAAAGTGGTATCTGCTTCATCAAAAAGTTTAAAACTCAAATTATCATTAGCTATTGAGATAATATTAGCAGTAATTTTATCTCCAGTTTTTAATAAAATATATTCCTGTGCAGAAACAGAAACCATAACTAACAATAAAAAAAACACGAGTACATTTTTAATCATTTTCATAAATATGCTATTTCTTTAAATGCAAATAATTTGATTTCATTTTCAACTTTTAACTTCAATCTGCCAAAACTATCAATTCCTTTAATCTCTCCTTCCAAAATTTCGTTTCCAACTTTAAACATTGACTTCACGTCCTTTTTATACAATACATTTAGGTAATCATTCATCAATTTATATTTCAAATGTAGGGATATCTCTTCATATCTTTTATTCAAAAAAACAAGTAATTCATTCTTACAATTATCCATCTCAACATCTTTCTTTAATAATACCGAAAAAGAAATGGCATGTGCGTTTTGAAATTGCTGTTGATTGATATTGATGCCTATTCCAATAATACTATTTTTTATGGATGTGCCTTGAATACTATTTTCGATGAGCAAACCAGCAATCTTTTTATCGTTTACATAAATATCATTTGGCCATTTAATTTTTGTTTGATTGGGAAAATATGAATTCACAAAATCAAATACCGAAAGACAGGCAAACAAATTTAAATACACTTGTTCATCAGCTAAAATAGATGGGGGCATCACCAATACACTCAGCATTATATTTTTTTGAGATATGGATTCCCAATTATTTCCTGCTTGCCCACGCCCATGAGTTTGAAAATTAGTGCTAACCACTGCGCCATGATGAGCTTGATTGATCTCGAATAAATTGCGCATCACATCATTAGTTGATGAACACTCCTCAAAACGAAATACTTGCGAGCCAATGCTTTGTTGAAATATGTAAGCCAAATATGTTACTTTTGCCTCGAAGATAATAGATTTACATGGCTAAGAAAGAAACCAAAACTGCAACTGTTAAAAAAAGTGTTGCAATAAAAAAAACAACTGCTGCTAAAAAAGTTACCAAAACTGCTCCCGCTAAAAAAGAAGTAGTTGCAAAAAAGGCTGTGGCTGTTAAAAAAACAACTGCTGCTAAAAAAGAAACCGCAAAAACTATTGCAAAACCTGCACCAGCAAAACGCCCAACAAAAGATACCAATGATGGATTAGAGATTGCGTTATTGCTAGCACAAGGGATGGCCGAACGAAAAGCGGAGGATATAAAAATATTGGATATGCGCAATGTGACAGGAGCCTCTACTGATTTTTTTGTAATTAGTCATGCCCCTTCTGATAAACAAGTGGAAGCCATTGCCGATAGTGCCGAAGATGAGCTGTTTAAAACAACTAAAGAACGCCCGTGGCACAGAGAAGGATACGAAAATTTAGAATGGGTTTTGTTAGATTATATTAATGTGGTGGCACACGTTTTTCAACAAGAAAAAAGAGAATTTTATGCTATTGAAGATTTATGGGGAGATGCCGAAATCGTTCCTTTTAAAGCAAAATAACTTAAGCAATTTTATACACTTGATAGAACAGATAAAGCAGTCGGGAAGGCTGCTTTTTTTGCGCCTAAAGAATAAAATATGAAAATATTAAGAGTTACTTTTTTGAAAAAGTTTGTTACTTGCTAAGTATAAATAAAACTCCATGAAACAATTATTTCTATTGATTATTTTTCTTGGCAATTTTTCATGCATTACCTATTCTCAATTGATAAAACGATTTTCGGCACAGCAGTTTGAGTTTATAAACAAACAAATGAACGCTCAAGTGAAGAAAGATATTTTTACAGATTTTGCATGGCTTGCTCCCGATTTTAAAAGCAACAAAGTTTTACTTGAAGAAAAGGCATACTTTTTTATGATGAATGAAGCGGGCATTCAAATTAGGGAAATTGACAGCGATTTTTTTGAACTTAAAGGAAATGGAAACTATTTATTAGTAAGCAGAGAGTTTTCAAAAAATAATATTTACTATGATAGAAATATCCTTCAAAAAAGGGCTACAATAATTAATAAATGGTGCCCAAATTTTTTATTCGGTTCTACAAAAATAAATTGGAGTTGGGGAGCTTGCTTGGATTCCGTTTTAACCATTCCTTCTTATCCATTTTATCCATTTTTGCTTCGCGATAATTCTTTGTTTTATTTATATGAAGTATTGGATTCAATAGGCCATAAAAATTACTATTTGCAAAATGCATCTTATGTTTTGGCTGTGGATGGTAATGGTGTAAAATATATTTTGTTGGATGCCGATTGTAATGGAAGCTATACCGATGGCAATGATAAAATTTTGTTCAATACTTGGAACCCTTATCAAAAAGAATCAGGTTACAAAAAATTACCCTTATTAAAGGAGAATTTTTGGTACAATCAATCCTACTTAAATAATACTTTTTTTCTAACCTTTCATTTACATCATGGCAAATTCTATATTACTGATGAAAACAGTATTTATTCATCTGAGATAAAAAAAGGTGTAATACACTTTACTAAAATTCCTAATGAAGCAACTTTATTTATTAATGATACTTCTTATCAACTTCATAAAGGTACAACTAGTTTTGAGTGTGAATACGGGAAATACAATGCCAGAATTTATGTAAAAGGCTTTAAAGATTTTGAAACTGCATTTACCATAAATGATAGTAACTCCAATACAATTATTCGTTATCCCAAAACCTCAGCTAGCGCAACAGTAAGTATTAAAAACATTCCCTCCACATCTTTTATCATCACCATAAAAAATACTTCAGGGCAAAATCAAGTATTGATTAACTCCAATACTTTTAGTGTTTCAAACAACATAAATGATATAGAAATTTATTGTGATGGCTATAACTTAAAGTGTTCAATTGATGTTTTAAAAAATAATTTTTATGAAATTGATTTTAGAGAAGAGCTGAAGATAAAAAATTGAACGTGATATAATGATGCTGTATGAACGTAAAATAAATTTTCAATCAAAAAGGTCTTTAACTTTTACAATACATACACCATACTAAGAATAAGAGATATAAGAGTATAATGAAATTTAAAGTGTTCATATCAATAAGTATAATCTGTTTGTTTAGCCAAGCTAAGGCACAAAACAAATTTGATTATTTAAATAGTTTTACTAGCCAGTATGATTATGTTCATATGAGTAATGTGAAATCAATTAGTAAAAACGAATTGATATTTTCGGCAGTGGTTCATACTCCAGATCAATATGAGAGTTTTTTTAGAACTAACTCCACTATCCTTTTCAGAACTACACTTAATGGAGATTTTATTAATTATAAAAATATAGATACTATTAAAGGCATAAATATTTGGAATATTAATAATGTGTTTGAAGGAGCGAACGATAGCTTAATACTAATAGCCAAT
>JANYDU010000044.1 GCA_025359805.1 Bacteroidota bacterium
AAAATATACTGGTGATAAAAGAATTGCACCAAGACATAGGAATATTGAATTTTCACGGATATTGAGTTCATACCTCAAAAAAGAAACATTTACAAATCGTACGGATAAAAACTATGAGATTAAAGACAATATTATTCCAACAATAATTAAATCTTCAAAAGTAGATTTTATCAGTTGTAATGGAAGTGTATATGCAGGTAAAGCAATTGACTTAAACACTGAAATCGAAACAATTAAAAATCACGTAAATGATTTTTGGGTTTTGTCTGAGGGTTTAAAAACTTTCTCGAATTCTCATTTCACGGGAATCGGGAATTATGATTTATATATAAACGAACCAATAACTAAAGAACATAAAAAGGTTGTTGATGTTCTCAGGAAAAAGAATTCAAATGCCCCTTTTTCAGTTAAAGATATTGATGCATTAGAGCAAACAGAAGCAAAACTTGAAAAAGATAACTATATCCGTTTTTCCGAAAAAATTACCCGAATAAATCTTAACAATTAGATATATTTTTATCGTTACGAAACATCATTAGTAAATAATATTAATAGAAAAGGTTGTTCTATTTTTTAGAGCAGCCTTTTTCTGTTATCCACAAGTGTGTAGATTTAGGAAATATTAAACCAATGCAGGGTTATAATATTGAATTACAAAACAAACGCACATGAGCTTGTTAACTATATTTCTTCAAACTACCGTAGCAGTTGCACCAGCAACAGAGCAGGGCTTATCTATTTTTGGATTGCTTATTAAAGGTGGAGTAATTATGATTCCGATTTTATTGCTATCGGTTATCTCTGTTTATTTATTCGTTGAGCGATTATTATACATCAATAAAGCCAGTAAGATAGATGCCAATTTGGTAAACAATGTAAAAGACATGTTGATTCGTGAAGATATAAAAGGTGCAATAACTTATTGCGATCGCATATCATCGCCTTTTGCCAAATTAGTTCATAAAGGATTATCACGTTTAGGGTCGCCAATTAGAGATATTGAAAGTGCTATTGAAAACACAGCTCGTGTGGAAGTGTATAAAATGGAAAAAAATGTAAACCTCCTTGCAGCCATTGCAGCATTAGCTCCCATGTTTGGTTTTTTAGGAACGGTGGTGGGAATGATTAGAGCGTTTTATGATATTTCGATGAGTGATAATATTAGCATTGGAATTATTGCCAGTGGTATTTATGTGAAAATGGTTACCTCAGCATCAGGTTTAATTGTGGGTGTAATTGCCTATATATTTTATACCTATTTGAATACAAAAATTGAACGTACGGTAAACAAAATGGAAGTAACAGCCATTGAGTTTTTAGATATACTTTACAAACCAGTTATCTAATGAATTTTAGGAAAAAGAAACACGTACATGCACAAGTTGAAGCTGGAGCACTTTCGGATATTCTCTTCTTTTTGATGTTGTTCTTCCTGATTATTTCAACATTGGCAAGCCCAAATGCTATTCAACTATTATTGCCTAAAGGACAAACAGGACACGCCATTCCGGTTCAAAAAATAAATGTAGCCATTACTGCCGATTTAAAATATTACGTAAACAAAGATGAAGTAACTCTTGAAAATATGGAAGGAGTATTGATGGCTGAAGCTGCAAAATTACAAACGCCATCTATTGTTTTGCGTATGGATAAAGCTATTTCTGTTGATGAAATGGTAAAGGTAATTGACATTGTAAATCGTGCAAAAATCCCTCTTGTAATTGCCGTTGATAAGGCAAAATAATTTAACACAACATATTTCAATTCTTACACGCTTTTATAGGCTCTATTTGTGTGCATTACTGTTCACTTTTTCTTAATGTTTAAAACACTCTGAATAAAAACTACATATAGTTGTTTTATGGATGAGTGAATTAATGAATTTTTGCAAATCAAAAATAAACCCTGAACATGAAGAAGATTATTAATCTCATATTATTTTTATCGCTTACGCAATTTGCATTTGCGCAATTCGAGCCCAAATCACCTTATCAAGAACCCAAAACATTTAGCGAAAAATCATATAATTTTTTTCTTGGCAAAAAGGCTAAAAAATCAATGCACCAACGTGATTCCCTAAACGATTTAGTTGTGGCATTTAATAAAGATACCACTCAACGCGGAAAAGATTATCGCTACCTCGATTCATTATATAAAACATTAACAGAAAAATATACCGATTGCACCGAAAAAAATAACAAGCTAAAAGCGCAGTTTGCAGAGTTAAATGCTCGGTATAATGAACTTATGAAACAATGTTTAAATGATGCAGATAGATTTAACAACGCATTAAAAGTAAAAGCGGATGAATTGGCTGCCAGAGAAAAACGTTTACAAGAGTTAGAAAATATTATTCGTACACAAGATTCATTGGTTAACGCATTAAATGATATTGTGAAACGTGCATTGCTTGCGTTTAATTCCGATGAGTTAACTGTGGAGATGAAAAACGGAAAAGTATATGTTTCGTTAAGCGATAAATTATTGTTTAAATCGGGAAGTGCATCTGTTGAAGAAAAAGGAATTGAAGCGATTAAAAAATTAGCCGAGGTGTTAAATAAGAATATAGATATTGATGTGTTGATTGAAGGCCATACGGATAATATTCCAATTAAAACAGATCGTTACCCTGATAATTGGGCTTTAAGTGCAGATAGAGCTTTAAGTATTGTGAGGTTATTGAGTGATAATTATAAAGTAAATCCAAAGCGATTAGAAGCAGCTGGACGAGGAGAGTTTTATCCAAAAATGAGTAACGAAAATCCTGAAGGTCGATCTAAAAATAGAAGAACGGAAATTATCCTTTCTCCAAAATTAGATGAGCTATATAAGTTGATTGAGAAGAATAGAAGATAAAAATATTGTGTAATGAGTTTTCTCTTACACATATTAATAAGTTAGGGTTAAAGAGATGCCAGGGTGATGCCTGGCTTTTCTTTTTTTATCAAGTCAATTGAACTATTTTCGCCCTATGAATTCCGTTATGACAGCAACTAAAAGCCAATATTTTATAGACCTCGAGCATCATTATGGTGCGCACAATTACCATCCACTTCCAGTAGTTTTAGAAAAAGGCGAAGGAACATTTGTATGGGATGTGGAAGGAAAAAAATATTATGATTTTCTTTCGGCATATAGTGCCGTAAATCAAGGGCATTGTCATCCTAAAATTATACAAGCCTTAATTCATCAATCAACAAAAATTAATTTAACCAGCCGGGCATTTCATAATAATTTATTAGGTGAATACGAAAAATTTATCACACATTATTTTGGGTACGATAAAGTATTACCCATGAATACAGGAGTTGAGGGTGGAGAAACTGCTTTAAAATTAGCACGTAAATGGGGTTATACCATAAAAGGAATTGAAGAAAATAAAGCAAAAATTCTTTTTGTTGAAGGTAATTTTTGGGGGCGAACATTAGCTGCTATTTCCTCATCGACAGACCCAAGCAGCACAACGGGTTTTGGTCCTTTTATGCCAGGTTATGAAATTATTCCCTATAATAATTTACCTGTACTCGAAGAAAAATTAAAAGATAAAAATGTGGCTGCATTTATGTTTGAACCGATACAAGGTGAAGCAGGAGTTGTAGTTCCGGATGAAGGCTATTTAAAAGGTGTGAGAGATTTGTGTACAACGCACAATGTGTTGATGATTGCCGATGAAGTGCAAACTGGTTTATGTAGAACCGGAAAAATGTTGGCTTGTGATTACGAAAATGTAAAACCCGATATTTTAATTTTAGGAAAAGCATTATCGGGCGGGGTGTTACCAATTTCGGCAGTGCTTGCAAATGATGAAATAATGCTTTGTATTAAACCTGGTGAACATGGCTCAACGTTTGGCGGAAACCCAATGGCATGTGCTGTGGCAATGGCTGCACTCAAAGTATTAACAGACGAGAATTTGGCGGAGAATGCACAACTGATGGGAGACATTTTTAGAGCCCGAATGCAAAAAATAAATTCTCCACTTATTACTGATGTGCGTGGAAAAGGCTTACTAAATGCAATTGTAATTAAACCATTTGGTGAAAATAAAACTGCTTATGATGTATGTTTAACACTTAAAGAAAATGGATTATTAGCCAAACAAACTCATGGCGATATTATTCGATTTGCACCACCACTTGTTATTAATGAAGAACAAATAAATGCCGCTTGTGATATTATTGAACAAACTATTTTAGGATTGTTGAAATAACATCAAACAACATATTATAATTATTTAAAAAACATCTCATCAAATACATACCATGAGTCTATTTTACATCACCGAAAAAATTTCAGTAGAAGATATTTTATTTATCATCAAAGAAAAAAAAACATTAGTGCTCTCAAACGAAGCCAAGAAGAGGATAAATGAATGTAGAGATTACTTAGATAAAAAAATGAGTGCCGATGATGCAGTATTTTATGGCATTAATACAGGGTTCGGTTCATTGTGTGATACAAAAATTTCTAATGATGATTTAGAAAAATTACAACAAAATTTATTGCTTTCTCATGCTTGCGGAACCGGTGAAACAGTTCCACAGGAAATTGTAAAATTGATGTTGTTGTTAAAAATTCAATCATTGAGTTACGGACATTCTGGAGTGCAATTACAAACTGTGGAACGATTAGTTGAATTTTTTAATTTAAATATTTTGCCTGTTGTTTATCAGCAAGGTTCATTGGGAGCATCGGGTGATTTAGCTCCACTTGCACATTTGTGTTTGCCACTTTTAGGTTTGGGAGAAGTATGGTTGATGGATAATAGTAAATGGTCAATAGTAACTGGTATTGATGCGTTACAAAAACATAAACTTCAACCTATAAAATTAAAATCAAAAGAAGGATTAGCCTTAATTAACGGAACTCAATTTATGGGTGCGTATGGCATTTGGTGTATACTTCAATCGCAACATTTATTTGATTTAGCTGATAAAATTGCCTGCATTTCTATTGATGCATTTGATTGCAAATTGGATCCGTTTCATCCAGCATTACATATTCTCAGACCACACAGGGGACAAATTTTAACGGCACAAGAAATTTTAGCTTGCTTACAAGAAAGTGAAATCTCTGCAAAGCCAAAACAACAAGTTCAAGACCCTTATTCATTCCGATGCATTCCTCAGGTGCATGGAGCAAGTAAAGATACGCTTGAGCATATAGAAAAAGTTTTTACCACAGAAATAAATTCCGTAACCGATAACCCAAACATTTTTCCTGATTTAGATATGATTATTTCAGGGGGTAATTTTCATGGACAAACACTTGCGTTATCTTTAGATTTCTTAGCCATGGCGTGTTCCGAAATTGGAAATATTTCTGAACGAAGAACCTTTCAATTAATTTCAGGACAAAGAGAATTGCCTGCATTTTTAGTTTCTAATCCAGGTTTAAATTCGGGCTTAATGATTCCTCAATACACTGCTGCTTCTATTGTAAGTCAAAATAAACAATTATGCTCACCCGCTTCTGTTGATAGCATTGTAAGTTCAAACGGACAAGAAGATCATGTAAGTATGGGTGCTAATGCCGCAACAAAATGTTATAAAGTAATAAAAAATATAGAGCGTATTTTAGCCATCGAATTACTAAATGCCACACAAGCAATTGAGTTTAGAAGGCCATTAAAAACATCTCCTCATTTGGAAGGATTTATTGCTGAATATAGAAAAGAAGTCTCGTTTATAAGTGAAGATAGAGCCTTATATATTGATATTGAAAACTCGGTGAAATTTTTACAACACACAAAAGTGCTCACACAACATTAATTCATTTTCGGTTTCATGGTAAAAAGAAAATCAAATGAGCAAAGTATAAAAGATGTGATTAATGATTTGTTTGAGAGCAATCACATGAAAGGTAAACTTGCCGAAATTAATATCATTAATAATTGGGAAAAATTGGTTGGAAATTTAATTGCCAAAAACACTTCCAAAATATATTTCAATAAAGGCAAACTCTACCTTCATATTGATTCGGCACCATTAAGAAACGAACTCAATTATTCACGAAGTAAAATTGTAGAACTTGTAAATAAAGAAGCTGGAGTAGAATTAATTGATGATGTGGTGGTGAGGTAGTTTATAAAGTGATAAAAGACTGAAATACACTTTATAAATCCTTAGCGAAAATTCCATATAACTATTATTGTTCTCCAAACATCACAATTTTAGAATTTCCAATAAAATTCCCTATTGATTAAAGGTCAGAATAGTTAATTGAATCAGGCTGAATTGATTTTATAGTAACAGCGTTTTTTATGACATAATCTTTTATATTTTCTTGTGCAAAAGTTGATGAGGATACGCATAAAATGAAAATAATATCTAATAATGTCTTACGTATATTTTTTAGTGTTAGGCTATTCAAATTGAATATATTTTAACTTGGTTATACTTATATATTAAACTTACTCTTTCAACAATTTTTTACTCTGCCATTTTCCATTCACGTTTATATTTAAAAAATAAATTCCTTGTTTTAATTCTGATAAATTAAGTGTGTTGATTTGCTGAACTAATTTTCCGTGCAATACCAATTTTCCATCTACACTCATCAAATTATATTCAGAAGTAGAAACGAAATTTGGCAATTCAATTTTAAGTTCGTCTTTAACAGGATTTGGGTAGATATTTATAGGTTGACGAACACTCATTTTTTCATTTACCAAATCATGAATAGATTGAAGTTTTGCTGTAAAAATTCCTGCACCATAAGTGGCTACTGCAAATCGTCCATCGGTTGTTCTATAATCCATCATCATCACCACACTATTTCCAATTTCATTTGGCGATTGTTTTGTCCAAACAGTTTGTGTACCATTTAAACTTTTTGTAGCATATAAACCTGTGCTTGTTCCTGCAAAATAAATAGCACTATCGTTTACCATTGCAATGGTTAACCACCTGCAAGAAGGTCCATTTCCAGATCCATCAACATTTTGTTCCAGATTACCGGAAACCGCACTCCAACTTGCTCCTCCGTTGCTCGAATAAAAAATACTCAACACTCCATAATTTGTAAATACTGCATACAATTTATTGGTATCGGTTGGGTGTTGTGCAATACAGTTGATATACACATTTGGAAAATTGGTACCTCTTATACTTTCGGGAATAGAAGCATTTGATGACGCATTTCTTAAGCGGTATAATTTTCCTTTTTGTGTTCCATAGTAAATCACATCTGGTTGATTTTTTGAACTTATTATAGCTGTAATTTCATCTAAACTATCTGTAAGTTTTGTGTTTAATAATTCATTCCAATTGGTTAAAACAGCATTGCTATCTAATTGATTATGCAAAGGAATTAACGATACATCATCATTGCGCCAAAGTCTATCTCCTGCTGTTGTGTAAAGCATTTTCCAATTGTTTGCATCAGGTGTAAATGGATTTATAAATTGATATTTTTTCTTATCTAAACCTTTTGGATCAATGCGTGCAAACTGAGTTGGATTTCCATTTGCATCTAATAAAATTCGTTGCATTCTTCCTTGCTGAATAGACATATAAGCTTCTGTTGCATTAGACGCTAAAAAACAAAACGAACCATCTGAACTTAACGGCTGTTTCCATGCTGCGCTTACATCTTCGTTATTGGTATAATACGTTCCATTATCCTGCAATCCTCCAATTATTACATCATTTGTTGATGCGTGATCTATTGCCACCGTGTAAAATTGTGTGGTGATATAGCCACTGTTTAATGAACTCCAAGTGATGCTTAAAGCCGCACAATTATCGGTTCTAAAAATTCCACCATCATTTACCGAAATCATTTTTGAAGAATTAGAAGGATAAAAAATTACACCATGATTATCGGGATGATGATTTGGATATACTTTAAAATCAGGAAGTGTGGTATTTACGCCATAGCCGCCAACCCAGGTAATATTATTTTTTGTAGAGAAGCCATCTGTTGAACGATATAAATTTGTTCCACCCAAAAAAACCGTATTCGGATCATCAGGTTTTACTTTTATACTTAGGCAATATCCTTGCTGCGAAATAAAATCTCCAAACTGTCCACCAAGCTTTGGAATGTTTACGCTTCTATCTTCCCACTTTCCTCCTGTTAATGTTCCATCTCCGTTGATGTAAGTATATTTCCATAAACTATTCCACTCACCTGTTCCTTCAAAGTTAAATGATTGCATGCCTGAGTTTGGAGAATACGCTGCAAAATAAACTTGCTTTTCATCCGATGGAGAAACGCCAATAACAATTCTATCTGTTGTTGAATTAAAATAAGTTGGGGTAATATTTGCCCAGGTTCCACCATTATCAGTTGATCGCCAAATACCCGCATTGCTGCCTCCTGATGATAATGCAGCATAAACAATTCCTGATGAAGTTACTGCCACATCCGTCCAATAACTATAACCTGAAGTGCCTCCACCTCTGCGAGATTGAAAAGATGTGCCTCCATTTGTGCTTCTATAAATTCCATTAAAAGTGGCTACAAAAACTACATCTAATGAATCAATTGTTGGATTAATTACAATATTATGAACAGCAGACCAACTGTTATAAATTCCGCCTGGAGTAGATGATGTAGATGAAAGCCGTTTCCATGTTAGTCCACCATCTGTTGATTTACATACTCCATTTCCCGAAAAAAAAGCACCCGGCAAACTCGATCCATACAATTCGCCTGTGCCTGCATACCACGTATTTGTTTTTCCTATTCTGGTATCCTGTGCAATGCACGAAATATTACTTGTTTCAGCGCTATCAATACATTTATTCCAAGTTGTTCCTCCATTTATACTTCTCCAAAAACCACCCATAGTAGAACCAGCTAATAAAATATTTTCGTTGGTTTTATCAACTGCAATTGCACGTGTTCGTCCACCAACATTCCAAGGGCCACGTTGTGTGTAGCTTCCAAATGTTTTATAAAAATTTCTGTCAATGGGAAGTATTGCAGCATAAGCCAATTCTTTATCTCTAAAATGATCTGGAATTTTTCCTGTTGCAGGATCAGCCAACATATTATTCATCCATTCCAGCCTGCCCTTAATATCTTCTTCCATTCCATCCACTTCTCCATGTTCAAATTCTTGTTCTTCTAATTTTTGATAATTTAAAACTAAACGAGCAATAAAAAATGAACCGATAAAAATGGCTAAAGTAAAACAGATTGTTTGTATAGTTGATTTCATAATAAATTATTTATTGATGACGTGAAGATAAAAAAAGTTCCACATGTTTTTAAGATGTGGAACTTTAAAAAACTAGTATGTGTAAAAAGATTTACCCGCCCCCCAGTCTTCAATCACCCATCAAGATGGGATTGCCAATGTAAAAGTTATTAATTACTCTTTGAAAGATGATATTGAATTAAATCCTTGCTCCAGTCTCTTACTCCGGTTTTTACTTTTGCTTGCAGTACATTTAAAATAGAATACAATCCAAAATAGGTTCTATTAATATATAAAGCATGCTGAGAACCTCTGCCCTCTTTTGATTTTTTTAATTCGTCCATCTTACTCACTTCTTCCCCTAGTTCATAAATTTTATCAATGTATTCATTATTACCAAAATCAAATTCTTCATAATCAAAAGGTGTACGAAGCAAGTTGGTCATTTTAACAAAAGCATCGGTAATAATTTGTTGCACTTCAGGGGTGTCGCTTTTATTGATAATTTCTTGTTGCAACATAATTCGCTTCACAATAGAAACATCTTTCATCAACTCAGGAACCAGTAAAGAAAAATAATTATAATAAAAATCTATTGAAATTTCTTTTACACATCCAAAATCTATTACTCCAAGCGTTCCGTCACTTCTCATTAAAAAATTTCCAGGGTGAGGATCGGCATGCACGGCACGTAACTTATGCACTTGCATATCGTAAAAATCCCACATGGCTTGTCCAATTTTGTTTCTTATTTCTTGTGAAGGATTTGTTTTTAAAAATTCTTCTAAGTGCATTCCTTCCATCCAATCCATTGTAAGCACACGCTTTGATGTAAACTCTTTATAATATTCTGTAAACACTAAATTTGGAATTTGCGCACAACGAGTTGAAATTTCTATAGAACGCTTAAACTCCAATTCATAATCTGTTTCTTCTAATAATTTAGACTCTACTTCTTTGATATATTTTTCCAACTCTTTCTCATTCATATCCAACAAACGAAACGCAATGGGTTTAACCATTTTTAAATCGCTTTTTATACTTTCTGCAACTCCAGGATATTGAATTTTAATGGCTAATTTTTTACCTCCTAAAGTGGCTTCATGCACTTGTCCAATTGAAGCTGCATTGGAGGCTTTCATATTAAATGTTTCAAAAATTTCTTGTGGTGCTTTGCCAAATGATTTTATAAAAGTTTGAACAATTAATGGCCCCGAAAGTGGTGGAGCGCTGTATTGTGCCATCTGAAATTTATTGGTATATTGACGAGGCAATACATTTTTTTCCATGCTCAACATTTGAGCAACCTTGAGCGCACTTCCCTTTAGTTCACTCAATGTATTATACACATCAGTAGCATTATCTTCGTGCAATTGATCTTTGTTAAGAGATGGATCCAACATTTTTTTAGAATAATGTTTCATGTAGTTTCCACCAATTTGCACACCCGTTTTTACAAAGCGCATGGCACGTTCAACTTTTGATGACGGGATACTATTTTGTTCCATATTTTTTAATGTAACTATTTACTTTTGGGAAATATTCTTACTAAGAGAAACCAAACAATATGATTTATCTATTTTGAAATAAAAATTTTCCAAAATCAATCATTGAGTCGAGCGGAGAACGACCCATCAAATCAAATGCAAGATTTACTGAACGCTCAACTGCTTCATCTGTTTTTTCAAATGAATTGCTATCATCTTTTAACCAAAATTTGATAACAAATATTAGGTTTACCCAAACGGCTTCTCCATATTTTTCGGTAAGAAATTTTCTATCGGTAATTTCTTTTGAATCTATTCCTTCATGCACAATTTGTTGAGCAAATTTTACAAACTCCTCTTTCATCAACTTTAAAAAAACAGGAGTTTGTGGCATGTGATTCTTTGCTTTTTCAAACATAAATTTCACAAAGCTTCTATTATTTTTTAGGGTTTCAATCCAAGCAAAAAAAAACGCCAATAATTTTTCACGGGAAGAATAATCCGCATAAACTTTTGCTGTTTCAAGAGTTATTTTAGTTTGTTCAAACCATGCTCTAAAAATATCATTCTCTAATGCTTCCAATGAAGAGTAATGAGTATAAAATTCTTTCTCTTCAATACCCATCTTTTTGGCAAATAAATAAACATTTTCAGGCGATTTATTTTGCTCCAAAGTTGACAGTATATATTGGGTAATCAACTCCGTTTTTATGTCTGCGTTTAGTTTTTTTGATTTCATATTTTTGATTTCAAAGTTTGTAAAAAATAGTTGGGTAAACTCAAAAAATAATTATGATTTATGTCGTAAATATTTCCTGTAATAACTTAAACCACAATAATCATCCATTGTTTTAGACAGGCTATTGTTTTGATGTGTTTTAATTTTAAAAGCAGGAAACTATATTCGGCAACTGAATACAGGAAATGGCGGATGTATAAGAACTATTTTAAGCATACAATTTTATTTTTTCTAATTGCATTATCCACTCAAATAGTTTTGGCACAAAAAACTTTTGAAGTGGTTGATGCCGATACGATAAACGTTACCGATGCAAGTGGAAAGAAGCAGGGGTTTTGGCGATATTTTTGGGCAAATGGAGATTTAAAATACGAGGTGTTTTTTGAAAATGGAGAAAAAGAAGGACTCGAAATTAGGTACTATGATGCGCAGGATTGTATCGAATTTTCAAATACTTATAACGAAGGAAAGTTAGATGGCCCTAGTGTTACTTTTTACCCAAATTGTAATACAAAATGCGAAGAAATTTACAAAAATGCTGTGAAGCAAGGTTATGAAAGATGCTACGATCAAAACGGTTTTTTACAAACTGAGGCTGATTTTAATGAAGGAGAATTGAAAGGCAGCTACGCACATTTTGATAAAAAAGGATACATCACTTATGAATCGCCAACAAAAGAAACTACGCTCAAATTTGATAAATTTATTTCGGGGGAGTACAAAATAAAAGACTCCACTATTTTTAAAGTTTTTAGAAGAAACAGCCAATGGAAAAAAGTAATGTTGGTGGTTGATATGACAGGAAGTATGTTTCCATATATTGGTCAATTATTGGTGTGGTATAAAAAAAATTATGAAGGCGAAAAAATAAAATATTATATCTTATTTAATGATGGAGATAATAAACCCGATGATAAAAAAATAATTGGAAGTACAGGAGGTGCTCACGAATTTGAAGCAAAAGATTTCAAGAAATTTAAAAAGGATATTGAAGATGTGAGAAAACTTGGTGAAGGTGGCGATGACCCTGAAAATGATATGGAAGCCATTATGAAAGCACTTGCATCTTATAGAGATTATGGTGATTTAGTTCTACTTGCTGATGATAGTGATATACGTGATTTTAAATTACTGAAGCGCATTCGCAAGCCAATCCATGTGGTGCTTTGTGGAACAAAAAAAGGAATCAATCAACAATATCTTCAACTGGCTTATGTAACTAAAGGTTCTATACATACCGCCAATGATGATGTGAATATGAAAACAATAAAAGAAGGGCAACAAATAGAATTAGATAACGATATTTTTCTTTTCCAACACGGAGAGTTTGTATGGTTGGATATGAAGAATTAGTTTAACCAACATTTCATAAAAGCTATAAATAAGTGAAAAATAAAAGCCTCTATAATTATAAAGGCTTTTTATTTAAATACATTTTTCAGAATGTTTATTCCTTCAACCACTTTCCTGATTTTATTGCTCCGGTATTTTTATCCGTTATTTCATAAAAATACATACCATTAGTTAAGGATGAAACGTCAATACCATTTGAGAGTGATTGATTAGATGAAGTTAGCACACATTTCCCTTGCATATCGTATAAAGCAAAATCCCTTCCTTGTGTTTCTCCACTAATAAATATTTTATCGGATGAGGAGGGATTAGGGTAAATAATTATTTCAGTAAAATCTTTTTGTAAAAAACGAATGGATGTATGCATACCTGATTTATTATATTTCATAATAAACATGGTATGATTAAAAGGAGCTAAATAGCCCACCACTATACAACCACCA
>JANYDU010000048.1 GCA_025359805.1 Bacteroidota bacterium
AAAAAAGTCAGCGCAAGAATGGAAAAAAGTCAACGCACGAAAACATTTTTTTGCTGTCAACTTTTTTTAAAATGTCAACCAGCGAATTGAAAAATTGTCGCCAACTTTTTTTACAGCAGTAAATATTTTTTGAATGTCGAATAAAATATTTTGTCAGCAAACGAAAATAAAAGTCGTCAACTTTTTTGTCTGCGTGATGAAAGAAAACGAAATGATTATTTTTAAAATCGTCTGATTAATATTTGTCTTTTTTTTGCAGTTGCACCTAACGTTCCTGCGCTAAAAGCAGTTTGGGAATTAGAACCACTTATTTGTTACGAAGAACGTGATGCAATTTAGAATTTAATTGATGATACCAAAATGAAAACCCAAATTGATTATTAGCGCATGTTACAGGTTGGTGCTTTCCCGCAAGAGTATTAACGAACAACGTATTTAATAATTAAACTGTCTGCCGAATACAAGGCTGCTTGTAAGAATGTCGGAGTGCGGTTGAGTATTTTTTATTTTTAGAAGCGTTGGAATTTCTTTAATTCAATTTTTACTGGTGGTGGGAAAGGTGGAAGCTCTTTTACAATTTTTGGTTTGAGTGATGGTTATTGCGAATTGGAAATGTGCTTACACCTGTGCGGTTGGTGACTTGGCATTTTAGGATGTCAGAGTTATTATGAAGCGATATTTTGTATTTAATAGTTTTTATTTACGTTGTTGAAAGCCTGAATGAAAATAAACAATACTTTGTTGACCGCTGAATAATATTGAAATGAATTTAAGTGAGTAGTTGTATTACTTTTTCTTCGCTTAATCCGAGGTATTCGCAAAACTCCTGAATGGTTATTGCTTGAGTTTTTCCTTTACCGATTTTTATTCTGATTTTTTGTAATAATGTTCGGGATGCCCTGTCGCTTTTGCCTGTGAGTTGTTGAATGTCTTTTGAGTATATGATGATTCTTTGTTTTAACATGTTGTTCATGTTTTAGCTGCTGTATTAACGAATAAAGCAGCTAAATATTTTTTGTGATAGTTTTATAATTGTTGTTTACCTGTTCGTTTGTTTTTAAATTATACTTGTTTCATACACTCCTCATACACTATCCATACTCTATCCATACACTATCCATACTTGAGCCATACACTCCCCATATCTAAAAGTAGCTACTGATATATACCATTTTATACCGAAACATACCGTTTTATACCTAAATGTACCTTTTTAGGAAGAAATCGACATTTCTGGCAATTTTATACCGTTTTGACTGATGTATAAAATATGATTATATGATTTGAGTTTTTAAATGCAGAACAACGAAGTTCTAAACATTAAACCATTTAAATCTTAAATATCATGGCAAAGCTAAAAAGTGTTATTAATATTGAGGGTACGCTTAATAATCTTACCTTCTACAAAACGCAGGATGGTAATCTTGTGAAAACAAAAAGCGGTGTTTCGGGAAACCGTATTGCAAATGACCCTGCATTTGCGCGTACACGTGAGAACGGAAGCGAGTTTGGAAGTGCTGCAAAATCGGGAAAACTACTGAGAAGTGCATTGAGAAACGTGATGGCAAATGCATCGGATAACCGTGTAACATCAAGGCTTACACAATTGATGCACGAGATATTACTACTTGATACGACTTCGGAACGTGGAAGCAGAAATGTAGCAACAGCTATTGCAAATGCTGCTGCAAAAGCGATGTTGGATAATTTTAATTTTAACATTCATGCTGCATTGGGAACAATTTTATCGAAACCTTTTACGGTTGACATTGCAACTGGTATTATTACCATTAACAATTTTGTACCGAAAAAAGACCTTGCATTTCCTGTTGGTGCAACTGATGTGGCTTTTACAAGTGCGTGGTCGAAAGTAAATTTTGCGGGTGAAATTTACGATACCGTATTAAGCAATACGACTTCGTTGCCGATAAACAATTCATCGGGAACAGTTACTCTCACTCCTACAAGCATTCCAAAGGGAGTTGGTACAAATATATTTGCGATGCAAATAGTGTTTTCACAAACTGTGAACGCACAAACTTATCCATTAAGCAATGGTGCATTTAATTGTTTGTGTATTGTTAATGTGAGTTAAAGCCTCACCTAAATCCTCTCTAAAGGAGAGGACTTTTTTTATAGCTGGCAAAACATAAAAAGCTCTTGAAATTTCAAGAGCTTTTTATGTTTTACACACCCCGTTTGCAAGGGTGGACACCCCCTCATAAGGGATTAATTGGAGGGGATTACTTCTGCACCAACATCCGTTTACTGCTTACAACAACCCCATCAACAACAAGAGAATAATAATAAATACCATCACTTAATTGTGAACCATCAATTGCAATTACGCCTTTATTGTTTTGTAATTTGTATGATTTAAAAATTTGCCCGAGTGGTGTTGATATTCTAATTTCTGAATTGTGATTTCCTTCTGCAATTGAATACTCAACTATACTATAATCACTAAACGGATTTGGTTTGTTTACCGATAAATAATTATCAGTTGAATTGATAGTATTTGCAGTAAAATTGGCTGAATTATTCTTTGTGTTTTGATTATCCAATCCTCGTTTACCAAATAATGCCATGTTAAATGAAGAATCAATTTTCAATGTATCACATTTAGTATAAGTACCACAACTATCTCTAATGGTTAAACAAACAATAAATGAGGTATCGGCATGTGCAAAGGTGTGGATTGGATTTTTTGATAATGAATAACCACCATCACCAAAATTCCATGAATACCTATATTGATGTTGTTCAGGAACACTTACATCCAAAAAGTATGCTGTTGAATCCATTTTATAGCCAATTATAAATCTTGGAGCAACCACACTATCTCGTTTCACTAATATTTGGTCGTATTCAATACTACTTGTAGTATTATCAACTACGGTTATTCTGTAATATTTATCCCTTGTATTATCAGGAATCATATTAAAATAATTTTTAAATGATGTTAATGGTGTCCAAGTAACAGAATCTAATCTATCCCATTGAGTGGAGAACGTATCATTAGTTGTATTTAACCAATTAGCATAATCATTAAACATGGTTTGAGCCAAGCTATAACTAAAGAAGTCTGAATTAGGTTGATAGTTATATGTATTTTCAACAAGATTTTTTAATGTGCCATTTGCATTTAGCATGTTTTCAAAATCACTGAATGAATTTTGGTCGCCATTATTGGTAATAAAGTTGTTGTAAAAAGTAATGAAGTTAGCATCTTTTAAAATAGCACTTCGTAAATCTTCATTATTCAAAAAATTAGTAACAGCACCACTTCCATAACCTTGCAATTGTTGAAGCATAAAGTGCATAAAATATTGCCCAAAATAAGGAGTGTTCTGTTGCACGTTTTGATAAATATTATCATATTGAGTATGGTTTGCAGAGTGCCACACTAAGCCTAAAAATGCTGCTCCTGCATAGTCCGTTCCTAAAATTACATTTTGGTTATAGCATAATTCTGTATCCATTCCTGCATAAGCCCATTCATTATGTTTTACATAAGCAGTATCTCTATCAGTACAAGTTCCATTGGTTGCTGTAAATACATATTGAATTGGTGCACTTGGCATACACACAGGATTTAACACACTTGTACTTGAAAGATAAGTTGAGGGCGACCAACTATAAGTGTATGAAGTTGCACCCTTAACAATTCCTTGTAATTGGAACGCTGCGGGACCAACTGGGTTGTTATATGTTGATGCTAAATGTAATTTTATTTTTGCCGAAAACGGGGTATTTACAACTCCGTATTTGGTATAACCACCACAACTGTTTGAAATGGTTAGTGACACCAAATAGCTTCGATTGCTTTTTAATTGAAACGAATCAAATCTAAAGGTATCGGGCAAATATCCTAAAGTGCTTTTAGCATAGCTATCTAAATGCGAATTATCTGCTCCCTCTGATGTATCAGGCATTTGAATAATGGAGAACGTGTAATAGACGGGTGTACTACTATGCGTTATTCCAACTGTGAGTGTTCCTATACCTGCGCAAGCTGTTGATGGAACAGACAAATTAAAATGTGGTGTATCTGATACCAAAATATATCCTACTGTATCGTTTGTTCTACCACAATCATTTTTGGTATTAATGATAATTCGGTGCAAAGTATTTGGTTTAAAGTGGAAACAAATATTATCGGGCCATTGATGCAAAATAGTACATGGATGGTCGCCAGGAGGAAAAGTATCTTTCCATAAAGTATCGGGCGAGTAGGTATATTTCATATAATTACTATGAACGCCTCCAATAACAGTATCTGTTAAAGCACTATCTACCTTGCAAACAGAAATGGTGGTAGCACTTGAGTTTAATATTCTATTCAATTTAATACATACTTCCTCTCCCGGACAAATGGTGTCCTTATTATTTGTTGTTAAATATTTAGCAAGTGGCTTGGCAAAATTAGCATAGCCCCACTCTCGGTTTTTTACTGGATTTAAGGAATCAATATCACATATAGCAATTGGATTTACTCCTGCTACTAAAATAGTATCATTATCTAATGTTGTTTCCATGAATGAATATACTCCTGCATGAGTTATACTTCCAACTTGGAAAAGATTTCTATCAACGGTATCTCCAATGGTTCTTGCAAATTCAATATGTGCATTTGGTTCAATAAATAAGTATGCTCCTGGTTCGGTTATAATTTCGCCATAACCACAAAAACTCGGACTATCGCCAATTAAAACATGTGCATCATTTTTAATAACCAACGAACCATTTTGTTTAACCCAAATTGCACCACCCGATTTTAAATGTGTGAAACTTCCACTATCAAGTACTAATGAACTTCCTTCCGATACGATAATTGCGCTGCTATTATCTATTTTTGAAATATCTTCAATGCCTGTACATGGATTAAATCCTTTATATGATTGTTGACATTCTCCTTCGATAATGATGGTATCACGATTGCGCATGTAAACGTTATCGCATAAATCTACACGAGTTCCGTTTGTGATGTGTAAAATACCTTTGGGTTGGGTAATAGAAAGTTTATGTCCGAGTGTATGAGATTTGCCATCATCGGCACTAAATATTGAATCTATATTGTGATTTACAGGAGGGAAATAACAATCCAACATACACGGAAATGCAGGCTGAATATTAAAGTATGTTGTACCTTGAGGAAAAGTAACGGTAATGTTTTTCCAATCTGTGGTATCATGATAAGTACTTGTAAGCGCACTTCCATGAACTTTTACAGCAACCATAGGTACAAAATGCTCCATATCAGGAATGCGAAATTTAACAACACTACCGCCACTATCAGCGGTTACATAACCTGTATAAGAGAATTTACCTGTAATTTGATAATAGGCTGATATTTTTGCTGTGCTTACTATAAACGCAGTATCTTCATATTTTAAAGTATCTCCATTATTAATACTTGCTCCTCTGAAATTAGCATAACTTACACATTGCCCTGTAATTATCGTATCGTTTTCGGCATAACTAAAAAATGCGCTACTGGCATCAATTCTCATTGTACTTGAGTTGCCTGTTAATTTAAAAGGGTTAATGATGGTATCGGCAACATTAACCACATCATTGATGTAATGGAAATTGTGTAATCTATCGGAGTTATTTATTTTTACTGATAGCGAACCATATCTATTATTATTTGATGCGTCTGCATATTGAATGGTGGATTCACTTTCGCATCTAAAAGGAGTAAGTTTTGTTAAAAATTTAGCATTATTAACACCGCTTATACTTGCCGTAAATCTACCATGTTTACCATGTCCATAACTTATATCTAACCAATTATATTGGCTTGTAAGTGTTCCATCAGCATCACCATTATACAAATAATCACTTGAGGCAGGAAATGTAATAGTGGTATTATCCGATACAGTTTCTGCTGTTAGTCCCCAATGCCCCGCTCTACCACCACCCATTACACAAGGATGATTCCATTTTGCATGATTATCTGTGATAGAGAAAGAAGAATTGTATGCTCCTCCATTTCCATTAAAAAATAATTGATTGGTGGTAATATTTGAATTGGCATTATCCTCTGCTATATAATAAAAATAGTTATTACCCTGAAACATTTTAAATGTTCTTGTATCATTAGAATAATTACTACTTGAAAATAAATGGGTATTGGTTACTTGTAAATTAATACTAAATTCTTGATAGGCATTTTTGATTGTGATAGGAACATACCTTGTAGCACTCAATCCATCAGCGGCATCCACATCTAAACCGTGATGAATTACATTATGTTGAGTAAAAAAACAAACCTCATTTTTATGGTCATCTCCAAAAACAGGTGGATCCATTAGTAAAATATCCTTATCAACTGTAATCATAAAATGACCCAGTTCGGTATGTTGATGGTTATAATCTCCCTTTTGAGTTATATCCGTCATTACATGTAAATAATGGCTTGCTCCAATACCTGATTGAGTAGTATTGTTTCTGAAAATGGCACTACCGCTTGGCATTGATATGGCTTCGGGTAATTGGGGGTTATCATTTATAGGATTATTAACTATTGAAACCAAATAATCTTCTGTAATGCGTTCAATACCTAATATTGGTGGGTCGTCACTTTTTATATAACTGTATTGCGTGCCATCTGTGCCACCTTGCCTTAATGCCAAGCCTCCGTTAAAATAATTGTTGTGCCAACTATCATCAATAGCAGGAGAGTTTCCATCAGGCTGTGTGAGGTACATGTGCCACTGATAGATTTTATCATAATCGGGGTCGAAATTAAAATTGCGCACATGTTGAGACCAAGGGCTTGGGAATGCACTTCCTATGTTTAGTGGCAGAGGTATTAATCCAAACCAAACAGGATAATCATAATAATCGTTTCTGAAATCTCTATTTGTAAAATTTTGTTGGGCTCTAAAATAAGGCAGCATAGCACCTAAACTTACATTTAAGTAATGAGTTCCCTCGCTGTATCCATAAAGATCTCCACCCTTTGAAAGAGAACCGCCAAGTGTGGCATTCCACATATTATTATTAATATGATAGTGGGCAACACTTGCCCAACGGTGGGGCCATGAGTCAAAAGCTGTCATGTGTCCTCCATAATCATTTAAACAAACAGCTGCCATACCCAATGCCGAGCCTGCTAATAAACCATAATTATTATTTGAAAATAAAAACACCCCTCCAATTGCCCTACGATAAAATGGGCGAATAAATTTATCTTTTAGGTTTTCAGCCATAAATTCTACCTCATCAGCACTTTGTATATTGGGCAATGTATTATCAATAGCACTGCTCCATTTAATTAAATCGAAAGCGGAAATAATTAATACCATTTCTTGTGAGCGGTAATACATGTTACTAAACTCTATTGACCCTCCAATAATATTGGCAACACTACTTACAGGAGTTAGGTTTCCAATAATTGGGATTTCCGAAAACCAATCTAATACATTATCCATACCCGGAGGAGAAAAGTAACTGATAATAAAGATGGATTTGGTTTTATATGCAATACGATTTGCATCTGTTGACGACATTTGAACGGCTGTATTAATACCATATTGATTTTTAGTAAATCTAATCCCAACCACAAATACAAATGCAGAAGCTTTGGCTATTAATGCATTATTACAAACAATGTTTTTTTCGGAACATGAACTTGAAGACTCATCCGCTTTAGCAAGGATAAATTTAGTGTAAAGTTTATAAAAAGTAGAATCTCCATTTGGATGTAAAATCTTATCTCTTAATATATTTAATTGAATGGTTAAATCTTTGGTTCTATCAAACACGGTATAAGGCCCGGTAATACTTTGCCCTCCTTCTTTATAGTATCCCCATTTTTCGTTCCATAATCCTCCAGTAAAAATATGTACTATAGCATCGCTCAAATCATCTACAATATCACAAAGCCAACAGGCTGCCAATTCTTGGTTTTTTAATATTTCTTTACCCGCATTTTTAGCTTTAGATTTTGTGTGAACAACAGACTCAATTGTCTTGGTAGTTTTTATTTCGTTTTGGGCAGTATCAATAGTTTCTTTTAAACATTCAATGTTATAACAACTATCAACTTTAAGTTCATCAGCAAATAAAAATAAAGGCAAAATAATTGTGAAGATGATTGTAGTTATTGTTTTCATAAGTTATTTATTATTATGGTATTAAATCCCAATTTTCTCCGTCAACCCGTATCCTTAAAATTCCTTTCCCCCATTTAAATCCAACATAATTTGCCACAGTATCCGTTCCAATGTAAGTTACAGCTTGATAGCCAATATTATTGATAATTATAGTATTATTCACTGAGCTATAGAGTTCAACATTGAAGTTCTTATTCTTATACGCTATTTTATAAAAAGTAAATAAGTTATCAGAGTGTCCATAGGATGGGTTAACATCAAAAAGAGACTTATTTCTTTCATACTCTAAAGTGAAAACATCGTTGGTTGTTTGGTTTACAAACTTTACCTTAACATCTTCATAATCTTTTGCACATTCCCCTTGTTGTGAAGCGGGTTCTGTTGTATAGTAAGTTTCCTTTCCTTGTGCCACAAAAATTTGCGTATCGGAATTATTATGTAAAAATTTTAAGTGTTCGTTACCTTGATAGGGTACATAACTATCTCTATGTCCTAAGGCTATTTTTTGATTGGTGCTTGGGCAATGGCTATCATCACTACTCTTACAACAACTAAGTGTTATTGCACAGCTAATAGCGAGGCAGAAAAAAAGTATGGTATATATTTTGGTTTTCATGGTTGAGATTTTTAGTTACTCGAATTTAACTATTTTTATTAAAGTATTAAATCCCAGTTTTCATTATTTAGTCTAATACGTAAAAGACCTTTCCCTACCTTATAAGCCACATAGTTAGACGTAGTATCTGTTCCTATATATAGTACACCACCGTAGTAAACATCATTTATATTTATTTGAGTATAATTTGAATTATATAGCTCAGTGTTATACATTTTGCCTTTATAATATAGTTTATAATAAGTATAAAGATTATCTGAATAACCCGGAGAGGGATTAACTGAAAATATTGATTTATCTCTTTCATATACCAAATTAAAAACATCGTTGGTTGTTTGGTTTACAAACTTTACCCTCACATCTTCATAATCTTTTGGACACTCTCCCTCTTGTGAAACAAGTTCTGTTGTATAATATGTTTCCTTTCCTTGCGCTATAAAAATTTGTGTATCGGTATTATTATGTAAAAATTTTAAGTGTTCGTTACCTTGGTATGGAACATAATCGTCTTTATATTTTAGTAATACCTTTTGATTAGTGCTTGGGCAATGGCTATCATCACTATTTTTACAACAATTAAGAGTTATTGCACTGGTAGTAGCGAGGCAGAAAAAAAGTATGGTGTATATTTTAGTTTTCATGGTTGAGTTTTTAGTTACTCGAATTTAACTATTTTTATTAAAGTATTAAATCCCAGTTTTCATTATTTATTCTAATACGTAAAAGACCTTTCCCTACTTTACCCGCATTTTTAGCTTTAGATTTTGTGTGAACAACAGACTCAATTGTCTTGGTAGTTTTTATTTCGTTTTGGGCAGTATCAATAGTTTCTTTTAAACATTCAATGTTATAACAA
>JANYDU010000017.1 GCA_025359805.1 Bacteroidota bacterium
GGGTGGTGCTGAATAAATTGTTTGATAAGTTGAAAACTTTCATTTTTATCCAATTGAGCCTCATCTAAATTTCCTACTAAAGCCGTTTCAGGAAATATGACCAACTGAATAGTGCTATCCATTTTTTGTTCGGCAATGCGCAACATTTTTTGAGTTTGTTCAATGGGTGTCATGCCACCAAACTTATCAGAATAAGGATCCACATTGGGTTGAACAATCAATATGGTTAATGGATTTTCTCTTTGCTTATAATTTTGTAAAATATAATATGATAAAAAAACTGGCGCAAATAATCCAAAAAACAGCAAGTTAAATGCCTTTGAAAAATTCATAATTAATGTTCGACCATTAAATGTTTTGATATAACGATAAAGTTTAATATTGATATAAAGTATCCATAAACTTCCACCCAATTGCCCAGTGTATTCATACCATTGAACAAGTGAAGGAACGGTTGAAAATAAATTTCCTAACGTAAGCCAAGGCCATGATAAATCCCAGTTTAAATGCCAATATTCAAAACCTATCCAGCAAAAAACAAAAACCCATTCGGCACGTTTTTCTTCCACACGTTTTTGCATTCGATGATAAATTACAAATGGCAAACTCATCATCAACATATTTACAATAAATGCAGCTATGGCTCCTTCAGCTGATGCGTTCCAAATCCAAAATGTGGTGGCAGCATTCCATAAAAAAAAGCTTAATGAAATATATAAAAAAAATAGTCCTACATGATCCTGTTGTTCACGGATTTTTTTCTCAAGAAACAGTAAAGGAATAAAACCTGCAAAACCTGCAATAAAAAAACTAAACGGTTGCCAACTAATAGTAAGCAATAACGCAGATGAAATTGCACAGATAAAATAGTAAAGATGTTTATTGATTTTCATGTTTACCTAAGCGCGATAGACAGATGCAACTTCATCCATTTCTCATCATTTTCCAAATAATCTTTATTTAACATCGTGTTTTAAAAAATCTGTATTATTTTGCTCGCCTTAAATGAAATTTATACATTTATTATTTGCTGTTTTTTTATTGAGTGTTGTTAAATTACAAGCTCAAATACTTCCTTCATTTGGAGACTCTAGAACTGGCGGAACAGGTATGCAGTTTTTAAAAATTGCACCCGATGCTCGTTCATCATCTTTAGGCGGTGCTTATGTTGCAATTGCGAATGATGTAGCTGCATTGTATTGGAATCCTGCTGGTATTACAAATGTTGATACAGGTAAAGTAAATGTGATGTTTTCCAATACACGATATTTTGGAAGCATTAGTTCAAATTATGTTGGGGCAGTAATTAAAGTTGGTTCTTTATCTTATTTTGGATTGAATGTGATGGCGATGAATTATGGAACAATGGATGAAACTACTGAGTATGATCCAAAAGGAACAGGCAGAACATTTACCCCAATTAATTATTCGATTGGTGCAACATATGCAAAAATTTTAACCAACAGTTTTAGTTTTGGTGTTACCGGAAAATTTGCTCAAGAAGGTTATGGGGGCGTTACAGTTAATAATGCAATGTTTGATTTAGGATTAAAATATGATGTGGGCGTAAAGCATACCCGATTTGCAGTGAGCTTTAGTAATTTTGGATTTAACGTAGCTCCAACTGGTGAGGTTTCTATTTTAAAATTTAATGGCGCACAAACTATAAATAGTTTTACAGAAGTTTCTGTTCCGGCATTGTTTAGACTAGGAATTGCCTTCGACCCTATTCATACCAATAAACATATTTTAACATTAGCTGGGCAGTTAAATCACCCAACAGATAACAATGAAACTTATGCTTTAGGAGCAGAATACAGCTACTTAAAAATAGGTTATCTTAGAACAGGTTACGAATTTTTTTCTGACGAAACCAATGTTGTTCCTTCAATGGGTGCAGGGATAAAAATACTTAGAAACTTTGGCGGAATAACCATTGATTATGGTTTCATAGCTAAATCAAGATTAGGAAATGTTCAACGTATCACACTTGGAATAAACATTAGATAACATGAACAACAAAAAATATTCAACTCTTTTCATTTATATATTATCAATATTAATAAGCAGTTGTTCGGCATTATTTGGCGATAAAAAAAATGATACTACAAATGATGTGTTAAAGCAGGGTGCCATCGACCCAAATCTTATTCCTACTCAAGTTGGCTATGTTCCTTTATATCCGTTCTTCCAAAATTTTTCTCATCCAGTTGATGTATATGTGGGCTATGATCAAATGATTTATGTGATTGATGATAATGGTTTAAATATATTAGATCAAAAAGGAACACATAATTTAGTGATTCCAATTTTAGGTGCAACAGATGTAATACAAGATAGAAGTTTGCATTTGTATGTGGCAGGTAGAATTAATCATCCTACACTTGGAAATCGTGCTGCGGTTTATCATTTAATAAATACAGCAGGTGGAAATTATCAATTTATAGATACACTTATTCATCCTTTGTGTGACGATTCTCGTTCGTCAACTGGTAATCGTGGAGCTGATGATGAAGCGGTTCAAATTACAGGTTTAGCAACACTTGCTGATAATACTTTATACATTAGCCGAACAGGTCCCCGCAATGATGTAACTTCTTTTATCAGACCTGATAATGCTGTTTTAGTTTACAATCAAAAAGGTGAAAACATAAGTTATGCTTTGGGTTTAACACCAACTACATCAAGTTTAAAATCGGTGATGGGAGTTTCTTCTATTGCTTCATTAGCTGGACCACCACAACGTGTAAATGGAATTAGTACGTCCAATGATTTTTTTATTACACAAGCATCTTCCGACCCAAGTGTTGAATATCGTTTTTTGAGAATAACTGTAACCAATGATCCTGATTTGGGATTTGTGTATAATGAGACTCCATCTTACTTAAACTTTGATCATACAAAAGCAGATCGTTTTCAGTACCAATCATTCCGTTTTAAAAAGCCCGAAGATTGTTATGTTTCACCTGATAATTTGCAATACAGTTTTGTAGTGGATAGTGGAACAGACTCATTATATGTATTCACCAATCAAGGTTTTGAAGGCGTAAATCCTCCAGCAAATTCTACCTTTAAAAAACAAATCATTGTTTCGTTTGGAGGACCTGGAAGTGATGGAACTTCGAGTGGACCATTTAGTTTTAATGATCCATGCGGAGTATGCTATTTTAGTAAAGTAATTTATGTTGCCGATAAAAATAATAATCGCATTTGTCGATATAAATTAAGTACGGATTTGCAATAGTTGGCTGCAATTTTTAAGAATGTATCAGATGTAATTTGGTGAATTAAAAAAGCAAAAAACAAAAGGTTGTTACTTTATTTTTTGCTCAATTTTATTGGTAGAAATAGTTAGAGCTTTTTCATAATTACCCAATACGTTTAGCGCCTTTTGTATAGGTTTATCTGTTGAACTTATTACTGTAAAATACCCTTGGTCTCTCCACAATTGTCGAGCTATTAAGGCTTTTAAATGTGAGTTAATATATTGAGCCGAACGATTAATTTCTTGAGCAGTAAATTTTATATCCATTGTTTTGGTATAGGTTAAAAATTCAGTAAATAAATGCTCTGAAAATTGTGCATTGAATTGTTTTGCATTGGTATATTTTTTTAATTCTATTCGATGTTTATCAGTGTATGAATAAGCAAATTGATTGAGTAAATTGCTTGATAATACTTGTGTTAAAAAGGTTGATGAATAGGTGGTATCAAGCGGAACGAAAACATCAGGAGTAATACCTCCACCTGCGTGTACAATGCGTCCTTTGGCTGTTCTAAAAATAACCGTATCGCCTAAATTTAATTTTGAAGAGTCTTCTAATTCTCCATCTTCATAGCGTTTCAAAACTTCGTGTTCATATTCATCATAACCATTTTTATATGTTTTTTGAATACATCTTCCAGATGGGGTATAATATCTTGCGACTGTTAATCTAATAGCCGAGCCATCTTTTAAATCAAACGGTTCTTGTACCAATCCTTTTCCAAATGATCTTCGTCCAATAATTATTCCTCGGTCCCAATCTTGAATGGCTCCACTTAAAATTTCACTGGCACTTGCCGAGCCTTCATCAATCAATAAAATTAATTTCCCTTGTTCAAATAACCCTTCTTTTTCGGCTTTATAATCAACTCGTGATTGTGTTCTTCCTTCGGTATAAACAATCAATTTTTTATCGTCTAAAAACTCATCTGTAATTTCTGTTGCGGCTGTTAAATAACCACCTGGATTACCTCGTAAATCAATAATTAAGTTTTTTAATTGTTGTTTTTTCAACTCGTTTATTGCCGTTACAAATTCTTCGTGAGTTGTTGCTGCAAAGCGACTAATTTTTATGTACCCTGTTTCATTATTCAACATCATGCTCACATCCACACTATAAATTGGAATGGTACCCCGTTTTATAGTATAAGGAATTTTTTTGTTGGAGTGAGGCCTGTAAATTACAATTTTTACTTCGGTACTTTTGGGTCCTCTAAGTAATTTAAAAACTTGCTCGTTCGTAATTTTTACATGGGCAACACTTTTACCTTCAACATTAATAATTCTATCTCCGGCTTGTATACCTAACTCTTGTGAAGGACCGCCATTTAAAGCAGACACAACCATAATGGTATCATTTAAAATATTAAATTCAACACCTATGCCTTCAAAATTTCCTTCTAATTGTTCATTGGCTTGTTGTAAATCTTTTGCAGGAATATAAACCGAATGGGGGTCGAGTTGTGAAAGTAATTCGTTTATTGTTTTTTCATCCAAATCATCCATATTCACAGTATCAACATAAGCTTGGTTAATGATGTTGATAATCTCGCTGAATTTATTGTTTCCGCTAATGAGTGTTCGCATATTACCTGATGGACGAAGCCACACGCCAAGCAAAATTCCTAAAGCTATTAACACTCCGTATATAAATGGTTGCCACTTGTTATTTATGTTCATATGATATTTGTTCTTGGTTCAAAGATAAGAACTCGCATAAGGCAAAAAAGGTTTAGCAAAATTAAATCAACACAATGACAAAAAAAGTTACCGAAAGAACAACAGAATCATCTTCAATATACAACCACCTAGAAAAGATGAGCACAAAGCAGTTGCTGGCTAATATCAACAACGAAGACAAAACTGTTCCATTAGCGATTGAAAAAGAATTACCAAAAATTTTAAAATTGGTTGATGCTGCTTATGAGCGTATGAAAACTGGTGGTCGATTATTTTATATTGGTGCAGGTACAAGCGGACGATTGGGAATTGTAGATGCCAGTGAATGTCCGCCAACATTTGGTGTGCCACAAGGATTAGTAATTGGAATTATTGCTGGCGGTGATACTGCCATTAGAAAGGCTGTAGAGTTTGCCGAAGATGATGAAAAACAAGGATGGAAAGATTTGCAACAGTATAAAATAAATAAAAAAGATATATTGATTGGAATTGCTGCATCAGGCTCTACACCTTATGTTGCGGGGGCTTTGCGTGAAGCGCGCAAGAAGGATGTTTTAACGGGGTGCATTGTTTGTAATAAAAATTCTTTGGTGGCAAGTGAGGCAGAATTTCCTGTTGAGGTTGTTGTAGGTCCTGAATTTGTTACGGGTAGCACACGCATGAAATCTGGCACAGCACAAAAATTGGTGTTAAATATGTTAAGCACGTCCTTAATGATAAAATTAGGAAGAGTAAAAGGAAATAAAATGGTAGATATGCAATTAAGCAATAACAAATTGATTAAGCGAGGTACAAAAATGATTATGGATGAACTAAAAATAGATGAAAAAACTGCTGAAGCGTTATTGAAAAAACATGGTAATGTGAGAACTGCCATTACCAATAAGAAGTAATGAATACTGAAAAAATTTAATCGAATGTTTGAACTAATTTCATATAATTTTACACTCGTATGTCGGAGTATATTTTAAAAGTAATTGCAGTAATATTTTGGTCGGCCATAAAATACATAGTCGGTTTTTTTATGGCATTGGGTATGGGTTTCAACTTTATTGAAACACTTATATATAATGTTGGAGGGGGCATGTTAGGTGTGGTTGTTTATTTATATTTATGGGATTTTATTTTTCAGTTACGCATGAAATATTTTCCACCCAAACCCATTACCGGAATAAAAATGAGCACGTGGAGAAGATTTTTAATTAAGGTGATAAAAAAATATGAGTTGATGGGAATTGTTATTCTTACACCCATTATTTTAACACCTCCAATTGGAACCATTATTGCCATCACCCTCGAAAAAAATAAATGGAAAATTAAACGAATGATGCTGCTTTCTTTTTTAGGGTGGACACTTTTTTTGTATGGAATTTATGCCCTGTTTGGTGTAAGGTTGGATGAAGTAATTGGAAAATTATTTTAGGTAATTTATTGCTGATAGGTGCCAAAAATTATGTGTGTAATAATCTTTAAATTAAGATGATTGTTTCACTAAATCCCAACTATGATCACCCAATAATTTTACCGATGAAAGATACTTGCGTGTATTCTTAGAGTTTCCCCATTCATCTGGTCCAATTAATGAAAGGGTATAGTGATCATCTTTTTCATACAAGTGATAAACTTGCCCAACAACCGGAACAAATCTCATATCCGACTCATATATTTTTTCCGAAACTTTTAAGCGGTTTTGAATTTCGCGAACTTGTTCCATTATTAAATCAGCTTGCTTTTTGAGCATAGCAATTTCTTGATTGGCATAATGATTCATGGCCTCAACGGCATTGGCTTTTATCTGATTTTTATCTTCGGGCCTAATAACTGGAGAGCCAATGCTAAGTGGAATTGGAGATAAAGAAGCTTCTCCAATATAGCTTTCAAATTCTTTGTTGGTATTCATCATTGTAAAACTAAACAAACTATAAGTGAAATGTTTTTGATAAAAGTACAAATAAACTTTATGTGCTCTAAATGGTTATTTTTGTATCGGTATGAATGTAACAGTTGAAATAGACGAAAATTCTGGATTTTGTTTTGGCGTAGTTTACGCTATTCAAATGGCTGAAGATGTTTTGGATGAAACAGGTCGTTTATATTGCCTTGGCGATATTGTTCATAATGATGAAGAGGTTGCACGTTTAACAGCTAAAGGGTTAAAAATTATCAACCATGATGAATTTAAATTGCTGAAAAATGAGCGTGTACTTATTCGTGCTCATGGCGAACCTCCAGAAACGTATAAGTTAGCATTGGATAATAATATTGAATTGATTGATGCCAGTTGTCCGGTTGTTTTAAAACTACAAAATAGAATTCGTGAAGCATACAACGATGAAGAAAAAATTCTCATCTATGGAAAACACGGACATGCAGAAGTAATAGGTTTGCAAGGACAAACAAACGGTGATGCTATTGTGATTGAAAAATTTGAAGAGCTTGATAACATAGAGTTACCAAAAAAAATTCAGCTGTATAGCCAAACCACAAAGCGTACAAAAAATTTATATGCGCTGCGTGATTTATTAGTAAGTAAAGGGGTAGAAGTAAATTTTAACGATACCTTGTGTAGGCAAGTTTCAAACAGAGATATTCATTTAAAAGAATTTGCCAACCGATTTAATAAAATCATTTTTGTATCAGGGAAAAAATCATCAAATGGAAAAGTGTTGTATGATGTATGTAAAGATATAAACCCGAATACGTATTTTGTGAGTTCAAAAAATGATCTTAAAAAAGAATGGTTTAGCACTAATGATACAATTGGGATTTGTGGTGCCACATCCACTCCTCAATGGCAAATGGATGAAGTAAAAGAAACAATTTTAACGTTATAAAAACTAAAATCAAGGTATAAAAAATGAAAAAATCAATGATCTATGGATTAGCATTAGCACTTGTTGTATTTGGACTTTATAGTTTCATCAACAAATCAAAACAACAATTACCACCTCTTAAAAAATCTTTTTATGAGTTAAGTATTAAATCGCTTGATGGAAAATCGACCATCAACATGAGCAGTTTTAAAGGCAAAAAAATTTTATGTGTAAATACTGCATCGCAATGTGGTTTTACTCGCCAATATGATGGCTTAGAAAAGTTATCACAAAAATATAAAAACCAATTGGTAGTGATTGGATTTCCGTGTAATCAATTTGGCGAACAAGAGCCTTGGGAGGCACATCGAATAGAAGAATTTTGTAAGGCCAGATATGGTGTAACCTTTTTACTTACTCAAAAAATTGATGTAAAAGGAGATAGTACCAACGAAGTATATCAATGGTTAACTAGGAAACAAAACAACAATGAGAAAGATGTAAAAATCAGATGGAATTTTGGTAAATTTTTAATTAGTGAAAAAGGTAAATTTATTGAATATTTTCCTTCGGATACCGAACCTGATGATGCAAAATTGGCTGAGTTAATCGAGAAAAAATAATCAACATATAAAATATTTTTTCTAAAGGCTGCTTAACTATGGCAGCCTTTTTTATTTTTGTTTCGATAAATATAAAAATATGAAAGTAGCTGTTGTTGGAGCCACAGGACTCGTAGGCTCTGTGATGTTAAAAGTATTAGCCGAAAGAAATTTTCCGGTAACAGAATTAATTCCTGTTGCTTCTGAAAAATCAGTGGGTAAAAAAATCACGTTTAAAGGAAAAGAATATGCTATTTGTAGCATGCAACAAGCCATTGATTCAAAACCTGCTATTGCATTATTTTCGGCAGGTGGAAACACTTCCATAGAGTGGGCTCCAAAATTTGCTGAAGTAGGAACTTATGTGATTGATAATTCTTCGGCTTGGCGAATGGATTCATCAAAAAAATTAATAGTTCCCGAAGTAAATGCGCAAGTGCTAAATGCTAATGATTTTATCATTGCCAATCCAAATTGTTCAACCATTCAAATGGTAGTGGTATTAAATCCATTACATAAAAAATATAATATAAAACGTGTGGTTGTTTCCACTTATCAATCTGTAACTGGTACTGGAGTTAAAGCCGTTGAACAATTAGAAAATGAACGTAAAGGTATAAAAGGAGAGATGGCTTATAAATATCAAATTGATAAAAATTGTTTACCGCAAATTGATGTTTTTATGGATAATGGTTATACCAAAGAAGAGATGAAAATGGTAAACGAAACCAAAAAAATCATGCAAGATGAAACCATTAAACTCACTGCAACATGTGTAAGAGTGCCAGTAATGGGTGGACATAGCGAGAGTGTAAATATTGAGTTTGAAAAGGAAATTGATTTGGATGAAGTAAGAAATTTGTTATCACAAACACAAGGCGTAATTGTGCAAGATGATATTTCAAATTTTATTTATCCAATGCCAATTGATGCTGATGGAAAAGATGAAATTTTTGTTGGAAGAATTCGCAGAGATGAATCAAAACCAAACACAATTAATTTATGGATTGTTGCCGATAACTTAAGAAAAGGTGCTGCTACCAATGCCGTGCAAATTGCAGAATATTTGTTGGAAAAGGGTATTGTAAATGGTTGATAGATTATTAATAATTAATAGCAAAAAAATTTAGTAATCCGATCCGTAGGATTGACATATAGCAAGTACAAATACCGGATGGTGTGCGACCCCGTAGGGGTCGAATATCAGGGTTAATTCTCTTGGTTATAATCATTAATTCCCTTTTGAATTGAGCAAGAAAAATTGAATAATTTATAGTAAAAATACTTTTCATACCATACAATGGATTACCGACCATCAACAGAAAATCTTCCTTTATACACCCGTTCACAATTGGCATTACGCAATGGGCAAGATAAACCAGAAGTGTGGATAGCTTATAAAGGGTTGATTTATGATGTAACAAAAAGTCGGTTATGGCGCAATGGAAAACATTATGAACATTGGGCTGGTCAAGATCTTACCGATGAGTTACCAGATGCTCCACATTCGGAGACAGTGTTTGATAAGTTTGATGTGATTGGAGTTTTGAAATGATATAACTTTGCTGCATAGTTTATCATCATGCAAAAAATAATTTACTCTTTTATATTCCTTTTTATTTTTTCAACAGCATTGTTTGCGCAAAATGATTCTATTGTAAATGCAAGTTTTGAAAATTGGCATACCACACCTTTTAATGAACCCAATAATTGGTACACATTAAATACTTTAACAGATGTAGGTGCTCCCGAAACAACTGTAAAAGTAACCGATGCGCACAGTGGATTAGCGGCCGTAAAATTAGAAAGCAAAGCATCGCCATTTAATGATATTCCAGGAGTGCTTGCATCAGGACCAATATTAGATGGTGGTAATAATCCCAATTTTCAAAATGTTAAAATTCGATTTAAAAGCAAACCATTTAGGTTTAAGTTTTATTATAAATCAATGCCCGTTAATGGCGATAGTTGTGCGGCAATAATGGTGCTTACAAAATGGAATGGTGCAAAAACAGATACCATAGCTTGGGCAGGTTTTTATCAAACACAAACAATAACAGTTTATACCCTTGCCGATGTACAATTTAATTATTTACTTTCCTCCACACCCGATTCTGCTTCTATTATTTTTACGTCAAGTAAAGATGCTTTTCATCCTAAAATTGGAAGCATATTTATTGTTGATGATGTTTCTGTTTCCTATACAAATGCTGGTGTTCAAACAATACAACAAGAAAATAATATTTCAGTAGATCCTAACCCAGCAAATGATGAAGTAACTATTCATTCAGAAGTTCCATGCCAACTAACTATTACTGATATTACCGGAAAAGAAATAGTTGGTCAGCACATTACTTCAAATAATGAAAAGCTAAATACTGATTTTTTACAAAATGGACTCTACTTTTTTAAACTCAGTTCATCACAGCATATTCAACATGTATTTAAAGTAATTATTCAGCATTAAAGTTTAATGCCTAATTGTATAATTTTAAAGTAAGGACTTAAAATTATCTTAATTAAATTTTACTGTATAAACGAAGGTGTAAAAAAGTTAACTTGCAGTATAAAGAAATTTTAATCCCTACTACTATGAAAAAAATTCTCCTTTTAGTAAGCATTTTGTTCATTTACACAACCCATGTATTTGCTCAAAAAAAAGTAAATGAGTCATTTGGCTCTTCTACATTTCCTCCTACTGGTTGGTCGTTAGTTGACCCGAGCGGCTTGATGTATTTAGATGCTACTACAAATGCATACGGTTCCGCTATTGGTGTTGGCTCAGTTTATGGTGATTGTTATAATATTTCATCAGGAACAGCCACCCTTGAAACTAAAATTTTTACTGTTACAAATGCTCAAGATTCGCTTCGATTTGATATTGCGTATGCTGATTATAATTCGTCATACGTTGACTCTTTTGCAGTATTAGCCTTTAATGGATCTAGCTATATTACATTACGAGCATGGGCTGGTAGTGCTTCGGTTGATACAGGTATGACTACAGCTTCTGCAACTACTAGTCAGTTTGTTCCAACTCTTTCACAATGGAGAACAAAGGTTTTGGCATTACCAGTTGGAACAACAAAAGTTCAATTTAAATTTATTACAGGTTATGGCAACGAAGTTTACATTGATAATATAGTGGTGGATAGCTTTTTTAATGCCACGCAAACAGTTGATTCATGTAATGCTGTGCAAACATTTACATCTGTTGTAACTCAGGGAACCGCTAATCAAATGGTATTGCAAATACCTGTTTATACTACCGGAAATTTATCTCCTAAAACTTTAACCAATTTGTTTTTAAGCACAAATGGTTGTAGCAATGCTACGTTGGATTTAGATAGTGCAAAAATATATTATACCGGCAGCAGCAATTCTTTTTCTCCTATCAATAGATTTGGTGGAGTGGGCTCACCAAACGGTTCATTTACCATCACCGGAAGCCGAGTGCTAACTCCAGGAGTAAATTATTTTTGGTTGGTGTATGATATAAAAAATACAGCCACACTTGGCAATAGTATAGATGCAGAGTGTGTTGCTATAACGGCATCTAGCGTAGTTTATGTTGCAAATATTTCTGCACCATCGGGCTCCTATTTGTTGGGTAGGTTGTATAATTTTGATGTAGCAAATAATCAAAATTTTTCTACCTCAATAATAACTGGAACATCGCCAAGTGAATGGCAAAGAGGAACGCCATCAACTGTTGGTCCTGCGGCTGCTTTTTCTGCACCCAATTGTTGGGGCACAAATATTTCGGGTAATTATTCAATACCTGCAAGCCCTAACACAGCTAATTATGGACTCTATTCTCCAACGTATATTGCTAATGCAACAAATGTAAAATTAGCATATAAAGAATTTTTCAATATTTATGGCTCAGATGTAGGAGTTTTTCAATACAAAATTAATTCAGGTGCTTGGACTAATTTAGGTTCGTCAGTTACTGGAGTTTCTATAGGAAGCACTTGGCAAGATAAATATTTTGTCATTACCCCATCAATAAATGATACTATTCAATTTAGATGGAACTTTACAGCAAATTACTTTAGTATAGCTGCCCCAGGTTGGTACATTGATAATTTTGCCATCATATCTGTAAGTGAAATTGATTTAACTCCTCCAGCCATTTCATATACTGCGTTAATCAATACATCTACCTTTACAAACAGAACGGTAACGAATTTTGCAACTATAACAGATGCAAGTGCCATAGATACGGTTAGCAATAAACCAAGAATTTATTACAAGAAAAAAGCTGAGGCCAATTCGTTTGGGGCTAATAATGCTTCCTACAATGGTTGGAAATATGCTGCTGCTACCAACAATTCATCTCCATTTAGTTTTGTAGTTGATTATTCATTATTATACTCATCAGCTATAGTAGGAGATACTTTGCAATATTTTGTTGTGGCACAAGATTTATCTGCGGCACATAATACCATAACAAATCCTTCAGCTGGTTTTGTTGGAAGCTCAGTTTCTATCATTACATCTGCTCCATCTTCACCAAATTATTATCTTTTTACTGCATCGCCACTTACAGGAAGTTATACTGTTGGCTCATCAGCTAATTATGCTACAATTGGAAATGCTATTAATGATTTGAATTTAAGAGGAGTTTCGGGACCAGTAACATTATTATTAACCAACACTTCATATACATCAGCAACTGGAGAAACTTTTCCTATTACCATTAATTCAATAGGAGGGACATCGGCAACCAATAAAGTGGTTATAAAGCCAGTATCATCAGGAACAACGATATCAGGTAGTGCATCTTCTATTATTACATTTAACGGAGCAAGTTTTATAACCATAGATGGAGCCTCATCAGGAACAAACAGAGACCTAACAATAAACAATACCAATACAGGTACTTCGGCAACTGTTTTAATGGCCAGTGCGGGTGTTGGATTAGGATCTACAAATGATACCATCAAAAATTGCATCATTAGTAATTCCGGAAACTATGCAGGAGCTATTGCATTAAATATTGGAGGTGTCACAGTAAATTCACAAGGAGCTGATAACCAAAATATTTATATCATCAATAATCAACTGTGTAAATCATACACTGGCATAACCATTTCAGGAACCAGTTTAAATAAAGCATCAAATATTGTTGTAAAAAATAATCTTTTAGGCTCAAGCACTGCAACAGATTATTTATTTAGATATGGTGCATTGATTCAAAATTCAACCAACTTAACTTTTACAGGAAACACAATCAAAAATATTATATCGGCAAATAATAATCAAAAAGCTTTTTATAGCAGTGTCGGTTTATCCAATTCAACAATAAGCGGTAATACAATAGACTCCATGTTTTATTCGGGTACAGGTGGATGGGGAGTGATGGGAATTCATGTTGCTCAAGGTTCTGCAATTACTATTGCCAATAATATGATTACTCGTCTTTGGTCAGACGGATATACTTCTATTAGTAGTACAGATGTAATAGTTGGAATTAAATTAGAAGGAGGAAGTGGTTATAATGTATACTACAATACTGTGGCGCTTACTGGCACTTATGCAGGATATACATCAACAACATACAATGCAGCATTTTATGCAACAACAGGTACCTCAGGAATTGATTTTAGAAATAATATTCTTTATAACTCGTTTGTGAACACTGGAAATGCGTCATCGGTTTCTTATGCATTTGCTTCTGATGCTCCGTCATCTTCATACACAAATATCAATTACAATAATTATTTTGTAAGCGGAACTCAAGGTGTATTAGGCTGGGCAAATAGTGCTGCACAAACTACATTGGGGGCGCTTACTTCATCGATTGGAGGAAATGTAAATTCAAAAAATGTTGCTGTTAATTTTGTATCAACTGGTGATGCACACTTAACCGGAGCATCAATTGGAAACACCAATTTAGGTTGCGCTCCAATAAGTGGAATTACTACTGATATTGATGCACAAACACGTTTTGCTACTTGGCATTATATGGGAGCAGATGAAATTATTGGTTCTCCACTTCCTGTTGCATTATTATCTTTTACTGGAAATAAATTAGGTGCAGATGTGGTATTAAATTGGGTAACTTCATCTGAAATAAATAATAACTATTTTGTGGTTGAACGTTCATTAAACGGAGTTGATTTTGATGCCATTAATCAAGTAAAAGGAAATGGAACTTCAAATGCTGTTAACAGGTATCAATTCATAGATGCACTATCTGCCGAAAACCATCAACCATCAACTATTTATTATCGTTTACAACAAGTAGATTTTGATGGAAAAGTAACACTGTCAAAAATAATTTTGGTTGATTTTGGTGGTAAAATTATTAGCAAATTTGAAAGCTATCCCAATCCGTTTTTAAATATGGTTACTTTAAATTTTGATGCCAATGAAGTTGGAATAATGGATATTGTTTTGACGAATTTACAAGGACAAATAGTTGTTGAAAAAACAATTGACGTAGTTAAGGGTAGCAATACAAAAAAACTGTTGGAGTTGGGTGAACTTTCAAAAGGTATTTACTTTTTGAAAGTAATTTTAAATAATGAAACCAACGTGTTTAAATTGATGAAATAAAAAAAAGTCCCACAATTTTTTGTGGGGCTTTTTTGTTTGATAAAGAGTTTGCATTTGCTCCCAATTTCTGCTAATGGCAAATTACATTCTGCTCTGTAGTTTTGTGATCCTTATTTTGCCACTTAGTTCAAGCATGGAATGTTTATACATATCCACACCCCTAAACAACTTGTGTTTTTTGCTTTCTTGTAAAAGTATTACAATTGATTCGTAATAAATTTCTCTCATGGCATTAAGCAGGTTTTGGTCGTATATTTTGGTATGTAGCATTGTATATGTATTTTTTATGCTGGCTACTGGAAGGCTTTATACCATTGGCACTATGGTTAACGGCAAACAAAATGATGCTTTAGTAGTAAGTGAAATTTCTGCCCAACAACTCCAACAAAATGATACCACTTTATATGCACGCATTGTTGCTAATAAAAATTCTGGGTACACAGAATCAGATTCTATATATCAATTATTAGATAATGGAATTGTACAAATATGTTATGGCAAACAACCAGCCGATGGAATTTTCCCTACGTGTAAAAATACTATTATGGATATATGGCTTCCATTAATTGGTTATCTCACCTTTTTTTGTGGCTTACTTAATTTACTCAATGATTCGAATGCCATTTCGAAATTAGCGCATTTGCTTGCTCCATTTTTTGTAAAAATTTTTCCTGAACTTCCAAAAGGACATTCAGCTTATGGTTTTATGACGATGAACTTTGCAGCCAATTTTTTAGGATTAGATAATGCTGCAACGCCCTTTGGTTTAAAGGCTATGGAAAGCATGCAGGAAGTAAATCAAAATAAGGACAAAGCTTCCAATAGCCAGATTATGTTTTTGTGTTTGCATGCAGCCGGATTAACTTTAATACCAACTTCAATTATTGGTTATCGTGCAGCACAAAATGCCACCAATCCCGCTGATATTATGTTGCCTTGTATCATTACTTCATTTGTTGGAACATTAGCAGCATTAATTTTTGTAAGTGTCAAACAGCGTATCAATTTATTAAACTGGGTGGTGTTAGGTTTTGTAACTGTTGTAAGTGCCATAATTAGTTTTTTATTATTTTATGTGAACAAATTAAATGGCATCGAAAAATTTCATTTTACAGGAAATTTAAGCAATGGCGTTTTGTTATTTATCATCTTAATTATTGTTGCGTATTGCATCTTCAATGAAAAAATATTTAAGCAAAATGACACCAATATTTTTGATTCATTTGTGCATGGAGCAAAAGATGGATTTACAACCGGAGTAAGGGTTTTACCATACATGATTGCTATGCTTGTAGCACTGAGTATTTTTCGCAATTCTAGTTTAATGACAATTGTGATGGGTGGAATTACTGGTTTGCTTCAAGTGTTTAATGTGGATCCTCAAATTATAAATGCCATTCCAGTTGCCGTTATGCGCCCATTTAGCGCAGGCGGCTCAAGAGGTTTTATGCTTGATGCCATGAAAACTTATGGTCCCGATAGTTTAGCAGGGCAACTTTCTTGTTTGTTTCAAGGGGCTGCCGAAACCACTTTTTATGTGTTAGCACTTTACTTCGGTTCTGTAAATGTAAAAGAAACCCGATATACGTTAAGCATTATGCTTTTGGTTGATTTAGTTTGTGTAATCACTGCCATATTTGTTTGCAAATTATATTTTTAACTCCTCAATAATTTTTTGCTATCAACAAACGTTTATTTCTAATATTTTCGCGGCAGCAATTTTTTTATTTAATAATAAATTTTAAATCATCTAATTTTACACTCAATAAATAACGCATATTATGGCATTAGACATCACAGGAAAAATCGTTCAAATAATGAACGCAACAAACGGTACAAGTAAAGCCGGCAAAGAATGGACAAAACAAGAATTTGTAATTGAAACACAAGAACAATACCCACGTAAAGTAATGATGAGTGTGATGGGAGATAAAGTTCAGGAGTTAAAAAAATTTACAGTAGGAATGGATATTAAAGCCTCGCTTAATATCGAATCGAGAGAGTATAATACTAAATGGTATACCGATATTCGTGCATGGAAAATTGAAGGAATGGGACAACAAGCATCTTCGTCATCTCCACAAGATAATTTTTATCCCGATCAAGATCCAACTGTAGCATCGGATGGTGCTTCTGATGATTTGCCTTTTTAATTGATGATGCAAAATCAGGAACTAAAAATATACAATACCCTTACCAAAAAAAACGAAAAGTTTGAACCACTACATGCCCCTTTTGTGGGCATGTATGTTTGTGGACCTACAGTATATAGCAATGCGCATTTAGGAAATTGTCGCACGTTTGTTTCGTTTGATATTGTGTTTCGTTACCTCTTGCATTGTGGATACAAAGTTCGCTATGTAAGAAATATTACTGATGCCGGACATTTAGAAAATGATGCCGATGTTGGCGAAGATAAAATTGGTAAAAAAGCAAAGCTCGAACAATTAGAGCCAATGGAAATTGTACAACGCTATACGGTTGATTTTCATAACGTATTACAATTATTCAATACGCTTCCTCCAAGTATTGAACCCACAGCAACAGGGCATATCATTGAGCAAATTGAGATGACAAAAACCATCATCAAAAATGGGTATGGATATGAATTGGATGGCACGGTTTATTTTGATGTAGAAAAGTTTTCGAAGGAATATCCATATACACAATTATCGGGTAGAAATTTAGAAGAACTGTTAAATAATACCCGCGATTTAGGTGGGCAAAATGAAAAAAAAGGACGACTTGATTTTGCACTTTGGATAAAAGCAAAACCCGAACATATTATGCACTGGCCAAGTCCTTGGGGCGAAGGTTTTCCGGGATGGCATATTGAATGCTCAGCAATGAGCTCAAAATATTTAGGAAGCGAATTTGATATTCATGGTGGAGGAATGGATTTAATACCAACACATCATACCAATGAAATTGCACAAAATATTGCTTGTCATCATAAAGCTCCTGCACGTTATTGGATTCATACAAATATGCTTACCGTTAACGGACAAAAAATGAGTAAGAGTTTGGGTAATTCTTTTTTGCCTCACGAATTATTTACAGGCAATCACTCATTATTGGAAAGAGGTTATAGCCCGATGACGGTTAGATTTTTTATGCTTCAGGCACATTATCGCAGCACGCTTGATTTTAGCAATGAGGCTTTACAAGCAGCCGAAAAAGGTTTTGTAAGATTGATGAATGCCATGAAATTGATTGGTGATTTGAAAACTTCCAATGTGTCAACATTTAATATTCAACAGTTAACTTCTAACATGTATGCCGCTTTAAATGACGACTTCAATACACCTATTGCTTTAGCACATTTATTTGATGCCGTTAGAATAATAAATTCTGTGAATGATGGAAAAGAAACCATCACTCAAGAAGATAAAAACATACTACAAAAATTGATGAATGATTTTGTGTTTGATATTTTTGGATTGAAAGAAGAGAATACCCAAAACAGCAATAAAATTGATGGATTGATGGAACTCATTTTTGATATTAGAAATCAAGCAAAAGCAAATAAAGATTTTAGAACAAGTGATGGTATTAGAGATTCACTAAAAAGTATTGGGTTTGAAATTAAAGATGGAAAAGAAGGAACTTCGTACACCATGAATAATTAGCAAATGAAGAATGAAAAATAAATGGATTACGTTAAATAATTTCTACACTTTTTTAATGGTTTCGATCATTTTTGCATCTTGTAATAATGAGCCAAAATCTAATCGCCAATTGCCAACTGCCAGTAGCCAACCACCACCAACCTACCGCCAAATTTCGCCAATCTTTAATGCCGATAGTGCTTTTTATTTCACCCAAAAACAAGTGGATTTTGGTCCGCGTGTTACCAACTCGCCCGAGCATAAAAAATGTGGAGATTGGATTGTAAGTGAGTTTAAAAAATATGCCGATAATGTGATTGAGCAAAAAGCGCAGGTAAGTAATTTTGACGGAAAAAAATTAAACATCAGAAATATTATTGCCGAAATAAATCCATCTGCAGCTAATCGGATTTTAATTTGTGCGCACTGGGATTCTCGCCCTTATGCCGATGAAGATCCCAATCCTGCCAATCACAATAAACCTATTTTAGCTGCCGATGATGCAGCAAGTGGGGTAGCTGTGATGATTGAAATGGCAAGAGTTATTAAACAAAAAAAATTAAATATTGGTATTGATTTTATTTGCTTTGATGCAGAAGATTGGGGAAAATCTGAACATGGAGAAAACTCTTATTGCTTAGGCTCTCAATATTGGGGAGCTAACCGACATACGCCAAATTATAAAGCCAATTATGGAATTTTAATGGATATGGTTGGTGGTATAAATGCACATTTTGGTATGGAAGGTTTAAGTATGCGTTATGCCGAAGATGTTGTTCAAAATGTTTGGAACATGGCTAATCAACTGGGTTACTCAAATACATTTGTTTATATCCAACAAGGTGGAATTACAGACGATCATAAATATGTAACTACACTAACAGGTATTCCAACAATTGATATTATTAATTATACGGATAAAGGTTTTGCTCCTCATTGGCATACTGTAAATGATAACATGAGTATTATTGATAAAAACACTTTAAAGGCCGTTGGACAAACATTGCTTGAAGTAATTTATACCCAAAAATAAACTCCTTGTTGTTTCAAAATATTTAGAGATAATTTGTTTAAACGAAATTTAAACTTATTTGAAACACTTTTTACTACTTTTTATATTTTATATTTTATCGTCAACTATTTCTCAAGCACAAAATAATACTGTGATTAGAGGAGTTGTTAAGGATAGTAAATCGGGCGAAAAACTGATTGGAGTTGTGGTTTCTATTAAAGGAACAACAACTGCTGTAACTACTGATTTTGAAGGCACTTTCACACTTAAAATTAATCAACCAATTCCATTAACGTTAATCATTTCATATATCGGATATTCAAAAACTGAAGTACAAATAACCAATGTGTCAAAGCTCATCAACATCAATATTAAAGAAGATACAAAATCATTAAAGGAAGTTGAAATAACAGACTCGCGGATTTCTGAAAAACAAAAGCAAGCACCACTTACTGTTGAAACCATGGATGCACTTGCCATTAAACAAACTCCCGCTGCTAATTTTTATGAAGGTCTTTCGCACTTAAAAGGTGTAGATATGATATCAGCAAGTATTGGATTTAAAGTAATTAATACACGTGGTTTTAATAGTACTTCTCCAGTGCGCTCACTTCAATTAATTGATGGGGTTGATAACCAATCACCGGGGTTAAATTTTTCTCTTGGAAATTTTTTAGGCGCATCAGAATTGGATGTTCAAAAAGTAGATTTAATTGTGGGTGCGAGTGGTGCTTATTATGGTCCTGGTGCGTTTAATGGAGTTGTAAATATGCAAACCAAAAGTCCGTTTTTATTTCCCGGATTAAGTGCCCAACAAAAAATTGGAGAACGCAATTTATCAGAAACAAGTGTGCGCTGGGCACAGGTTTTTAAAAACAAAAAAGGAGAAGATAAATTCGCTTATAAATTTAATTTATTTTACATGCGTGCCAATGATTGGCATGCCGAAAATTATGATGCCACCTCACAATCTCCAGTTGGTAAAAATAATCCTGGAGGATATGATGCAGTAAATGTATATGGGGATGAAAATGTGAATGCGCGTTTTTATCATACACCTAGCCCAAATTACCTTGGATATGGATACACTCCGCGTAATGGATATAAAGAAGAAGATCTGGTTGATTACAATACAAAAAATTTAAAGACGAGTTTATCTCTTCATTATAAAATAAAAAAAGATAACGAGTTGATTTATGCATTTAATTTTGGAACAGGAACCACCGTTTACCAAGGCGATAATCGTTTTAGTTTAAAGGATATTTTATTTTTTCAAAACAGAATTGAATTGCGCAAAGAAGGAAAATATTTTATTAGAGCGTATGCTACAAATGAAGATGCAGGAAAAAGTTATGATGCTTACAATACAGCAATTCTTTTGCAAAATGCCGCAAAATCTGACAATGATTGGGGCAATGATTATAACAATTACTGGAGCCAATATATAGGAAATTTTGATTATGGTAGAATTAGCACGATCAGACCTCCAAAAGGTGTTGTGCCAAATAGTCAATACGCTGCTTATGCCGATAGTTTTGTTCGGGTTACTTATCCCGATTCACTTACACTTTTTCATCAACTTGCTCGCGATTACGCAAATGGCATAAGTAAAAATGGAACTAACACTGCGCGTTTTGAACCCGGTACTGCCCGTTACGATTCTGCATTTAATTATATCACTACCCATACAAAACAGCAAGGAGGTTCTCGCTTTATTGATCAATCAGCATTGTATCATATTGCGGGCGAATATCAATTTAACTTCTTATCTGTTGATTTTAAAACTGGAGGAAATTTTAGATTGTACGCACCCTATTCAAAAGGAACCATATTTTTAGACACAGCAGATAACCAAAGAATTTATAATAGAGAATTTGGTATGTATTTGGGTATCGAAAAAAAAGTAATTGATGATAAATTAAAAATAAGCTTCACAAATAGGATAGATAAAAATCAAAATTTTGATTACTTGTGGAGCCCTGCTGCAAGTTTTGTTTTTGTGCAAAAAGAACATGTGTTTAGAGTATCCATTTCATCTGCTTTGCGCAACCCAACATTAAGTGATCAGTACATCAACCTAAACGTTGGGCGTGCCACATTACTTGGTAACCTGCATGGGTTTGATAGCTTAGTTACAACCACTTCATTGGTTAACGCTTTAAATTATGGAAGAGATAAATTAGAGTATTTTAATGTAGATGCAGTAAAACCCGAGCAAGTGCAAACTATTGAATTTGGTTATCGAACCACTATTGAAAAAAAGCTCTATTTTGATATTAGTTTTTATCACAGTTGGTACCAACATTTTATAGGCTATAAAATTGGAGCAAAAGTAGATTGGCCTTATGGTAATCCTTTTCCCAATTCGTATAATGTATATCGTGTGGCCACCAACTCAAAAGATGAAGTAACCACAACGGGAGTTTCGTATGGTATTAATTATTTTTTTAAAAAATATTTGGGATTCAATTATAACTATTCATACAATGTATTGGATAGGCATGGTTCAAATGATGGATTAATTCCTGCTTATAATACCCCAACAAATAAATACAATGCAGGAATTAGCGGAAGAGATTTTACTGTAAAAATTAAAGGCAAATCAACGCATCACTGGGGTTATGGTATAAACTATAAATGGGTGGAAGGGTTTATGTATGAAGGCTCTCCTCAGTTTACCGGTTATGTGCCAACATATGATATGGTGGATGTACAGATGAACAAAGAGATTCCAAAAACACATTGTACTGTTAAGTTGGGTGCTAATAATGTATTTAACAATGCACAGTTTCAAGTATATGGCGGTCCCAAAATAGGAAGATTGATTTATTTTTCTGTTTTTATAGAATTGGATAGGCGCAAGTAAGCAAATAAATAGATAAACTTTTTTTTATGTTAAAAATTTGTTACTTCGCTAAATACTAAACTAACTAAATTAAATTTTTTATGAAAAAACAATTACTAAAAGTTATTGCATTAACTGCAGTGTTATTTGCAAGCGGGCAGGTATTTGCCCAGCGCTACATGCAGGAAATTTTTTCCAGCTATACCAAAAGTGCAAATATGGAGTATGATACCAATCGTTCTCTTAATTTACTCTATGGACAAGTACCTGGGCAACAACCCATTTTTACAGCCAGTTTAAAATGTGATGTGTACCAACCAACTGGGGATACTGCTGCTAAAAGACCAACTGTTATTTTGGTTCATACTGGAAGTTATTTACCAGGTATTATTAATAAACAAACTACCGGAAGCAAAGACGATAGTACTATTGTAGAAATGTGTAAACGCCTTGCCAAAAGAGGATTTGTAGCCGTTGCCGTGGATTATCGTTTAGGATGGAATGCCTCTTCAACTATACCAGATACTGCAACTGGTGATTTGCTTCGTGCTACCTTCCGTGCCATGCAAGATGTTAGAAATTGTGTTCGTTACTTAAGAAATAATGCTGCTACCTATAAAATTGATACTGCTAAATTTATTGTAGGTGGGCAAGGAACAGGAGGATATGTGGCGCTTGCTTTAGGAACAGTTGATAAAAGGTCTGAAATTGAATCATTAGCTAAGTTTCAAAGATCTGATTTTTCGCCAATGGTAAACGTAGATGTAATGGGCGATTGGAATGGATTGGGTGGAGTACCCTTTTATAATTATGGTGGAGAAACAAATCTTTCAGGAAAAATTCACATGATATTTAATTATGGCGGTGCCCTTGGAGATAGCTCATGGCTACAATCCAATAGTCTTCCTGTTGTTAGTATGCAATGTGTGAGCGATCCTTTTGCCCCAATTGCTATTGGAAACGTGGTAGTGCCAACAACAGGTGTTACAGTTATCTCTAATGCGTCAGGTGCAAAAACAACAATACCAAAAGCTAATGCACTTGGTGTAAACAATAAAATCAACTCAGGAAATTACCCTGATCCAATTTCGGCAAGAGCAATCACTATAGCAAGCGGTGTTAAAAATTTATATCCTTTTTATACTTCATATCCCGCAGAAAGTGCTCCTTGGGAATGGTGGGATCATACGGTAATGAATGGAATTACATCCGTTAATTATAATGGTATCCCTCTTCCGGCAAGTGGTCATACTGCCGATTCACTTTCTATGTTAACCAATCCTTATATGAGTGCAGCAAGAGCAAAATCATATATTGATACCATATTAGGATTTGTGGTTCCACGAATTGTAACTCAGTTTGATTTACTTCCTCCTCCTCCTGATACACTTAAGGTATTTGGACTTGCTTTTCCTCCAAATAATTATTCAGCAGTTGTAAGTAATGATAGTACAAAATTGGATACCATTACTTGGCAAGCATCTGCAACTGATTTTCCTTCGTTGGGAGCAATTACCTACACTTGGTTACTTACTACAGCAACAGGAAATTTTTCTTCTCCATTATTAACCATGAACTCTTCAACTAATATGTCTGTGTTTAAAGAAAATATTATTTATAGTCTTTTGGTTGCTAATAATGTACCTCAAGGTCAAACATTAAATGCAAAATGGACTGTTAAAGCGAAGATTGGCAGTAGTGTAAAATGGTCGAAAGATACCTTCAATATTGCATTAACACGTGGAGGAAATGCTGGTGTTAATGAAGTGAATTTAAACACAGCAGTTTCTGTTTATCCAAATCCTGCACAATCGGTAATTACAGTTTCTTCAACTCAAAATGTATTGATTAATTCAGTACAAATAATAGATATTACAGGTAGAACTTTAATTACAGAAATAGGATTAAATAACAATTCATACCAATTAGAAAATCATCATTTAAATGCCGGCATTTATTTTATAAATGTAAGTGTTAAAGATGGTGGAAATATCATCAAGAAAATTGTGGTTGAATAATTGTATAAAAACGTTAACTCAAAAAAATCCGTTGAAATTTTCAGCGGATTTTTTTTTATTTTTTTTGCTCAGTCTTCAATCTGTATTTGCTCCACATTCCATATTTTATATCTACATAATTTGTATCCTTTGGATAATTTACAATCAATCGACTCCTGTTAAACCCTAAATTTTCTAATCGGTATTTAAAAGAATCTGTCCAGCCTGCGTAAATATCGTAGTCATTTTGTTTGGATAAAATCTCAGTTAATAACCTTTTCATAGTATCGCTTCTTTCAATGGCAGCTTTAATATAAGTGTGACTCATTATTGTGATATTTAAAAACAATAAAAGGGATAGTAGTGCAGCGTGTATTTTAAACCATTTAAACTGAAATAAATAATACAACATTGCCATAATGATGAGCCAAAATTGTGGTACATATCGAGAAAGCCAAGCCTCTTTATTAATAAGAATGGTAGAAATTATAATGGCTATAAAACCTATTATATACCAAGTTTCTTTTTGCTTTCTGTAAATAAAAGCAGCGATAATAAAAACGCTAACAAGCATTAAAAATATTTCTGGTAATATGGATCCCCATCCCGCCATCTCAATAGAGCCGTCTTCATAATGCCAAAGTGAGGTGTAATCGAATAGTTTTTTTGGAATAGCAGAAACTGGTTTACGTGCCCAATCAGGTTTTGCGAAAAAGGAAATAAAAAAACGTTGCACTCTGTTTTTATCTTCGAAATTTGCCGGATAAATGTCCGCCATTCTATCAGACAAAATGGTATTGCCCATGGCTGGATACAAAGGGTGTCCTGCGTTTTTCCAATTACTGATAAAAGGGTGAAAACCAATAATCACATAAGTAATAATACCAGCTATAAAAATTTTAATGAATATCGTTTTTACTTTCTCTGTTTTAAATAACCATGCACAAAAAAATATAACCGCAAATAAAATAATGGCATAAACAGACGACATGATTTTTACATGTGCCAAAAGCAAATTACTTACTAATGCTAAATATAAAAATACTTGTTTCTTTTCAATAAAATAACACAGTGCCGATAAACAAGTAAAAAAGAAAAAAACGGCCACTTGTCCATCAACATAAAACGACATCATAGATAACATTGAAATTGGATTTGCGGATAATAAAAAACTAATAACAATTGAACTCAATACGGGTAATTTTAATGTAGAAATGAAAAAATATTGACTGTAAAAAAATAGTCCAACAATTAAAAAAAGGGTAGTGCATTTTGATAATTCTAACAATCCAGCTATTGAAAAAATATCTGCCGATACAATCCATGAAGCAATTGGAAAATGATTTAAATATAACTCTCCTGCTGTTGTTTCACTATTTGATAAAAATTCATAATATGGATTCCAACCTTTTGCCAAATGAATAATTGCATCCATGTGATACCATTGCGAATCATAATAAGTGTCATAAACGGGGGCTAAAAAATATCCAACAATACCCAATAAAATAAGGGTACAGCAGGATGTGATAATGAATATTGTTTTTGAAATGTGTGCTTGTTTAAAAAAATACCAACAGGTTACAATCCAAAAAAGAGTACCTGCAAAGAAATGAAATGGTGTAATTGAAATATGTGCTATTAACAGCAAACATGAAACGACAAACAAACTAAAATAAAACAGCAGAATCGAAACTCCTTGCGCGAAACAAAATTTAAGATAGGATAATTGTTGATTAAGCATTTGCCAAATTTATGCTAATTAATCAACCCTCAAATAAACAATTTTAAAGAGGCAGATAAACTCAAAAAAAAATCGGAACACATAAGTTCCGATTTTTTTTGAATAGGTTTTTATATTCTATATTATTCTTTTACAAATTTGGTTGTG
>JANYDU010000023.1 GCA_025359805.1 Bacteroidota bacterium
ATACCAAGGTAACGAACACTTAAAATTTTTACATAATAATACCGATACACAAATTTTTATAGCCCAAGGAAAGGAAACATATTATACAACAGAACTTGCTTCACAAGAGGGAGAGTGTCCAAAGGATTATGAAGATGTGAGGGTAAAGTTTGTAAACCAAACAACCAACGATGTTTTCACTTTAGAGTATGAAAGAAATAAGTCTCTTTTTGCTGTTAACCCATCCTATGGTTATTCAGATAATCTTTATACTTATTATAAACTATATTATAAAGATAAAATGTATAAAACAGAGCTATATAATTCAAATTATACCCAAGTGTATATAAATAATATTGCTTATGATGGTGTTAGCTATATCGGAGCAGACACTACTTCTAACTATGTTGCTTATAGATGGGGAAAGGGAATTTTACGAATTAGAATTAACAATGAAAACTGGGATTTAATACCATAAAAAATAGTTAACAGCTTATGAAAAACACAACACATATAGCCTTTTTTTTATGCAATTGCAAGAGTGATCCTATTTGCCAGTGAGGCTTTAATTCACATTAATAATACACAAACAATTAAATGCACCGTTACTCAGCGGGTAAGTTTGTCCGTTCACAGTTTGCGAAAAAACAATTTACAGAAGTGAGAAAAGTTTTGATGAAATAAAAGTCACCACAGTCAGAACTTCGATATATAAATAAAAATCCCTCAACAAATAATGATGAGGGATTTTTTATTGTATAGTTAAGAGTAATTAGGTATGCATATATTTTAAATCAGTAATTCTAATAGCAGCAAACTTTTACTTCATATCAACACCTAAATTCCACAATACAAAACTCCACATATCGGCTGCGTCATCAATTAATTTTGTGGTAGGTTTTCCTGCTCCATGTCCGGCTTTGCTATCAATACGAATTAAAGTAGGGTTGCCACCTTTTTGTTGTTTTGATTGTAACTCGGCTGCAAATTTAAATGAATGTGCAGGCACAACTCTATCATCATGGTCGGCAGTCATAATCATTGTTGCTGGATAATTTACACCGTCTTTAATATTGTGTAATGGAGAATATTTTATTAAATAATCAAAGTGTTCTTTTTTATCGCTACTTCCATATTCAACTGCCCAACCCCAACCAATTGTAAATTTATGATAGCGCAACATATCCAAAACCCCAACAGCCGGAATAGCCACTTTGTATAGTTCTGGGCGTTGGGTGATGCAAGCACCAATTAATAAACCACCATTGCTTCCACCATTAATAGCCAACTTTGTGCTTGATGTATATTTTTCTTTAATTAAAAACTCAGCCGCTGCAATAAAATCATCAAACACATTTTGTTTTTTATCCAACATTCCTGCTTTATGCCAATCTTCGCCATACTCGCCACCACCACGCAAATTTGCTATGGCATACACGCCACCATTTTCTAAAAACATAATGCGTGAAACACTAAATGAAGGAGTAAGGCTAATATTAAATCCACCATAAGCATAAAGCATAGTTGGATTATTTCCATCTAATATTAATCCTTTTTTATGCATGATAAACATAGGAATTTTTGTTCCGTCTTTACTCGGATAAAACACCTGTTTAGTTTCAAAATCAGCGGGATTAAATTTTACTTCTGTTTGCCTAAACACGTCAGCTTTTCCTGAGGGAATATCGTACCTAAAAATTTCACCAGGATTGGTAAATGAGGTAAACGAGTAAAAGATTTCTTGGTCTTGTTTTTTTCCACCAACACCACTCACGGTTCCTATTCCCGGTAAAGAAATTTCATGTTCTAATTTTCCACTATAATCATATTGAAAAACTTTTGATGAGGCATCTTTTAAATAAACCGGAAATAATTTTCCTCCTCCAGTACCAACATATTCTAATAAATCTTTTGATTGAGGAATAATAGTTTTCCAATTTTTAGAGTCAGCATTTTTAGGGTCAACTTCCACCAAACGATAGCGTGGCGCATCCAAATCTGTTGTGGCTAAAATTTTATCTCCTGCATTATCTACTACACTATAATTATTTTCAAATCCTTTAAAAAGTGTAGTAAACTCTTTTTCGTTTTTTGATAAATCTTTTACTAAAATCTCTGTGCCCGAAGTTCCTTCACTCACATTCACAAATAGAAATCTTTCATCTTCTGTTAAGCTGGCATTAAAGTATCGAAGCGGATGTTTTTTATCTTCAAAAATTAATTTATCATTGGTTTGAGATGTTCCCATTTCGTGATAATAAATTTTCATAAACTCATTGGCATTGCTAAATTCTTTTCCGTTTTTAGGTTCATCATAACGGCTATAAAAAAAGCCATTTTTGTACCAAGTAGCCCCACTAAATTTTACCCATTTTATGGCATCCGTTAATTTGTTTTTTGAGGCTACATCTAACACAAAAATTTCGTTCCAATCGCTTCCACTTTTAGCAATTCCAACAGCAGCAAATTTATGATCTTTACTAAAAGTGATGCTTGCCAATGAAGTGGTTCCATCGTCCGATAATTTATTTGGATCTAAAAAAAGTTCGACAGCCTTTTCATCATTTACATTTTTAGTGCGATACATCACACTTTGATTTTGCAATCCATCATTTTTAAAATAATAATAGTATTCGCCTTCCTTAAATGGAGTGCCATATTTTGGGTAGTTCCAAATTTCTGTTAGCCTGTTTTTTATTTTTTCTCGAAAAGGAATTTGGTTCAAATAATCGTGCGTTACTTTATTCTCCGTCTTTACCCAATCAGCCACATCGGCTGCGGTATCATTTTCTAACCAACGATAGGAATCGGTAATTTTAGTTCCAAAATAATCGTCAACGGTTCCATCTTTTTTTGCCGTAGGATAGGCATCAACGGTAATTTCTTTTCTTTCCATTTTTTTGCTGTTACAAGCTATTATTGAAACAATAGCAAGTGAATACATCATTTTTTTCATACAAAATAATTTAGTGTTGAGTTTTTGTTTTTAAATGGGTTACATCATTATGTTTTATTAATTCAAATTTATTTCCGTTATATCTCAACAAATACAAACACAAATTGGTATGCTGAAAATCTTCCATTTTGTTTAGAGGCATGTCTAACAATAAGCATAAAAAACTTTTCATGGCTCTGCCGTGCATACAAATCAACACATTTTTTTCTGCGGTATTTTGTAAAATGTGATGAATGGCTTTGGTTTGTCGGTACTGCATTTCGAGCGGACTTTCGCCATTTGGTATTTTAGCGCTTACCTCTCCATTGTTCCATTTATTAACCACATTCCAATACATTTTTTGCTGTTCGATGCTTTGTGGTTTCCCTTCAATATCACCCCAACTTATTTCATTAAGGTCGGATAACTTTTCGAGTGGAATTCCCAAATCAATAAATTGTTGAACACTTTGTTGTGATCGTTTGAGTGCCGAGGTATAAATTTTATCGAAAGGAATATTCTTGTACTGCGCAAAAAATTGTTTGGATTGTGCTATTCCTTTTTCATTCAAATCGGTATCTACACCGCTGCCTTGTACAATACTTAATCGGTTAAACTCTGTTTCACCATGACGAACGATATAGAAATATTTTTCAGTAAAATGTTGCATTTATTTTTTGTTATCAGCCAAAAATAGATTTTTTATGTAATTTGTGAGCAAACTTAAATAATGAAACTAGAGCTCGAAAAAATCATCAATGAAATTGGTATTGAAAAACCCATTACAAATGAGATGATGGCTTTTGCACAAAAACTTTTTACACAAATTGAAATCCAGCATCAACAAAAAACAAATACTGCATACCAAACCTTGCAATCTATTGTAACGTCAATAGGTGATATTGTTTTTGAATTAGATAGAGAAGGAAAAATATTAGCCGCTTGGGCTGATGATGAAAACTATTTTTTTATGCCTCGCGAACAATTTATAGGCAAGAAAATTAAAGATGTTTTTGGCTCTACACTAAAAGAAGAGTTTCAATTGGCTATTAAAACAGTTATTGAAACACGTAAACGATATACATATGATTTCAAATCACCTTTTGACGATAGATATTTTATAATAAAGTTTTTTTTTATAAAAAACAGTTTACCAAATACTGCCGAAATTATTGCTACCATTAAAGATTTTACGGAAGAAAAAAAAATTGAATTAAATTATACTGCTGCACATCTTCGGTCTCAACAAAATGAAGATACTTATAGGCAACTTATAGAAACCTCATCAGATATATTTTATATTACAGATGTGGATGGAAATTTTACCTACATAAATACTTATGGGTGTAATTTAATAGAGTATACGCATGGTGAGTTTTTAACTAAAAATTATACCAATATTATTGCCCCAGAACTGGTTAATGAGGTTAAAGAATTTTACCACCGACAAGTTGGAATTGGAGAACCTATTTCTTACCACGAAATTCAGGTAATTACAAAATCGGGCAAAAAAATATGGCTTGGGCAAAATGTGCAAATGCTTTTCAAAAATGGTAAATACGTGGGAACACAAGTAATTGCCAGAGATATTTCGAAAATTAAAAATGCCGAGAGTTCTCTTCTTCAGAGTGAAGAACGATTTAGAAATTTAGTTGAAGCCTCGCATGATATTTTTTACACTACCGACAAAAAGGGAAATTTTACCTACACCAACGAAATAGCTTTTGATAAAACGGGTTTTAAAACAGAAGAATTATTGGGAATAAATTTTACTTTTCTTATTCGTGATGACTATAAAAAAAGTGTACAAACATTTTATAGCAAGCAAATAAAAAACCATGAAGCGTTTAGTTATTTAGAGTTTCCAATTATAAAAAAAGATGGAAGCCAAGTATGGGTTGGGCAAAATGTACAACTTGTTTTTAAAAACCAAGAATACACCGGAACGCAAGCAGTGGTTAGAGATATTACCAATATTAAAAACTATGAGCATGCACTAAAACAAAGTGAAGAACGATTTAGAAAGTTAGTTCAATATTCTTCGGATGTTACAACAGTACTTTCTGTTGATGGAACAATCATTTATGAAAGCCCTTCTTTTTTTCGCTTGTTTGGATACCGAGATAGTTTGGTTGGACGAAATGTTTTTGAATATATTCACCCAAATGATGTGGAGCACGCAAAGCACGAATTTCAGTTAGGTGTTGAAAAGGGTGGAGTATCGGAACCCATTGAATTTAGATTTAAAACTCTTGATGGCAATTGGAAATATATTGAATCGATAGGAAATAATTTATTAGATGAACCTTCTATAAAAGGTATCGTTGTTAACTCTAGAGAAATTACCGAACGTAAAAAAATAGAAACTGCTCTTGCCGAAACAAGCATGAGATTATCTGCTATTATTGAAAGTACCAATAATGTAATTTTTGCTATTGATACAGACTACAAATACATCGCATTTAACAAAGCGCATAAAAATGTTATTAAATATATTTATGGGGTTGAAATTGAAATTGGAGATGTGGCTTTAATTAAAGATGACATTGGAGCTCCCGATAGAGCATCGATGAAAAAATTATTTGATAGGAGTTTTGCTGGAGAACAATTTGTGCATATTTATGAAACCGAAGTAAATGGGCAAAAAAACGTCTTTAATATTTCTGTAAATCCAATTAAAGATGCCAAAGAAAAAATTATTGGTGTAGCTATTTTCTCTCAAAATATTACCGCTGAAAAAAATGCCGAAGAAGAATTATTAAGAGCGAGAAATGAAGCCATAGCAGGAGCCCAAGCAAAATCAGATTTCCTCTCAAACATGAGCCACGAAATTAGAACTCCAATGAATGCCATTATTGGTCTTTCTGAGTTATTGCTTCAAAGAGAAATGGATAAAGATGCAGTTGAATACATTAATTCCATAAAATATTCTGCCGATAATTTGTTGGTTATTATTAATGATATTCTCGATTTTTCTAAAATAGATTCAGGTAAAATCACATTTGAACAAATTGATTTTAATATCAATGATTTGATACTTGATTTACACAGAACATTTATACACAAAACACAAGAAAGAGGAATTGAATTTATTACTGTTATTGATATTCATGTTCCCGAAGTTGTTAAAGGTGATCCATATAGGCTCAATCAAATTTTAATGAATTTAGTTGGTAACTCAACCAAATTTACGCTCAAAGGATTTATAAAAATTTATGTTACTTTAATAGATGAAACAGATACACAATATTTAATTCGTTTTGATATTGAAGATAGTGGTGTAGGAATTCCGAAAGAAAAACAAGAAAGCATTTTTGAAAGTTTTACTCAAGCCTACACGGATACAACAAGGCGCTTTGGCGGAACAGGATTAGGATTGGCCATTACAAAAAATTTAACCTTGCTTCAAGGAGGAAAAATTTCACTGCAAAGTACCCTAAATGTTGGTACCACTTTTAGTATCGAAATTCCATTTAGTAAAGCCACCAATAAATTTATTAAAAGTTCCATCACACAAAATACTCAAGCAAAAAATTTAGGCGGAATAAAAATTTTATTGGTTGAAGATAATTTAATGAATCAGTTTGTAGCTAAACAAATTATTGGAAAATGGAATGCTACAATCACCGTTGCAAATAATGGAAGCGAAGCCATTGAAAAACTCAGTAATGAATTATTTGATTTAGTATTAATGGATTTGCAAATGCCCGAAATGAGCGGTTATCAAGCTACTGAGCATATTCGCTCAAAAAACACAACAGTAAAAAATCCATCCATTCCAATTATTGCTTTAACAGCTGATGCATTTGCCGAAACAAAAAGAAAAGTATTTGAAGCTGGTATGAACGACTTTGTTACTAAACCATTTAATCAAGAAGAATTGTATTTAAAAATGATAAAACACGCACAATAATATATGGGTATTTTTAATATTGAAGGAGTAACTATTGAAGCCATTAATAAACGAAATGAAAACACGATGGCTTCATACATTGGAATTGAAACCATTGAAATTGGTAACGATTATTTGAAAGCGCGAATGCCGGTTGATCATAGAACTGTTCAACCTTTGCGTGTGGTAAATGGTGGGGCATATTGTGCGCTTGCCGAAACAGTTGGAAGTGCTGCTGCCAATTTAGTTTTAGATAGAGATAAATTTGTTGCGATGGGGTTGGATATAAATGCCAATCATATTCGGTCGGCTTCAAAAGGATTTGTGTATGGAACGGCAAAACCTTTTCATATTGGCAGAACAACCCAAGTGTGGGAAATAAAAATTACAGATGATGACGATAAATTATGTTGCATTTGCCGCCTCACTATGAGTGTAGTTGAATTAAAAAACGATAGCCGTGGTTTTAATCCCGTAAAGGTTTAATATGGGATATACATTTCATAAAAAAATAATTGGTGCAGCTGTTGCAAACGGTTATGCTTTTGCTATGTGCAAATTGCCACAAAAGCAGTTAATTAAAACATATATCGCTTTTGATAAACCAACCGTTCAGCCTGTAAATATTGGTTCTGAAAGGTGTTTTGTTTTCTCTCCTTTTAATCAAGCTGATGAAGCTTTTGTGCTCACACCATCTTTGTATTATGAGGATGAAAAGTTACTTACAACCGATCAAACAGACCAACGCCAATTTGGTTTTTTACACCAAACTTCGGCACTAAGTAATCAGCAGTTATATTATCCTTCAACACAAAAAAACAGTGAAATTAACGAACAGCATTATATCAATTTAGTAAACCAAGCTGTTGAAGCCATCAATAAAAAAGAGTTTAGAAAATTGGTAGCAGCAAGGTGTATTCATAAAAAAATAAATAGCAACTTCGATATCATAAAATATTTTTTTAATTTGTGTGAAGAGTATGCCAATGCTTTTGTGTATGTGTATTCATCGCCCCAAACAGGAACTTGGATTGGTGCCACCCCGGAGAAATTAGTAACCGTTGAAAACAGCACATTACAAACAGTTGCCTTAGCAGGAACACTCACTAAAAACGCAACAGAATCATGGTCGAAAAAAGAGCGTGAAGAACAAACTCATGTTGAAGATTTTATCGCAAATGTGTTTTCTAAAATTGGAATAAGTGATTATAAAAAAGGAAAGGTACAAACTGTGGCAGCTGGAAATTTAAGACATTTAAGTTCTAATTTCTCGTGGCAGGAAACGGAAGAAGAAATCCATAAAAATTTTTCTGAATTTTTAAAGGAATTAAACCCAACACCTGCTGTTTGCGGTTTACCAAAACAAGAAGCCGCTTTATTTTTACAAGAGCATGAAGGTTTTGAAAGGCGTTTCTACAGTGGATTTGCAGGAGTGGTTGATAAAACAGCAACACACTTATTTGTGAACTTGCGATGCATGGAGTTGATGAAAACAGAAACCATTTTATATGCAGGTGCAGGAATCACTTCCGACTCTATTGCCGAAAAAGAATGGCAAGAAACGGAGCGCAAAATGCAAACCCTTGAAGATTTATTGTAGTTCATTTTCTGTTACATTTGCCGCATGAGTTTTTTAACAAAAATAAAATTCGGGAATATTACAAACCTATCGGATGCAAGGTTTGCTGCGGCTGCGGGCATAGAGTATATGGGTTTTTGTTTTGATCCTTTAAATGCAAATTATATTCCTCCAATTAAAGCGAAAGAAATTATTGATTGGACTACAGGTTCAAATATTGTTGCCGAATTTGGGAATCAAACTTTGGATGAAATAAAGGACATTAGTGAATTATTAAACGTAGATGTAATTGAAATTAGTAACTCCATTTTGCCTGATGAATTAAAACAATTGAACAAAGCCATCATCAAAAAAATGGATATTGGAATTCAATCGACCTTTGAAATAAAAAAGGAATTAGATGCCTATAAAAATGAGGTAGATGTTTTTCAGTTTTATACTTCCGTTGATGCAAAAAATATTGATACGGAAAATATAATTCAACTGTGTAAAGAGTATAAAATTATTTGGGGATTACCTGTTCAACCAAGCAATATTATTCAAACTATTAATACCTTTAAACCCTACGCAATTAATATATCTGGAGGCATGGAAGAAAAAGCAGGTATTAAAGATTTTGATGAATTGAATGATTTGTTGGAACTGATTAGAGTGGATGATTAATTAATTTTTTAAACCCAATTCCATTAAAACTTCGGGTATTTTTCTGGACTATACTCATGCATCATTTGCATAATGGTTTCAAAGATATGTTCGACTCCAGGTTTCGAAAAGTAATCACCATCCGTTCCGTAAGCAGCCCTGTGATCTTTTGCAGAAATGGTTATCGGTTTTGCATCTAAATAATGATATCCATTTTGTAATTCCAAAACTTGCTGCATCATATAAGCCGATGCTCCACCCGAAACATCTTCATCCAAAAACACCACCTTATTTGTTTTCTTTATTGAGTTAACAATACTGTGATGAATATCAAAAGGCAATAAAGTTTGCACATCAATTAATTCACAGGTAATACCAAAATCATTTAATTGTTTAATGGCTTCTTCGGCAATTCTTAATGTGGAGCCATAGCTAATAATGGTAATATCATTTCCGTAAATTAACGTTTCTGGTATGCCAAGTGGAACGGTAAACTCGCCAATATTATCGGGTAATTTTTCTTTTAAACGATACCCATTTAAACACTCGATAATGATTGCCGGCTCATCACTTTTTAACATGGTATTATAAAAACCTGCTGCCTGAGTCATGTTTCTTGGAACCAACACGTGCATGCCACGTAATGAGTTTAACATCATCCCGATTGGAGAACCCGAGTGCCAAATCCCCTCCAACCGATGTCCGCGTGTACGAACAATTAACGGAGCTTTTTGTCCACCTTTTGTGCGGTATTGAAGTGTTGCCAAATCATCACTTAATGGTTGTAATCCATATAATAAATAATCCAAATATTGTATTTCGGCAATAGGTCTTAACCCACGCATAGCTGCACCAATTCCTTGCCCAATGATGGTAAGCTCACGAATGCCGGTATCAAAAATTCTTTCTTCGCCAAACTTTTCTTGCAAGCCAGCAAAGCCTTGGTTCACATCTCCAATTCTTCCAACATCTTCGCCAAAAGCAAACACGCGAGCATCACGTGTAAACATGGCATCAAAACAAGCTTGCATAATTTCTCGCCCATCTACCATTTTACTCTCGTCACTATAAATTGGTTTTATTTCTTCTACATTAAAAACGTTTTCATTGGATTGGCTAAACAGATAAGAATTGTATCTATCTTTATTTAGTTTTTGATAATTATTTTTAAAGTTGATGAGTGTTTCACGAGCAACATTATTTTCATTATAAGTTAAGCGCAACGATTTATTTATGGCCACACAAATATCTTTACGAATAGGTTCAGCTATTTTTTTTAGCTCTTCTATTTCTGATAAAACTTCTGTTTGATGTGAGCTTGTTAAAGCAAGGTTATTTAACAATTCAGCAACTTCAGTAACTTCGTTTTTTATTGGTGTGAGGTAATTTTCCCAAGCTGCTTTTTTGGCATCGTTCACAAATTTTTTGGCTTCCGTTTCATGCGCTTCTAATTCATCATGGGTAAATAATTTATTTGAAACAATCCATTCTCTAAATTTTTTCAGGCAGTCAAAATCTTGCTCCCAAGCTAATCGTTCTTTGGTTTTGTAACGCTCATGTGAGCCCGATGTTGAATGTCCTTGTGGTTGTGTAAGTTCTCGCACATGCACAATGGCGGGAATATGTTGTTCACGAGCAATTTTTGAAGCCTCTTCATATACCCTTACCAACTCTGGATAATCCCAACCATTTACGGTATAAATATTAAATCCTTCTCCTTTTTCATCACGCTGAAATCCTTTTAAAATTTCAGAAATATTTTGCTTTGTGGTTTGATGTTTTGCATGAACAGAAATACCAAACTCATCATCCCAAACAGAAATAATCATAGGAATTTGCAAAACACCTGCTGCATTTATAGCTTCAAAAAAATGTCCTTCTGATGAACTTGCGTTGCCAATTGTTCCCCAAGCAATTTCATTTCCATTATCCGAAAATTTATTTTCACCAATGAGTGTATTGTTTTGACGGTAATATTTTGAAGCATGTGCCAATCCAACTAAACGCAACATTTGCCCTGCGGTTGGAGAAATATCTGCCGATGAGTTTTTTAGATTTTTTAACTCTTTCCAACTTCCATCTTCATTTATAGTTCGAGTAGCAAAATGTCCGTTCATCATACGCCCGGCTGATGCTGGTTCTGCATTTACATCTGTATGTGCATAGAGCTGAGCAAAAAATTCTTGAATAGAATGGAGTTCGGATGCCATCATAAAAGTTTGATCGCGATAATACCCCGAGCGAAAATCTCCCTCTTTAAAAGATTTAGCCATAGCAATTTGTGGCAACTCTTTTCCATCACCAAAAATACCAAACTTAGCCTTTCCTGTAAGTACCTCTTTTCGTCCAAGTAGGCTAGCTTGCCTGCTTCTGTATGCAATGTTATAATCATTTAAAACAGCTGTTTTAAACTCATCGATACTTAATTTTGCGCTATCCATTTTGCCCATCACATCTAAATTTATGCTTCAAATATATTAAGGTGTAAAGAAAATTGTTGCTTTCATTAAAAATTAATTAAGAAATTTTTATGTACGCTACACTTTTGTATAATTGCGATATAATTAACTTTGAGTTTTGAAACTTAAAGTTGGTATAGTATTTGAAAAATCAAAAACGCTAAAAAAAATAAACACATGAAAAAAATCATTCTAACTGCATTCATCGCTGTTTCGGCAGTATTTGCAAGCAACGCACAAACAGCACCTACTCCGGAAGAAAACAAAAGTGCATCCGAAATTACTTTTGATAAGGAAGTTCATGATTTTGGAGTAATCCCACAAGGAACTCCTGCATCATACATTTTTTATCTAAAAAACACAGGCAAAGAACCATTGATTATTGCAAGTGCATCTGCATCGTGTGGTTGTACAACACCAGAGTGGACAAAAGAACCTATTAAACCAGGTGGCAAAGGATTTGTTAAAGCAACTTATAATGCCGCTAACAATGGTCCGTTTACAAAAACGGTTACAGTTGTTTCAAATGCAAAACGTGCAACAGTTATTTTAACTATTAAAGGTGAAGTAAAAACTCCAACAGAAGTTACCCCTACCTCTCCTGTTCAACAAGAAAAAACAATCAAATAATAAATTCTTCACTCATTGATTAAAACCTGCATCGAATATTTCTGTGCAGGTTTTAATTTTTAAACACTATTTACATGAAAAATTTATTTGCAATCATTTTATTGAGTATGGTTATTTCTGCTTCGGCTCAACAATCAAAAAATGAAATTGAACCCAGGCCAGATATTCAATTTGAGGAAACCACTCATGATTTTGGAACCTTTAAAGAAGGGACTATGGCCACCTGCGAATTTATTTTTACCAATACTGGAAAAGCACCATTGGTGCTCACTAATGTTCAGCCTTCTTGTGGATGTACTTCACCTGAATGGACAAGAGAGCCTATTGCACCTGGAGCAAAAGGAAAATTAAAAACAGTTTATAATTCATATTCACGCCCAGGAGCGTTTCAAAAATATGTTACTGTTACTTCAAACGGAATACATAGTGAGATTACATTAACAATAAAGGGAATAGTTGTACCCATACCAGTTGAACCTATTTCTCCGGTACGAAATCAAATGAATAACGATCAATAAAACAGATGCCCTCAACTTAACTTTGAGGGTTTTTTGTTTTGTAAGCATTAATATTAATTTTGCCCACCTTAATAAATTTACTATTATGATTATTGGAGTTCCAAAAGAAATTAAAAATAACGAAAACCGTGTGGGTTTAACACCCGCAGGAATTTCGGCTTTAACTAAAGCAGGTCACAAATTATTTGTTCAATCAACAGCCGGAAATGGAAGTGGTTTTTCTGATGATGAATACAAAAAAGCAGGCGCTACCATTTTGAAAACTATTGCTGAAGTTTACAAAAAAGCCGAAATGATTGTTAAAGTAAAGGAACCAATTAAAGAAGAATATCCTTTAATTAAAGAGGGTCAGTTGTTGTTTACTTATTTTCACTTTGCATCATACGAGCCACTTACAAAAGCAATGATTAAAAACAAAGCGGTTTGTTTGGCTTATGAAACCGTTGAGAAAAAAGATCGCTCACTTCCATTGCTGGTTCCAATGAGCGAAGTTGCTGGAAGAATGAGTATTCAAGAGGGGGCAAAATATTTAGAAAAACCAATGGGAGGACGAGGCATTTTATTAGGAGGTGTTCCTGGAGTTAAGCCAGCACATGTATTGGTTTTAGGTGGAGGAATTGTTGGAACTCAAGCTGCAAAAATGGCCGCTGGTATGGCTGCAGATGTTACCATAATGGATATTTCTATTCCCCGTTTGCGTGAGTTAGATGACATATTACCTGCCAATGTAAAAACTGTTTTTTCAAATGAATACAATATTAGAGAAGCGATAAAAACTGCCGATTTAATTGTTGGTGCCGTATTAATTCCTGGTGCAAAGGCGCCACATTTAATTACTCGTGATATGTTAAAAATGATGCGCCCCGGAACTGTACTTGTTGATGTTGCTGTAGATCAGGGTGGATGTATTGAAACCTGTAAACCAACCACACACGAAGATCCAACTTATGTAATTGATGGTATTATTCATTATTGCGTAGCTAACATGCCAGGTGCTGTTCCTTATACTTCAACTTTGGCGTTAACCAATGCAACATTGCCTTATGCATTACAACTGGCAAACAAAGGTTGGAAAAAGGCATGTGCCGAAAATGAAGAATTAAAATTAGGCTTAAATGTAGTGGATGGAAAAGTAGTTTATAAAGGAGTTTCTGATGCATTTAAATTAAAATATACCGATGTAAGTGAAGTGTTAAAATAACACGCTGTTAATTTTAAAAAAGCGATTTGAGTTTTCAAATCGCTTTTTTTATTGTGATAAATTGTCCAAACACTTTAAGCATATTTGTGGTATGATAAGAAATTTATTTTTAACTATTTTCATCTTTCTGCAATTTTTGGCAAATGCCCAAACCAATAAAAACGAAGTTTACCTGCTTACTGAAAAAATTGCTTACTACATCGAAACTGAAAAATTTGACAGCCTTATTTTGCATTTAGACTCTAATATGCTTAGGCAATTTGATGCAGAGAAAATGAAAGGAATTTGGGAATCGTTACCCAACCAGTTTGGAGCTTTTGAATCGTTCCAAAAAATAACTATTGATTCTGTTCCAGGTTTATTGGTTTCGCAAACCATTGTAAAATTTAAAAAAGCAAAATTGATGATGAACTTGGTTTTCAACAAAAAAAATGAAGTTGCCGGATTACATTTCATGCCAAAATATAGCTATGCTCCTCCTGATTATATTAATACCCTTTCGTTTGTAGAATATAAAATTGTAGTGGGCAAAATTCCTTTTCAGGTAATGGCTACACTCACTATTCCAAGAAACGTGGAGAAGCCTGCATGTGTTATCATTATTGGGGGATCGGGTCCAACAGATAAAGATATGAGTTATGGTGATAATAAACCCTATAAAGATATTGCTTGGGGATTGGCATCAAAAGGAGTTGCGGTAATAAGATATGATAAAAGAACTGCTGCGTATGGCCCTCAATTGTCAATGGACGAATATGCCGGAAAACATTTAACTATTAAAGAAGAATATTTGGATGACGCGCATGATGTAATTACTTATTTAAGCAAGAGTAAATTAATTGATCCTAAAAAAATAGTTGTTGCGGGACATAGTGAAGGAGGGATGCTTGCACCATTAATTTTTGAACAAAATAAAAATCTTGCGGGAGTTATTATGTTAGAAGCAAATGCCCGCCCGATGCAGGATTTATTGGTAGAACAAATGAATTATTTGTATAAGGATGTGGAGCTACCTTTTACTCAGCGAAAACAAATTGAAGATGCAAAACGACATGCAGTGTATGCTAAAGATCCTCATCTTAAACCAAATTTTTCAAACGATTCATTGCCGGGTGCAACAGCACCATATTGGATTTCAGTTAATACCGTGCACCAAGTTGAAAGCGCAAAAAAAATAAAAAAACCTATGCTATTTATTCAAGGCGAAAGAGATTACCAAGTTACCCTAACAGACTTTACTATTTGGAAAGAAGCGCTGGCAAACAAAACAAATTGTACGTTTAAACTTTATCCAAAATTAAATCATCATTTAATGGAGGGCGAAGGAAGAGCTAATGGTGAAGAATATGCTAAACGTAGTAATGTTCCCGAGTATTTAATTGATGATATGGCTAATTGGATTAGGAGGTTAGAGATAAAGTAAAAACATTTGATTATTCATCAATGCTATTGATTGATTTTTTTGTGGATGCAAAATCGGTTTATTGCGAATCATCAAATCATCAATCAATAATATTCACATACATGTCTTTAATTGGCTTAGCATATTTTTCAACAATTATTTTGCGTTTAGCTTTTTGAGTAGGAGTGAGCTCTCCGGCCTCTAATGAAAATGGAGTACGCTTAATGATAAATTCTTTTACACGTTCAAATTTTCCTAATTCTTTTTCCAATTGTTTCATGTCTTCTTCAATCCACAATTTTATTTCTTTATCAAAAATAAATGCATTAGGCTGTTCAAAATAATCTGGCTTAAAACCAAATTTTTCTTTCAACTCTTCTCTTGATGGAACAACAATAGCTGTGAGGTATTCTTGATTATCGCCAATTAAAAAAATTTGCTCAATTTTATTTGATTTTAGATATGCATTTTCAATGGGTGTTGGATACACATTTTTGCCAAAAGAGTTTACGATGATGTTTTTTATTCTGTCGGTAATTTTTAAATATCCTTTATAAAATTTTCCCACATCGCCAGTATGCAGCCAACCATCTTTATCAATAGCTTCGGCAGTTTGTTCTGGTAAGTTCCAATATCCTTTCATTACGTTTGGCCCTTTCACTAAAATCTCTCCTTCCACAGATTCAAATACTGGATCAAATGAATCGTAGGTCTGTTGTACATAAATTTCTTTGGTATCGGGATTTTGAATAGCTACTGTGCACCCTTTTCCAATTCTACCAACTGTACCATACACTTGTCGATGAAACTCATTTACACTTACCAATGGCGAAGTTTCTGTTAAGCCATATCCTTCGCAAACCAATACACCAATATTTCCAAAAAACTCTCCAACATGTTGTGGTAAAGCACCACCGCCAGAAATCATAATACTCATATTACCACCCAAGCGGGCTTTAATTTTTGAGAACACTAATTTTTCGGCAATAGGAATTTGTACGGAAAGAAAAATGCCGTTTGATTTTTTTTCCTCTCTATTAAAACGTCTTTTTTCTCCAACTTTTAGAGCCCAGTTAAATATTTTTAGTTTGATGCCACCAGCAGTTGCTGTGGTTTTTCTTACTCGCTCTTCAATACGTTCGAGCAAACGAGGAACTGTTAAAATTGCGGTTGGGCGAACCTCCTGAATATTTGATGTAAGTGCTTCGAGGCTTTGTGCAAAGGCAATTTCGCATCCTACATACGTGCTTAAATAATAGGTTGCTGTGCGCTCATAAACGTGGCATAAAGGTAAAAATGAAAGAAAGCGATAATCTTTTGTAACCAATGGCATTAAATCAACAGCCATAATTACGTTGCTCATAAAGTTTCCATGAGTAAGCATAGCACCCTTAGGCTTTGCTGTTGTTCCCGATGTATAAAGTAAGCAGGCCAAATCATCTGCTGTTACCAATTCGAGTTGTTTTTCAATATCATTTTTTAATGAAGGGTATAATTTTTTCCCTTCTTCAATCATCTGATCATACGAAATAGAATCATTAGATTTTTTGTCTTCAAATGTTGTGATGATATATTTTAAGTGAGGGCAATTGCCTTTTACTTTATGAATTTTTTTGAGTAAAAATGGAGTACCAACTAAAATAACTACAGCTTGTGAATCATTTAAAATATGTTCTACTTCTCCTTCAGATAAGGTTGGATAAATAGAAATATTAACCATTCCTAATTGCATCAAACCTTGATCGAAACAAATATACTCTGGGCAATTTTCCATGAGCAGTGCTGCCTTATCTGTTTTTTTATAGCCTTTATTTATTAAAAATGCAGATACTGCATTGGCTTTATCAATAACTTCAGAATAACTTACTGTTTCATAATGCTCCTTAGTTTTTTTCATCAAAAAAGTGCTCTGAGGAGTTTTAATATTATTTGCTGCATTACGTAAAAAATAATGCAATGATGTAAATTGTTCAGTCATACTTGTTAAATTTTTTGGCAAGTAAATAATTGCGTGAATAAGTAAAAAAGTGGAATATAGTAATTCGTTAAAAAATTACAGCATAAAATGCAAAACGTGATGAACGAGTTGCAAAAAACAACCTAACTCTTCATATCGAATTTTTTTTATAGTATTAAACTACTGTCTGATTTTTATGGATGAACTGTTTACATGTGCATGAGTGAACGAAACTCACTTTATACATTTGTTGTGTGAAATTTATCAAAACAATATTCATTTTATTTATCGTAATTTTTCTATTTGCTTGTCATACAAAAAAAGCAACAAAAGGAATTTCAAAACGAGATGTGTCCGAAAAAAAAGAATACTACTCAAAAAAATTTGGTGTTTCATTAGACCGTGAATCCAACTTAAAATTATATGCAGCAGTTGATAGTTGGATGGGAGTAAAATACAAATATGCATCGTGTACAAGATCAGGAATTGATTGTTCGTGCTTAGTGAATGCATTATACAAAGAGGCTTATTTTTGCAATACACCGCGCGATACAAAAGGATTATATGAAGCGATACAAAAAATTGATAAAGATAATTTGCGTGAAGGAGATTTAGTTTTTTTTAATATGAAAGCAGGAAAAATTGATCACGTTGGTATTTATTTATCCAATCATAGATTTGTTCATGCATCAACAAAACAAGGTGTGATGATAAGCAATTTGGATGAAGAGCATTTCAGAAAAAATTTTAAAACGGGAGGCAGATTAAAATGTTCTTGAGAGACATTTTTTTTATACATTTGATATAAAGATAATCATTATGAAAAAAACATTTTCAATATTATTTCTGCTATTCGCAATTTCTTTAATTGCCAAAGCACAAGGAGAATTAAACACAGTTATAGAATTTTACATTGCAAAAAATGAAGGCACAAAATCGGCAATCATTACCTCTGCCTTTGGGGTAAAATTGGTAGATGGAAAGAGCCTCACAAACATGAATACTGATGTAAAAGCAAAACTTATGGAGAGTCTTAAATTGAGTACTCTTATTAAAGACGGGCAGGAATTGCAATGGGTATTAACTTCATTTGCGGTTACTGTTGGGGGCGAACTTTTTGAAGATGAAAAAGAAGCGACTTTACGGGCAGAAAAATTAAAAGAAGAATTAAAGAAAAAAGGATTTACAATTACTAATTATCCTTTTAAATATGAATAAACTGTTTAACTCTTGAAAGAAATATCTTTAATATTTAATTGAAGGTTTACATGTCCGTTGAAATAATTTTCTTCAATGGTAAAACACATATCAAACGAAATTCCTTGAGCTACTTTTTCGTAGTGTTCGCCCAAACCAAAACCAATGGCTTTAAAAATTCTGCCTCCATCTTCTTGGGTAATGCTCATTTTTAAATGGTTGTTTCCAACAATCATTACATCGCCTACTTCCCACACATTTTTGCTCATAAAAATTGGGCTTAAATTGCCTGGTCCAAATGGCGAAAATTGTTTTAATACATTATAAAATTTGGGTGTAATTACACGTAATAAAATTTCAGCATCGTATTCTATTTCTGGAGTAAGGCTTCGTTCCACAATATTTTTCACAACAACACTTTCAAATTTATCAGAAAAAGGTTTTACATTTTCTAGCTTCATGGTTAAGCCCGCAGCATGTGTGTGTCCTCCATATTGTTCAAGCAATTCGGCACATTCTTCAATGGCGTTATACAAATCAAAACCTTCTACCGAACGTGCTGAACCTGTTGCCAAACCATTTGATTCGGTGAGTACAATTGTAGGGCGATAAAATTTTTCAATTAATCGTGATGCCACAATTCCAATTACACCTTTATGCCATTCGTTATGAAACAATACTGTTGATTTACGATTGTGAAATGTGGAGTCACTTTCAATCATTTCGAATGCTTTTTCGGTAATGTCTTTATCAAAATTTCTTCTATCGCTATTGTGTTGATTTACCAATTCGGCAATTTCTTTTGCTTTCTCAAAATCTTTTGCAATCATTAATCGCACCGAATCTTTTGCATCAGCAATTCTTCCGGCTGCATTAATTCTTGGTCCAATAAAAAACACCACATCGGTAATAGAAAGTTCGGGTTTAATGGCGTATGCTTCAAGCAAAGCTTTGAGTCCGTTGTTTGGATTATGCTTTAATTTTTTTAAACCATGATGTGCTAGAATTCTATTGTCGTCCAAAATAGGAACCAAGTCAGAAGCAATACTTATGGCTACTAAATCCATAAATTGTTCCACTTCTTTAAAATCAATTTTATGTTTGATGCTAAATGCGTGAACCAATTTAAAACCAATTCCGCAACCTGATAATTCTTTAAATGGATATGTACAATCTTTTTGTTTTGGATTTAAAATAGCAACAGCAGCAGGAATTTCATCACCGGGTAAATGGTGGTCACAAATAATAAAATCAATATTTTTTTGATTGGCATATGCAATCTTATCAACTGCTTTTATGCCACAATCTAAAGCAATGATTAACGAGAAATTATTTTCGGCAGCCCAATCAATTCCTTTTATTGAAATTCCATATCCTTCTGCGTATCTATCCGGAATATAAAAATCCATGTTTGCATATCTATCAGCAAAAAAAGAATAAACAGTAGCTACTGAAGTGGTACCATCAACATCATAATCCCCATACACCAATACTTTTTCATTTTTTGAAATGGCTTCTTCAATTCGTTCAATAGCGCGTGCCATTCCTTTCATCAAAAAAGGGTCGTGCAAATCTGTATATTGAGGGCGAAAAAACTTGCGTCCACATTCTAAAGTGCGCAAACCACGTTGAACCAAAATGCCCGATAAAATTTTATTAATATTAAGCGCAGTTGAAAGTTCTTCAACTTGGGTTTTATCGGGTTCGGGTTTAGGTATCCAGCGCTTTGTCATATCAATACTTGCGAATTTATTAATATTCAGCAAACCGCGCTCTATTATTTTTTAATGCATTGAATAGATACTGTTTATCCAGAAAAAATTCAAGTATCAAAACTTATGTTTGCAGCATGGCTTATATCCTTTGCCTCGAAACAGCTACTGAAGTTTGCTCCATTGCATTATTAAAAAATGATGTGGTTATTGCTTTGGAAGAAAACCATGAAGGCAATTCTCATGCTTCTCAAATTACTTTATTGATTGAAGCGGTAATGACAAAAGCCAATATTGAACTTAACCAATTAGATGCGATTGCTGTAAGTAAAGGTCCTGGAAGTTATACTGGTTTGCGTGTTGGAGTATCAACAGCTAAAGGATTATGTTATGCACTAAATATTCCATTGATAGCAATTAACACATTGCACTCGCTCGCTCAAAGTTTATCATCAACTATCAACTATCAACCACCAACTCTTCTCTGCCCAATGTTGGATGCCCGCAGAATGGAAGTGTATTGTTTGTTGTTGGATGAACAACTAAATGAAGTTGAAAAAACACAAGCAAAAATTATAGATGAAAATAGTTTTGCAGCAGCATTGAGTACGTATAAAATTTATTTTTTCGGGAATGGTTCTTCCAAATGCAAAACCATCATTACACATTCAAATGCCATTTTTATTGATGATATAAAATGCTCGGCAAAAAGAATGAATACTTTGGTTTATGAGGCATTCAAACAAAAACAATTTGAAGATGTTGCCTACTTTGAGCCGTTTTATTTGAAGGATTTTGTGGGAACTGTGGCGAAGAAAAAATGAAACTTTTATCTGACTAAAATCAATTTGTTTCGTTGCAAAATAGTGTCAACTTTGTTCCACTAAATTTTACAATTATGTTTATCGAACAATTATATACAAACTGCCTTGCACAAGCTGCCTATTATATTGAGTCGGATGGAGAGGTTGCCATCATCGATCCACTAAGAGATTATGATGCTTATATTAAGTTGGCCGAAAGTCATCATGCAAAAATCAAGTATGTTTTTGAAACACATTTTCATGCCGATTTTGTAAGTGGCCATATTGATTTGGCAAAAAAAACAGGCGCAACAATTGTTTATGGCCCAACTACACAAACTAATTATCCAGTGCACGTAGCGAAGGATGGTGAAGAATTAAAAATTGGAAAATTAACCATGCGCATTTTGCATACTCCCGGGCATACTCCTGAATCAAGCTCTTATTTATTGTTGGATGAAAATGGAAAAGAACATTGTGTATTTACTGGCGATACTTTATTTGTTGGAGATGTAGGCCGACCAGATTTATTAGATGGCGTGATGAGCAAAGAAGAGCTTGCAGGAATGTTATATGATTCGCTTAGAAATAAATTAATGACCTTGCCAAATGAAGTAACAGTTTATCCTGCGCATGGTGCTGGAAGCGCTTGCGGAAAAAATATTGGCAAAGAAACATACTCTACCATTGGCGAACAAAAAGCCAGAAACTATGCCTTGCAAGCCATGACCAAAGAACAATTTATTGCAAAAGTTACGGATGGAATTCAGCCTGCACCTGCATACTTTTTTAAAGATGCAAAATTAAATAAGCAAGGTTATGCACCCATTGAAGAGGTGATGCAAAAAGGAATGATTGCATTAAATGTATCCGATTTTGAAACCAAAATGAAGGAGGGAGCAACAGTTGTTGATACTCGTATTGCCGATTTATTTGAACAAGGTTTTATTCCTAAATCGTTAAACTTTGGATTAAATGGGCAGTATGCCATTTGGGCTGCAACCGTGCTTGATATTACACAACCTATTTTAATTGTAACAGATAACGGAAAAGAAAAAGAAAGTATAGAGCGATTAACACGTGTGGGTTTTGAAAATATTTTGGGATACTTGGATGGAAGTTTTGATGCGTGGAGAAATGCCGATAAAAAATATGATATGATTATTTCTGTGGATACAGAAGAGTTTGAGTTGGATGCCAAACATACTGATATAAAAATTATTGATGTACGCAAAACAGGAGAATTTACCGATGCCCATTTAACAAAAGCAATGAGTTTTCCTTTGGACACACTTAGCAAAGATGTTGAAAAACTGAACCCTGATGGTGAGTACCTCATTCATTGTGCAGGTGGCTATCGCTCTATGATTGCCGCATCTTATCTTAAATCAAAAGGGTTTAACAGAGTAAAAAATGTATTAGGCGGATTTGCAAAAATTAAAACACTTGATCTTGAAATTACCTATGATAAAAAAGTGGTAGAGGCGAATTAAGACTACAAAAAGGCATTTGGTTTTTTGATATGGAGCATTAAAGTTTAACAATTATTTTTTGCTCTCACATCAACGTATCATCTAATAGAAAATAAAGAAACATTTAAATTAGTAGATGTAAATGGGAAAGTTGTAATGCAAGTGCCAATTATACAGTTGAACTGTTAAAATCTAACCTTCCTTCCGGAGTATATTATTATCATATTCAGAAATCTGATGGGAATTCAATAAAAGGAAGAATAATTTTATTGATTAATTAAAACTTATTTTTCTTTTGCGAGGCAATTGGAATTAATCTAATTACCTTCAATTTATCTAATATTTTTATGATAGGATACACCGGATCAAACTCCCACCATTTGGCTGCAAAATTTGGACGTGCTCCTGCATAGTGATGGTTGTTTTGAAACAATTCGCCCAACATTAAAAAGTCAAAAATTAAGGTATTTTTTGAATGATCTTTTTCATCATCAAAATTACGATAGCCATATTTATGTCCTGCCCAATTTACCACTGCGCCTTGCACAGGGCCAATTAAAAAATGAATAGGTAACAACAAATACATCCACCAATAATTTGCGAAGGCAACATAAAAGGCAATATAGCCTAAACCAAACGCAATACGAGAAAACCAGCTATCTGCAATTTTATCAATAGTAGGATAAACAGGAAAATTTTTATCAAACTTTTCTTCCACTTCAAAAGTACCATGCAATACCCCATTATAAATTTTACGGGTATGCATCATCATGGTAAATACTTCTTTAAAAAAATGTGGCGTATGAGGATCTTTTTCTGTATCACTGTATGCGTGGTGCATTCGGTGAAGAATAGCATAAGCACGCGCATTTAAGTATGATGAACCTTGAGTTACCCAAGCAAATATGTAAAAGAATTTTTCCCAAAATGGACTCATCGTAAACATTTTGTGTGCCGCATAACGATGAAGATAAAATGTTTGTCCGAACAAGGATAAGTACCAATGACCAACAAAAAATAATAGAATTGCCATGTGTTAAAATTGATGTTTTTTATTGCAGCGAAAGTATAGTATTGAGCACAAAATTCAATATGATAAAAGTCAGAATTTTTTACCTCCAAATTTTATTCGGGTTTCAGCTTTTTGTATTTCTCTATCTATTAATAATTCTGCCAAAAGCGGGGCAATTAATTGTGGATTTTTTTGTGCAAAAACTTCTTTTACTTTTTGCTCATTCACATCAATGCGGTATAAAATATTGAGCAACTTTTCCATATCATTTAACAATAAATAAATTAGCTGTTGAGTGAGCCATTCTTTTAGTTGTTCTTCATTTGAACCTTGTACTTCGGCATCAAAATATTTTTGAAGAGATTGAGATGAGGAAAGAAAGAGTTCTGTATTCATGCTATTTCAATCGTTCAAAATAATATTGCATCGAATCATTATTGATTGCAGAATATGTATTTGCTTTTTCAAATGTATTCACAAAATCAATCCGTGAATCAATATCTGGATGAGAGCTTAAAAACTCTGACACATTGATATCATTTTCCTTTTTTAATGCTTTAAATAAAAGAGCCATTCCACTTGCATCAATTTTATTTTCTTGCAAAATTTTCAATCCATTTTCGTCCGCTTCATGTTCTAATGTTCTGCCATATTTAAGTGATCGCAAGCCTTCTACATTTTGTAATACAACCGCTGTAACTCCACTTATATCGCCAAATAAAAAGGATACAAATAAATACCCTGAAACACTTCTGAAAATATTTCGAGTGGCATGTTTCAATTGAACATGTGAGTATTCATGAGCAAGCAATGCAGCCAACTCATTATAAGTATCCATATCATCCAAAATTTTATCATACACCACAATTCCGCCACCAGGCAGAGCAAACGCATTGGCAATTTTTTTATTAACAACAGTAATCTTTACAGGATAATCTCCTTCCACTTTCATTTGCTTAAAAAACAAGTTGATATTTTTTGTTTTTTCATCATCAATTTCTTCTCCTTCCAACACACTTGCATATAATTTTTCGCCAAGAGAAATTTCATATTCTTTAGGAAAAGTTTGTGCAAATACATCGGCTAAAAAAGGTAGCAGAAAAAAATAAGAGAGCACCAATACACCAATAAAACCAACCAATATCGAAATCAAAACGGTTCGTTTATTGGTATGTGCTACTCGTTTGTAAGTGGATACTTTAAAATGATTTTTATACTCCTTGACAAACTCTTTATCGGTTACATCAATTTGCTGATAAGGAAAGCTATTGCCATAACGTATTGAGATAATTGTTGATGAGTATTGAACTTCCTTAATTTGATTTTTGAGCCAATTAATTTTTTGTTCTACACCGTTTTCGTCAACATAAAAAATAATTAAATCTACTTCACCAAAACTTACATTTACTGTAAATGCTTTTGATGAAGTGCCGTTATAAAATTTTGCTTGATAACTTTTTTGCATGTTAAATAATTCCGATGTCCATCATATCTATAAAATCATCGCCTGTGGCATCGCTATAATCACTTTCAGTTTGTTCTATTTGATTTAAATTAATCTCGGCAGAAAATTCAACTCTTTCAAAGAAAAAGTTAATGGTTCTAATTTTTACCCAAGGAGTAGCTAATCCAAAAGTAAATATAACCATGATAAAATTGATGAGTTGAAGACCAATAAAATCAAGTGTTTTAATGTTTGATTTTATTGGATAGCTCACTTCATTTTGTTCTATTTCAATATTATCAATTAAATAAACAATGGTGTTTTTCATATACCAAAACAAATAAATACCCAATGTTAAAATACTTAGAACAACGCCTTTAAAATTAATCCAAAACAATTCGCCACCTTTTCCATGATAACTAAATTTTATATTCCCAAAACGTATATTTTTTATCAAATATTTTCTGATATCAATGCTAAACCATGAAGAGTAAATACCAAATGTAATAGCGGATAAAATTATACCTGGAATAAATATTTTAACCAATTCTCCTTTATCTCCTCGATACCCAAAATGAATATTTCTCCAAGAAGTTTTTGCCAATCTATATTTCAATCCACCGTGAATGGCAATAGGAATTAATAAGGCTAAACCGGCATATAAAATGATAATACCAACTATTCTCAACAAAAAAGAATTTGTTGCACTTCCCCATATAAACACGCCATAAATTAATAAAAAAAGTACAATGGCTTTAATAAACCCCAAAAACATTTGCTTGCCTGTACCATGAAATGCAAAACGACTTCCTTCCATTTCGGTATTGCTGTATAAAAAACTAAAGGTTCGTGCTCGAGCCCAAGGATAATAGAGCCCAAATGTTACAAGAGTTAAAATCCAGTTGAGAAAAAGTACGCCAAAAAATTCGGAACCTTCTCCTTTAAATTCAAGTTTTCTAGGGTTGATTTCTGAGTTGATAATTTCCACAAGAGATAAATTTTATCTACGCAAGTAACTATAAAAAGAAGAATTAAAAACATAGTTCAATTTCAATTTTAATACGCATCAAAATAATTCAATTTAAAATCCCTTAAATAAATATGCTTTCGATAATCAAAAATTCATATCAAACTATAAATTTGCGACAATTAAAATTTACAATATGTTCGATTTAGAAATGATTAAAGCAACCTACGCTAAAATGGCCGATAGGATTGAAACCGCAAGAAAAGTAACCAACAAACCCTTAACCCTTACCGAAAAAATTTTATATAGCCACCTTACCGAAGGCGAAGCAAAAGCAGCCTATGAACGTGGTAAAAGTTATGTTGATTTTGCTCCTGATAGAGTAGCCATGCAAGATGCAACTGCGCAAATGGCATTGCTCCAATTTATGCAAGCAGGCAGGCCAAAAGTAGCCGTTCCTTCAACAGTTCATTGCGATCATTTAATACAAGCTAAAGATGGAGCAGTAGCCGATTTAGCAACTGCAAATGATAAAAATAAAGAAGTGTATAATTTCTTAGCTTCTGTTTCAAACAAATATGGAATTGGATTTTGGAAACCCGGAGCAGGAATTATTCATCAAGTGGTGTTAGAAAACTATGCTTTCCCAGGAGGAATGATGATAGGAACCGATTCGCACACTGTAAATGCCGGAGGATTAGGAATGGTAGCTATTGGAGTGGGTGGTGCTGATGCTTGCGATGTGATGGCAGGATTGCCTTGGGAATTAAAATTTCCAAAATTAATTGGTGTAAAATTAACTGGTAAATTAAGTGGCTGGACATCTGCAAAAGATGTGATTTTAAAAGTTGCAGGAATCCTAACTGTGAAAGGTGGAACGGGTGCCATTGTTGAATATTTTGGAGATGGTGCACAATCACTTTCTTGTACAGGTAAAGGTACTATTTGTAATATGGGTGCAGAGATTGGAGCAACAACTTCTATTTTTGGTTACGATAAAAAAATGGGTGATTACCTACGCGGAACAAGTAGAGCTGGAGTAGCTGATATGGCTGATGCTATTGCCGCTCACTTAACTGGAGATGATGAAGTATATGCAAATCCTTCAGCTTATTTTGATCAAGTAATTGAAATTGATTTATCAACGTTAGAGCCACATGTTAATGGACCTTTTACTCCTGATTTAGCTTGGCCAATTTCTAAATTTGCTGAAGCAGTGAAAGAAAATGGTTGGCCAGAAAAATTAGAAGTAGGTTTGATTGGCTCTTGTACCAATTCTTCTTACGAAGATATTTCTCGTGCAGCTTCATTGGCTCAACAAGCAGTTGATAAAAAACTAACTGCAAAATCAGAATACACGATTACTCCCGGCTCTGAACAAGTTCGGTTTACGGTTGAACGTGATGGTTTCTTAAATACATTTGGACAAATGGGCGGTGTGGTTTTAGCTAATGCTTGTGGACCATGTATTGGTCAATGGGCTCGACATGGTGCCGAGAAACAAGAAAGAAATTCTATCATCACTTCATTTAACAGAAACTTTGCTAAGCGTGCTGATGGAAATCCAAATACACATTCATTTGTAGCATCACCAGAAATTGTAACCGCTTTGGCAATTGCAGGTCGTTTAACTTTTAATCCAATGAAGGATAAATTGGTGAACAATGAAGGACAAGAAGTAATGCTTGACGAACCAAATGGATTAGAACTTCCTCCAAAAGGTTTTGCAGTTGATGATGCAGGATACGAAGCTCCAGCAGTTGATGGAAACGCAGTACAAGTTTTGGTTTCGCCAACATCCGATAGATTACAATTATTAGATCCATTTACCGCTTGGGAAAAAACAGATTTGAAAGGGTTGAAACTTTTGATTAAAGCAAAAGGAAAATGCACAACCGATCATATTTCTATGGCTGGTCCTTGGTTAAAATATCGTGGGCATTTAGATAATATTTCGAATAATATGTTGATTGGAGCAGTGAACTTCTTTAACGAAAAAACAGATTCAGTAAAAAATCAATTAACAGGTGAGTATGGAACAGTGCCAGCTACACAACGTGCCTACAAAGCAAATGGCATTGGCTCAATAGTGGTTGGTGATGAAAATTATGGAGAAGGAAGTAGCCGTGAACATGCTGCAATGGAGCCAAGATTTTTAGGAGTTCGAGCTGTTTTAGTAAAATCATTTGCACGTATTCATGAAACCAATTTGAAAAAACAAGGTATGCTTGCTTTAACTTTTGCAGATAAAAATGATTATGAAAAAATTATTGAAGATGATGTGATTGATATAAATGGATTAACAACTTTTGCTGCAAATACTCCGCTTACTTTAGTATTAAACCATAAAGATGGAAGCGCAGATGAAATAAAAGTAAACCATACTTATAACGACCAACAAATTGAGTGGTTTAAAGCAGGTGGTGCATTAAATATTATTAGAGCAAATGCAGCAGGAAAATAATTTCAGCTCATCTATCTTCAATAAAAAAGCGGTTCATATTGAGCCGCTTTTTTTATAGCCTCACAACCTTAAACTGTTTTAATAACGTATCATCTTTTAAACTATTCCCTTTTTGTTTATTGACCAATTCATCTTTATCTTTTATAGATAATAAATGAATTCCAGGAATGGATGATGGAACAAA
>JANYDU010000061.1 GCA_025359805.1 Bacteroidota bacterium
GTACAAATACTTATCAAATAAAATTAGTTGAAGTAAGCAATAATGGCTGCAAGGATTCTATTACAAAAACGATAACAGTTAATCCGAAACCAAGTGTGGGTTTTACAATTAATAATGCAACACAATGTTTAAATGGGAATAATTTTTTATTTACTGATACATCAACTATTAGTAGCGGAACACTCAATAGAAATTGGGATCTTGGAAACGGAATAAATCCAAGTAGTATCAACCCTTCAATATCTTATTCAAATGCAAATACGTATTCCATTAAATTAGTTTCAATAAGTAATAACGGTTGCAAAGATTCTATCACAAAAACTGTAACAGTCAATCCAAAATCCAATGTAGGGTTTACAACTAATACTCTAACACAATGTATAAGTGGGAATAATTTTTTATTTAGCGATACTTCAACAATAAGCTCAGGAACGATAACAAGAAAGTGGAATTTTGGAACTGGGAATATGGATACTTCAACAGCAATAAATCCAACTAAGATTTATTCAAGTACAAATACTTATCAAATAAAATTAGTTGAAGTAAGCAATAATGGCTGCAAGGATTCTATTACAAAAACGATAACAGTTAATCCGAAACCAAGTGTTGGATTTATGCAAAATAATACTGCACAATGTTTAGCAGGCAATAGTTTTGTGTTAAATGATACCTCAAGTATTTCATCAGGAACAATAACCCGATCATGGAATTTTGGAGATGCAACCGCATCATTAACTGCAAATCCAAATAAGAATTATTCAACTGCCGGAATTTATCAGATAAAACTTGTTGTTACCTCAGACAATAATTGTAAAGATTCAATGTCAAAAACAGTCATAGTTTATACTCAACCAAAATCTGGGTTTACCATTAATAGCACAACACAATGTTTAATAGGTAATAGTTTTTCATTTGATGATACCACAGCAACAACCAATGCACGATTATGGAATTTAGGAGATGCTACTACCAATGCGCTCGATACTTTTAGTAAAACATATTCTTTGGCAGGAACATATATAGTAAAACTAAAAGTAACCGATGCAAATAATTGTAAGGATAGTGCCACAAAAACAATTACGGTAAAACCAAATCCTGCAAAACCAATTGTGAGTGCAATAAGTAATTCACAATTGCAAAGCACATCAGCAAATTCGTATCAATGGTTTTTAAATAATAACGCTATAACAAGTGCCACCAATCAAATATTAACCATTACGCAAAATGGAAGTTATAAAGTAGCAATTGATAGCATAAATGGATGTGGAAATTTATCAGACCCTTTTAATGCAACAAAGGTTAATGTGGAGGAAGTATATTTAGAGGATAATGAAATAAAACTTTATCCCAATCCGGCAACAGATGAATTATTTATTACAATAAACTCCACACAAAATATAAAAGATATAGTAGTTGAAGTTTATGATTTAAAAGGAGCAAAACAATTTAGCACTAATCAAAACTCAACCATCATAAAATTAGATGTAAGCCCCCTTAGTGAAGGAATGTATATTGTGAAAATAAACAACAAAGCATATAAATTTGTGAAGACAAATTATTGAGTGGTGAACTAAAAGTGACAATCTTCATTAGCCCGTTGCAAGTAATTTTTTAGGAAGCAGATATTATTTTAGGAACGATTGTTGTAAACTTGGAAGTTCAATTTTTAAACGCATGAAATTTATAAAACCATATCTATTTATATTACCGTTTTTCTTTTTATCATTTGCTCCAAAACAACAAGAAAAATTAGTGTGGCTCGATTGGAATGAAGGATACCAAAAAGCGGTAAAAAACAATAAAATTTTATTGGTTGATGCCTATACTGATTGGTGTGGATGGTGCAAGCGCATGGATAGAGATACCTACTCAAACCAAGATGTAATAAAAAAAATAAACAAAGATTTTGTTCCTGTAAAATTTAATCCCGAAATAAAAGATGTGTTATATAAAATTGATGATCAAACCATGACTGGTCAGCAATTGTATGCGCAACTCTCACGTGGTGAGGCAACAGGTTTTCCAACGGTTTACTATATTTTTCCCAATAAAAAATCCATCTTTTTAGATCCCGGATATAAAGATGCTCCTGCATTTATTCAGGTATTGGATATTGCCCTTGCCGAAGCAAAAAAATAACAGGCTTTCATGCTCGGTTATAAAACACTAAATTCGCCAGCACTTTATTATGAGTGATCCAATAAAACACGAGTGCGGTATTGCATTTATACGCCTTTTAAAGCCACTAAGCTATTATCAGCAGAAATACGGCTCAGCCCTTTACGGACTACAAAAATTATACCTTTTGATGGAAAAACAACACAACCGCGGACAAGATGGTGCGGGGTTAGGTGTTATAAAATTGGATCCTGAACCCGGAGAGCAATATATTTTTCGTCAGCGTGCAAATGGTAGCGGAGCTATCTCCGAAATTTTTGAAAAAGTGGGGGCAAAAATTAATAAGTCGGGTAATAAAGACGAAGTTAAAGATACCGAATTTTTAAAAGCCAATGCCCCATTTATTGGTGAAGTTTTGTTGGGTCATTTACGTTATGGAACTCATGGCGGAAACAGCAAAGATTTATGTCATCCATTTTTGCGCGAAAATAATTGGATGAGCCGTAACCTCATGTTGGCAGGAAATTTTAACCTCACCAATGTAGATGAATTATTTGATGTGTTGGTTGGGCTTGGTCAGCATCCTCGTGAAAAAGCAGATACAGTTACCATGCTCGAAAAAATTGGACATTTTTTGGATGAAGAAAACCAACGTAATTTTTCAAAATTTAAATTAGAAGGAAATAGCAACAAGGATATTTCGTCACTCATTTCTGAAAATATCAACGTTGAAAATATTTTAAAAAGAGCATTGCGTGATACGGATGGTGGCTATGTAATGGCAGGTTTAATTGGGCATGGAGATTCTTTTGTGGTGCGAGATCCAAATGGTATTCGGCCATGTTTTTATTACTGTGATGAAGAAGTTGCAATAGTAACAAGCGAACGTCCGGCTATTCAAACCGGCTTTAATATTCACATCAATAAAATAAAAGAATTAGGGCCTGGAAATGCACTTATCATTCGTAAAAATGGCGAAATAAAAGAAGTAAATATTATTCCTCCTGGAGAAAAAACTTCTTGTTCTTTTGAACGAATATATTTTTCGAGAGGCAATGATAGAGACATTTATAAAGAGCGTAAAATGCTTGGTTATTTGCTTTCAGAAAAAGTGCTCACATCCATTAACCATGATTTACACAATACCGTTTTTTCATACATTCCAAACACAGCAGCTACTGCATTTTATGGTTTGATTGATGGATTGCATGATTACTTAACCGAATACAAAGCACAAGAAGTTTTGAAGTTGGGAAACAACCCCGATAAAGAAAAGTTAAAAGAGATACTTGCACTCATTCCTCGCAGAGAAAAAATTGCAGTAAAAGATGCTAAGCTTCGCACGTTTATAACCGATGATGAGCACCGCGAAGACATGGTGGCACACGTATATGATGTAACTTATGGAATTGTAAATAATGATAAAGATACATTGGTTGTTATTGATGATTCTATTGTGAGAGGAACAACTTTACGCACCAGTATTTTAAGGATTTTAGATCGCTTACATCCAAAACGTATTGTAATTGTTTCATCAGCTCCACAAATTCGTTATCCTGATTGCTATGGAATTGACATGAGTAAGCTAAAAGATTTTGTAGCATTTCAAGCGATGATTGCTTTGTTAAAAGAACGCAAACTGGAAAATAAATTACAAGAAGCTTATCAAAAATGTAAAGCACAAATGAAATTGCCAAAAGAAGAAATGGTAAACTGCCTACAAGAATTATATGCCTTGTTTACCGATAATGAAATTAGTGATAAGGTTTCTGAAATTATCACACCAAAAGATTTACACGCATCTGTAAAAGTAATTTATCAAAGCATTGAAAACTTACACAAAGCATGCCCTGATCATACAGGCGATTGGTATTTTAGTGGAAATTATCCAACACCCGGTGGAACAAAAGTGGTGAACAAAGCGTTTATAAATTTTATGGAAGGAAATACAGCAAGAGCTTATTAGCTGTTGGCTGTTGGCCTTTAACTATTGGCTTAAAAAGCGAATAACATGATGATATTAAAAAGCGAAAATTTAGTTAAACGATACAAAAAAAGAACCGTTGTTGATCATGTTTCTATTGAAGTGAAACAAGGTGAATGTGTAGGCTTACTTGGTCCAAATGGTGCCGGAAAAACTACTACATTTTACATGACCGTTGGTTTAATAAAACCTGATGAAGGTAAAGTAACTTTGGATAATGAAGACCTCACCGATATGCCCATGTACAAACGTGCGCAAAAAGGTTTGGGATATTTGCCACAAGAGGCTTCTATTTTTAGAACATTGAGTGTAGAAGATAATATTTTGGCTGTACTTGAAATGACCAAACTGACCAAGAAAGAGCAACAAGAAAAAATGGAAAGTTTATTGGAAGAATTTGGATTGAACCGCGTTAGAAAAAGTATGGGAAATGTATTAAGTGGTGGCGAAAGAAGAAGATGTGAAATTGCGCGTGCATTAGCCGTTAATCCAAAATTTGTTTTGTTAGATGAACCCTTTGCAGGTATTGATCCTATTGCTGTTGAAGACATTCAAGTGATTGTTGCCAAACTCAAACACAAAAATATTGGTATACTCATTACCGATCATAATGTGCACGAAACATTATCTATTGTTGATAGAGCTTATTTATTATTTGAAGGCAAAATTTTAAAGGGTGGAACCGCTCAAGAATTAGCCGATGATGAAATGGTAAGAAAAGTGTATTTAGGACAAAATTTTGTGTTAAGATAAAAACTAAAACAATGAAAAAACAACTACTAACCTTAGCATCTATTTCTGCAATTTTTGTAACCATATCTTGTGGAAGCAGTGATGAAAAAAAATTAGATACACAAGAAAAAAAAGCCGTTGAAGAACAAATAAACAAAGATCAATTGGCAATGGATTCATTAGAAAAAGCTATTCAAGCACAAATTGATGCCGTTTCAGATGATTCATTATCAACCCCCAAAAAACACAATCAATAATTTTAAATGAAAATACTTTTACATTACCTCAGTAAATACAAACCGATTATTGCATTGGCTTTATTTCTCGCCACCATCAATCAAGTTTTTTCTTTGCTTGATCCATTTATTTATGGGAAAATTATCGACCGATTTGCCAAGCAACCACACTCTTATATTGAAAGTGATTTTGTAAAGGGTATTTTACTGTTAATAGCAGCAGGAATGGGTGTGGCTATGGTAAGCCGAATTGCCAAAGCATTTCAGGATTATACCATGAACCTCATCATCCAAAAATTTGGTGCAGCCATGTACACCGATGGATTAAAACATTCTTTAGGATTACAGTTTCAGGAATTTGAAGACCAACGAAGTGGTGAAACATTAAACATTTTACAAAAAGTTAGAACCGATTCTGAAAAGTTTATCATGAATTTTATCAATGTGTTTTTTACAAGTTTGGTAGGATTGGTATTTGTTTTTATTTATTCATTAAGTGTAAATGTTTGGCTCATTCCTATTTATTTTTTAGCATCAGGAATTCTTGCATTTATCACTAATATATTATCTAAGAAAATTAAAATTGTTCAGAAAAAAATTGTGCGTGAAACCAATATTCTTGCTGGAACTACAACAGAAAGTTTACGCAATATTGAGTTGATAAAAAGCCTTGGTTTAACCAATCAAGAAGTGGTGCGACTAAATGATGCCACCATGAGAATACTAAAGTTGGAGTTGAAAAAAGTGCGTGATATTAGAAGTATTAGTTTTGTGCAAGGAACATTTGTAAATGCTCTTCGTCAAAGTGTAATGTTTTTATTATTGTACATGTTATTTAAAGACAAAGTGAGTTTAGGTCAGTTGATGACATTACAATTTTATTCGTTTTTTATTTTTGGCCCGTTACAAGAAATAGGCAATGTAATTTTAAGTTGGAGAGAGGCAGAATCATCACTCAATAATTTTGATCGCATTATGAAATTACCAGCTGAACCCAACCCTATCAATCCAAAAATAATTGGCGGAATTGCTTCTTTACGATTTGAAAAAGCTGGATTTAAACATAAAACTTCTGCCTCCAAGGCTATCGAAAACATTAGCTTTGAGGTGGTAAAAGGAGAAACAATTGCCTTTGTTGGTCCAAGCGGTTCGGGTAAAACTACATTGGTAAAATTATTAGTGGGATTATATAAACCCCAAGAAGGAAATATTTTTTATAATGGGGTAGAAAGTTCGGAAATGGACATTAACGAATTGAGAAATCAAATTGGTTTTGTTACACAAGACACTCAATTATTTTCTGGTTCGATTAAAGAAAATTTATTGTTTGTAAATCCAAATGCAATAGATGAAGAAATTTTATTTGCACTGAATAGTTCGTCATGTCAAAATTTATTAGAAAGAAGTGATAATGGGATTGATAGTGTAATTGGTGAAGGTGGAATGAAAATTTCGGGCGGAGAAAAACAACGTCTGTCTATTGCTCGCGCATTGATGCGTAAACCTAAATTAATGGTTTTTGATGAAGCAACATCTGCATTGGATTCAATAACAGAAGAAGAAATTTCTACCACCATCAGAAATATTTCATCAACTGGGCAACACATAACAGTGATGATTGCACACAGACTTTCAACCATTATGCACGCAGATAGGATTTATGTTTTAGAAAAAGGAGAAATGGTGGAAACAGGAACACATGAACAATTGCTTGCCGAAAAAGGATTATACTATGCCATGTGGAGACAACAAATTGGCGAACGAAAAAATGTGCCTATATCTGCCAATTAATAATTAATTATAACTCTGTATTGAGTGATGGGAAGAAAAATTCAATTACACATTCCTTTCAATATAATCAATCAATGAGTGAATACATTTGATGTGAATTTCTTGCGCACGATCAGCATATTTAGAAAAAGGAGCCCTAATTTCTACATCACATAATCCATTCATTTTGCCTCCATCTTTACCTGTTAGTCCAACTATTTTTATACCTTTTCTTTTAGCAACTTCCATAGCGTTTAATACATTTTTTGAATTGCCACTTGTAGAAATTCCAAGCAATACATCACCTTCATTTCCTACAGCTTCAAGGTATCTGGAGAAAACAAATTCATAACCATAATCATTTCCTACACAAGCCATGTGCGAAGGATCAGAAATGGAAATAGCCGCCAATGGTTTTCTATCATCTCGATAACGACCTGTTAATTCCTCAGCAAAATGCATAGCATCACACAGGCTTCCACCATTGCCACAACTGATAATTTTTTTTTCGTTCTGCAAAGCTGTTACCATCAACTTTCCTGCAGCTTCAATAGTTGCAAAATTGTTTTCGTCTGCTAAAAAATTATTGAGCACTTGTTGTGCTTCTTCAAAATGTTGTTTAATTGTATTCATCATTTATGCAAACATTAATTTTCCTTTTGGTTCAGGAATATTTCTGCCTAATTGTTTAGCAGTTTCAATCCAATCATTAATTATTTTTTGTGCATTTTGAAGCGCTTCCATTTGGGTTGTGCCATCTGCCATACAACCTGATAATTCAGGAACTTCAGCGATAAAACAATTATCATCTTTGCTCCAAAAAATAATAATCTCGTAATTGTTCATTGTTAAATTTATTGGATAATTTATACTGCAATATAATATTTCTTATTTGCTTAATCTGATACGCTTTTGCTTTTGTTCCATTTGGCTGAATGTTTATTATTTCTTTAATATCTTCTCGATAAAATATATGATGACTTCCTTTTATCCTAAAAGAGAAATCTAAATATTCTAAAACTTTAAATTAGTTTATCAAAATCAATATTTTGATCAGATGTTCCTATTAAAATTTTCAATAAAGCTTTTAAATTTTGCTCATTATTAATTAGCGGTATTTTCCAAATAAGCTTTCTTTCCTTTATCTAAAAAATCAATAAACAATTGTTCATTGGTATTAAAAAAATTAGGACCCGAAAGCTTGTTTTCATCAGCATCAATAACCACGTATTGCGGCTGTGCCGAAAAGTTATATTTACTAATTTGTAAGTCTTGGTTTTGCTCTCCAATGGTCTTTTTTATTTTGCCATCACGAGGTGAAATATACCAATCAGCTTCAGGTAATTCTTTGCGTTCATCAGCATATAAACTCACAATGATAAAATCATTTTGTAAGCGTTTTAATACTTCTGGTTTTGCCCAAACATATTCTTCCATTTTACGACAATTTACACAAGCATGTCCGGTAAAATCTATAAAGATTGGTTTATGTTGTTTGCGTGATTCTTCTAATGCTTGTTTGTAATCAAAGTAACCTGTTAATCCGTGAGGCAGTTCTAAAAAATCTGAGTGCTTAATCTCGACTTCATTCGATTTAACATTTCCGTTCGGATTATCATTTTCACCTAAAATAAAATCTTGTGTGTGCATGGGCGGGAGCAATCCTGATAAGGCTTTGAGCGGTGCACCAAATAATCCAGGAATCATATATACACCAAATGCAAATGCAATTACGGCCAATCCAAAACGAGGAACACCAACAAATGGCATATCACTATCATGACTAAATTTTAATTTACCCAACAAATACATTCCCAATAAAAATGAGAGCACAATCCAAATACATAAATAAACTTCACGGTCTAAAATTCGCCAATGGTAAACTACATCAGCCGTTGATAAAAACTTAAATGCAAATGCTACTTCTACAAAACCTAAAACAACTTTTACAGAGTTTAACCATCCGCCAGATTTTGGCAAATTTTGTAGCCAACTAGGGAACATGGCAAACAAGGTAAATGGCAATGCTAATCCAGCTCCAAAAGCAGCCATTCCCAAAAGAGGTTTTACAAATTTTCCACCAACAGCTTCAATCAATAAACTTCCAACAATTGGACCCGTGCAACTAAATGAAACCAATACCAAAGTAAATGCCATAAAAAATATTCCTGCAAAACTTCCCATGCTACTTTTCGAATCAATTTTATTTACAAAAGCATGAGGTAAAGTAATTTCAAACATGCCTAAAAATGAGGCTGCAAAAACTAAAAATATCACAAAGAATAAAATATTTGGTAGCCAATGTGTGCTTAGCCAGTTTCCAAAATCTGGACCTAATCCAAAAAATGCAAACACCAATCCCAACGAGGCATAAATTCCAATAATGGAAAATCCAAATGTAAAAGCACGAGTAATTCCCTGTGTACGCGTTTCACTTTTTTTGGTGAAAAATGAAACGGTCATTGGAAGCATTGGGAAAACACAAGGTGTTGCAACGGCAATTAATCCACCCAAAAATGCGAGTAATAAAAATGCAAGAAAACTTTCCGTTGGTTGATTGGGTGATTGGGTAATTTGTTGATTTGTGATTTGTGATTTTAAGGTATCCGAAGCAGAACTATCAATCATTATTTTTGCCTCATTAACTTGAACGTCTTTCATATCTGACTGAACACTTTGAACCAACAACTTTGCACTACTTACAACATCAAAAGGCATATCATACGGAGGCATACACACACCAGTAACTTCAGAGCATTCCTGAAAATACATCGAACCTTTTATCACCGGCTTATCAGCAATAATTTTTATTTTTTGTTTAAAAATAGCTTTACCTGTAAACACCGCCACATCACCCTTCCACACTTCTTCGTAATGTTTTTTAGAACCAACAGGCGTCAGTTTTCCAATTAATTCATATGTTTTATTTTTTTCAAAAGTAAACTCCGCAGCAATAGGCCCAAGGTTAGGATCAAAATCATTGGAATACATGTACCAATTTTTTTCAATCTCGCTGGTAAAGGTTATGGTAACTTCATCGCCAACTTTAATATCTTTTTTATCGATGGTAATTTTCCATTCAGGAGTTTTTTTAAGAACGGATGGTTCTTGTGCTAAAAGAGTTTTTCCTAATGCAAAAAAACAAAGAAGATATACCCACGAAAACGAATTACGTTTAATCATTTTTAAATTGTTAAGAAAACAAAAATAGGATTTATTGCGACAAAGAAAATTTGTGAAGCGGCAAATCGGTTTCAATTAAAATACAAAAATTATTCGGGATGATGCTCAATAGAGGATTGTTCATTGAGTTCTTTATCATGCTCTTTCATTTTCTTGAACACATATTTCAAAAACTGATCAGTGCCAACAATTACCAAAACCAACACGATAAATGTGCCATAGATATATGATAGCTCATTATTTAACCCTGAGTTAAAACAACATGCTTTTTCAATCCCTGAAAAAAGCAATCCAATTGTCATCCATTTTTTCATTGCAAAAATTATTTAGTGTTTAACAAAAAGTTTGTATCAATAACATGTATAAAGGTAAAAAAAATTGGATATTATTTTATACAGTTTATAGTAAAAGTAAATTTACTGTGAATTGAAATGAGATTTCGATTTGGTGTAGTTTAGTAATTTCGTCAGTCATTATAAACATAAAATGAGAAAAGGTTTTATATCATCAATATATTTTACAGTACTTTTATTAATAACAATAAGTGCATTTGCACAACCTGTTCCAACAAATGAATTTCCTTTTAAAATAACAGTTGAACAATACATCGAAAAATATGCACCGTTTGCCATTGAAGAAATGCAAATCAGTAGAATTCCGGCAAGTATTACATTGGCTCAAGGACTTTTGGAATCAGGTAATGGTAATAGCCGTTTAGCACTTATTGGCAATAATCATTTTGGTATCAAATGTAAAAATACTTGGATGGGAGAAACTATGAAAGAGGATGATGATGCACCACAAGAATGTTTTAGAAAATATAAATCAGCGGGCGATTCTTATAAAGATCATTCTGACTTTTTGATGAAAGGTACACGCTATGCTTTTTTGTTTGACTTTGAACAAACCGATTATAAAAGTTGGGCGTATGGTTTAAAAAAAGCAGGGTATGCCACCAATCCAAAATATCCAGAATTGCTTATTGCCACCATCGAAAAAAATAATTTAGCACGTTTTGATTTGATGAAACCAGGCCCCGTTGAAGAGAAAAAAATTGTAGAAGAAAAGAAAGAAATAATTGCATCTCAAAGAAATATTACAGTAAATGGAATACCTGCTATTGTTGCCACTAAAAACGAAAGCTATGCGCAAATAGCTTTAGATAATGATATGCGTGTTTGGCAAATTTATAAATACAATGATTTAACAAAAGATGCCGAATTAAAAGGAGGAGATACCATTTATTTAAAACCTAAAAACTATAAATCGGAACAAGAATTTTATATAGTGAAAAGCAATGAAACCATGCACTTAATTTCTCAACGTTTTGGAATTAAATTAAGTAAACTATTAAATAAAAACTTAATGCATGAAGGCGATGAACCAGCAATTGGTGAAACCATTTATTTAAAAGATAAAAGAAAAGAACCTGTAAAATTAGTTGCCAAAAAGATAATTGAAACTCCTTTGGATACAAACTTTAACAACGTTGTTTATGATAATCCAAAGAAAAATATTGAAACACTTATTCCTGTTTTGCCTGAAGATAAGTTTGCCGTTGCAACCTTAGAAAGCAAAGATGATATGGCATTTTTTCATACGGTACAAATTAGCGAAACGTTATTTTCAATCGCTAAAAAATATAATGTTCAAGTGGAAGGAATTAAAGAATTAAATAAGCTAAAAGATAATATCGTTAAAGTGGGAACCCAACTTATTATCAACCCAAATCAACCACCAATTAATGAAAAAGAAGAGCAAGTTGTTCCGGGCTATCACACCATAAAACAAGGAGATACATGGTATGCCATTGCACATCGGTATAATACAACTGTGAGCGAATTAAAAGCATTAAACGAAAATCAAAATGATACATTAAAAATTGGGGATGAAATTATTGTAGTGCCTATGAATGGTGAAAAATTAATAAACTCAGAAACTCCATTAAAAGAAAATGAACCCGTTTATCATCTCGTGAAAGAAAAAGAAACCATGTATTTTATAAGTAGAAAATATAATGTGAGCGCAGAAGAAATAAGAAAATTAAATAACATGATGGATAATAATTTAAAAGTAGGTCAACGCCTACGCATCAGATAATATGCGCAAATACATCACACATCCGCTTAGTATTTTTATTATATTTATTCATGTAGTGTATTTTTTTATTGCGTTAAAAATTGGTTCTATTTATTTGGTTGATTCATATGGATATTTAAACCAAACAAAAAATATTTTAGCCCATCATAGTTGGTATGCCGAAGATTGGAATGCCCCAATGTTGATTGATTATTTTACAATACGCCCACCATTGTATGCTTTTTTTATTATCGCATGTAAGTTTATCATTAACTCCGATTATTTTATAATTTTTACTCAAGGGTTGATGAGTATTTTTAACTTTTTTTTACTTTGGAGACTGCTCAAAAAATTTAATATCCCACAAAAAAATATCAATATATCAATTGCCGCTGCACTGCTGTTTTTTCCTTCTCAACTGATACATGTCAATTTTATCATGACAGAAATTTTATTCCAAACATTATTAATGGGTGTGTTTTATTTTTCGGCAAAAACAATTCAATTACCAAATCATGCAAACATCTTTAAAATTGCAGTATTGCTGAGTTTAGCTATGCTCACAAAACCTGTTATTTTTTTATTCGGAATAGTACTGTTTGTGTTTTTTTTAGTACTATTTTGGAAGAAGAATAAATTAATTTTATTACCCTTTTTATTGCTCCCAATTACTTATCATTTATTCTGTTTACAAAACAAACACACCACCGATTTTTATCATTATTCGTCTATCAAAATTATGGCCGATTTGAGGGTTAATGCAAGATATATTTTAGCCACAAAATATGGCGAAGACAGTTCTGCCGCGTTTTGCTCAAAAGTGTTTTATGAAGCCAACACAATGAAAAGTTATGAAGTGCGGTATCATTATATTGAAACACGTTGCAATGAAGTATACACACAAAATAAAATGGTATTTGCACTCCTTTATGCAAAAGGAATTATTGCCACATTTATTGACCCCGGACGTTTTGATCTATCTCTCTTTTTTGGATTGCAAAACAATTCATCTCAAGGATTATTTCATCGTTTAAATACTGAAGGTGTTAAAGCCATTCCTGATATTTTAAAACAATCACCGCTGTTTTTATTAAGCACTTTATTTTTTGTTTTGCTATGGACGATTATTCTCTTCATCTCCGTATTAGTTTTTGTGTTTGATAAAAAAACAGATTCGCTGTTGAGGATTTTAGTGTTCATATTTATTGCTTATATCCCTTTGGTAACAGGCATTTCAGGACTTTGCCGTTATCGTATTCCAATTTATCCCGAGTTTATTTTTGTATTTGCTTTTGCATTGCCTCATTTTATAAATCTTGTAAAAAGAAAAAAAATAAATGCTTAATCTTTTACATGAAACCCCTATTCAAAAAATAAATCATCCTGTGTTTGATGAAAATAAAATAGAGGTGTTTTTAAAACGCGATGACTTGATTCATCCATTTGTTTCAGGCAATAAATGGCGTAAGCTAAAATACGTTTTGGCAGATGCAAAAAATCAACATAAAAATCATTTGGTAAGTTTTGGTGGAGCATACTCCAATCATTTGCTAGCATTGGCTTGCGCAGGTGCAATGTACGGCTTTAAAACAAGTGCTTTTGTGCGTGGCGAAGAAGTGCGTAATCATATATTATTACTTTGCAAAACTTGGGGAATGCAGTTGTATTTTGTAACCCGAGAAAATTATAAAAACAAATACGAACTTTTCAATTCTTATTTCGGTAATGATATCAATTCTTATTTTATTGATGAAGGCGGACGAGGTGAATTAGCAGTGAAAGGTTGTGCTGAAATTTTAAATGGATGTACTGAAAAATTTTCTCATACCATTTGTGCAGTTGGAACCGGAACAACCCTTGCTGGACTTGCAATTGCTGCCTCAAGACAAAATATAATAGCTGAAGGAATTTGTGTATTAAAAGGTGCTGAAGAAATGAATAATGATGTAAAATTACTTATCCCAAATTTAGATAATTGGCATATTCATCATCAATTTTACAGAGGAGGTTATGCAAAAACAGATGAAGAATTGATGCAGTTTATAAAAACTTTTGCAAGCTCAACTGGCATTTTATTAGACCAAGTTTATACCGCAAAAATGATGATGGGAGTTATACAACTTGTTAAAGAAAATTATTACAAACCACACTCCAAATTATTACTCATTCATACTGGAGGTTTACTTGGGTTATTGAGTCAATAATTATTTTGATTTCAATCCATGTCCACTAAACAGAGAAACAATTTTTTCGTTATCTGATTCCTTTAAATATTTTCTCAAACCCGCAATGGTAGCCGCTGATGTAGGTTCAATATAATATCCAATTTGTCCGCAAAGTTTTAATGAATCTAAAATCTCTATTTCAGAAATAGTAATTACTTTTCCATTTGTTTTTTTAACCGCTTCAAGCATTTGATTTAATCGAATAGGTTTTGCAATAGCAATTCCTTCGGCAATCGTTTCTGTATTTTTTGTTGAATTCTCTTCATTTTTACGCTGATGAAACGCTTCAAAAAGTGGGGCACAATTTTCACTTTGTACAGCAACAAGTTTTGGAATTTTTGAAATAATTCCAGCAGTTAATAGTTCATTAAAACCAATATAACAACCAATTAATAAAGTGCCATTTCCCGCAGGAACTATAACTGCATCTGGAGCCTTCCAACCTAATTGTTCGCATACTTCAAAAGCAAATGTTTTTGTTCCCTGAAAAAAAAACGGATTCCAACAATGGCTCGCATAATAATTTTTTTGAGCTGATTGAAATGCTGCCTGTGCAACATCCTCGCGTGTTCCGTTTATTTTATGCAAATGTGCTCCATACATTTCCATCTGCTTAAGTTTGTTTTGGCTAGTATGTTCAGCCACAAAAATATCGCAATCAATATTTCCTAATGCAGCATACATAGCAATGGCACAACCTGCATTTCCTGATGAATCTTGCACAACATGTTTAATTTCAAGTTCGTTTACCTTGCTCATCAAAACGGTTGCACCTCTATCTTTATAAGAGCCTGATGAAAATAATTGTTCCTGTTTTATCCAAGTACTTTTTCCATCAAAATGTATTTCAAGTAAAGGTGTAAACCCTTCATCAACGCTCAAAATAAACGCATCATCATGAATTGGGATTGCATCTCTGTATCGCCATAAATTTGGTTTGCGGCTTTGTATTTTTTTTATGTCAAATGCAGGGTTAAAATTAATATCTAATAACCCTCCAGATATGCTTCTCCAAAGAGGCTCATTCATATCATAAAATTCGTTTGTAGTGCTGCAAATAAGGTTTGCCATGCCTCAAAAATATATTAATTTGGTTGATGAAAAAGTGTTTACTAAATCTTAATTTTTACCTAATTTTTTTTTATGGATTTGATTAAAGAAAAAGTTAAGAAAATAGGTATGTAATTTTGAATCATTAAATAACGAAAAGTATGGAAACACATCTTTACCCTGAAGCCATCAAACAATCACTATCATTTTATAATGAGTTCGTTTTTCTTCGCCCAAAATATGTATTGGAACCTATCTTTTATTCAAACGAAGAACTAAGTTTTATTTTTTTAGAAAATTTTAAGAAACAGGTCGCTTAAGTTTGAATCTCTAACTATTATTATTTTTTTTGACTATTGCCTAATATATTTTTATGAATACATCTAATACCATAAACAAATTCATTCAATTTTTATGTTTGAGTTTATTATTATTTTTCAGTTCTTCTTTTATGAATACTGCCTCTGCATCACACGTTGTAGGTAGTGATATTACTTATAGGTGCTCCACTACCCCAGGTATTTGGATTGTTACCCTTACTATTTATAAAGATTGTAATGGTATTCCGCTTTGTTCAGGAGGTTGTGGTCCTTGTACTACCACCATTCAATTAAATGGTGCTGATGCAAGTTGTAATGGTACCACTATAGGTTCACAAACTTTAAGTCTCATTAGTGTATCGGATGTGGGTATTAATTCACTTTGCCCAAGTTCAAATAGTTTTTGTACAAATAATGGTTGTAAATCAGTAATTGGAACCTACTCTCCTGGTGTTGAGAAATACGTATTTGAAGGACAAGTAGATCTTCGTAATGTTTTTCCATCTACCTGTTGTAAAGTAAATTTAAACTGGAGCACTTGCTGTCGTAATTCTGCAATTAATACCATTAGTAATCCTGGTGGTACAGGTTTTTATTGTTATGCCATTATTGATCGTTGTGCAGCAGCAAATTCACCTTGTAATAATTCACCTGAACTTACTAACGACCCATTTGCTGTATTATGTGGAGGACAAGGTTTTACTTTTAACAATGGAGCTATTGATCCAGATCATGATTCTTTATCTTACACCTTTACTCCGTCTTTAGATGGATCTATTGGAGCATCAGTAAACTATCAATCTCCTTATGCTTATGATAAACCAATGCCCCATTACGCTCCTGATGGTGCACCTTATCCATTAGGCATTAATTGTGATCCATTATCTGGTGATATTTCATTTACCCCAGTAAATGGTTCTGGTAATCCTGTAATTGGTGTAATGGCTGTAGAAATTAAACAATGGAGATATGATGCCAATGGAAATCCTATATTGGTAGGTGTTACCCGAAGGGATATTCAGATGTGGTTAATAACTTGTCCAAATAATAATTCCCCACGGATTATGACCAATCCACCAAATCCAAATATTCCTTCACAACCCAAAACATCTTGGTCTGTTTGTGTAGGTAATACTTTATGTTTTGATGTGATAGCTAAAGATACTGATTATTACCCTACTAATTCTCCACCTATTTCTGATACTACTTATTTAGCGTGGAATTTATCTTTAGCCTCCAGAGGAGCTACTTTTTTACCAAAATATAATCCTGCAAATCGCCATAAATCAGCTGCATTGGGTGGTGGGCCTCGTGAAGATATTTACCAATTCTGTTGGACTCCTACCGCTAATGATGCGGCAACTTTACCGTGGTATTTTACCGTTACCGCTAAAGATGATAGATGCCCAAATGCTGGAAGAACAACACGTGCTATAGCAATTACCGTATTACCACAACCGGATGTAAGCATAGTGCATAACGATTTAAAATGTGGTAAATGGGCAGTAAAATATGTAAAAAATAAGCCGAGTCAAACATTTCAGTCAGTAATATGGAATATCAGTCGCGTTCCTAATGATTATTCAGGAACCAATGTAAATACGTATTTAAATGTACAAACACCGCCAGTACAAAATTATACCATTGGTGGATTATACTTGGTAGAGTTGATAGTGAATATAGCAGGTCCTACAGGTCAACCTCCATGTTCAAAATCTTTTTATGATACGCTTTTGGTAGACACCACAGTTGTTCCATTTGTACGAGATACATTTGTATGTATAGGTGGCTCAGTAACGATACCATTTAGTGCTAAATGGGGACATCCATCTTATTTTTATAGATGGTTTGCACCACCAGATACCTTTATCAATCCGCTTAATGCACCTAATTTTATATCCAATACATTTACCGTAACCACAAGTGTAAACAAGCGTCTTACGTTACAAGTAAGGGATTTGAATGGATGTAGAGGATATGATTCAAATGTACTTATCGTAGTAAAACCCTTGCCAGTTTTTACAAAGCCCGATAGTGCACGTATATGTGCAGGCAGTTCTTATACCATTGATTTTGGAAACAATGCAGGTAATGTAAGAAATTATTTATGGAATACAGGAGTTCCCGCAGATACATTACGCACATTAATGCGCACTGATTCCAACTCATTTATCTTACAAATAACCGATACATTTTATTGTAGAAATCAAGATACATTTAACCTGTTTGTAAATTCACCTATTCTACCAAATGCAGGGCTCGATACAGCAATTTGTAGGGGAGATACAGCCACACTCAGAGGTTCAGGAGGGTATTTGTATCAATGGAGAAACCTTACTACCGGAGCTATTATTCAAGCAAAAAGTTATAATAGAATCGTAAGGGTTAACCCAACAGTAAGTACCTCTTATGAATTACGTGCTTTTTTAAGTTATCCAGATACAACAGCTAAATATTTAGAGTGTTCCAAAACAGATACGGTATTGGTAACAGTAAATGCACTACCGGTATTAACCAGACCACAACCCGTTCAATCCTGTAAGAGCACCAAAATATTGAACTTATCATCATTTGGATTAAACCAAACAGGAGGTGTAGGCGTATGGTCGTATCCATCAGCACCGGGAGGAGTTATAGGTGGAGCATCCCCTAAAGTATTAACAGATAGTTTAAAAAACACACCATTTGATAGTCTTAATTATAACACAGGATTTAACAATTGGATTCGATATAAATACACGGCACCGGCTATTTATGGTGGATGTACCAATTATGATTCGGCCATAGTAACTGTTTATGGCGTACCTTATGTAGTAGCTGGGTTTGACGTTAAATGGTGTAAAAATGCAGGAGTATTCAAATTGCAATATGACCCAAGTCGTCCGGCACCATATGGCACATCATGGATTGTAACACCAACAGATGGAACTGGTCAAATAGGGGTATGGACAGGCAATGGAGTAAATACCATTATTTCAGGATCAAATTCACGCTATGAATTTGACCCAAAAAAACCGGGAGTATTAACCTCTCCACAATCAAACATACTTACCTATAAATACACCAAACAATATAGTGGATCAGGTGCTCCTTCTTGTATAGGTCAGGATACGGTATTGTTTGAAGTAACACCAGTTCCAACAGTTATTGCGGGTTCACTTAATCCAGTATGTAACAATGATGCGGTATTTAATATTTCCACCCTATCAGGTGCAAACACCACATCAGGAGCATCAGGGTTTTGGACTTATGCACCTATATCACCATTAAATGGAATTAATTTGGCGATGAAAGATTCACAAAACTTTGATCCGAGTAAAGTAACTTTTAGCACAGGTAACTCACAAGGCAGTTGGAAATTGTATTATAATGATATATCAACAGGTTGTCCGGTAAAAGATAGTTTAACGATAACCGCAGCCAAATATCCAATCGTAAGTATCACGTTTGATGCCAATCTCAAACATGCCTTAACCATATGTCGTAAATCAGGAACAACAGGATTAACTGCCACCAATAATGTTCCGGGAGGAGTAGGTACTTATACCAGCACGCCAACAACCATTGCTTATAGTGGAAGTTTATTAAAATCATCATTTAATACCGATGACGCTTCGGTTACAGAAACAGGAAGTAATCCTTATAAACTCATCTACAATTATGTGTACACCATTCCGGCATCAACAGTGCAATGTAAAAATGCTGATACTGCATTGCTTACCATTGAAGAGCCTCCGGTAATAGATATTACTACTGATGGATTAGCGATATGTGCGAAGGATTCTGTTTTTAATCCACTTAAGCTTACTATTAGTCCATCATCATACACCTATAAATGGACGCATTTTGGAGGAGGACATTGGTTGAACGGAGTTGATAATACAAGTAGCTTAACTTATGTACGCGATTCATTAACAGATGTACCGGCAGGCACTATTAAAGTAATGGCAACAACCATAAAAAGTAATACTTGTCCGATAGCAAAAGATAGTACCACACTTACTATTTATAAACAACCCGTTGCCGGATTTATTTGTGATAATTGTGAAGGTTGTGTTCCTGTTTTTCCTGTGTTAACAGCAAAACCTGCGGGACCACCAGTAACGTATCAATGGAGTATTGATGGAACTATCAATACTAAAACAGATTCTATAATAAAGTTAGGGTTTCCACAATATGGCACCTATGTAGCTCGATTAAGAGTAACCACACCAACGGGAGGTTGTACAGACATTTCTAAACCACAAAATATATATGCACATGCTATACCAATAGCTAATTTTGAACCCGATCCGAAAACAACAACAGTAGCTCGACCATTTTTTAGTTTTAACAATCAATCAACATCGGCAGATAAAGCAAGCATGACATACTTGTGGAATTTTGGACCAGAGATTGTTGGCGGATCAGATAGAACATCAACAGAAACAAATCCAAAAGGAATAGGTTATGCAGCTGATACCTCAAACAGAAAAGTAAGTTTGAGAGTAACCACACAATTTGGATGTATAGATTCGATAAATGAATATGTGAGAATAGATCCAGATATTTCGGTGTTTATTCCTAATGCGTTTCACCCTGGAAGTCTTACCCCATGTACAAGTGGAGATTTAGATTGTAACAGTAAATTTAAAGTAGCTGCACTTGGTTATATGACTATTGAGATTTACATTTTTAACAGATGGGGACAACAAGTATTTTATAGTAACGATGCCAACATAGGTTGGAATGGAAACATGAATAATGTGGAAGCTGGTGGGGTACCATGCCAACAAGATGTTTATATCTATCAAGTAAATGCTACTTCTTTTAGCGGTAAAGCTTATAAATACTC
>JANYDU010000015.1 GCA_025359805.1 Bacteroidota bacterium
ACATTTCACTCCATTTTTGCGCGCATCCTTCGTATCGAACATGATAAAATTGGTTACCCGCGCAACTTCACTATTTATGATACGGATGATGCAAAAAGTCTTATCAAATCTATTGTAAACGAAATGAAGTTGGATGATAAAGTGTATAAACCTTCAGCCATATTAAACAGAATATCGGCAGCAAAAAATGCGTTAGTAAAATCTGCTGAATACAATGGAAACGATGAAAACACTCAGTATGATGAGGCATCGGGTAAACCTAAATTCGGACAAATATTTTCGGCCTATGAGGCTCGTTGTTTTAGAGCAGGAGCAATGGATTTTGATGATTTGCTAATTAAAACCTATGAGCTGTTTCATAACTTTCCGGATGTGGTAAATAAATATCAACACCAGTTTAAATATATTATGGTGGATGAGTTTCAAGATACCAACCATGCCCAATATGCTATTGTTAGAAAATTGGCAAAGGTGCATGAGAATATTGCTGTTGTTGGTGATGATGCGCAAAGTATTTATGCATTTAGAGGCGCAACTATCAAAAATATTTTAAACTTTCATAAAGATTTTCCTGATACCAAAGTGTTTAAATTGGAAGAGAATTATCGCTCCACAAAAAATATAGTGGAAGCGGCAAATTCTATCATCAAACAAAACAAAGATCAAATAGAAAAGAAAGTTTTTACTTCTAATGAAATAGGCGAACGCATTAGAGTTTTTCGTGCACTCACGGATAACGAAGAAGGAAAAATGGTGGCTTCATCTATTTTTCAGGAGAAGATGAATAGCCATGTGTTGAACAAAGATTTTGCAATTTTGTATCGTACTAATGCACAAAGCAGATCCATTGAAGAGGCACTAAGGAAAATAAATATTCCTTATAAAATTTATGGCGGACAATCATTTTATCAACGCAAAGAAATAAAAGATTTGATTGCTTATTTCCGTGTGGTTATTAACCCAAATGATGAGGAAGCATTAAAACGTATAATCAATTATCCAACTCGTGGTATCGGAAAAACAACTTTAGACCATTTGAGTGTGCTTGCCAATGAACATCAAAAAAGTTGGTGGGAAATTATGGGAAATGCAAATTATTATGGAATAAAATCAGCAAATTTATTGCAAGATTTTGTGATGATGATTCGTAGTTTTCAAACAATGTTGGATAAAACAGCTTATGATGTGGCTATGCATATTGCCAAACAAACCAGTTTATTAAAATCATTGTATGAAGATAAAACGGTGGAAGGAATTGCTCGATATGAAAATATGGAAGAGCTATTAAATGGTATCAAAGAATTTAGTATTGATCAATTGGTGGATGATGATGGAGTGGTGAAGGCACGCACTTTACCTGAGTATATGCAAGATATTGCTTTGCTTACTGATGCTGATAAAGATAATGGTGAAGACAATGATAAAGTGAGTATGATGACCATTCATGCTTCAAAAGGATTGGAGTTTAGGTTTGTATATATTGTTGGATTAGAAGAAAATTTATTTCCATCACAAATGGCTTTAAATAGCCGAAGTGAATTGGAAGAAGAAAGACGATTATTTTATGTGGCATTAACACGTGCTATGAAAAAACTAACACTTTCATTTTCTACTTCTCGTTTCAAATTTGGAACCATGATTAGTTGTGAACCCAGTAGATTTTTACAAGAGTTGGATGCCAAACATTTAAATATTGAAGGCATGACGGGAAGTGGAAATAATGAACCACGAAATACTGGCTATAGGCAAGAATCTAAACCTGCTTATGGTGCTTATGGAAGAAGTTCAAGTGCATCAAAACAAACAACAAAACCATCTACACCGCCACCAACTATTAGTGTTCCTAAAAATTTTAAACCCATTAATAAAGCAGTTGCTGCTCCACAAAATATTGATCCAAATTTTGTGGGAGATGATACCAGTAAATTAGCAGTTGGGCAGCAAGTGGAACACCAACGGTTTGGAATGGGAACAGTTTTAATTATTGAAGGAGCTGGTGATGGACGCAAAGCCAATATTGATTTTGCAGGCAATGGAAAAAAAATGATTGTATTGAAATTTGCAAAGTTGAAATTGATATGAAACGCGTAGCAGTTTACTGTGGTTCAAGCAAAGGAGATGAAGAAGTGTTTTCATCTAAAGCCAAAGAGCTTGCTCAAGTATTGTATAAAAATAATTTGGGTTTGGTGTATGGTGGTGGCAATGTGGGTTTAATGGGAGAGATTGCGGATGAAATGTTACGATTGGGTGGAGAAGTAATAGGTGTAATTCCTCAACGTTTGGTTGAATATGAAGTGGCGCATAAAGGACTAACTCAACAAATTATAGTGGATGACATGCATCAGCGCAAAATGAAAATTTTTGAATTGAGTGATGCCTGCATTGCCATGCCTGGCGGAGTGGGAACCATGGAAGAAATTTTTGAAGCCTTTACTTGGACTCAACTTGGGTTTCACAAAAAACCTGTTGGCGTGTTAAACGTAAATGGGTTTTATGATTTATTAAACGCGTTACTCAACAATATGGTTGAGCATAAATTTTTAAAGCAAGAGCACAAAGAAGTATTATTGTTTGATGAAGATTGCAATAGTTTGGTTAACCGAATAATCAACTATCAATTTGGTTATAAAGATAAATGGCTATAATTATTTGATAACATTTAGTTTCAATAAAATAAATAAATTGCCCTCCTAAAATCACAAATATGTTTTCAATTCTACACTCAATTCGCATTGCTGCAATTTTAATTTTTGTTCATTTATTTTTTGTTGAAAGTGCTTTTGCGCAAAAAGATTTCAATAAAAAATCAGCATTACCATTGCCCGATCATATTGTGGTTTTAATTTTCGAAAATCATTCTTATGATGCCATTATTGGATCATCGGCAGCACCACATATTAATGCACTTGCCAACGATTCTAATGGAGCATTATTTACCAATTCGTTTGCAATCGAACATCCAAGTCAACCTAATTATTTAGATTTATTTTCGGGAAGCAATCAAGGAGTAACTAATGATAATGTTCCATCCAATTATCCTTTTACAACACCAAATTTAGCTCGTCAGTTATCCGATTATTACAGGAGTTTTAAAACCTATTCAGAAAATTTACCAAACCAAGGTTATGATGGAGCATCTTTAAATTATTATGCACGCAAACATAATCCCGCAGCAAATTGGGTAGGTACAGGAACCAATCAAATTTCTAATTATGTGAATCAACCGCTCACTAATTTTCCTACAGATTATTCAACATTACCAACGGTTTCATTTGTAATTCCCACTTTAGTAAATGATATGCACAACGGTACCGATCCAACTACAATTACAATTGGAGATACATGGATGTACAATAATTTAAATGGATATATTCAATGGGCAAAAACGCATAACAGTTTATTGATTGTAACCTTTGATGAAGATGATAATTCGCCCGTAAATCAAATTACTACTATTTTTTATGGCTCAATGGTTAAGGGTGGGCATTACTCAGAAAACATTACGCACTATTCTATTTTAAGAACCATTGAAGAAATGTACAATATTGGTTTTGCAGGAAATGCCGCAACAGCCAATACCATTTATGATTGTTGGAGATTGGTTGATCATACAGGAGTTTCAAATGCAGTAAATAATCAAAACACTTATCAAGTTTTTCCTAATCCTGCAAACGATAAATTGGATTTTAGTTTTGATAATAATGAAGGAGTAATTGCTATCGAAATTTTAGATGCAATTGGTCGCAAAATGGATTCATATATTTTAGATGGTACAACAGAATTTTCTTTAAATACTTCAGCCTATTTTTCAGGAATGTTTTTTTATAATGTGATAAAAAATAACAAACCATTACAATCAGGAAAGTTTATTGTTCAACACAAATAAAACCCATCATTTCTTAATCTCTTCATCATTTTTGTTTGTTCTAATAACGGCAGCCACAATAGCAGAAGTGACTGTTCCCATTACCATTGCGCCCAATGCACTTTGCAACATATAGCTTTTCAAATTAAAATAATCTTTGGCCTGTTCTATGTTTAGCATTCCTTTTTCAACTGCGTAATTTTGAAAATCTGTAAAAAAATTTGGATTGATAAATTTGTCAAAAATTAATATTACCAATGGACTTAACATAGCAATTATAAAGCTCATTAAAACGCCAGCCAAAAATGCTTCTCTAAATAAAATTTTTCCTCCCAAATCTTTTTTCTTGGCTCTAATACCCATCGCCATAATTGCAACAGAAGGAATAAAAATAAAATTGGAAACAATAGGGTGAAGATCTTTATAAATTGTTTGTAATCCACTCAATACTTCAATAATTAACCATACCAATTGCATGGCAATAAATATCAATGCGTATTTTAATTCTGTTTTCATTTGATGAATGATTTTACCCCCAACGAAAGTATGAATTCGATTCTATTTTCATTCATTTCATTTTTTGTTTCAAAACATTAACTTGCACACCTTATTATAAATTATAGAATGAAAGAGTCGTTGGAATATAATACAGAGCGCAACCATTTAGTTATTTCTGAATATGGAAGAAATATTCAAAAAATGGTTGAGTATGCGCTTAAAGAAACAGACCGAGAAAAAAGAAATAAATTAGCACAAGCTCTTATTGCATTAATGGGAAACCTCAATCCGCATTTAAGAGACATTGCTGATTATAAACATAAATTATGGGATCATCTTTTTGTGATTTCAAATTTTCAGTTAGATGTTGATTCTCCATACCCAATTCCTACTGCCGAAACCATTACAAAAAAACCTGAAGGACTAAACTATCCTCAAAATAAAATTCGCTTTCGTTTTTATGGTAAAAATGTAGAAATGATGATTCAAAAAGCTACCGAAATGGAAGATGGTCCGGTTAAAACGGCATACATCAACATGATTGGAACGTTTATGAAAAATGCTTGTCGAAATTGGAACGATGAAATGTTGGGCGATGAGCAAATTCTTTCTCATTTAGAAATGTTATCAGGCGGAAAAATTAAATTATTGCAAGGTGAAGATGTAGAGTTCAAAAGTTTTGAGCAACGCAATACCCCAAATCGTAACAAAAATTTTAAACACCGAAATAATGGAGGTGGGCAAAATAATAATAACGGAGGTCAACAAAATAACAATAATAATAATCGAAACCGACCGAACAACGGTGGTGGAGACAAACGAAATTTTAGGCCGTTTAAAAAAAATAATAACAACAATAATAGAGGCGTTTAAAGCCTCTTTTTTTTCGACAAAATAAAAATAACAACAGATTATATAGATTTATTTACAACTAAATCTGTAGCAAAAAAATATTCATTATGAAAGATTATAACTTCAGCGAAATAGAAAAAAAGTGGCAAGACTACTGGAGAAAAAATAGCATTTATAAAGTTACCGAAGATAAAAGCAAACCAAAATATTATGTGCTTGATATGTTCCCGTATCCAAGTGGTGCAGGCTTGCACGTTGGACATCCTCTTGGTTATATTGCTTCCGATATTTATGCAAGATTTAAACGTTTAAATGGGTTTAACGTATTGCATCCAATGGGCTATGATGCCTTTGGTTTACCTGCCGAGCAATATGCTATTCAAACGGGGCAACATCCTGCAATTACTACTGAGCAAAATATTAATAGATACAGAGAGCAATTAGATAAAATTGGGTTGAGTTATGATTGGAGTAGAGAGGTTCGCACATCCGACCCTGCTTATTATAAATGGACACAATGGATTTTTATTAAACTGTTTCATTCTTTTTATAACTACGAAACCAACAAAGCTGAACCCATTAATAACCTTGTTTATGTTTTTGAAAATGTAGGTTTCAGTGAAGAGATAAATAACACCCTCACCAAAAATATTGAGCATGATGTAAAATCATTTACTGCTGATGAATGGAAATCATTTACCGAAAAACAACAGCAAGATATTTTGATGAATTTTCGGTTGGCATTTCTTGCCGAAAGTTATGTGAATTGGTGTCCCGCTCTTGGAACTGTTTTAGCAAATGATGAAGTAAAAGATGGTGTGAGTGAGCGTGGCGGATATCCTGTTGAAAGAAAACTCATGATGCAATGGAGTTTGCGCATTACTGCGTATGCTGATAGATTATTATCCGACCTTGATAAGTTGGATTGGACAGAATCATTAAAAGAAACACAACGAAATTGGATTGGAAAAAGTGAAGGAACGAGTTTAAAATTTAGACTTCTTAGTTCAGAGTTCTTAGTTGAAAATAGAAATAATTTAGGAGGGACTTCAATTGAAGTCTTCACCACCCGCCCCGATACCATTTTTGGAGTTTCATTTTTAACACTTGCACCTGAGCATGAGTTGGTAGAAAAACTCACAACTCCTGATAGAAAAGAAGCTGTTGAACAATATGTAACGCTTTCAAAAAATAGAAGTGAACGCGAGCGAATGGCTGATGTAAAAAAGATTTCAGGAGAGTTTACTGGCTCTTATGCTATTCATCCTTTTACCGGAAAACAAATTCCAATTTGGGTTGGAGATTATGTGTTGGCAGGTTATGGAACTGGTGCTGTAATGGCTGTGCCTGCTCACGATTCGCGCGACTATGCTTTTGCAAAACATTTTGGTTTGGAATGTCCTGTTGTTATTTTGCCACCTGTTGATTGGGATTTTGAAGACCAATCGTATGATGAAAAAAATGGAAAAGCTGTTAACTCTGATTTTTTAAATGGATTAGAAACAAAAGCTGCAATTAAAAAAGCGATTGAGGAAATACAGAAACAAGAATTAGGAAAAGGCAAAACAAATTACCGTTTGCGTGATGCCATTTTTGGACGACAACGATACTGGGGAGAACCCATTCCAATTTATTATAAAGATGGCATTGCCTATACATTAGAGGAAAATGAACTGCCTTTATTGCTACCCGAAGTGGATAAATATTTACCAACAGAAAGTGGCGAACCTCCATTAGCAAGGGCTAAAGATTGGAAGTATAAAAAGCCCCTCTCTAACTCTTCCCAAGGGGAGAGAACTAATCCTGCATATCAAACTGCTGCTTCTTCCATGTGGGATTCCTTAAAACAAAATGCACAAGAACACAGAAAGAATCCAACAGAAGATGAAAGCGCATTATGGCAATATTTAAAAGGAGAACAATTAGGAGTTAAATTTAGAAGGCAACACGCTATCGGATTTTATATTGCTGATTTTGTTTGTCTCGACAAAATGTTAGTGATTGAAGTGGATGGAAAATACCATGAGCAACAAATTGTGGATGATCAATTGAGGGCAAACGATATTCAACAGCAAGGTTTTGAAATTATCAGGTTTACCAATGAGGAAGTTTTAGTTGATACTGAAAATGTAATTGAAAAAATAAAAGCGAAACTTAACTCTCTTCCATCACGTAAGTCTGCGCAAGTCCTACACAACAAAGAAGATTTGGAAAGAGCTTCACACAAGTCTGGGCAAGGGGAGGATTTAGGTGGGGCTTCCTATCCCTACGAACATTCCACCATGCCCGGTTGGGCAGGTAGCTCTTGGTATTTTTTACGCTACATGGATAATAAAAACACCAATGATTTTGTAAGTAAAGAAGCTGTTGATTATTGGAAACAAATTGATTTGTATGTAGGAGGAAGCGAACATGCCACCGGACATTTATTGTACTTCCGTTTTTGGACAAAATTTTTATTTGACCTTGGTTTGATTCCTTTTGATGAACCTGCAAAGAAGTTGATCAATCAGGGGATGATAACTGGTAGAAGTAATTTTGTTTATCCAATTAGTTTTAGTATTTCGTTGAATGTTTCCCCTACTGGTACTGATGAGGAAGAGAATTTTAGAAATAAAATATTATTAGAAGAGCAAATTGCAGGAGAATTCGAAGTCTTTTATGTTTCCGAACTATACTATAAAAACTGGGAATCGCATAAAGAGAGTGTGTTAAACAGAGTTAAAGAAGAGCTTAAGCAGCATATGATTAAGCGGAATTATTCTATCATTGAGGAAAGCATTCGGGTAAGAAAAATGCATGTCAACATTAATTATGTGTTAAATGATGTTCTTGATACTGGAGCCTATAAAATAAATGAACTGTACAATTATCCTGATGCTACATTTATTCTTGAAGATGATGGTGAAAACCAAATTTATAGATGTGGTTGGGAAATAGAAAAAATGTCTAAATCAAAATACAATGTTGTTACTCCCGATGATATTGTAGCTGATTACGGTGCCGATACATTACGTTTATATGAAATGTTCTTAGGTCCGCTTGAGCAAAGCAAACCATGGAATACACAAGGTATTGAAGGTGTTCATCGCTTCCTTAAAAAATTATGGAAATTGTTTTATGATGCTGATGGAAAATTAATTGTAATAGAAGGTGAGCCTTCAAAAAAAGAATTAAAATCGTTACATAAACTCATTAAAAAAGTAGGGGAGGATATTGAAAATTTCTCATTCAATACATCCGTACCAGCATTTATGATTTGTGTAAACGAGCTCACTGAGTTAAAGTGTAATAACAAAAAAATACTCTTAGATTATTTGGTTTGTTTATCGCCTTATGCACCACATGTGGCTGAAGAGTTATGGGAAGCAATGGGAAATAAAACAAGCATTACAAAAGCATACTTTCCTGCGTTTAATCCAGAATATTTAATTGAAGATTCTTTTAGTTATCCAATTTCAATTAACGGAAAACACCGCACCAATATTGAAATGGGAATGGATATGGCTCAAGCAGAAGTTGAGCAAATTGTATTAGCTGATGAGGTTGTACAAAAATGGTTGGAAGGTAAACAACCTAAAAAAATCATTTTTGTAAAAGGCAAAATTGTAAATATGGTTATTTAAGTAGTGAGAAGATATGAGTGATGAGTGAGTACAACGTCTCTCTACTCACTCATCATTGCTCTCTACTATATCATGTGCAACATGGCACCTAATAATATAACGCTAATGGCAATGGCTTTAAAAATCATTTGAGGCACTGCAAGTGTTTTAGTTTTCATACCCGTTTAGAATTAATGTTCTGCACTTACTTACGAAACTTCGTGCCATTTAGTTTAACGGTTTTGTCAATATTCTATGACACCCTTATTTATCAGGACTTAAAAGTTTTATTTAAATAGAGATTAATTATTTTTTAGGGCCAATATTTCAAAATCCTTGTATAAAATTATTTACCAACAACGGTATAAATTTGGTCAATCATATATTGTGCATTTTCAATTTGCTTATCCAATGTTTGAATTTTTGGGTCTTTAGGTTTTAACTTTTTCTTTTGCTCCATTGCGTCATTTAATTTTTTAGCATAAGGTTCACTGGCTAAACTTAAAATTCTATCCATCATAAATTTAGAATACATATCTGCTTCTTTAGCTTTTGAATAATAGGCTTTAAGCCCTGGAATAGCTTTTAGTACTATGGTGCTGTCGCTTCGTTTTAAATACATTCCATAGCTATTTAAAATACTAAACTTATTGAAACCGTATTTACCAAATGTGCTTTCAAAATAAGATACATAATCACCTTTTCCATGCTCGGCAATTAGCCCAGCATACATAGACTGTAAGTTTCCATTTTTAGAATTTTTATACCCATCAGCAATTTTTAAAGCAAGGTCGGGGTCGCTTTCAGAAATGGCTCCAATGGCCGAACCTACAACCATATATGAAGAATCATTTGTAGCATTTATAAATTCATTTTTATATTTCGCTTCATCAATTCCTCGCAACAATTGAATAGCACTTGAACGTAGTAATGATTTTTTATCGTGTTGAGCAATAGCTAAAATTTTATCAGCATAAACAGTTCTATCTTTTACATTTAATTTATCAAGCATATCTAAACCAATTTCGCGCACTCCCCAAAATTCATGATTTAAACAAAATGAAATAGAAGCGGCAATATCCTTGTTTGAAGTATCGGGCATGTTTGAAATAATTCCATCAGATGCAATTGATTTATCCATAAAAAGTGGAGCATGTAATAACATAAAATAATATTCTTCCATGGGTTTCATATCTGTAATGGAAGCCAATAACATTTTATCTGCATCAATATTTATTAAATCAATTGGGGCATCACTTTTAAATGAAAATGTTTCGTGTGATTTTTCAATAATAACTTTTTTGTGTTTAACTTCTCCATTGCTGTAAATATCAATATCTACAGGTAGTTTAAATAATCTGCTTGTAGTTGAATCTTGTTTTTGTTCAACCAAAACTTTTACATTTTTGTGCTCCACATCATACTCATAATTAATAGTTAAAATAGGATGACCAGCTCCTAAAAACCATTGATTAAAAAACCAATTTAAATCTTCACCAGTAACTTCTTCAAACGCCAAACGTAGGTTATGAATCTCCACATTTTTAAATTTATTTTTGGTGAGATAGAGTTGCAACGATTTAAAAAATGCTTCATCGCCAACATATTTTCTAAGCATGTGCAAAACCCGCCCACCTTTTTGATAACTTACCACATCAAACATATCTTCTCGGCTATTATAATTAAAGCGAATAAGTTTTGTTTTGGCTTTTTCTTTTTGCCCGAGATAACCTGTTAAATCATTATCAAAATTACAATCGGCTTCCATTCTACCATATTTGTGTTCATCCCAAAGATATTGTCCGTAAGTAGCAAACGATTCGTTTAAAGGAATATTCGACCATGATTCACAGGTAACTAAATCGCCAAACCAATGATGAAATAATTCATGGCTCACAATGCTTTCATAAGTATTATCCAAATGCTCGCGCGCATCGTGATTTAAGCCTTCAAAATGAACAACTGCACTTGTGTTTTCCATGGCACCGCTCACAAAATCACGCACCACAATTTGTGAAAATTTTTCCCAAGGATAATCCACTCCCAAACGTGTAGAGAAAAATTCTAACATCTCCGGAGTGTTTCCAAAAATCAATTTTGCGTAAGGTTTATATTGATGTTCTACATAATAATTTACATCAATACTATCTCTCCAATTATCTTTTACAATATCAAATTCACCAACAGCCATCATCACTAAATATGGGGAGTGAGGCAAAGTTTGTTTCCAATAATCAGTATGTGTTTTATCATTATTTATTTTTGAATAAATGAGTTCTCCATTTGAGAGTGTTACCTCTTTTTCATCAACAGTAATATAAATTTCTTGAGTCATTTTTTCATTTGGAACATCATTGGTTGGAAACCATCCTGAATTGGATTGCGTTTCACCTTGTGTCCAAATTTGCCTTGGTTTATCTGCATCTTTTTTTAATGGGTTGATAAAATAAATTCCTTTTGCATCACTTATTGCGGCACTTCCTTTTTGCTTATTATCATTTGGTTTAGCCACGTAATCAATAAAAATTTTATACGTTTCGTGGTGTTTATATTCTCGTCCTAGGTTAATATGAATTATACTAGAATCGTAAGTGTAGCTTAAATTTTGCGTATCTTTTTCAATCATCGCCACACGTTTTAATTCAAAACTTTTGGCATCTAAATCTAAAGTAGAAGTAGGGTAGAAGTAAGGTTTAATAGTGATGGTAGCCTTGCCAATTACCTCTTGTTTTTCATAATCAAAACGAATATCAAGAATAGTATGAATGATATCGTTTACACGTTTTTCACTGGGTTGATATGGTGCTTCGCCTTTTTTATTTTTAGCATTTCCATGCACCACCACTTCGTTCATATTTATTTTTTTTTCATCGTTTTTTGATGTGGTGTTTTTCTTTACTTTGCAACTGCTCAATCCAAGAGCTAAAAATAAAATAAGAATAATTCGTGTTGTCATTTTTTTATTAATTTGGCAGCACAAGTAAACCAATTAAAGTAAAACAAAAAAGATGATTAAGATAAAAGTGAACGATGCCCAAGAGATAGAAATTAATCTCTCTAAAAATGAGATCATAATGGATGGGAAATTGGTGCAGGCTGATAGCATAAAAATTGACAACGATAAATATCATTTAATTTTTAATGATGCTTCTTATACCATTGAATTATTGGACAAAAGTGAAAATGGAAAAGAATTAATTGTTTCGGTAAACGGTAAGAAACAATTAGTAACCATTACGGATGAATTTGATGAATTGCTTCACAAATTGGGAATGGATAAATTAAGTACAAATAAAATAAACGAAGTGAAAGCCCCTATGCCAGGATTGGTTTTAAAAATTGTTGCGAAAGAAGGTGATGTGGTTAAAAAAGGTGACGCACTTTTGGTACTTGAAGCCATGAAAATGGAAAATATTATTAAAGCAACAGGAGAAGGAGTTGTTAAAAAAATTATAGCACAATCCAAACAAGCTGTTGAAAAAAATCAAGTGCTTATTATTATGGAGTGAGTTGTTTTATTTGGAATCGCCTAAAGCATGTTTACCCACTGCAATTAAATCGGCAGGTGGGCGGTATCCAGCAGTTTGTAAAAGAATTTTTTCTGTTTTATCCAAAAATAGTAATGTTGGATATCCAGTAATTTTAAAACGTTGAGCCAACTCAATCCCTTCACCTACTTCACCATCCACTTCAATATTAATAAAATTTTTATTGAAATAAGCTCCTACTTCACCATCCGGAAAAGTACTTCTTTTTAAATACTTACATGGTCCGCACCATGATGCCGAAATATCTAAGAAGATAGCTTTCTTTTCTTTTTTTGCTTTTGCTACGGCCTCTTTCCATGTGCCTTCAAAAAAATGTATACCTGTTCCTTCGTGTTTTTTTACCGGAACTTTTGCAACAAGTACTAATGATATAATAACAGGAATGATGAATAATATTTTTTTCATATGAAATGAATTTAATTTTTCAAATGTAAACAGAATAAATTATATTTTGATTGGCTACTATTGCATACATGATTTTTTTAGCGGAATTAATTACCCCCACACCCGTTTGGCTTCTTGTTCCTTTTGCATTATTACTTTTAATGATTGCAATTGGACCCATTATTTTTTCTGCATTTTGGCATCATCATTATAAAACTATTTCTGTTTCCATTGGATTATTAATTGCCGTTTATTACATCATTTTTTTTAAACAAACATTTTTAGTTGCCGAAACTTTTGCTGAATATATTTCTTTTATCAGCTTGTTGGTGGCTTTATATGTGGCTGCAGGAGGTATTTATATTTTTGTTGATATAGAATCGAAAGCGAGTACTAATCTGGTATTTTTATTAATTGCTGCAATGCTCACAAACTTAATTGGAACAACAGGGGCATCTATTTTATTGATTCGTCCATTTATGCGTATGAATCATTATAGGCTTAAACCTTATCATATTGTTTTCTTCATATTTTTTGTTTCAAATCTTGGAGGATTATTAACCCCAATTGGTGATCCTCCTTTATTTATGGGTTTTTTAAAAGGTGTTCCTTTCTTCTGGACGGTTACACATTTATTTCCTCACTGGGTTGTAGCCATGGTTTTATTATCGATTGTGTTTTTAGTTCTTGAAAAAAGAAACTCAATATTAAATCATGTTGATGTGTCGAAACATTATAGCAATAAGATAAAAATAAATGGTAAGAAAAATTTTATTTGGCTTGCATTAATTATTGCTTCAGTGTTTTTAGACCCCAATATTATTGATGGTTTTCCGGCAATTGAGTACCATGGAAAAAAGATTTCATTTATTAGAGAAATCCTTCAATTGGGTATCGCGTATTTTTGTTTTCGCACAGCAAATAAACATGCCATGCAAAGCAATAAGTTTGATTTTGAACCTATAAAAGAAGTGGCGTTTTTGTTCTTCGGTATTTTTCTTTCTATGATTCCTGCGTTGCAATTATTAGAAACTGGAGGTAAAAGTTTAGAAGGAATAATGTCTCTTGGATTTATTTATTTGAGTTCAGGCTTTTTATCAAGTGTATTAGATAATGCACCAACTTATTTAAACTTTTTTGCATTAATCATGTCGGTTTTTGGTTGGAGTGTTACAAATTTAAATGATGTGCATGCCTTTGTAAATAGTGAGCATGTAAAGTATCTTATAGCCATTTCTGTGGGTTCTGTTTTTTTTGGAGCGATGACTTATATTGGGAATGGTCCTAACTTTATGGTTAAATCAATTGCCGAAAATTCAGGAATTAAAATGCCTTCATTTTTTCAGTATATTTTAAGATATTCTTTACCATATTTGTTACCCATACTTATTATCATTTATTTTATATTTTTTTACTAAACAGTTATTGAAATTTTTTAATTTTTCGTCACAACCCTTTCATTTCAATCAAAATTTAAGAAATGATTTGCCGGCAGGAATTGCCGTTTTTTTTGTTGCGGTTCCACTTTGTATTGGAATTGCACATGCATCAGGAGCGCCATTAATTTCTGGTTTAATTTCAGGTGTAATTGGTGGTGTGATGATTGGTTTTTTTAGTAACTCACAATTAAGCGTAAGTGGACCGGCTGCGGGTTTAACTGCTATTGCTTTATTGGGAATTCAAAACTTAGGTTCATTTGATGCTTTTTTATTAGCTACTTGTATTGCCGGTTTAATGCAAATTATTTTTGGGGTTTTACGTACAGGAGCTATTGCCAATTATATTCCAAATGCCGTTATAAAAGGGATGATTTCTGCTATTGGAGTTATCTTAATTATCAAGCAGTTTCCGCATATTATTGGTTATGATATTGAGGAAATGGGAGTAGAAGAGTTTTCGGTTAACCAGCTTGATATGAATGAAAAATATATTGAGTCAAAAGACACAGAATCCAATACGTTTAGTATAATTTTTCATGCCATCAATAATTTAAATAGAGGTGTTTTATTTATTGGAATAGTATCGTTATTGTTTTTATTTATTTGGGATAAAACCCTTGCTAAAAAAATCAAAACTATTCCATCTTCTTTGTTGGTTGTATTGATTGGAATTTTGATTAGTTATGTTTCAGAACATATATTTTTTTATACCCATCTTAATGCCGAGCACTTTGTGGAAATCCCATCTATTTCGGGTATTAAAGGTTTTGTGCATGTAACTACTTTTCCCGATTGGGGAGCTTTTTCAAATCCTAAATTATACATCACGGCATTTACTATTGCCATTGTTGCATCTGTTGAAACGTTGCTTGCAATTGAAGCGGTTGATAAATTAGATACACAACTCAGAAGAACAAATGCTAACCGAGAACTTATTGCACAAGGTATTGGAAATACTTTTGCCGGATTGCTTGGAGGCTTGCCCATGACATCCGTTATTGTTAGAGGATCGGTAAATGTTTCGGCAGGCGCAAAATCAAAATTATCAACCATTATTCATGGGCTATTTATTTTAATAGCGGTACTGTTTTTTGCTCAATACATGAATTTAATTCCATTGGCAAGTTTAGCTGCGGTGCTTGTTTACACGGGATATAAATTGGTAAAACCACAATTAATTTTTCAGTTGTATAAAAAAGGTTGGGAACAATTGCTTCCATTTTTGGTAACAGTTATAGCAGTTGTAACTACTGATTTATTAGTTGGAGTAAGCATTGGGATTTTATTTTCGGCAGTATTTATTGTTAAAGAAAGTTACAAGGCAACTATTATGCGTGTAATCGATCATGGAAAAAGAAAACGTATTTTATTGGGCGAAAATATTACCTTTTTACATAAGCCAAAGCTCTTAAAAATATTGGATGAAATGCCTGAAAATACTACCGTTGAAATTGATGGCTCACATAGTTTTTATATTGATAAAGATATGTTGGAAGTGATTGAAGAGTTTAAATTAAAAGCCAAACAAAAAAATATTGAATTAATTATTGGAGGAATAAAATCTATGGCAAACGAAGAGCTAAAAGAGAGCATGAAAAGAACCTACGAAAAACTTTTTGTGAACAATAATAAATGGGTAGAAGAAAAACTAAAACAAGATCCTGAATATTTTAAAGACCTTGCCAAAGGACAAACTCCACAGTATCTTTTTATTGGTTGTTCGGATAGTAGAGTTCCTGCAAATGAAATTACAGGCACACACCCTGGTGAAATGTTTGTGCAAAGAAATATTGCTAATTTGGTAGTGAATACTGATGTAAATTTAATGTCGGTGGTGCAATATTCGGTTGAAGTATTAAATGTTAAACATGTAATTGTTTGTGGGCATTATGGATGTGGGGGAATAAAGGCAGCAATGGAAGATACAGCACATGGTTTAATTGATAAATGGCTCAGAAATATTAAAGATGTATATAGAATTCACAGGGAAGAATTGGATGCAATAAAAGATCCCGAAAAACATCACAGAAGATTAGTTGAATTAAATGTGAGAGAGCAGGTTTATAACTTGATGAAAACATCTTTTATCCAAAAAAATAGAATGTTGTATGGATTTCCTGAAGTACATGGTTGGGTTTATGATATTGAAGATGGGCATTTAAATGATATGAAAATTGATGTAGAAAAGGAATTTCCTGAGTTTAATACTATCTATAAAATTTATTAAGCTAATTGTACAAATTGTTACCTCATTAAATATGCTTTACATAAAAAACGCCAACAATATACTGTTGGCGTTTTTAGTTCCATATCGCATTTATGAAAAGGGAAAACGATTAAATGTGTTACTGTTTTTCAATACAATTAAACATCCAATTTATTCCAAACCTGTCAGTGCATTCTCCAAAATATGCTCCGAAAAACATGTCTGCTAAAGGCATTACTATATTACCGTCTTTAGATAAAGCGTCAAATAATTTTTTAGTTTCTGTTTTTGTTTCAGGCTCCAAACAGATATGCATATTATTACCTTGGGTCACAGTCATTCCCATTTCTTTTGGTGCATCAGTAGCCATTAAAATATGTCCACCTAAAATGGGTAGCTCAACATGCAAAATCATTTTCTTTACATCTTCTGCAATGGGTGGATGCCCTGCTTCTGAAGGAATATCACCGAATCGTTGAATGCCCTTACCGCTAAATTCTGTTCCAAAAACAGAGCGGTAAAAATTAAATGCTTCTTCAGTATTTCCAGGGAAATTGAGATAGGTGCTTGTTCGCGCCATCGTATTTGTTTTTAATTGATTTCGTAATTTGAATTGTGCATTTAAGTATTGATCGAGGTTACCAAGAGCTGAAGTAAATCCTTCTTTAAAGCCCATCTGAATTGTGGCTTCCAATTGAGCCAAATCATCATAAGAAATTTGAAATTCTACAAGCGTTACTTGTCCATTGTTAGTAAAAGTTACTTCCCAATTCGATTGTGGTAAATCTTTGTTCACATTACCGTTCGCATCTGCAAAAGCATCAAGTCCTGTATATTTTTTGTGTGTTTCAATGTTCTTAAAATCTGCCCAAGCCCAATGTTCTTCACCTTCTGGTCCTGTCATTGCATAATGCCAATGTCCGCCTTCTCTAAAGTCCATTGTTTTCGTTTTTGCTTTCCATGGTTTCGGTGCCCACCATTGATCAAGAATTTCACTTTTTGTATAAGCGTCCCAAACTAAAGAGAGTTCTGCTGCAAATTCTCTTTTTACTGTGATTGTTTTATTTTCCTTATTTACAGAAAAATCAAATGCTAAATTGTAGCTCATTTTTTTTTATTTTTTAGGGTTAGTAATACATGATCAAGTTGGTTAAAGCGGCTTTCCCATATCTTTTTATATTGTTCAATCCACTTATCAATTTCTTTCATTTTGGTTCCGTTAAGTTGATAGTAAATTTCCCTGCCTGATTGCTCCTGTTTTACAAGCTGGCATTCTGTTAATATACGCAGATGTTTGGAAACAGCCTGCCGAGTTGTATCAAAGTGTTCGGCAATGGCATTTGGTGTCATTGCTTGCAATGCAATTAACAAAATAATAGCACGTCTTGTTGGATCAGCAATGGCTTGAAAAACATCTCTTCTCATTGGGTAAATAAATTGTTTGTGAAACTAATTGGTTGCAAATATATGCAATTGTTCGGTTGCGCAAATTTATTTTCATTTTTTTGTTGAGGGGGGAGATAAAAAACTATCAGCAAAAATATTTTAGGGTTTGAGCAAAAGAATTGGCTTGCTGTATATAGTATTTGAAGTTGATATTTTTATAAAATGTACTCCAGATTGATATTGAAATTTATCAAGTTGTAGGTTGTAAGATTTAGCATTTACCATTTCCGAAAAAAGAATTTGTCCTGATATATTTTCAACCGAAATAGCATTTATCAATTCATCATATTCAAAATGGATATTTTTATTTGCAGGATTTGGATAGCATTTAAAAGATTCATCTTGAGTTATTTTTTCGATGGATGAATGTGTTGTTGGTGTTTCCCATTCCGTTTTATTGGTTATAAAAAGAGAGGAATTTGGATATTTTCCTGCCGATTCGCAAGAGATAAATAACTTGCCAGTGCTTCTATAACATATACCTTCAGTTTGCCATTCGGTGCCATCACCAATCTCTATTCTTCTTTTATTTCCAGTAAAAAATGAATCGTTTTTAAAATCGTTAAATATCCAAACAAATGAATTTAAATGCCCTTTAAAATATCCTACTAAAGCTACTTCTTTTTTTATGGGATCATAATCGGCACCACATACTAAACCGTTTGTATTAAAACTTGTATAAGGTGAAATGGAATAGGTGCCCGGAGTTTTTGAAACTTTGTATACGCGTGTTTGCAAATCGCCTCTATCTTTTGTAAAAAGATACAATGAGTTGCCAATTGAGAGTATTGATTCACAATCAAAATTATGTGTGCTACTGCTTGTAAATACGGTTTGGTCAGAATAAGAAACAGCAATGGCTTGTGCATTTAGATGAACTGTTGCAGCATTTCCGATATCACTTTTAGCAATCTTTAAAATTTTTAAATCTGTTCTGTCTCCACTATTATTTCCGCAATCGCTAATATAAATATAGTTGCTATCGGCTGTAATATCTTCCCAATCTGTGTTTGGATAATTATCTACAAATACAGTTTGAAGGGTATTACCATTTGCAGTATCAATACTAAAAAATGATGCAGGATTTCCACTATCATTATGTGTCCATAATTTCCCATCTGTATAAACTAATCCTGATGACTCGGGAATGCTGCTCGACATTCCTCCTTTAAATGTTGTTGCAATTCTTGTAATGGGATACAAACATGAGCCATCATTTTTAGTAGCACTTGCATTATAATTTGTGGCAAAAGGATCTGTACAACCCAAAATTTGCGCACGTAATGAAATGATATTTGTAACAAAAAACACAAGGCATAACAACTTTTTAAACAGCAACATTTTATTTTAAATTAAGATGTTGCGAAGGTGCTTATTTTGATATTACCGAAGTATTAAGTTTAAATTACTTTAAAGGTTCAAGATCTAAAATTACAAATGTGCCTTGTTTAATTTTAGCTTTTGGTTTTGGATTTTCTTCAGTTGGTTCGGGTATTGGCTCATACTCGGCAGTGGGTGTATATATATGATGAGTTTTACTATCTAGTGTAATTGTTTTTGTTCCTTTTTGAGTGATAATAGTTTCTAAAATTTTGAAAGAATTTTCGTTTTCTTCTTTAATAACGGTGATAGAACCTTCGCCATTTGAGGTGTAAATATTTTTTAATTCGGTATCAAAACAAACACCATCACAATGGTCGCCAATTGGTAAAGTGGTAATTATTTTTCCGTTTTCAGCATTTACTACCACCATTATTTTATTTCCACATACAGAAAATAATCGGTGTGTTTTATTATCAATAGCTAAACCTGTTGGCTCATCTCCAGGTGCAATTAACCATGTTTGGTCTACTTGTAGTGTATTGGTATTAATCACAGAAATGGCATTTTTATCTTCGATATTTACAAACACTTTTCCTTTTTCATCGGTAACAGAAAACTCTGGCTTGCCTTCCAATGCAATGGTTTTTAAAATCAAATTTGTTTTGGCATCAATCACGGTTGCGTCTTTACTTTTACCATTAAATACAAACACTTTTTTGGAGAAGGGGTCATACAAAATAGCATCGGGATTTAAACCTACTTTTATTTTTGTGATGATGGTTAAATTTTTTAAATCGAAAATAGTTACCGAAGTATCTTTTCCATTGCTGATAAAACCTTTGTTTAAATCGTTGGCAAGAGCAATTCCATGCACTCCTTTTGTATCAGTAATGGTATTGATTAATTTATTTTGTTTTAAATCGATAACCTGAACAACGGTTGAATGTGAAACAAATAAGCGACTGGAGTTTTCATCAACAATAAGATAATCCCACCCTCCATTTCCTTCAACAGAAATACGATTTGATATTTTAAATTTACTGGTTTGAGCAGATGCTATAAAACTCATTAAAATTATAGCGAGTGTACTAAATGTAATGTTGATTTTTTTCATGATTTTATTTTTTATACATTAATCGTAATAAACTTGGAAACACTAAAAGTAATAAAGGTAAACCTGCCGTAAACCCACCAATTACTGCTACTGCCAATGGTTGTTGCATTTGTGCGCCTAATCCAATTCCTAATGCTAAAGGCATTAAAGCTAATATGGCTCCAATGGCGGTCATTAGTTTTGGACGAATGCGCAATGCAATTGCATAGTTAATGGAAGTATCAATATTTCCTGTTTCCTTAAGGTTAAATTTAAATTGGTTAATAGTAAAAATTGCATTTTCGGCAATGATACCTACAATCATAATAATGCCAGTATAGCTACTTACGTTTAATGGAATTCCTGCAATGTATAGGGCCAAAATGCAACCTGTAATTCCCATTAATGAAATAAATAAAACCAATAATGATAATATCCATTCCTTGAATAAAAACATTAACACAGCAAAAACAAATAAACTTGCCATTGCTAAAATAACTAACAATTCATTAAATGATTGTTGTTGCTCGGCATATGCGCCACCATAAGAAATGGTATAACCTTGGGGCATGGGTAAATGTTCTTTAAATGTTTTTTGAATATCCTTTATTGCACTTCCTAAATCGCGGTTATCAAGTCGTGCAACTAAAACCACTGCCGATTTTAAATCTTCTCTTCGGTATTCAATTTCGCCTGGAATAATTTTAACATCAGTAAAAAAGGATAGCGGTCGAGTAGTGCCATCAGGTAAAAATATGAGTTGCTTTTTTAAATTATCTAAATCGTTTTTTTTGTAATCAACAAAACGTAAAAGCACTCTTCTCATTTGTTCTCCATCTTGTAATTGCCCAATTTGCAAACCTCCTGTCATGGCAGCTTGTGCGGGTGATGGAACAGGAATATTGGAGCCTAAACCCAAAGGCACACCACCAGTATAAGCTGTTAGTTGAGTTTGAAAATCACTTAAAGTAATTTTATATAAACTTAGTTTTTCTTGATTGGGAATAAAAATTAATGATGGTCCTGCAGTTACCAATCCATTATTAATATCGGCAATACCATTTACTTGTTGCAATAAGGTATCGGCTTGCTTTGCCAATTCTTTTAGGATGTTATAATCATTACCATAAATTTTTATTTGAATGGGAGAAGGTGTGCTCATTAAATCACCCAATAAATCAGAAATACGTTGGCCGAAAGAAATTTCTTCCATCACCGTTACGGTTGATTCAATTTCTTTCCGCAATTCACTAATTACTTCTTCTGTAGTTTTTGTTCTATCTTTTTTTAATTGAATAGAGTAGTCACCAATATTTGGAGGATCAGCTCTAAAAGCCATGTGCGTTCCCGTTCTGCGCGAGTAGGATTCTACATCGGGATGTTTGATAATAATTTTTTCAATCTCTTTACAAATTTGGTCGGTTTCTTCAATGGATGTTCCTGCTGGTGATATATAATCTAATACAATTGTGCCTTCATCTAAATCGGGTAAAAAACCTGTTTGTAATTTTCCTGATGCCCAAAATGCCGATACTCCTAAAACCAAAACCAACAGAATTGCAATGATAGGTTTTTTGAAAAACCAAGTAAGCCATTTTAATTTATACATGGTATATTCGGCAGAATGATTGTGAGGTTTTAAAACACTTTTATAACCAATAACTAGATGCAACACAGGTAGCAATAACCACGTAACTAAAAAAGAAGTAATCATCGTTATTTGCATGGTATCCGAAAGTTCTTTGAAAAAACTTCCAGCCAATCCACTCATTAATCTAAATGGAAAATGAATAACGATGGTTGCTAATGAGGACGCAATCATGGCTGGAAACAAACTGTGGATTGAATCTTTAACGATAGTAAATTTATCTTTTTCAGGATGGTCTTCATGCCCCCTATAAATTTGTTCGATGATTACAATAGCATCATCAATAATTAAACCTATGGAAGCGGCAATGGCACCGAGCGACATAATGTTGATTGTGATACCAACCAAATAAAGCACCAACACGGTAAAGGCTAATGTAACAGGAATAGTAATCATTACAACCAAACTTGCACGCCACGATCGTAAAAAAATAATCATCACAATAAGTGCCAAAAACAAGCCTTCGTAAATTGTTTTGATAACACTATGAACACTATCTTCAACAAATGCACTTTGATTGTAGTAAGTTTTTAATTGGTACCCCTTGGGTAAAATTTTCCTTACTTCGATGGCTTTTTCTTCTGCTTCTTTTGCAAAATCAACAAGGTTAAAACCGGGTTGTTTTACCAAATCAATTAATAACGCATTGCTTCCATTTGCATTGATGATTAAAAATTCTTGTTGTTCCTGAACTTCAATATTGGCAACCTCTTTCAACCTCACCACTCTATTGCCATCATTTTTTACAATGATATTTCCCAGCTCATCAATATCATTTACACGCGTATCGGTAAGTGATAAATACATTCTTCGGTAATCGGAAATATATCCGTTTGATAACACAAAATTATTGTTGTTAAAAGTATTGATAATAGTTGTTGGCGAAAGTCCCAATGAAGAAAGTTTTACTGCATCCGGAACTACTACAAAATCTTTTGCTCGTCCACCTCTTACCACCACATTTGATATTCCTTTTAGTTGCGAAAAAATAGGGCGCACTAATAAGTTTGCATTATCACGCAAGGCAACTTGGCTATGGGCTGGTGCTTCTAAAGTATAACCATAAACCGGAAACAAAGATTGGTTCATGGCTTCTATAGAAAGATTTACACCAGGAGGCAAAAAGTTTTTTATTTCATTTATTCTGCTTTCAATTTGTGTTTTTTGAGCGTAGGTGTCTAAACCCCATTCAAAATAAATATCAATGGTACAGGTTCCTCGGCTTGTACTGCTGCGAACAATGGTTACACCTTTTACTCTCTTTACTGCACTTTCAATTGGTTTAGTAATTGTTATCATCATACGATCAACAGGAACTTGACCGGCATCAGCAATAATTGTTATGCGAGGAAATGGAACTTCTGGAAACAAATTTGTTTGCATACGTGTGTATGAAAAAAAACCTGCTATTAATAGTAATGCTCCTATAAATAAGATGGGTTTGGTAAATATTTGAAAGTAATTTTTTTCAAGTATCATGAAAATTCTATTTTGTTATTTTTATTAATGCTGTATCAGCCAAACCATAATTTCCATTTACAATAATTCTATCAGTTGAATTAAAAACAGGAGAATGAATTTCTACTTCATTATTATTTTTGTTGCCAATAATTACTGGAATTTTTATCGCTGTGCTGTCGTTAATTAATTTCATTATCCAAAATTCTGTCATCATTTCATCGCTCAGTACACAAGCTTTTGGAAGCACTTGTGTATTAACATCTGTTGCCTTATTGATTTGCACTTTTACAATTAAATTTTCAGGTAAAAAAAGTGTTTCATTTGTTTTAGCTAACATAGGTTGAGTTTGGGCTAAAGCATTCATTGCTGAAAGTGGAGTTGTTATTGTTCCATCATGCGTGCTATTGTCAGGCAAAGTAATGATACAATTGCTTCCAACTTTTGCAAATTGGGCAAATTCAAAAGGAACATTTATTTGAAACGATAAATCATTGCTTTCTGCAATGGTGCAAAGTTGTGTGCCTTCTAAAATATAATCCCCAATTTGTTGTTTATCAAATGTGCTAATAATTCCGGATGCAGGAGCATATACTTTTATAATTCCCAATCCAATTAATCCACTATCAACTATTGAATTTTGTTGCCCCATTGCTCGGTGTTCTTTTGATTCTAATTCATACAAAACAGCACCTTGTTTTACTTTATCGCCAAGCTTAATATTTACTTTAATAATAAAGGCAGGAATTTGAGCGGTTACTATATTCCGTTTTAAATAAATAGTAGTTGCTGATAAAATAATTCTATCATTAATTGAGCCTTTGTGGATATTTGTTACTTGAACTGGAGACTTTGCAGATGCAACAGATTCTTCGGTAGTTGTATTGTTTTTGCAAGATGCAAACAATGTAAATATAACGATGGTATATAAAATTCTATTTTTGTTCATTGTTAGGTTTTGATTACCAATTCCAGTAATTATAATTATTTATAAGTAGTTGTTTGTTGGTTTGCATTAAAATAAAATCGCGTTGTAATAAGGCTATATTTTTAATACTGTTAATATAGGTTACGATAGATTGTTGACCAGTTGCTATTTCTTTTTTGTAGTAATTTAATAATTGTTTGTAATCAATAAGTTGGTTTGATGTGATGATCATTCTTTCATCCAATGATTGAATTTCATTTAGCAATTTATTTTTTCTGATGGTGTTTTGATTGATAAAATTTGACTTATAAGCTTGCGTTGATTTTACCAATAGATTTATTTTTTGTTGATTCAGATTTCTTTGCCTTCCATCAAAAATGTACATCGTAAAATTCACTCCTGCACTTGCTCCAAAACGATTGGGTAAGGTAGGTTCGTAAACACCATTTAGCCCCGCATTTGCAAATGCACTAAGTTGAGGTTTGTACTTTAGTTCAAAAATTCTTTGTGTGGCAATTAGGTTTAAACTATCCAAGCGAAAGCGTTCGGTGTATTTAGAATCATTAATTATAGTTTGATTAATTGTTAAACTAAAATCTTGTAAAGTGATATAATTAGTATCATTAATTCCACATATTACATTCAAGTCCATTAGATCTCTTCTATATGTTGCCTTAAATGTATTGGCTGCATTTTGTTGTGTTTGATATTCGATATTTATCAATAACAAATCCGATTGTTTTAGTAAACCATTTTCAGCCAATTTTAGTGAAATATTTTTTTGTTCAGTAAGTAATTGAATAAGTGCATTTATATAATCCAGTTGTTTTAAATCTTGCAAGCATAAAATATATTGATCGGTAATAAATTTTTCTAAATCATGTGAACTCAGTTGAATATTATTCTGATTAATTTTTGATCCAATAATTGCTTGCTGTGATGCAATTTGATACTTTGTTGCTGAAAATAAATTTTGATTTACGTTTACCAAACCTTGATAAATGCCACCATTACTAGCAGCAATATCATAGCCATAATATTTATTGGCATCAGTTGGGCTTATATTTAATTCAGATTTTCCATTATCCTGATTAATAATAGGAGACACTGCTAATGTTCCAGTAAGTGTAATTTGGGGCTTGGTATAAAAAGCTTTAATCCTTTCTATTTCCAGTTTTGCAGCCTCACTTTGGTTTTTATTATCTTGTATAAACGGACTATTTTGTTTGGCTTGTTCAATAAAATAATTCAATGTGTTTTGAGCAAATGCAATTGAATTAATATGAAGCAATACCAATAATATGATGGAATAAATAACATATTTTACAAATTGATATTGCTTCATGTTTGTTATAATTATTTTGTTTCCTTGATAAAATTTCCTTTTGCATCAAAAATCACATCTTTCCCCTTTAGTTCAGCTTCGTAAGTTACTGTTCCATTTGCAGCAGTAATTTTTGCGGCCTCTTTAATTGGATTATTTGGGTAATTTTTTTTCATGTAAGTATGAGCAGCCTCAGGTAATTTTTTTACATCAATTTCAACTTCGCTTTCAAGCATTTTCCCATTTGCATCAAACAATACAGATTGCTCTATTTTGTTTAAATCAAATCCAGCTTCAAAATTCCCATCTTCTTTTTTCCATTTTACTTCTGTGGCTTTTGGAAACAATTTTGTAAATGATGTTTTTACAGTTGAAGGAACATCTTTATCAGCTAATTTTTGTGCATTGGCTTGGAGCGAAACTGCTGCAATGGCCAGAAGGAAAATTAATTTTTTCATGATTTACTTTTATATTAGGGTTCAAATCTCAACCTTAATTTTGAAGAAATTCTGAATTTAGAATCGAATAGTAAAAACATGTAAAGAATTAACAAATTGATAACTTGCTTGCCAACCATATTTAAGGCAAATGGTTTTTACAATGGCAAGTCCAAGCCCATTTCCAGAGGTATTGTTTCCAATTTTGGAAAAGCGTTTAAATAATTTTTCATTGTCAAGCGTTTCGTTACCAGAGTTTGATATACTCAGTTTATTAGCTGATATAGAAATCAAAATCTCATTATTATTTAGATGGTAACGAATGGCATTGGAAAGTAAATTAGTAATTAAAATTTCTAGTAAACCCTTATCACAGTTTAGCATAAAATTTTCATCGACAGTTGTAAATTTTATATTATTTTTTTCGAGTGGAGTTTCAAATAAATCAGCAAGTTTTATAATCAAATCATACAGATTTACTTTTTCAATTTGATCAAATATATTATTCTCAATTTTTGAAATAAGCAATAAATTTTTATTCAATCGAGATAATCTTGCTAAGGCTTCATATAACAATTGGATAATTTGTGCTTGCTCGTTTGTTAGGGATGAATTTTGCAAAAGGATATCGAGTTTTGATTGGAAAACAGCGAGTGGAGTTTGCATTTCGTGAGCTGCATTTTCTGTAAATTCTTTTTGAGCTTGATAAGAGTAAATGCTCTTTACCATCAATTTATTTACAGCCGTATTTAGCTCATTAAATTCATAAATTATAGATTTGGGAAATTCTTGCTTCTCAGATTTTTCTACACTGAAATTTTCAATACTATGAAGTGTTTTATAAAAGGGTTTCCAAATTTGCTTGGAAATATTTCTGTTAATAATAAATAGTCCGGCTAATAATGAAGCCAAAATAAATATATAAAGCCATGCAATTGTTTTAACCAAATCTTCCGTTTCAACAAGTGATTGCCTTGTCATTAAGACATAATTTTTACCATCAATATGTATTGGAGAATACAATAAACGATAAGGTTCTGACTCGTTGTTGAGCGAGTCGAATAAAATGGCATCAAGAAAAGTATTTTTCAGAACGCCATTGGTATCTTTAAGAATTAAAATATCTCTGTTAAACTTATTCCAAATTAAAATATCGTTTTTTGTGAGCTGATGTTCATATTTTTTTTGAAATTCATTTTTCTCTATTTGCAATGATTCATCAATATCATCCATATAAAGTTTGCTCATCATGATATAAAATATTGGTGCGCTAATCAACAACAACAACACCGAAAAAAGCGCATTATAAAACATACTTCTATTTAGTAATTTATAGTTCGTTATTCCCATTTATATCCCATTCCATAAATTGTTTTGATATAATCTTTGCATCCTGCTTCCGATAATTTCTTTTTTAAATTTTTAATATGAGCGTATACAAAATCGTGATTATTTAGCATGTCGGCAATATCTCCCGAAAGGTGTTCGGCCAATGCACCTTTTGAAATTACTTTGTTTTTATTGCTAATTAAAAATAGCAATAGGTTGTATTCTTTACGTGTAATATTTAAAGAAGTTTTATTTACATAAATTGATTTTGCTGTAATATCAATTAGCAATTCGTGTTCGTTAAATTGATTAGCACCAACAAATTTTCTTCTTCTAATTAGCGATTGAATTCTTGCACTTAATTCTGATAAATGAAAAGGTTTTGCTAAGTAATCATCAGCTCCAATTTGTAGGCCTTTTATTTTATCTTCTAATGAGTTTTTTGCCGAAATGATAATCACACCATCTTGTTTATTTAATGTTTTAAGTTCCTCTAATATTCTGAGCCCATTGCCATCGGGCAAAGTAAGATCTAATAAAATGCAATCGTAGTCGTAGTTTAAAATTTTATCTAAAGCCTCATTACAATTGGATGCAAATTCGCATAAATAGTTTTCACTCAACAGGTATTCTGCCATGCTTTGCATCAATTCTTTTTCATCTTCAATGATGAGGATTTTCATACCTCAAATCTAAGAATACAATTGAAAGAAATGCTAGAGAGAAATTGTGAGGATATTTTTAGCTTATTTTATTTGCATACTTCTCTTCAAATCGAATAGGAGAAAAGAAATACAGCATCATTATTCTGGCATAACGATAAAGCAGGGGAGTGCTTAAAATTACAGTTCCGCAAATGATGGATATATACCACCAAAAATCAGGATCATGCCCAATAAAAAAAGTAAGCGCACCCAATACCAGCATCATTCCGGTGGTCATAGCATAACTCACATACATGGCTCCCCAAAAAAATCCTGGTTCAATTTCAAAACGTAAATCACATACCGGACAGTTTTGAAACATATCGGTAAACTTTGTAATTTTGGTAGCGTTTGATTTAAAAATTTTACCACTTTGGCAACGTGGGCATTTACCTTGAAGTAATGATAATCCTTTGCTGGGTGTATATGAGTTGCACATGGTTAAATAAGATAATGAACGATATTAATGTATTAAACAAGCAAAGGGTAATTAATTTACAGCTTGTTTCTTTTTAAGTTTTGTATTTCTATACCAAATAACTCCAAACACTGTGGCAATGCTATATGGCAATGCAAGTAAATATAAAATTCCCATGTTTAATGTATTGCCTACTTCAGTTCCATTTTTGCGCGCCTCTGTTAATGAAGCTTTACACATTGGGCATTGAGCCAATAAATCATTAGCGATAACTAATAGTATAATGATGAAAACAATGGAAATAATTTTACTGAATTTCATGATTCAAAAATAAGTTTATTTAACTATTGAGAAGATGATTTTTGTTAGATAATTCTTGTTATTAAAAATTGTAATATGGTGATATCATCAAATAAACAACTACACCTGTGATGGTTACATACAACCAAATTGGGTAAGTGAATCGTACAATTTTTTTATGTTTAACTACATCCATTTTTAAGCCATAATAAAATGCAATTAAGATGAGAGGAAGAACGGAAGCGGCTAAAATAATATGTGAAATAAGAATAATTAAATATAGCGTTCTTAAAGGATTATCAGCAGGAAAAGAAGTTTCATTTGCCAAGTAATGATAAATGATATACGATACTAAAAATATACTTGATAAAATAAAAGTGATGATATTGGTTCGTTTATGAGCAGCAATATTTTTTTGTTTGATAAAGTATAAAGAGATTAATAAAAGAAGCGTACAAGTTGCGTTAATAATGGCATTTAGCTTGGGTAACACATAAGCAAATGAAGGAACCACTTCTGGTCTAGGTAAAATTTTTCTGTTTAAAACAATCACCGTTGCAAATACAAAAACAGAAATGGCAGCTACAACCTTAAAGTATAATTTATCTTGATTAGTTTGGTTTGTGGTATTCATAAAGTAAAACTTTGATATCATCATTTAGGCGTTTTATTTCAAGGTCGTCAAGCCCATCGTAAATTCCTCTAATGCGGTTTTGTTTATCTATTAATAATAATTGTTGGCTGTGGTCAATGGTTTTTTCTTCAATAGAAACAGGTAATAAAAATCCTTGTCCTGCTTTAAAAATGTCCTCTTTACTTCCAGTTACAAAATACCATATTTTAGAATCGGCATTAAACTTTTTTGCATATTTAGCAAGCACTGGCACCGAGTCATTCTCTGGATCCACACTAAATGAAATGAATTTTACCTCTGCATATTCTTTAGCTTTAGCATAAACTGTTTCTACTTTAGCATTCATCTTAGGGCATACGTCTTTGCAACTTGCAAAAAAGAAATTTGCGATATAAATACTACCTGAAAAAGTTTTTTGTGTGATGGTTTCTCCTGTTTGAGAAGTGACTTTAAAATCAGGTACGGTATAAAAAATAGTGTCTTTTATATCGTCTCCATTTGGGGCTACTTTTTCACCAAAAACGGGTAAGCTTTTAAAATTTTGCTTACCCGCATGTAGTAAAAAATAAATAAGTATGGGAACAATAATAACCGCAATGGCTATAAAAAAACTTGTTCTTTTTTTCATTATCTCACGAAGCTTGTATAACCGCCTTCAATAATCATTAAAGTGATTAAATAAATTACAAGCACCATTGGAGTAACAATTAAATAAGGCAACCATTTGCGTTCAAATTTCATGTGCATAAAAACGCCTACAATAAAATACGCTTTTACTACTCCTAAAAATATGAATAAAATATTTTTACCCATATTAGAAGGTAATATAAAATAGAGACCAATATCTACAATGGTAAATCCAAGTAAAATCCAGAATGTTTTCCAAATCTGAGCTTTCATGTCTTTAGGTGGTTCGGTGTGCTCTAAATGTTCTGTATGTTCCATGATAAATGAATATTAATGTTTGATATAAAAATAATAATAAGATGAAATTATATTAGGTAATAGAAAGTGAATACGAATACCCAAACTAAATCTACAAAATGCCAGTATAATCCAACCTTTTCAACCATTTCGTAATGACCGCGTTTTTCGTAAGTGCCGGCAACTACGTTTAAATAAATAGTAATATTAATCATCACTCCAGAGAATACGTGGAAACCATGAAACCCAGTTACAATAAAAAATAAATCTCCAAAAGCTGTTGGTCCGTATTCATTGGAATGCAGATTTGCTCCGTGCATAATAATGCCATTAAACAATTCTTTTCCTTCATGAGTTCCAGTAATAAATTGTGTCCATTCCCAAGCTTGGCAACTCAAAAATCCAATACCACCAAGGATGGTTAACAACATATAATTTGCTACTTCTTTCTTCGCCATTCTATGTCCTGCTTCAACAGCCAATACCATTGTTACCGAACTAAAAATGAGAATAAAAGTCATTAAACTCACAAACATTAATGGCAAGTGCATGCCATGTAAAAATGGAAAGTGATTAAACACATGATCGGGTGATGGCCATGGTGTAACAGTATTTCCGTGGAAACTGTAGCGAATGAAACCATAAGCAACAAGCAACGATGAGAATGTAAATGCATCCGATAGGAGAAATACCCACATCATTAATTTCCCGTAGCTAACACTGAATGGAGACCTTCCGCCTCCCCAGATTCCTTTTTTCTCTGCTGTTAGAGTAGTAGCGTTTGACATATATGATTATTTAATTTAAAAAATTCTTAGTTCTATCTGTTTAATAAAAAGAAAAAGTATAGGTAAATCCACATGGCTCCTAAAAAGTGCCAAAATGTGGTACACAAACTTATACTTAATAGATTTTTTTTATGTACGTTAAACTGTAAAGTTTTCACCAATACTACCAACACAAATACAATTCCTCCAAGCATATGCACCAAATGTATTCCTGAAATGATATATACAAATGATTCTGATGGATTGCCCACTAAATGAATATTATTTGCAATTAATTGTTGCCATCCAATCCACTGACCAATTCCGAAAAGAACTCCTAATGCTAATGTTAATGTTAATGCAATTTTTAAATTTTTGAGTTCATCTTTTTTTGCAGAGATAAGAGCCCATTGCATGGTAACACTACTTAATGCAATAATTCCAGTTGTATAAGCAAACATAGAAGGCAAATCAAATGAAAGCCAATTTCCTTCTCCACGTCTAACAATATAGGCAGAGGTTAGTCCGGCAAATAGCATCACACTTGCAACAATTAATAACCACAACACAAATTTCTTTGGTGTAATTACGGCTTCGTTTTCGGTATTGATATTTTGATTCACTGTAGCAATCATTTTATATTTTATCAATTAAATAAGCAATTTGAACAACCGGTAAATAGATAAAGGATGCGAACATTAACTTTTTAGCGTCTTTGTTGTCGCAAGTTCTGTATAATCTAAAAGCATAGTAAGTTAGCACCAAACCACCTAAAATTCCAATCATTCCAGATACAATTCCTGTAAACCCTTCAAGCGTTGGTAAAAATCCTATGGGTACAAGTAAAACGGTAAAGGCTAAAATTTGTAAGGCTGATTTTTTGTCTTTGCCATACATAGGTAACATTTTAAATCCTGCACGTTTGTAGTCGTCATCTAATATCCAAGCTATACTCCAAAAGTGAGGGAATTGCCAAAAAAATTGAACTCCAAATAATATAATGGCTTCGCTTGAAATATGTCCGCTATAAGCAACCCAACCAAGTAGGGTAGGGAAGGCCCCTGGAAACGCACCAACAAAAACTGATATAGGAGAAACTCTTTTAAGCGGAGTATAAATAAATGCGTAAGCAATAAGTGATGCAAAGGAAAGCATGCCACAAAGTGGGTTTAGAAAAAAGGCAATAATAGCTACACCCATTATTCCCATCAATGAACTTGATATACCCGCTTCGGTAATGCTCATGCGATTTGTGGCAACTGGTCTATTTGCAGTGCGCAACATTAATGAGTCGTAATTTTTTTCGATAATTTGATTAATTCCATTTGATGAAGCCACTACTAAAAAGCCACCAAGAGCAAGCATGGTTAAGTTAAACCAGTTAATTGGGCTTCCGCTATTAGCAGTTAAATAAGTAATAACAGCAGAAAACACAACCAGAGATGTTAATCTGATTTTCATCAATTGCTGATAGTCGCTCACCTTTTGTTTGAGTGAACCTACTACTACTTCTTTATGTTGTGCAACACTTTCCAAATTTTTATTTTTAAACTGCCAATGCAGTTGTTTTTACTTTTGAATAAATGATAATGGTGATAAATATTTGTATTCCGCAAATAAGGCTTCCAACAAATAGATGTAGGCTCTGCACTTGTTTAGGAAATCCTAAATTGTCTAATACTTTTCCGCTAAATATTTGTATAGCTAAAAGTAAAAATAGAGCTAATGCGGCTTTATAAATAATGCTATTTCTTTCAAATGCTTTTCTACATTTTGTAACTAAAGCAATCATCAACACAAAACTTACTAAAGCAAATGAACGATGAAAATAAAACCAATCTCCAAGTGCATCTACCCAATATTTTCTATTTTGTTCGCCCATTACTTTTGCAATAGCATCTACATTTTCTCTAACCTGAGTTCCGCTTATGGTTTGAATAAGAGAAACTACAAGAATTAAAATCATTACCATTTTCAAAGACCGATCATTATTTTGTTGATACACCACAAAGCTTTGTGAGCGTGTGATGGTATAAATTAATAGTGCCACAATAACCAATGCTATTAACATGTGAACGGTTACCATCCAATGAGCGAGATTTGATGAAACTACTTTAGCGCCAATCCAACCTTGAAAACCAACCAGCACAAATGCTAAAAAGCTTAACCAAAATACCAGTTTATCTTTTCTAAGATAAGGATAGGCAAACACTACTGTTAAAAAAATAAAGAACCCTGTTAATACACCAATCAATCTATTTACATATTCAGTCCAAGTTTTGTACACATCAAATGCTGCAACTTCATGTGTTTCTGTTCTGAACTTTTCTCTATAGTCAGCAGGTAATTGACTAACATCAGATGGAGGAACCCATGACCCAAAACATTTTGGCCAATCGGGACAACCCATGCCTGATCCTGTACTTCTTACCAATCCCCCTACAAAAATTAAAAAGAAAACAGATGCAATGGTTAACATACCAAATCGTCTAAATCTTCTTTCAAATTTATTTTCTCTCGCCTCGTTCATTATATTTCAAAAAAGTAAAAACATTCATTGCTGAATGTCTCTACAACTTATTTTTAGTTATGATTTAGCAAAGCCAAATAATTTTTTCAATCCGGAAAACATTACCACTTCTTTTTGAGAAGCTTCGGGTGAGTGACTATGTGAATGTTCAAATACGGTTGCATTAGGTTCATCTAATGGATCTGTTTGTCCTTCATCAGGAATATTTTGTGGGATAAAATCGTCATCAGCACCTGGTTTGCTATAATCGTAAGCCCAACGGTAAACATGAGGAATTTCTCCAGGCCAGTTTCCATGTATTTTTTCAACAGGAGCAGTCCACTCAAGTGTATTTGATTTCCAAGGATTTTGAACCGTTTTCTTTCCTCTTATAATACTATTAAAGAAATTATAGATGAAGAATAATTGAGCGATACCACCAACAATTGCAGCTATGGTGATAAATATATTCATATCCACAAAAACATTAAATTGATCGTAAGCAGTGTTTGCATAATATCTTCTTGGAACACCAGCTAAGCCCATAAAATGCATTGGGAAAAATACGCAATAAGCAGAAATAAATGTGAGCCAAAAATGAGCATACCCCAAAGTATTGTTCATCATCTTTCCAAACATTTTAGGAAACCAATGATAAATTCCACTCATCATACCAAATATAGCAGCACTTCCCATTACTAAATGGAAATGGGCAACAACAAAGTAGGTATCGTGTAAATTAATATCCAATGCAGCATTTCCTAAAAACAATCCTGTTAATCCACCAGATATAAAGAAAGAAACCAATCCAATGGCGAATAATAATGCAGGAGTTAAATGCAAATTACCTTTCCATAAAGTAGCGATATAATTAAATGTTTTAACTGCTGAAGGAACTGCAATAATTAATGTTCCGAGAACAAACACTGAACCTAAAAATGGGTTCATTCCTGTAATAAACATATGATGTCCCCATACTATAAATGAAAGAACAGCAATGGCTAAAATAGAACCAATCATGGCGCGGTAACCAAAAATAGGTTTACGAGATTGGGTAGCAATTACTTCAGATGTGATTCCTAAAGCTGGTAATAAAATAATATACACTTCGGGGTGACCAAGAAACCAAAATAAATGTTGGTATAAAATTGGGCTACCACCAACACGTTCAATACCTCCTGCAAGATCAGCAGGAATATCAGCTAAGTAAAATGATGTACCAAAACTTCTATCAAATATTAATAATAACCCTGCTCCTAAAAGAACTGGAAAAGAAAGTAAACCAAGAACCGCGGTAATTAAAAATGCCCAAATGGTTAAAGGCAAACGAGTCATTTTCATTCCTTTGGTACGCATGTTTAATACCGTTGTGATATAATTAACACCACCTAATAAAGCAGATGCGATGAAAAGAATAATAGCCACTAACCATAATGTCATCCCCGTTCCCGAACCCGGAATTGCTTTTGGCAATGCTGATAAGGGAGGATAAACTGTCCATCCTGCTGATGCGGGACCGCCTTCTACAAATAAGGAAACACATAATACACATGACGACATAAAGAAGAACCAATACGAAAGCATATTTAAAAATGGCGATGCCATATCTCTAGCTCCAACTTGCAATGGAATTAATAGGTTACTAAACGTTCCGCTTAATCCTGCTGTTAGCACATAAAATACCATGATGGTACCATGAATAGTGATAAGTGCTAAATAAAAGTTTGGATCTAATTTTCCATCTTTACCCCAATGTCCTAAAATGGTTTCTAAAAACGGAAACTTCATATCAGGGAAAGCCAACTGCAATCTAAAAATTAAAGACATTGCCATACCAAGTGTACCCATAATAATACCTGTGATAAGGAATTGTTTCGCGATCATCTTATGATCCATCGAAAACACATACTTGCTAATAAATGTTTCTTCGTGGTGACCATGAGCATCGTGGTGGCCGTGGTCATCGTTATGTGAATGCTGATTACTCATAAATATTTGCTCCTGTTAAATTTTTCTAATTAAATTATTTTACTGCTAAAGTTTTAGTATCACTAACACTTGGGGTGCTTATGGATGCTAATTTTGGTTGAGTTCCTAACCACTTATTATATTCATCTTGTGTATCAACCACCACTTTCATTTTCATTCGGTAATGTGCGCTTCCACAAATTTTATTACATAATAAAATATAATCAAAATTAGGTTTGCCTAATAGTACCCTCATTTGTGCTGTAGTAACAGTTGGGGTAAATGTAAATTGAGTTGGTAATCCCGGAACCACATTCATTTGAACACGGAAGTGAGGAAGGTATGCCGAGTGAATTACATCTTTAGCTCGGAATTTTAATACAACAGGTTGCCCTACTTTAAAGTGAAGTTCATTGGTTACAATATCATCTTTAGCCGTTTCATTATTAGGATCTACACCAAGTGCATTTACAACACCTATTTTACGGAAATCATGTGGGCCTAAAATATTATCAGTACCTGCATAACGAGCGTTCCATGCAAACTGATAACCATATACTTCAATTTTTTGCGCATTTTCTGCTTGTGCTCTATCTGTAATTGAACTCCAAGTTTTTAATCCTCTAACTACTAAAACGGTAAGAACAATTGCAGGAATAATTGTCCAGATTAATTCCAATTTATGGTTATCAGGATAATATAATGCTTTGCGTTTTGCATTTGATCTGTATTTGAAACCATACCAAAACAAAAGACCTTCTGTAATAATAAATACAATTCCTGTTAATAATAATGTGATATTAAACATGCTATCGTAAATAACTCCATGCTCTGATGCGGGAGTTTGTGCATTTACAGTAAGCGGTGTATGAACAATAAACTCCCAAGTGGCAGCTCCCATTCCTAAAACAAGAAATCCCAATAACAAAAATCCATTTATACCGTACCAATCAATAACTGGTTTTCCTTGAATATCGCCAACCTTAGCCAAAATATCAAACACAAGTACAATTATCATAATTAATAAAACCGAAATGATAATAATTAACCAATTGATTTTGCTTTCCAAGCCTTCATTTGAAGAAGTTGCATCCATTGTTGAAGATGTAGTACTTCCCGCAACACTTGCTGTTGTTGCTGTGGCAGGCTTTTCACTTTCTGCCTTAATATAAGCAATAAGTGATTTTACCTGCACATCAGTGAAGTTAGTAAACGAAGTCATTACCGATTGGTTATTATCGTTATACACTTTTACTGCTTGTGCATCACCAGACTTAACAAGTGCTTGTGAGTTTTTTACCCACTTTAGTAACCAAGCTTCGTCATATTTTTTGTGAGCACCTTTTAATGCAGGACCAACCACTTTTTCATTAATGGCATGGCACGATGTGCAATTGGCGTTAAATAATTGAGCACCTTCATCGGCAGTTTGTGCCTGAGAGTTTATGCTCGAAAGGAGCAGTGCTGCGATAATAAATGTTGATTGAATTAAGCGTATAAAAATCTTCATTGTTTGGGATTTGTTTTACTTCAGATTTTCTAAAAAGTGTTGCAATATAACAAAGTATTTTTTTTGTCAAAGGCTGTTTTTTGTCATATATCATTTTTCTTTCCATAATCAGTATCTTCAATAGCTAAAAGCATTTGTAAATCAGCACAAAGACACATTTTATTTTTAATAATTTAGATTGAATATTTTTTGGAGTGAGGGAGAAATAGGAGTTATTAGTGATGAGAGAGGAGTGATGAGAGTTGTGGTGCGAAAGTGAAGGGGAGTTTCGGAAATTAATATCATTGATTATTCTCTAGTAAAAATTTTATAAGTAGTATCAATATTTATTTGTGTGTATGTGAATTTGTACTTTTTCCAAAGAATTTTTCCTTCTAATATCCATGGAATATCTCTTAGTTTTTGATGATAGCCCATTTCAAATACTCTCGGAAAATAATATTGTTTACGATATACATTCATTGCCACGCTATCTAAATAATATTTGTTTTTTACTGCCCAAAACAAGGTGTACTTTCTGAGTTCAATAGAGTCGGCAGGGTTGGTTGATACGCAAACAGAGTTAAAGGAATATTTAGGCCAATCAATATTCATATTATAGCCTACACTAAAACCTCTTTGGTCAATAAATGGAAGCCATATTTCTTTTCCATCTTTATTAAAATAAGTGATACCATAAATATTTTTTGTTCCTTGATTAGAGTGATCAAGAAAAACACCTCGGCTATTAATTCCCCAAAATACACGTGCAATATTGGAAGGCTTTAAACTAAAATCCTTCATGCTTTTTCGCGTTTTAAAATATTTTGTAATATTCTTAGGTCCTGCTTTATGATAAGAGTAAACATGGTAAATTTGGAAGGCAAGTTGCAAAAAAATACATAACCCAATAAACAATCCAAACACTGTTCGTTTAAAATGTATCGAACTCATAGATGTGGCAGGATAATCACTCTTAAAAGATTCTTTATTGATAAACTCATCAACCATATAATCGAGCAATAAACGAAATAGTTCAACATGAATTAGCCATACTAAAGGCTTGGTAAACCAGTAAATATTAGCTATTTTTTCAACTTTATCTTTTAAATTTTCGTTATTCTGTGAATCAATAAAAATTAGTTTTTTTCTAAAATCAATTGCGCAAAAAAAACGTTTTGTAAACTCTTGTTTAAAGTTTGAGGAATCAAATTCAATATTTATCTTTTGTTGAGATTCCATTTTTATAGATAACCATTTCCAAAATCGATTGGGTATAAATAAGGAGTAAAATATAATAGGACCGATACAAATAATTGGGAAAGGGAAAATGATGGCAATACCTAAATGAAAACCAATACCTATAGTAGCAACTATCCAATGAAAGGGTTTGTATAGCAATAAAAAAATGAACGATAATTCAAATGTAACAACAAGCCAACTCAATGATGTAACCAACCAATAATGATCAATATAAAGTGTATAAATTTCATTCCAATGATTGTGCGGCATACTTGACGGAATCCATAATCCCAAGCCTCTGTTCCACATATCAGAATATGATTTTGTGAGTCCAGAACCGAAATACATCATCCCTAATGATAAAAATATAAAGAAGAAATAATTATAATAAAGTGTTTGTTTTTTAGGAGGTGTTTTGTAATGCAATTGATTGATAAACGCGTCTACTGAAAAGCTCCTAGAAATAGGCATAAAAATAATTAAGAAGCTCCCTATCCGAAGTAAATCGTCATTAAATGTTCCAGTATTTGTGTTTGAAAAAAAAGCAGTTGCAATAATGGTAAAAAAATAATTTACGGTAGCAAAAATTGGGGTTTTAAATCCAATACATAACATAAAAACAGATAAAGACCATAAAGCCAAAAATAATCTTGCAGGAAAAGGGTTTCTACCAATGCCTTCTACACTATCAAATAAAATTGGAGCGAAAAAATATACCTCTTTAATGATTGCCAAAGTGATCAAGCAAAATAAAATTCGGAATAGGGCAAATGAATGAGTGCTTTCATTTGCATTTAGTATATTATGAATATGTGTAATCAGGTTATTTTTTTTCATTGCCGCTTCGGGTTAAAGTAAACGCAGCCAAAAAAAAGAAAGTAATAATTGGTGAATGAAAATATCGGTTAATTTTTGGGATAATAGCTTTATCCAGCATACTACTATTGGCAAATATCATTAAATAGATGAGCGCAAAAATTACCATAAGAATAATCACTACAAAACCCGACAGCGTTTTATTCCCGAAATATAAATGAATAATATAGAATGGGAATATGATAAATATCAAACTATACATAAAGCTCATCACCCAAAATGGATAGTGAGTTTGGAGAGTTGAAATTCTTGATATATGATTGATAGGATTAAGAAAAAATGCTTCGGGAGAATTTAAATAATCTGGTGTAAAATTATCTTTGAAAAAGCTCATTGCTATTAACACCACTAAAAATATAAGGGCAATAATTTTATTTTTCTTCTTACTCACCTTTTAATTTTAAATGACTGTATTTATCTGCCCATAACATCCAAAGCAAAAATATGAAACCATATACAACAAAAACAAAAACATATCGATGGAACAATTCAAAATATTGAGATTTATGAATTGCCATTAGGGTAAGGATGTAATTTCTAAAAATATTGAGCAAATGAATAGATAAATTTCCGATTAAAATAAACGGAATTTTATATCTCCAATTTCCAGGATAACACACAATAAATATAGTAAACAGAGCCAATAACTCAAGACCATTGCATGAGGCACCTACACGGATAACAGGAATACTTTGATGGTTCAGATAAATATATGTTTCGCCAAGTTTTCTGGCAATGGTATAAATCGTATCATATCCGCTCAAATTAAGCAGGGTGCAAATGGCTTGTGTAATGTTTAAGGTAATCATATGATCCAGTTTGCCATTTGGCTTAATAATAAACTCAAACAATAAAAACCATATAGCATAAATACCTATGGATAATAATAAAAATCGGATAAGTTGTTTTTCTTTTAGCATAAAAAAAGGAAGCTATCAACTTCCTTATTAAAAATATTCTATTAAAAGATTTATGTTATTTTTTTTTCTTGTCGTACAGTTTTTTAATTCCATATCCAATCCCACCTGCAACTAATATTGCTAATCCTCCATCAACAGGAACATCAGTAACAGGTTCAAAAGCTCCTGAAGAGTTTGGTGCCACTTGAGCAAAAACTGTAACAGAGATTAATATAAATGTAAGACTAAATAATTTTTTCAATAAAGATTGCTTGTTCATAAATTTGTTTAATTGTATCAAGGTGTCAAAGGTATATTTTTTTTGGAGATAAGAAAACTTTACTTTTTTTTTTATTCAGAAACAAGTTATAAGCAATCAAATACTCTATTTATCTTTATGATAACCTATTAGGAATTCATTTATGCTTATTCTTCGCTTGCCCGCCAATTGAACGTTTTTCGCATCTATCCAACCATTTAAACAAGCAAATCGCATATAATTTTTCCCATCTGTATCTATTTTTCCTACCTCAGTTTTCATATACGCATCTTCTATAAACTCAGATTTATAAATTTTAAAAATTCTTCCATCTAATTCTGTAAAAGCTCCTGGATATGGGCTCATTCCACGAATGAGGTTATAAATATTTTCTCCTCTTTCATTCCAATTTATTTTGCATTGTTCTGTATAAATTTTAGGTGCTATTTTATTACTGTTATTTGCTTGAGGAATTAATTGATAGGATTTGTGTTCTACAGCTTTGATAGTTTCCAAAATTACATCTACGCCAGTATTCATTAATATATCATGTAATTCTCCTGCGTCTATATTGTTTGTAATGGGCACTTTTTTACTCATAATCATATCTCCGGTATCAATTTCGTGTTTAAGAAAAAATGTGCAAACACCAGTTTCTTTTTCGCCATTAATGATAGCCCAATTGATAGGTGCAGCACCGCGGTAATCAGGTAAAAGAGAAGCATGTAAGTTAACGGTTCCAAGCTTTGGCATATTCCAAACTACTTCGGGCAGCATTCTAAATGCAATTACAATTTGAAGGTCGGCATGATAGCTTTTAAGCTCTTCAATAAATTTGGGGTCTTTTAGTTTAAGAGGTTGCAAAACAGGAATATGTTGCGATATGGCATACTGTTTTACGGCAGATTCTTGCATGTGTAATCCTCTTCCAGCAGGTTTATCAGGAGCTGTTATAACAGCTACAACATTAAATTTAGCTTCTACAATAGCTTTAAGTGATGCAACAGAAAACTCGGGTGTTCCTAAAAAAATGATTTTCAAGTTTGATAGATTTTTCGCAAATTAACATCAAATCAATCAATGTAAAGAGAGGCATATCATTTTGAACTATTTATGTATGATTTTTTATGGGTTTTGATAATTGCCTAAGTATATAGTTATTTGAAGCTTAAATAGCTTTTAAAATTGTCGGAGGTTAAACCTAAGCTTAATAAATTTAATAGTCTGCAGATATTTCAATTTCTGCGTTATGGGGCTTTTTTTCTTATTTCAATTTTGCTTGCTAAAATTGCTATTCTATATCAGCATGAGTATGGTTTACACATGATAAGCCAATACGAAAATTTGATGTTAGTAAGTTCGAGTTTAACTTTTTTTTGGGTATCGGCTATTTGTAATACACTTATTCCATATTACAATAATTCAGATCCTATTCAGAAGAAAAAAGTTTTTTTCAATACCTTTACCTTACTCTTATTATTTTCCATTTTGGCTGCAGTTACCATAGTTATTATTGGCATAATAAATGGGAAAGATCAAAACTTATACAACATGTTTGCATTGGTTGTACTGCTAAATACCCCAACCTATATCACTGATTATATATTTTACTTACGCGAAAGATACCGCTCGTTAATTATTTGGGGAGCAATTACTTTTTTAGCTCAAGCAGTGATGCTGTGCCTTCCATTATTTTTCAAACAATCATTAAATTTAGCCATCAATCTTTTATTGGTATTGTCGCTCTTCAAATTTAATTATACCATTATTTTGCTCATGAAATATTCTACCATAAGTGTGCAAACACGTATGAGTAGCGATTTTATGAAGAAGGCTTTGCCAGTTATGTTTTCTATATTTTTAGCTGGAAGTATGGATTATATAAATAGCTACATTGTGAGGTATAATTTTTCTGAAGAGCAATTTGCCATGTTTAGATATGGAGCCAGAGAACTTCCAATATTTTTAATTTTTGCTAATTCATTAAGCAATATATTTAGTGGTGAAATATCTCGATACAATCAACAAGGAAAGTTGGATGAGGTGCTTGCAAAATTTAAAAAATCTGGAGTAAAATTAATGAGATGGATGTTTCCGCTTTCAATGGTTTTAATGTTTGTGAGTCCTTATATGTTTAAGTATTTATACAACGATCAATTGATTGAAGGGTATAAAATTTTCAATATTTATTTGTTGTTAATTATAAGTAGAATGATATTTCCTCAAACCGTAATTATGGGGTTGATGAAGAATAGAATTTTTTATTTAATATCTATCAATTATCTTGTTATTAATGGGCTTTTGGCTTTTTGGTTTATTTACCTTTTCGGCATCACAGGTATTGCATATTCAACAGCCATAGCTTACCTGATTGAAAAAATTATGTTAGCTATTTATTGCAAAATGGAAGGAGTAAATTTTAGAAAATATACTGTTGTGAGTGAATATTTAATTTATTCAGCACTAACAATTGTTGTATTCTATATTTCAACTATGGTTGAGATGCCAATGCCAAATTAGTAAAAGTAATTACAGGATAGTAAATACGAATTCATTAAAAATCACCTTATTTTTTATCTTCGCTGCCATGTGGTATAAAAACATTTTAGAAACCATTGGAAATACGCCTTTGGTTCAGATTAATAAAATTACGAAAGATTTGCCTTGCACTGTTTTGGCAAAAATTGAAACCAGCAATCCTGGCAATTCTATAAAAGATAGGATGGCTTTAAAGATGATTGAAGATGCCGAAAAAGATGGAAGACTAAAACCTGGATATACAATTATTGAAGGAACAAGTGGAAACACAGGAATGGGTTTAGCTATTGCTGCAGTGGTAAAAGGGTATCGTTGTATTTTTACAACTACCGATAAACAATCTCGCGAAAAAGTAGATGCACTTAAAGCATTTGGTGCCGAAGTTGTTGTATGTCCAACTGATGTTGATCCAGAAGATCCTCGCTCTTATTACTCGGTATCTTCTCGGTTAGAAAAAGAAATTCCAAACTCATGGAAGCCCAATCAATATGATAACTTATCAAATAGTTTAGCACATTACGAACAAACCGGACCAGAAATTTGGGAACAAACTGAAGGTAAAATCACACACTTAGTTGTGGGGGTGGGAACAGGTGGAACGCTATGCGGAACTGGAAAATTTTTGAAAGAAAAGAATCCGAATATTAAACTTCTTGGAATTGATACATATGGTTCTGTTTTTAAAAAATATTTAGAAACTGGAATTTTAGATAAGAATGAAATTTATCCATATATCACCGAAGGAATTGGCGAAGATTTTTTACCTAAAAACGTTGATTTTTCTATTATCGATCATTTTGAAAAAGTTACTGATAAGGATGCCGCCATCATGACTCGAAGAATTCCTCGTGAGGAAGGAATATTTGCAGGAAACTCAGCAGGATCAGCAATGGCTGGTATCATTCAAATGAAAGATATGTTTAAAAAAAGCGATGTTGTGGTTGTGATTTTTCACGATCATGGAACACGCTATTTAGGAAAAATGTTTAATGATGATTGGATGCGTGATAGAGGATTTTTGGTAAACGATCAACCTAAAGCAATTAACTTAATTGAGCGTCACAAGCATTTAAAATTAGTTACTGCAAATATTCATGATGTGATTGCAGATACCATCGCAAAAATGCGCAAGTTTGATATTTCGCAAATACCTGTTGTGAATGATAATGGTGAGTATGTAGGTTCATTAAATGATTCTCATTTATTTAGCCAATTGATTGAAAACCCTGAATTAAAATCAGAAAAAGTGAGCAAGGTTGTTCAACCACCTTTCCCATTTGTACGCATGGACTCAAGTATCGAAGATGTATCAAAATTAATTACAAAAGAAAATAATGCAGTGATGCTAAAAACGCTTGGAGGAGATATTCATATCATCACTAAACAAGATGTGATTGATGCATTGGGTTAAAAAACCTCTCATGCAATCAAATTTTAATTCCTGCTCAACAATAATATCTTTGCAGCTGTTAAAAACCTCTCATGCTCGAATTATTTTTAAAACCAGAAACTTGGCTATCTCTTGTTACACTTACTGTAATGGAAATTGTACTGGGTATCGATAATGTTATTTTTATTTCTCTTGTTAGTGGAAAATTAGAACGTGTTGAACAAAATAAAGCTCGAAAAATAGGATTATTTCTTGCTCTTTTTATTCGTGTTATTTTACTTTCTTTTATCAGTTATATTGTTCAACAAATGAAAGATCCTATATTCTATTTAATGGATCATGGAATCAGTTGGAGAGATATTATTTTATTAGCAGGAGGATTATTCCTTTTGTACAAAAGTTCGATGGAGATTTATGAATTACTTGAATACGATGCTGATGAGCATAGTAAAAATGGACCCGTAAAGTTTTGGAACGTAGTAATGCAAGTTATTTTAATTGACATTGTTTTCTCTTTTGATTCTATTATTACAGCTGTTGGGCTTGCACAAGATTTACCTGTTATGATTTTGGCCGTTATTTTTTCTATGTTTATCATGTTATTTTTCTCTGGTGTAATCAGTAATTTTATCAATAAACATCCAAGCGTAAAATTGTTGGCGCTTGCTTTTTTAGTGGTAATTGGAATCATGCTTTTAATAGAAGGATGGAATCCGGAAATTGCTGAAAAATATAACCTAAAAAGCTATGTTTATTTTGCTATGACATTTACTATTTGTATTGAACTTTTAAATATGCGATTGCGAAAAAAAAATGACACTAAACCGGTTGAATTAAAAGATATTTATAAGTAGAGTTTATAGTCGATGTTTTTTGCCATTAATAATTCAATAGTTACAATTTAGCATGCATACTACACATTTTATCGATTGGGGATTAATAGACTACAAAGAAGCTTGGGATAAACAAGAAATTGTTTTTAAGCAAAAAGTAAATCAAAAATTTGCCAATAGAGAGCTCCCCATTGCACAACAAATTCTTCCACAAAACCATTTAATTTTTTGCGAGCATCCTCACGTTTATACTCTAGGGAAAAGTGGTTCGATAGAAAATTTATTGGTTGATGATGAACAGTTAAAACAACTTCAAGCTACTTATTATGCCATTAATCGAGGAGGAGATATTACTTACCACGGGCCAGGCCAAATTGTTGGTTATCCCATTTTAGATCTCGAACAATTTTTTACTGATATTCATAAATACCTTCGCTATTTGGAAGAAGCAATTATTTTGATGATGGCTGAGTATGGTTTGCATGGAGAGCGATACGAAGGGTTTACTGGAGTTTGGATGGATGTGCATGACGAACATAAAGCAAGAAAAATTTGTGCAATGGGGGTGCGTTGTAGCCGGTGGATTACCATGCACGGTTTTGCATTAAATGTAAATTCAGATTTGAGTTATTTTAAAAATATTATTCCCTGCGGGATTGATGATAAACAAGTAACATCATTACAAAAAGAGTTAGGAAAAAAAATGGATATGGATGAAGTGAAATCAAAAGTGAAAAAACATTTAGCCATATTATTTGAGATGGACTTGGTGGAATAAATATACATTCGATTGAAAAAAAATTAACAAAAAAAGCGGAGCATTATACTCCGCTTTTTTATTTATTAGACTAAATATTAATTACTCACTTGTTCGGCATAAGCTTCAATTGGCAAGCAGGCACAAATTAAATTTCTATCGCCATAGGTATTATTGATACGGCCAACTGTAGGCCAAAATTTTGCTGCACGAACATAAGGTAAAGGATAAGCAGCTTCTTGGCGTGAGTAAGCATGTTTCCATTCATCGGCAGTAACCATGCTTGCGGTATGTGGTGCATTTTTTAATGCGTTATCAGTTTTATCAGAACTTCCATTTTCAATTGCATTTACTTCATTTTTTATGGCAATCATCGCATCACAAAAACGATCTAATTCTGATTTAGGCTCGCTTTCTGTGGGTTCAATCATAATAGTACCCGCTACTGGAAAACTCATTGTTGGTGCGTGAAATCCATAATCCATTAAACGTTTTGCAATATCTTCGGCTTCAACTCCTGTTGCTCCTTTAAAGATACGAGTATCTAAAATCATTTCATGTGCACAACGACCTTTACTTCCAGTAAATAGTATTTGGTAATGTTTTTCTAAACGTGCTTTAATATAGTTTGCATTTAAGATGGCATATTTAGTGGCATTTTCTAATCCTTCAGTTCCCATCATACGGATGTATGCGTATGAGATTAATAGGATAGATGCACTTCCCCAAGGAGCAGCAGAAACGGCTGTCATGGATTTATCGCCACCCTTCATATCCACAACTGCATGTCCGGGTAAAAATGGAACTAAATGTTTTGCAACACCAATTGGACCCATTCCTGGTCCACCACCACCATGTGGAATACAAAATGTTTTATGCAAATTTAAATGGCAAACATCGGCACCAATCGTTGCCGGACTGGTTAATCCAACTTGTGCATTCATGTTCGCTCCATCCATATATACTTGCCCGCCAAAGCTGTGAATCATAGAACAGATATCAATAATTCCTTCTTCAAAAACACCATAAGTAGATGGGTAAGTTACCATCAAACACGCTAAATGATCTTTGTGTTCTTCTGCTTTTGCACGCAAATCTTCTATATCAATATATCCGTTTTCTAAAGTTTTAGTAACCACAACTTTCATTCCAGCCATCACGGCACTTGCTGGATTGGTTCCATGTGCCGATGAAGGAATAAGTGCAATATTTCTGTGTGATTGGTTAATGGATTTAAAATATTCGCGTATCACCATTAAGCCTGCATACTCGCCTTGTGCGCCTGCGTTTGGTTGTAAACTCATTCCTGCAAAACCAGTAACTTGTTTTAAGTAATCAGAGAGTTCATCAAATAATATAGTATAACCTTTTGCCTGATCGCGAGGCACAAATGGATGCAATTGTCCGAAACCTGCATAAGTTACTGGTATCATTTCGGCAGTTGCATTTAACTTCATCGTGCATGACCCTAAAGCAATCATCGAATGGCAAAGTGATAAATCTTTTGATTCTAATAATTTGATATAACGTAACATTTCATGCTCACTGTGGTAAGAGTTAAACACAGGATGAGTCATGTAGGTTGATTTACGAATTAATGATATAGGCCAATTGATGTTAATGGTTGATGGTTGAGTATTTACAGCTTTCCCTGTAAGTGTTTTTACTAAGGCATCAATATCTTTTTCGGTATGTGTTTCATCAATAGAAATACTAATATGAGTAGCATCTATTTTATTAATATTTATTTCTGATTTCACGCCATCAGCTAATGATTTACTTGCATCAGTAACAGCTATAGTTATGGTATCAAAATAATTTTTATTGATAACAGTAAATCCATTTGCTTGTAACGATTCGGATAGGGATTTTGTTAATCCATGAACGCGTGATGCAATTCCTTTTAAACCATTTGGACCATGATAAACGCCATACATACTTGCCATAATAGAAAGCAAAACTTGTGCTGTACAAATATTTGAAGTTGCTTTTTCTCTTTTAATATGTTGCTCACGAGTTTGTAGCGCCATACGCAAAGCCGAGTTTCCTTGGCTATCAATAGAAACACCAATTAATCGCCCAGGCATTTGACGTTTGAATGCATCTTTTGTGGCAAAAAATCCTGCATGTGGCCCACCATAACCCATTGGTACACCAAATCGTTGAGCCGAACCCACGACAACATCAGCACCCCATTCTCCAGGAGGAGTTAATAAAGTTAAACTTAATAAATCAGCAGCTACAGCAACTAATATATTTTTCTCAATGGCCTTTGCCATAAACTCACTATAGTCGTTTACTTCACCATTTCCTGCGGGATATTGTATCAATGCACCAAAATAAGTTTCATCAAATTGTATGGTATGATGATCTCCAATAACCAATTCAATTCCAACTGGATTTGAGCGCGTTTTTAGTACATCAATAGTTTGTGCAAAACAATCTTTCGACACAAAAAACTTAGTTGCGTTTTCATTTTTGCTCTCTGCATGTAACATGTGCATAGCTTCGGCAGCGGCAGTTCCTTCATCCAATAAACTGGCATTGGCAATTTCCATTCCGGTTAAATCAATAACCATAGTTTGGTAATTTAATAAAGCCTCCAATCTACCTTGTGCAATCTCTGCTTGATAGGGTGTGTAAGCAGTGTACCAACCTGGGTTTTCAAAAATATTTCTAAGGATTACACCAGGAGTATGAGTTCCATAATATCCCTGACCGATAAAATTTTTATATAATTTATTCTCTTCCGAAAGTCCTTTTACATAAGCTAACAATTCTACTTCACTCATTGCTTTTGGCAAATTCATTCTTTCCTTTAATTTGATATGAGCAGGAATGGTTTCCTCAATTAATTGGTCAACACTTGCAATACCAATGGTTTTAAGCATGGCAGCAGTATCATGTGAAATAGGAGAGATGTGGCGTTTAACAAATTCGTCTTTGTAGTTTGCGTTGATTTGCATATAAATAATTGTTTAAATGATTAACGTTTATCGAAAGAAAAGGTTGGCAAATTTATCTTTTTTGATGAGGTAAAAAAGTGAAAAAAATCATTTGTAATTTTACTTAACTATCCATACTGTGATGTTTTAGTGTAAGTAAATTTAGCACACCATCAACTATAAATTTTTAGGATTTTGAAATGAAAATAGTAATGCTTTTAGAAGAAAAATTTAATCAACCAACCCTTGGTGAACTGCGTATTTTACGAGTCCTGCTGTATTTCTTACATTTAATTTACTAATCAAATTTTTGCGGTGTGTTTCAACTGTGTGATGACTTATAAATAATTTATCGGCTATTTCTTGTGTAGTAAGTTCTTCGGCTATTAGTTTCAATACGTCTTTTTCGCGTTCGGTAAGTTCTACCATCATTGGATTATTTTCAGTAACTTTTTTTTCTGCAATCCTTCCATAATGCGTTCGGTTACTTCTTTAGTAAAATAAGATTCGCCTCGCATTACGGTTTCAATAGCTTCATGCAATTCTTCTTTTCCTGTATTTTTCAAAATATATCCATGAGCTCCGGCACGCAAAACTTTTTCAATATAATCGCGCGTATCAAACATGGTTAGCATCAAGGCTAAGCTTAATAGAATAATTACATTTTTCATGGTTTTATTTTTAGGGTTAACATGTCTAATTGATTTCACAATTGACAGTACAAAGATGTTTCGACCATAGGCGGAAAAAACCACCGTAAACCATGAAAATGTAATATCCCTGAAAACAGGGAGGTGTTATTTTATTTTGGGCGAATGAAATTTGCTATTCATTCGATAATCAAACTTTGATTACTAATTTTACGATGTAGTTATTATCTTGCCCAAAATTAGTTAACTGAAAACATCAAGTCCATATCAAAACGAAGAAGCATTGGTTGCAGCCTTAAAGGCAAAGGAGCGATTGGCATTTAATTATTTGTATGATAATTATTGCAAAGCTCTTTTTGGTGTGATTGACAGAATTGTACAATCAGATGAAATTGCCAATGATGTTTTACAAGAAGCATTTGTAAAAATTTGGAAAAATATTGATTCCTACACCCGCGAAAAAGGATCTATTTATACATGGATGTTGAATGTATGCCGTAACATGGCAATTGATACCACCCGATCAAAACAATACAAAAAAGAAACTCAAAACCAAAACATTGATGATTACGTAAATGTCATCAACAGAAATGAACAGGTGCAAACTAAGGTGGATCACATTGGATTAAAAGAAGTGATTGCTAAACTAAAACCTGAGCATCAATTGTTAATTGATAAAATATATTTTGAAGGTTATACTCACGAGGATGCTTCAAAGGAATTAGATATTCCTCTGGGAACCGTTAAAACTCGTATAAGGGCAGCCATCATACAATTAAGAAGTGTTATAAAATAATGGATAGTAAGGCATACATAGAGAGCGGAATTTTAGAAAGCTACGCGCTTGGTATTTGTACTGAAGAAGAACAGAACGAAGTGGAGAAATTATGTGCTCAATATCCTGAAATAAAAACCGAATTAGAACAAGTTCAGCAAGCCATTAACGAATACTCAACTTTATACAGCAAAACTCCTCAACCAATTATTAAACAAAATATTTTTGATGAGATTGATCAGTTAGAACAAAAAAATAAACCAAAAACAGAAACTAAAATTATTGCTTTAAATACCAATCCATACAAATTTACCATTGCTGCTTCGCTTACATTATTTGCATTAAGCCTTATTGGAAATATTATTATTTACAATAAATATAAATCGGCAAATGATGAAGTGATTGCATTAAATCAAGAAAAAAATCAATTGGCCGATAACTTTAAAACCAATCAAGTTAAATTGGAAATCATGAATAAAGATATGGCTGTATTAGCTAATCCAATGGTTCAAAAAGTGATGATGAAGGGTGTGGCAAAATCTCCAGAAAGTATGGCAATGATTTATTGGAATACCCAATCAAAAGAAGTATTTATTGAAATTAAAAAGCTACCAATGCCTGATGCGGGTAGGCAATATCAATTGTGGGCAATTGTGGATGGGAAACCTGTGGATGCCGGTATGATTACAATGACTGAAGGCGATTCGTCATTACATAAAATGAAAGATTTTAATACTGCTCAAGCCTTTGCCATTACCCTCGAAAAAGAGGGTGGAAGCGCCTCTCCAACGCTTGCAGAAATGTATGTGATGGGTGCTGTGAGTTTATAATTTTATAATCAACTATTTTCTGGGAACTTTACTTTTTGCTTTCAAAATATGGAATCTCATCATTAGAAACACTTTCTTTTTGATTCCAATAAGCTAATGTAACAATGTGTCCGTTTGGTGTTTTTAATAGCCGTCCAAAAATTGCATTAATGGGATTAAACATTAAATCGGTAACGCCAACTGTAAATGATGAAGGCTCAACAATTGCTAGAGGAGTAACTTCTTCAACTGGAGTTGCTTCGCTTGAAGACGCAACAGGAGCCTTAATTTTGGGAGGAGCGCTTGCTGCAATTACCACAGTAAATTTATTATACTCAAGTATATTTTTTAAAAATTCAGCTCGTTCTTTTGTTACGTTTTTTTCAACGATTGCACATTTTACTTCGTTTAAATCTTCAGCAGTATGATTGGAATTTATTGCCATAATTAATAATTTAAAATCCTGTACTTAATGAATAAATATATTCATATACGCCACTCATCAAACCAATACAAACAATTCCTATTACACAAATAAGTAATGCTAATTTGGGTAAAATAGGTACATGTAGTTTTTCAATGGGTTGATTATTTTCATCCATAAATATGGCTTTTACAACTCGCAAATAATAATAAAATGAAATAATCATATTCAATGCAGCAATTGTGATAAGTATATAATTTCCTTTTGCAGCACCTGCCATCAACAAAAAGAATTTACCAAAAAAACCTGCGGTTGGAGGAACTCCTGCTAATGAAAATAATGCGATGGTAAGCACCCACGAAAGCATAGGATTGGTTTTATAAAATGCTTTATAATCGCTAATATTCTCTTTGCCAGTTAATGCGCTTACAATAGAAACTACACCAAATGCACCAAGATTTGAAAAAATATAAATCAATACAAAGTAAATAACAGATGCGCTTCCCATTTGAGAACTTCCTGTGATGCCTACTAAAATAAATCCAACTTGTGCAATGGATGAGAAGGCTAAAAATCGTTTGAAGTTTTCTTGACGAATGGCAAATAAATTTCCTATAAGAATAGTAACAATCGAAAGAAGAAATAGCATATTGTACCATATTTCTGTAATGGGTTTAAACACCGTATATAAAACCGAAACAAAAACAAACAATACTGCACCTTTTGAAATTACCGATAAATACGAAGTAACAGCAATGGGTGCTCCTTCATACACATCGGCTGTCCAGAGGTGAAAAGGAACGACTGAAATTTTAAAAGAAAATCCAGCTAACAATAATACAAACGCAAAAATTTGTAATGGATTTGAAGTGATATGTTGCCCAATTTCTGAAAAGGTAAGTGAGCCCGTTGTGCCATAAATTAATGATATGCCAAACAATAAAAGCCCAGATGAAAATGCTGATGAAATGATAAATTTAAATGCTGCTTCTGATGATTTACGTTTATCCAAATCAAAGTTGGCAATGGCTGCTAATGGTATTGTTGATAATTCTAATCCTAAATAAAACATCAATACATTTCCACTCGAAATCATAAAAAACATTCCCATTAAAGTGGATAGTAAAAGTATATAAAACTCTATCATGTGTTTATGATTTTTCAACCACGAATAAGATTGCATGGAAATAATAAGTGTTCCAATATTGAGTATGTTTTTTTCGAGCATGATGAGGCTGTTTGTTTTAAACATATCGCTAAATATCATACCTTCTGATGGTAATATAAATCCTGAAATCACATTAATAAGAAGCAATGCGTTAATAAAATACAGCAAATTTTCCGCGCTTCTATCTTTACCAATTTTTATAAACAACAAGATAAATATAATGACGAAAATCATCAGCTCTTGTTTCATCAACATAAAAAAATCGTTTACTATCATTCTTAATTTATTTGAGAGAAATGGCTTGTGCTAATTGTTGCATAATCTGTTCCGTTCCTGGAGTAACCAAATCGTTCAACCAAAATGGAGCTACACCAATGGCAACTATTCCTGTAATTAAAATAATGGCTGCTAATTTTTCATTCCAAGTAGCATCCGTTAAATGAAAATAATGTTCATCGGTAATTGGGCCCATCACTGTTTTTCCTGCTGCACGTAAAATATAAACTGCCGTTACCACAATGGATGCACAAGCTAAAATAGTAGCCGTACGATACATCGTATCAGGGTTTTGCCACGAGCCCATAAATACAGTCATCTCGGCCACAAATCCACTAAATCCTGGTAAGCCTAAAGAACATAAACCAGCAATTACAAACACCGATGAAATGAACGGAATTACTTTTAATAATCCTCCTAATTGTTCCACCATTCTGGTATGCGTTCGACTATAAATCATTCCAATTGCAGCAAAGAAAAGTGCTGTCATTAATCCATGAGAAACCATTTGCAAAACAGCTCCTGTTATTGAAGTTTGTGTGAGCATTCCAATTCCCAACAAAACAAATCCACAATGACTAACTGACGAATACGCATTGATATATTTTAAATCTGTTTGCATCATGGTGGCAAATGCGCCATATATAATAGCGATAGTTGCAAGCAAAATAATTACCCACGAGTATGCGTGTGCAGCATCGGGCATTAAGTATGTGGCCACTCGCAAACATCCATAGCCTCCCAATTTCATGGATATTCCTGCTAAAAACATAGATGCCGCAGTTGGCGCAGATGAGTGTCCATCAGGTACCCAAGTATGAAATGGAAACAGCGCAGTAAAAATTCCAAAACCAACAAAAGCAAACGGAAAAAATAATAGTTGTGCTTCAAGTGGTATGTGCATTTTTGAAATTTGCATCACATCAAAACTATGTGTACCATTTATATTGGTATTAAAATATAATCCGCTAAGCCCAACAAATACAAGTGCCGAACCTCCCATTAACATCAATGCTAATTTCATAGCGCTGTATTCTTTTTTACCGCTTCCCCATATTCCTATCAATAAAAATTTAGGTATAACAGCAACTTCTAAAAAGAAAAACAACGTGAACAAATCAAGTGAAATAAAAAATCCATAAGCTCCCATACTTAAAAAAATGAGCAGAAAAAAAAACTCTTTGTTTAATGTTTCCATTGTCCATGAAACCAATACTCCAGCAATAACAACAAATGCCGTAAGTAAAATCATGGCAACAGAAATTCCATCAACACCAATATGAAAATTAATATTTAGTGGCGCAAACCAAACGCATGAATATTCAAATACCATTTGAGAAATATTACCGATGGCACGTTCATTCCAATATTGTATCAACAACATAATAGCCATAATGAGTTGCACGGCAGAGCCAATTAATGCAACGGTTCTCACTTGTTTTAGCCCATTGCAAAATAAAATTACAATAGCTGTTATAAATGGAAGTATGATGAGTAAGGATAGATTCATTATTGAGTTATGGGTTATGAATAATTAACTATGTTTTTGTTGAATGAAATTTTGTTTAGTTGTTAATATTGCACTTCGTATCATTTTTAATATTGAATAAAATTATTCTTTTTTAAATATTTATAAATCGTTATTACTCTAATCGAAAATTGAAATTTTTTATCTTTTAGTATACTTTTCTTCTCACTCATAACTCATTTCACCAAGTAAATAAACAACACCGCTAATCCAAAAATTCCTGCAAAGAAATACAACGCATAGCTCTGCACTTTTCCAGATTGTAATCCTTTAAAAAATTCCGAAAATTCGGCAGTAATAAATGCCAATAGATTCATCAATCCATCAACAATATTTTTATCAATCCAAGCAGCAGGTCTTCCAATTAAATTGAAAATAATTTTTTGAATGATGAACAGATATACTTCATCAATATAAAACTTCTTGTGTGCGGCTTCATAAAATTTACCAAATGCTAAAGAGATTTTAATAGGCCTATCATTTTCGTTTTTGTATAAACTCGTTGCTAATAAAATACCTGCAATAGCCAATGCAACTGGCGTTATAGAGAATATTACATCAATATGTGTTTCTAATCCTATACCATCCGAAGTGATAAATTGAGAGATGGGAACAAATCCAACAAGCAATGCACAAGCCCCTAAAATAACTAATGGAATTTTCATTGTAAAAGTTCCTTCATCATGATGCTCACCATGAAGATGTGCTGCTTTTTTCCAGAAGATAGAATAGTATAATCGGAACATATAAAATGCAGTTAATCCAGAAGTAAATAAGGCAACAAAAAATACCAATTTATTAGAATGAAATGCGGCCAATAATATTTCTTCTTTACTAAAAAATCCTGCAAAAGGAGGAATACCAGCAATAGCCAAACAAGCAATTAAAAATGTAATATGTGTAATAGGCATGTGTTTTCTGAGTCCACCCATGTCTTTCATTTCGTTGCTATGAACCATGTGAATTACAGAACCTGCGCCTAAAAATAACAACGATTTAAAAAATGCGTGAGTAAATAAATGGAATAACGAAGCCATATATCCTAAACCTTCTTCACCACCATATTTTGAAACACCCAATGAAAACATCATATAGCCAATTTGCGACATGGTTGAATAAGCAAGCACACGTTTAATATCTGTTTGTGTACAGGCAATAACTGCGGCAAGCAAGGCTGAAAATGCTCCTACATAAGTTACCACTTGTAAAGCAGAAACATCAAAACAATAAACAGGAAATAATCGGGCTACTAAATATACTCCAGCAACAACCATGGTTGCAGCATGAATTAATGCCGAAACAGGAGTGGGGCCTTCCATCGCATCAGGTAACCAAATATGTAATGGAAACATAGCCGATTTTCCAGCACCTCCCATAAACACCAATGTTAATCCCCATGTTAATGCTGATACTCCAAATAAACTTGATGTAACACTACTTAATATTTGTGAAGATTGAGGATCAGTTAATCGAGCAATGAGTGTTTGAAAATCTAAGGTTTCGGCATGGAAGGCTAAAATTAAAATGCCAATTAAAAATCCTAAATCGGCAAAACGAGTAACGATAAATGCTTTTTTTGCTGCTGCAACAGCCGATGGTTTATCAAAATAATATCCGATTAGAAGAAAAGAAGAAACGCCAACTAATTCCCAAAACATATACATCTGAAAAATATTTGTTGATAGCACCAAGCCCAACATGGAAAAAGTGAATAATGAAAGAAATGCGTAATAGGTTGCAAATCGTTCTTCGCCTTTCATGTAGCCCAAACTAAAAACATGAACCATTAACGAAACGAAAGTGATAACCACTAACATCATTACCGAAAGTGGATCAACAACGATTCCCATATCAATAGAAATAGTCGGAGAAAATTGTAGCCAAGTGTATTTTAAAGGAATGATTTGTTGGAAAACGCCATTTACTTTTCCATCTACAAAAAAATATTTATAGGCCGTTAGGATAGATAAAAATGCAGAAACCGACAAAGAGAGAGTTCCGATAATTCCCGAAAGTGAACTGAAATATTTTCGTCCAAATAAACCCAACAACAAAAATGTTGCAATTGGCAATAATGGAATCAGAGAGATGTATGAATAGTTGTTCATGTTATCATTTAATATTTCAATTCCGAAGCGTCTTCCACATCAATGGATCGATGGCTTCGGTATAAATTTATAATAATTGCAATAGCCACGGCAGCTTCTGCAGCGGCAATGGTGATAATAAAAATGGTAAAAAATATTCCATCCAAATGTTGGGGGAATAAATATTTATTGAACGCCACAAAATTGATGTTTACACTATTTAAAATAAGTTCAATAGACATTAACATCGTAATCATGTTTCTGCGCGTAAAAAATCCATACACACCAATAAAAAATAATGCGGTGCTTACAAATAATATATCAGTTAAAGTAATCTCGTTTATCATTTAGTTCACAATCAATTCTTATATTTTTATCATTCTGTTTTTGCTTTCATGGCAATCACAATACAACCAATCATAGCAGCTAATAAAAGCATACTTACTACTTCAAAAGGTAAAATAAATCCATGCTCGGTAGTGCTTAGCATTTGCATTCCAATATCAGAAATTTTTAACTCAAAAGGTTGTGGATTGGATGAATAAAATCCGTATTGATGAATTAATAAATAGGTAAATGCAAAAGCGAAAAATACGGCAAACAACGAAAAGAGTTTTCGCTGTTGTAATGGCTTAGGCATTTCATCTCCTGATTTTTGTGTGAGGAAAATGGAAAAGATAATAAGCACTACAATACCTCCAACATATACAATAATTTGAACGGCAGCAATAAATTCAAGTTGCATCCAAAAATATAAAGCGGCAATTCCAATTAATGAAAACAACAACCAAATGGCGGCTCTAAAAATTTTAGTAGCAGTAACCGCTAATATTCCTGTGCCTAAAATAAAAGTGGAAATGATGTAGAATATAATTTTTGATGCCCCCATTACTCAACACCCTCCCTAATTTTTGAACCTGAATGATTTAATTTTTTGGTGAGTAAACTTCTATCGTAAACACTGTGTTCAAAGTTTTGTGCCATCTTAATGGTATCAGTTGGGCAAGCCACAATACATAAATTACACATCGTGCATAATTCTAAATGATAAATAAAGGTATCAATAGCTTTCTTCTTTTTACCTTCGGCATTTATCTCAAACTTATTGATGATTTTTATTGTGCCATTTGGACAAGCCAATTCGCAAGCCGAACAACCTGTGCAAGCATGTTCATTATTTTCATCATGAATCATCACTACTTCTCCTCTAAATCGTTCTGATAAATTTAAGGTCTCTCTGTTTTCAGGATATTGTTCGGTGATAATTTCTTTATGATGCGTAAAATAATACCCCGTAAGCTTCATGCCTGTGAGCAATGATTTTACTGCATTGTAAATATCTTTTATATATTCTTTTAAAAACACGTTTTTCTTTTAGTTATGAGTTATAAATTATGAGTTATAAAGTTGAATCTTTTATGTAATATTTTCATTCGTAATATATAATTCATCATTCATTACTCTCAAAAATGCCATCCCATTATTGCAACAATTGTTACCAACAATAAATTAAACATGCTGATAGGTAATAAATATTTCCATTCTAAATTTAATAATTGATCAACGCGCAAACGAGGAAAGGTCCACCTAAACCACATCATTAAAAATATTAAGAAAAATGTTTTTCCAACAAACCAAAGTGATGATGGAATATAATCCATGATATGATTAAACGCATGCCAGCTGCCAATATGAAAAGGCATCCATCCGCCTAAAAATAACGTAGCACCAATGGCACAAGCAATAAAAATATTGATGTATTCGGCTAAAAAAAATAGTGCGAATTTCATTCCTGAATATTCAGTATGAAATCCTGCTGTTAATTCTGATTCAGCTTCTGCTAAATCAAAAGGAGCACGATTGGTTTCAGCAGTAACGGCAATAATAAAAATGATAAAAGAAATAATTACCGGAATATGTCCTTTAAAAAGCCACCAACCATTTTCTTGTGAAGCCACAATATCCGAAAGTTGTATGCTTCCTGTTAATACAACAATGGTTATAATGGATAACCCAGCAGATAATTCATAACTCACAATTTGTGCTCCGCTTCTCATTGCTCCAAGCAATGAATATTTGTTATTACTTGCCCAACCTGCCATTAAAATTCCTATTACCGAAATAGATGAAATAGCAGAAATATATAACACACCAATATTGATATCCCAAATTTGAAAACCTTTTGCAAATGCAATAGGAGCAAGGAGAAGCATGGCGGCAATCATAACTATAAATGGAGCAAGATTGAATAAAAATTTATCGGCACCATCGGGAGTTAATCCTTCTTTCATTACCAACTTTAAAGTATCAGCAGCAGTTTGAAACATGCCCATCGGACCCACTCTGTTTGGACCTAAACGTATTTGCATAAACGCAGCAACTTTTCTCTCCATCAAAACCAAAACCAATCCCAAAGTAGCAAACAAAGTGATGGCACAAATTCCCACAATCGCAAATTCACATAGCAAAGCAATGGTTGGATTGAATGTAGCGTTCAATCCTTCATCTATAAAATTTGTTATGCCTTCTAAACTCAACATTTTTTTTTATATAAGTTATGAATGATGAGTATTGGAAATTCATAACTCATCATTCTCATTTCTCATCTTACCTATCAATATCCGGAATCACCAAATCAAGTGTTCCCATGGCAGCAACTAAATCTCCAATTTTACCTCCACGTACCATATCTGGCAGGGCTGATAAATTTGAAAATCCGGGTGAGCGGTATTTTATTCGGTAAGGAGTTGTTCCTCCTTCGCTCACAATATAAACACCAAATTCGCCTCTTGCTGTTTCTACGCGTTGATAAAATTCTCCTTTAGGTAATTTCAAAACTGCTTTTGTTTTGGCTTGAAATTCTCCTTCAGGAATATTGTCAATTAATTGTTCAATAATTTTTATGGATTGAAGCATTTCATTAATTCGTACCATATATCTAGCAAATGAATCGCCAGCTGTTTCAATCACTTCATCAAATTGTACTTTATCATATACCTCATAAGGATAGAGTTTACGTATATCGCAACTCACTCCACTTCCTCTTCCTGTTGGGCCGGTGCAACCATATGAAATGGCATCTTCTTTTGATAATACTCCAACACCTTTCATCCTGCTTTGAAAAATAATATTGCCTGTAACCAATTCATTGTACTCATCAAATTTTGATTTAAAAAGTGTGATGAAATTTTTTACACGTTGTTGAAAGTTGGGATGAATATCAGCCATCACTCCACCCGGACAAATATAATTCATGGTTAATCGCGCCCCACAAGTTTCTTCCATAATATCGGTAATAGTTTCACGTTCTCTAAAGGCATAAAAAAATGGAGTGAATGCTCCCAAATCCATTGCCATTGCGCCCCACCAAAGTTCATGAGATGCAATGCGAGTAAGTTCATCCATGATTACGCGTATCACTTGTGCTCGTTCTGGTACTTCAATTTGCAACCCTTTTTCAACACATAATGAGCAACCATGATTATTGATATGTGATGAGAGATAATCCATTCGGCTGGTGGCATAAATGAACTGGCGATAAGATAAACTTTCACTCATTTTTTCGATTGAGCGATGAATATAACCCAAGTGAGGTTCGGTTTTAATAATTGATTCACCATCCAACGTCATCACCAAATGCAACACACCATGCGTTGCAGGGTGCTGCGGGCCAATATTAATGGTCATATATCCTTCTGATGTGGTGCTTAACTCTTGGAGCATTTATTCTTTAGTATTTTTTTTAAACTTCATCATTTAACATTCATCATCCAACTTATAGTTTTATCATATTAATCGGATCTTCGTAATCTTTTCTTAAAGGATATCCAACCCAATCATCTGTTAAAAACAATCGTCTTAAATCGGGGTGATGTAAAAATATTACACCAAATAAATCATATACTTCTCGTTCATGAAATTCCGCTGTTCGCCAAATATCACTTACCGTTTCAATGTTTGGATTATTCCTGTCAATTTTTGCTTTTACTACTAAATTATGGCGATGAGTTGTTGAGGTGAGATGATACACCATTGTCATGTGAGTTTTCCAATCCACACAAGTTAGACAAAACAAAAAATCAAAATCCAATCCATCTGATGAGCGAAGTTGTTGCGCTAATGTTTTCCATTCAATAGGTTCAATAAAAATATTAATCCATTCGCCCCCTTCTTCAAAAGTAGCAGAGGGAATCAGTTCAGTTATTTTTATTTTTAATTCTTCGTTATTCATGTTTACTTTTTCTCTATCACAAAAACTATAGAGGTTTTTCTAATTTTATTTGTTCGCGAGTGGCTCCACTTTTTATTTTTTCTTGCAATGAAATAAGTGCGTGCAATAATGCTTCTGGACGTGGCGGACAGCCAGCAATATAAACATCAACTGGTATCACATGATCGGCACCTTTTACAACCGAATACGTATTATAAAAAAATGGACCACCGCTAATGGCGCAAGCTCCCATGGCAATTACATATTTTGGATCTGCCATTTGATCGTATAATCTTTTTAAAACGGGAGCCATTTTATTTACAATAGTTCCTGCAATAATTATTACATCTGCTTGTCTCGGTGTTGCACGAGCTACTTCAAAACCAAATCTCGAAAAATCATATTTTGCAGATGCCACCGACATCATTTCTATGCCACAACAACTTGTGGCAAAAGTTAAAGGCCATAAGGAATTGGAACGAGCCCAATTTACAATATCATCCAATTTGGTAAGCACAATATCTCCACCCGGAATAGTATGTACTTCACCTGGAAAAGAAGCCCCACCTAATTTTTCCATAGTTGAGGAGTTACTCTCATTACTTATTGTAGTATTATTTTCTTCCAATTTTATTAAATTTATAACTCATTTTTTTTACTCATTTCCCCTCATTTATCAATTATAATTCATCATTCAACTACATCCATTTTAGTGCTCCTTTTTTATGGGCGTATAAAAAACCCATAAATAATATGAAAAGAAAAACAACGATTTCGAATAAGGCAGTTATCCCCACTTTTTTTACAACTACAGCCCAAGGGTAAATAAAAATAAGTTCTACATCAAAGATTAAAAATATGAGCGCGAATAAATAATAGCCAACATTAAATTGAGCCCAAGGTGTACCTGTTGATTTTATACCACTTTCATAGGCTTGTCCTTTTTGAGAATTGGTGCTTCCTTTTGTAAATATTTTTGAAACCAAAATACCTCCCGCAGAAAATACTATTGCGGCAAGCATCAAAACGATTAATGAAGAAGCACCCATATCGTAACTATTTTATAACACAAGTATAAGAAGTTAAATGAAAACTAAAAGTTTTTTTAGTGAGGTGTTGATATGTTTTGGGTAATTGTTGAAATCAATCTTGTTTGCTTTTAAAGCCATGTTTTGTTGTCTGATAAACAGAAGATTTTTTTTGATGGTTTTATTGTCGGTGTATTTCCAATATTTTTTTAATTTGAATTCAAGTGTTTTTTACTTTCGAAAGAAGTATTTCATTTTGTTTTTGAAGAAATTCTAATTGTTGCTGTAACAAGTTTAATATGATTATATCATTTGTATGAACTTCTTTAAACTCCTGATTTTGGACTTGAATTCCTCCACTATTATTTTCAGCATATTTCTTCTACTTTTGATTCGAATTTAAAATAAATCATGGAAGTAAAAGATAGCAATGGAACTCTTCTTTCGGAAGGCGATTCGGTAACGATAATTAAAGATTTAAAAGTGAGAGGTTCATCCACCACATTAAAAAGAGGAACAGTAGTGAGGAATATTCGTCTTACTGATAATGAGGAAGAAATTGAAGGTAAGGTTGAAAAAGTAATGATGGTTTTGAAAGCTAATTTTTTGAAAAAAACATAATCAAAATAATATGAGAAACGATTTAATTGTATCAGAGTCTATTGAGATAAATGCAGGTGCAACTGTAGTTTGGGAAGCATTAACTAATCCCGAAATGATTAAAGAATATTTATATGGAACCGAAACCATAACTGATTGGAAAGTGGGTAGTGAAGTAATTTTTCAAGGGGAATATGGAGGTCAAAAATACCGTGATAAGGGAATGGTTCAACAATATATTTTAAACGAATTATTAAGCTATACCTATTGGAGTGGCTTTACTGGATTGGAAGATAAACCTGAAAATTATTCTTTAGTTACTTACCACATAAAAAAAATAAATGACCATCAATCTGTATTTACCTGGACACAAAAAGGGTTTGCAAATGAAGAAGGATATAATCATGCTGTAAGTGGAATGAAAGAATTTTTGGAAAAAATGAAATCGGTTATTGAAAAATAATCTTATAAGCGATATAATATTTTACTATTTTCAGATACCACTTTCGGGTGGTATTTTTTGTTTATACCTCATTTTAAAATATAGAATAACACTTTTATTTATCCCGAAAAAAATAAATTAGACCGCAGATAGATTGCAGAGTAAAGATAGAATTTTGAATTCAAATATTATCAAAATGTTCACACGAAGCAACATTATCGAGTTCATTATCGAGTTTAGAGATGAATCAGCTTGTCAAAATTATTTGGCAGAAATGAAATGGAAGAATGGTTTTATCTGCACACGGTGCAAACATATTGAGTGGTCTAGAGTGGGCGAAACACTACATAGAAAATGTAACCGATGTAAGCATTTCGAATCACCAACAGCAGGAATACTTTTCCATAAGGTAAAGTTTCCAATGCCAAAAGCATTTCTGTTGGTATTTTTAGTAAGCACAAGCAAAAAAGGAATCAGCAGTTATGAACTTAGTAGGCGACTTTCGCTCAGGCAAACAACTTGTTATTTTTTTTAACGAAAAGTGGTTTCAGCTATGAATATAAAAGAGCCAAAACAACTTGAAGGCAAAGTTGATGTTGATGAGTTTTTTATTGGTGGATCACAAAAAGGGAAACGAGGAAGGTGCAAGGTAAAAAGAAAAAAGTGGTGATGGGAATACAGATGAAAAAGGAGGAATTATTTGTTGCTATGCAAAACAAATCAATGGTGCAGAAACCAAAGAATTAAAACCATTCTTTCAAAAATTCATCAATAAAGGTGCGATTATAAGAACTGACAAATGGCGTGGATACAGACCTTTGAAAGAGTTATTTCCATGGCTTAATCAACAGCAATCAGTGCCACTTAAAAACTTTCGTCTGTTTCATAGATAGGTTATGATGCTCAAAGCATGGCTCAGAGGAACACATCATAAAGCAAAATTTATTCAACCTTATCTCGATGAATTTAATTGGAGATTTAACAATCGGGTTGTTACATCGATGTTTGATCTTTTATTATCTTCGATGATGAATCAAAAACATATCCATATTAAAAGTTTAAACTTTTACTGCGGTGATTAAAAGTGGTATTCTGTTAATAGTTAAATAAGAAAGTAGAAATAATCATGAAAAATTTCCAATATTTTTTTATCATTTCTGTTATTGGGGCAACTTTATTTTATGGTTGCTCACAAAACATAAACTTCAAGGATGTTAAAATATGATGTTTATCTGTTAGTGATAAATTTTTACACTTTACAATAGTTAAAATTATTAAATTGGATTCGATAAACAAAGAACATATTTCAGCATTAATACTTTTAAGAGGCTTGCCAGGTTCAGGTAAATCAGCACTTGCCAATGTGTTAAGTGAGTCTGGAAAATATCCTGTGTACTCCATCGATGATTTTTTTATGAATGAAAAAGGGGATTATCATTTTGAATTTGACAAAAATTATTTAGCCTATAAACATTGCGAAGAGCAAACAAAAAAAGCATTAGAAAATAAAATAAAGAAAATTTTTGTGGCTCATACTTTTACAATAGCATGGGAGTTGGAGCCTTATTTTAAACTCGCATCACAATTTAATTATTTGTTATTTGTGGTTACTGTTGAAAATTATCATGGGCATAAAAATATTCACGAAGTAAGCCAAGAGCAATTAGAGAAAATGGCAAAAAAATATGAAGTAAAATTGATGTAGAAATAATTTTTTAAAACACTTTTTTCATCTCCTCTATAATTTCAAAAACAGCCGGACAAATAGCAATATTGTTATAGGTTTCTTTAAACAAAGTATGAAATTTACGTTGGTTGGTATGGGGGTATTCTCTGCAGGCATTTGGGCGCGCATCATACACGCTACAATAATTATCGGCACCTAAAAATGGACATGGAGTTGCATTTAAAACATAATCGTTATCCTCATCAATATGTAAATATTGCCCAATAAATTGTGAAGGTTTTATTCTGAAATGAGAGGCCAATCGTTCAATATCTTTTTGCTTAAAAAGCGGACTTGTAGTTTTACAGCAGTTGGCACAAGTTAAACAGTCAATGCGCTTAAAAGCTTCATCATGCAAGTGATGAACCGTTTCATCCAAATTTTTAGGCTTACATTTTTTTATTCTTTCGAAGAATTTTTTATTCTCAGATTGTTTGGCAGCAGCTTGTTTTTTTAGTTGAGAATTATCCATCATTTTACAATCAATACAGGAACTTTTACATTGTGTCGAACGGCATCAACTGTTGATCCAAATAAAATATCTTTTAATCCTTTATGTCCGTGCGCCCCCATTACCAAAAGATCTACATTTTTTGTATTAACAATATCAGTAATTACTTGAGCCGATTTTCCGAATCCTAATTCAATATCAACTTCATAACCTAATAGCTTCAAATCATGTTTATATTTTTCAAGATTCAGTTTATCGTATTCCGTTTCTTTGTCCATAATTTCACCACGCATTCTTATTGCACCAGCCGATTCAACAATATGGATGAGTAAATAAATGGCATGTTTTCCTCCCAATGAGAGCGCATGTTGAATAGTGGTTTCATCTTGTTTTGAAAAATCAACTGTGAGTGCAATTTTAGAATAAACAGATTTTTTAATGGAAGTTAATTCGATAGCTTCTCCATGCGGGATGGATGCTTTTTCTTTTCGAAAACGATTGATAAATGGTTCGATGGTAATGTATAGTAAAAGTGCTACGGCAAAAATAATTAGTAATACAGTAATGAGTTTTACAGCTTCTTTATCATCTCCCAAAAAAACAAAAAAACTTTGCACTTCTTCAAACACTAATTTTACATTTAGTGAAACAATAATCAATGCCGTTACCCAAGCAAAAAATTTTACTTTTTTATTGATTTTAAAATCACCCATAATATTTTTACTGGATGTAAAGTGGATGAGTGGAATTACAGCAAATCCTAATTGCATACTTAAAATTACCTGACTCAAGATTAATAGGTCGCCCAATTTTTCAGAACCAAAATATAGGATGGTAAATAGTGCAGGAATAATGGCAATTAACCTCGTTATTAATCTTCTTATCCAAGGACTGATACGCAGATTTAGGTATCCTTCCATCACAATTTGTCCGGCAAGTGTGCCTGTAATTGTTGAACTTTGTCCGGCAGCAATTAATGCAATTGCAAATAAAGAAGGGGCTAAATTACCAAAAATATTTTTCAATAATACATGCGCATCTTCAATACTAGTGATAGTATTAAATCCATTTTTATGAAATGCCGAAGCAGCCAAAATAAGTATAGCCGCATTTACGAAAAATGCCAAATTAAGAGCAATGGCCGAATCAAAAAAGTTGAAACGAATAGCTTCTTTTATTCCTCTATCATTTCTTTCAATTCTGCGTGTTTGAACCAATGATGAATGAAGATATAAATTGTGAGGCATCACAGTTGCACCAATAATTCCGATGGAAATATATAATGCATCTCCATCTAAAATAGAAGGAGCAAAACCTTTCACCAATTCATCAACTTCTGGTTTTACAATAAACATTTCTGTGATAAAAGAAAGTCCTATAATGGAAATCAAACTCAGTATAAATATTTCCATTTTTCTGATTCCTTTATTGAGAAGAAACAATAATAAAAAAGTATCAAGAACAGTAATTACTACACCGTAAATCATGGGCAATCCAAATAATAAATTTAACCCAATTGCCATTCCAATAATTTCAGCTAAATCACAAGCAGCAATAGCAATTTCAGCAAAAATATATAATGAAATATTAACCCATTTTGGATATTGCTGCCGAGATGCCTGAGCTAAATCCCAACCCTTAACAATTCCTAATCGTGCAGCTAAACTTTGAAGTAATAATGCCATCAAATTACTCATTAGTAAAACCCAGATTAGTTGGTAACCAAATTTGCTTCCACCTGCAATATCTGTTGCCCAATTTCCAGGATCCATATAACCAACACTTACCATGTATGCAGGTCCTAAAAAAGCTAATAATGTTCGCCAAAAGTTTTTAGACTGAGGAACGTTTACCGACTCGTGAACTTCACTCAATGATTTTTTATTTTGCATTTTCAAATTTCTCTAAGCAAGAATTTATTTCACTTTCACTAAAATATTTTTTGCTACTTCTTTACTAATATAAAGTTGTTTTTTAGCATCCACTTTTAAAGTAACCGAACCATCAAATTCATTTACTTCTGTTACTTCACAAACCCTTCCAAGTGTTAATCCTATTTTATCTAAATGTTTTAAAAAAACAGAACTGTGATCTACCACTCCCGACATATTTGCTTTTTGCTTTTCTTTTAGCTCAGACAATAAAATGAAATTACTTTTTTTGATTTCGCCTTGTTTGGTTGGAATGGGATCACCGTGTGGATCATGTGATGGAAAGTCTAAAAATTCGTCTAATTTATCAATAAGCAAATTAGATTGAATATGCTCTAACTGTTCGGCAATATCATGCACTTCGTCCCAACCAAATTTTAGTTTATCGTGTAAAAATGTTTCCCACAACCGATGTTTGCGAACCGTTTCAATGGCTATTTTTTTTCCTTTTTCGGTAAGTAATACGCCTTTATATTTTTCATATTTTAATAATTTTTTGTCTGATAATTTTTTAATCATATCAGTTACTGAAGCGGCTTTGGTTTGCAGAACATCAGCAATAGAGTTGGTGTTGATAGCCTCTTCTGCTTTTTCAGAAAGTTTGTAAATGGCTTTTAAATAATTCTCTTCGGTGTAGGAATACATGCCGCAAATGTATTATTTTTAGAGTAACCTAAAAATTTATTTTATCTTATTTAAAAATTTAGCTTAGTGATTCAACTATAACTTTCTATTTTTGTTACTATGATTAAAAAATTTCTATCTTATATAACCTTTTGGAAAAAACGAGACCCTTCCGATAACTCTTCGTTTAATTTAAGAATGATGCATGGTATTAATCGTATTTCTATTCTTATGTTTATTTTGGCAATAATTTTTATCATTGTGAGAATACTTGTTCGCAATATGTTTTAATACTACATTTTTCTATTTTTCGTTTAAAGTAATATTTTCGGTACTGTATGAAAAAACACCTTTTACTCTTTTTATTCATTTGTATTTCTATCATTTCATTTGCGCAAATTGGAGGAACAAGTACCTATCAGTTTCTTGCACTTCAACCTAATGCACGTATAGCTGCACTTGGGGGTTCTGGAATTGCAAATCCCGATAACGATATGAATTTAGCGATTCAAAATCCTTCGTTATTAAATAAGGAAATGAATAATCAGATTACTTATAATTACGTGAGTTATGTAGCAGGAATTGCCGCAGGATATGCGGGATATGCTCATCATTTTGATAGTATAGGAACTTTTGCAACCGGAATTCAATATATCAATTATGGAAATTTTACTCAAACAAATCCTAATGGAGAAGTGATTGGAAATTTTCATGCGGGCGAGTATAATTTGCATTTAAGTTATGCTAAAAATGTGGGAGATTTTTCTGTTGGTGGTGCGGTAAAGTTTATTAACTCAACACTTGAAGCATACAACTCTTATGGTATGGCTATTGATGTTTCGGCAACATACTATGATAAAAAAAATCTTGTTACTATTGCTGGGGTTATCAGTAATTATGGAAAACAAATAACTACTTATCGAACTGGCAATAATGAATCGCTTCCGTTAAATGTTCAGTTAGGTATTTCAAAAAAGTTTTTAAAAGCACCATTACGTTTTTCAATGATTATAAATCACCTCGAAAATCCCGGAGGATTAATTTATGCAAATGCCAATAAACCCGGGTTAACAAAAGATTTAGAAACAGGTCAACTGCAATTAGAAAACATCAATCTTGCAAAAAAAACATTAAGTCATTTAACGTTTAGCGGAGAACTTATTTTGAGCAAAAATTTTTACGTAGGGTTTGGATACAATTATTTAAGACGTTGGGAATTAAAGTTGGATGATATGGGTGGATTTGCTGGATTCTCTTGGGGGTTTGGGGTTAAGGTTAATAAATTTCAAGTGGCATACGGACATACAGGATATGATGTAGGATATGGAACCGATCACTTTTCATTCATTATTTATATGAGTGAATTTTTCAAGAAAAAACAAGTCAACTAAATTATTATCTTAAAAAATTATTGAGTTTATTTGTGTAACCATTTACAAATGAAAAAAATAATTATTGCCATTGATGGCTATTCTTCTTGCGGTAAAAGTACACTTGCAAAACAACTTGCTTCTTCTTTAAGCTATCGTTTTATTGATACAGGAGCAATGTATAGAGCAGTAACTTTATATATGATCAATAATCAAATTGATATTTATAATTCGGATGCTGTTGCTGATGCGCTAAAAAATATTCACATCAATTTTAAATTAAATACAGAAACACAATCACAAGAAACAATTTTAAATGGGGAGAACATTGAAAATGAAATTCGGATTAATCCACGTGTAGCAAGTATAGTAAGTGATGTGAGTGCAATAAGCGAAGTGCGAAGGTTTTTGGTAAAACAACAACAATTTATGGGAAACGAAAAAGCCATAGTAATGGATGGAAGAGATATTGGTACCGTTGTTTTTCCTGATGCTGAATTAAAATTATTTATTACTGCTGATCCAATGATTCGTGCAAAACGAAGATTTGAAGAGTTAAATGAAAAAGGTCAACATACTACCATTGAGGAAGTATTAGCCAATCTTCAAAAACGAGATCATATTGATTCTACTCGTGCTGATAGTCCTTTAAAGCAAGCAACTGATTCTATTGTATTAGATAACTCAAACATGAGTCGCGATGAACAATTTAATTGGGTAATGGAATTGGTAAGGAAAAAATTAGGCTCCGCTGCCGAATAATTTTTTGTAAAAAAGCACAACATTTTTTCTTTCAAAATCATTTAGTTACTTTGGTAAGATTAAATTCATCCTCTAAAACTATCCAACTATTTCTTATTTCTGTCTGCATAAATATTTTTTTATATATTAAAATTATATTTCTATCTTGGTAAAACTTTACAAATATTTAATACATAACGATATGAAAAAAAATATACAATCTAAACGAGTAAATGTAGTTCATTTATTTTCAGTGCTTTTATTCTCATGTACTTTGTTTTTATCAAAAGTAAATGCACAGTCGCCAATGTTTTATACGGGTAATACAAACTCTCCGAGTAATTCCTTTCCTTTTTCTACTTCAGGAAAAGGAGTGCAGTCTCTCATTGCTCCTGGA
>JANYDU010000005.1 GCA_025359805.1 Bacteroidota bacterium
ATTAAAACCTATATAAAACTATGAAATCAATACTCAATTTATTACTCATTATTGTGGTATTTCTGTTTACCATAAATGCTCATGGTCAAATTGAAATATGCGGTTCTCAAAAACCACTTATTACTGATACTCTTGTTCAACGTGCGTTTTATTATGAATCAAATCAAAATTGTATTGCTGAATATAGCTTTTCACTAAAGTATCCATTTTTAATTGCACTGTACTCTGTTTATCAATTAAGTTGCGTTGCATTAAAGAGTCTGAGCGTAAATCATAAAATGCACTTCCAATTTCTCCATTAAATTGATACACAAAAGGCCATTGTATAAGTTGATAAATGCCATTAAAATATTGTATCGCAAAACGGTTGGTATTTTCATCTAAGATATTTCCGAATGAAAAAGAATTTCGTGAATATTTTTTTCTGATGATGTTGGGCAAAATATCCAAGTGTTGTGCTGTTAATGTATCGGTCTTAAATTTGTTTTTTTGTGGTTCAAATACAATCAATGGAACTTCGTATTTTCCTTGATCTGTTTGGTAATAGGGAGTTTCATTTTCTGCTGAATGATCTGCGGTGATGATAAAAATGGTATGGTTATACCAAGGCGTTTTTTTGGCAACTTCAAAAAATTGTTTTAATGAATAATCAGCATAGCGAATTGATTTATGAATAGGTAAAGAGCCTTCCGCAAAAAGGTGTTTTTTATCTTCAGGAATACTATACGGATGATGTGAAGAAAGTGTAAATAGGGTACTAAAAAACGGCTGTGTTTTTTGAGTTAACTCGTTTGCAAAATAGTGCAAATAAGGTTCGTCATAAATTCCCCAGTTTCCATCAAAATCTTTTTCCGAATTTGGGTATTCGTTCATTCCAAAATATTTTCCTGAATTGGTAATGGCAATAAAATTATCGAAACTCATCGTTCCATTTTTCCCTCCATGATAAAAACTTGCATCGTATCCAACCTCTTGCAAATAGTCGCCAATTCCTCGTAATTTATTAGATTGATAAATGCTATTATTATAATCATTATTCATCAATGAAGGCATAGAAGCAATAATGGAAGGAATGCCTTCAATAGAGCGTTTCCCATTTGCATAAGCGTGTGTATACACCAAACTATATTGCATTAATGAATCTAAAAAAGGAGTAAATCCTTTTTGATGATTATAAAAACTAACATATTCTTTTCCTAAACTCTCTACTATAATTAATACAATATTTGTAGATGAATCTTTTGCAATTTCATTTTGAGTAATGGGATTAAAATATTTTTTAGCAAGTTCATCACTCATATAATTTTTTTCTTCAAGCGTAACTTGTTGTGTTGAAACCAACATTTGAAAAGGAGTATTTATAGTTAGATTAACTAATTTAGAATCGGCAAAACGTGCGGCATCAAAAGTTGAAATTGGTTTTAAATTCCATCCACCACGTGCTCCTAAAAAACATAATCCTGCAATTATTATCAATACAAAAAATTCAACTCCAAATTGTTTACGTGTTATTTTTTCTGGAGTGATTTTTAATTTAGGATAAATACGAATGGCTAAATAAATAATTAAAATGAGTGCAATCAATAAATACCAATAACTTAATAAATAACTCAAACTTTGGTCGGCTATATCTTTTTTTATCGAGAAAAATTCAAGACCGGATCTTCGCCCGCTAAAAGGATAATACCCTATATCGATTAAATTGAAAAAGACGCAGCAAAAAAGCACAACAATAAAATATCCCTTCAAAAAATGTTGATACCACTTTTTGTTTCTGATTTTAATAGGTAAAACATGTAAAAGAATAAATAGCCCAAATGTGTAAACAATAGCTGAAGTATCAAAAATAATTCCTGCAAAAAATGATTGAAAAATGGTTCCAATTGTGGAGGCTGTAAATTGTTGATAATTGAAAATGAAAAATAAAAACCGACAGATTGTGAAGGTGAAATACACTATCAGCAATCTTTCAAACAATAAGTTAATGTGATAAAATTTTTTGCTCACTAAAAAATAATAATGTGTGCAAAATAAGCATTGAATTTTAAAACTCTTTTATTTATTTGCTCCCGATGAACATTCAATATAATAAATCACTTAAGCCGTTTAACACTTTTGGTATTGAGGCCCAATCAAAAGAATTTGTTGAGGTAAAAAGCGTAGAAGAATTGCAGCTATTAGTTAGTATGTTTGATTTTACATCACGCAATTTATTGGTGCTTGGTGGTGGAAGTAATATGCTTATTACCAAAAATTTTGAAGGCATGGTGATTAAAAATTCCATCAAAGGAATTGAAGTAATAAATGAAAATGAAGATTATGTTTGGGTAAAAGCAATGGCAGGAGAAGTGTGGCATGAGTTTGTTTTATTTTGTATCGAAAATAATTATGCAGGTGTTGAAAATCTTTCACTGATTCCGGGTTGTGTTGGAGCTGCTCCCATGCAAAATATTGGAGCGTATGGAGTAGAAATTAAAGATACTTTTTATTCATTGCAAGCCATTGAAGTGGATACTTCTGATTTGGTAGAATTTACTAATGCAGATTGTAAGTTTGGATATAGAGAAAGCATTTTTAAACAAGAGGCTAAAGGAAAATATATTATTGCTTCGGTTACGTTTAAATTAAATAAACACCCCAAATTCAATATCACGTATGGTGCTATTCAACAAACGTTAGATAAAAATGGAATTACCGAACCTACAATAAAATCTATTAGTGATGCAGTAATTGAAATTAGAACTTCAAAACTTCCAAACCCAAAATTATTAGGAAATGCAGGAAGTTTTTTTAAAAATCCAGAAATACCAAACGAACAATTTGAACAACTTAAATTACAATTTCCAGCTATTGTGGGTTTTCCTGCATCAGCTGGGCATACAAAATTAGCAGCAGGTTGGATGATTGAACAATGTGGATGGAAAGGCAAGCAAGTGGGAAATACAGGCTCTCACAAAGACCAAGCATTAGTGCTTGTAAATTATGGTGATGCAACTGGAAATGAAATTTGGCAGCTCGCAATGGATATTCAACAAAGTGTGAAAGAAAAATTTGGAGTAGTGATAAATCCCGAAGTGAATATTATTTAATGTTTATTTTATAGTAAGGTTAAAACCTTTTCATCCTAACTTTTTTCATCTTATTTTCGCATCCAAAAAAAGCTAAAGGCAAACTGCCAATAGCTAAAAGCCAAGTATGCGAAAAAGTAAATTCAAACAATACACCATTTCAAATATTACCATTACCAATGCCGGAAGCGAAGGTAAAAGTATTGCTCGTTATGAAGATAAAGTGATTATGGTAGATCATGCTGTACCAGGCGATGTAGTTGATTTGAGAGTAACTTCTTCTAAAAAAAGTTTCAGCTTTGCCAAGATAGAAAAAATGATTCAACCTTCAGTTGATAGAGTGGAATCATTCTGTTCACATTTCGGAACTTGTGGTGGTTGCAAATGGCAACACATGAGTTATGATGCGCAATTAAAATTTAAACAACAACAAGTTTTAGATGCCTTTCAACGCATTGGAAAATTTCCTTTTCCTGACATTACTCCAATTATTGGTGCTGAAGAAACAAGGTATTACAGAAATAAATTAGAGTTTAGTTTTACTGATAGACGATGGCTTTCTGACCTCACCATTAAAGATGAAATTCCAGATGCCGAACATTTGGGTTTGGGATTTCACATTCCTGGAAGGTTTGATAAAGTACTAGATATTGATCATTGCTATTTGCAACCCGACCCTTCTAATCAAATAAGAATTGCTATAAAAGATTTTGCAGTTAAACATGGTTACACATTTTTTAATGCACATAGTCAGGAAGGTTATATGCGTAACATCATCATCAGAAATTCTATTATTGGCGAGTTAATGGTGATTGTAATTTTTAAAGAAGAAGATGCCGAAAAACGAATAGCATTGCTCAATCATATCAAAGAAAATTTTTCTCAAATTACGTCACTCATGTATATTATAAATGGAAAAATGAATGATACCATTTATGATTTGGAACCGATTGTTTATTTTGGAAATAACCATATTAAAGAAAAACTTGAAGAACTCACTTTTAAAATTGGAGGCAAATCATTTTTTCAAACCAATACCAAACAAACACTTCAACTATATAGCAAAACCAGAGAGTTTGCTGGCTTAACTGGAAATGAATTGGTGTATGATTTATATACTGGTGTTGGAACCATTGCTAATTTTTTGGCAAAAAAAGCAAAATCTGTAGTTGGAGTAGAGTGTATTGAAGAAGCAATCTTAGATGCAAAAGTAAATTCGGAACTCAATCAAATTACCAATACCAAATTTTTTGCAGGTGATATGAAAGATGTATTGAATGATGATTTTGTTGCTGACCATGGACAACCAGATGTAATTATTACCGATCCTCCACGCGCAGGTATGCACGAAGATGTAATCAAAAAATTGTTGGAACTTAAAGCAAAACGTATTGTATATGTAAGTTGCAATCCTGCCACACAAGCCAGAGATATTGCACTGATGCAAGAATTGTATGAAGTAACAAAAGTGCAACCGGTAGATATGTTTCCACATACCCACCATGTTGAAAATATTGCCCTTTTAGAATTAAAAAAATGAATCGACAATAATTAAATACAGATATTGAACTTGTACAAAAACTAATAATGCAACGAATTTAGAGAATCACTAAATACATAATTTTTTTTAGCGAGAATCTACTGTGCTAAATATTTTGCAAAAATTCTTCTTCAACTAATTCATCAATTAATAAAGAATTATCACTTACAATTTCAGCAATAAAAATATCTCCTCTTTCATTCAAATCCATTTTTAGTAATTGAGATAAATATGTTGTTCCAACAATATAATTATAAACCTTGCTTTCATATCGTTCTTCAATTACTTCAAAAAATAATTCGTCCAAAATGCTTTCATTCATAAATCTTAAATACACTTTTATTGGTTCGTCATTGTTTAAATTTAAATACCCATTTTGTTGTACTTTTTTGTATTCGTAACGATAGTGGTGAGTGAGTGCAGAAATATCGGAAAGCACAGCAGCAGCGGTGGGGTGACTGCCTGCACCTTTACCCTTAAACAATTGTTTATCGGCAAATGCGGCTTCTACTTGTACGGCATTATATTCATTATTTACACTATAAAATGGACTTTCTGCATTCACAAATTGTGGCAACACCCTGGCAAAAATTTTCTTGCCTACTTTTCTTGCCTGAGCAATCAATCTAATTTTATATCCTTTTTCTTTAGCATACCGAATATCATTTTCGCCTAATTGATGAATCCCGTAATTTAATATTTCATTAGGCTTCACAAACACCCCAAAAGCATGAGCAATTAAAATACACAGCTTATATTTTGGGTCAAACGCTTGAACATCTAATTTTGGATTGCTTTCTGCGAATCCTAATAATTGTGCTTCTTTTAGCACTTCATCATAGGTTTTATTTTCGGCAATAGTTTTTGTTAAAATATAATTTGTGGTGCCATTAAAAATGCCTTCTATCGAATCCACAAATCATTATCATAATATTCTTCAAGTGTTCTGATAATTGGAATAGATGCGCAAACAGAAGCTTCATACAAAAGAGGAACTTTGTTTTCTTGTTGCAAAATATATAGCTCTTCAAAGTGTTCAGCCAACATTTTTTTATTGGCAGTTACCACCGCTTTACCATTTTTTAATGCTGTTGATACAATCTCAAATGCTTCATCTGCACTATCAATTAATTCCACAATCACATCAATCGAATCGTCATACAATAATTCATTTTTATCAAATGTAAAATTGGATGAATCAATACTTCGTTGTTTGTTTTTATCCTTCACACATATTTTTATTATCTCGGCTTTTATTCCACTTGTTTTGCTCAGTACATCATATAATCCCTGACCTACACAGCCAAATCCGAATAGTCCTATTTTAATGCTCATGTTTTAAAATTTAATATTAGTTATAAATAGCGTTAACAGACAGATGATGCAAATGCCTTTTGTGTTTGAGTATTTTTTACTTGATTGAATGCCTGTTTCAAATCATTAATTAAATCATCGGCATTTTCTAATCCTACTGATAAACGAATTAATGAATCACTCACTCCGGATGCTTTTCGTTTTTCGTCAGGAATAGATTTATGAGTCATTTGTGCAGGATGACAAATTAAACTTTTTACGCCACCTAAGCTTTCTGCCAGTTTAAATAATTGGGTTGATGTTACCAATGATTCCGCAGCTTCAATAGTATCCTCTTGTAATGAAAACGAAATGATGCTTCCAAAAGCCGACTGTTGTTTTTTTGCCACATCGTGATTGAGATGAGAAACTAAGCCAGGGTAGTATAAATTTTTTATGGTTGATTGATGGCTTAAAAATTCGGCAACTTTTTCAGCATTTTTTGAATGTTGTTCGATGCGCAATGGAAGCGTTTCAATTCCTCTGATTAATAACCACGAATCAAACGGCCCTAAAATTCCACCCGATGAATTTTGAATAAATTTTAGTTGTGCACTCAACTCTTTTGTTTTGGTAACAACAGCTCCAGCTATAATATCCGAATGCCCTCCTAAATATTTTGTAGCACTATGAATGATGATGTCGGCACCAAGTGTTATGGGTTGTTGCAATACTGGTGATGCGAAAGTATTATCAACAACAAGCAAGGCATCAACAGTTTTTGCGATTGCAGAAATAGCTCTGATATCTGAAATTTTTAGCGTTGGATTTGTTGGTGTTTCTATCCAAACAAATTTTGTTCTCTCGTTAATGTTGTCAACTACATTTTGAATATTTGTGGTATCAACATAGTTTACTTTGATGCCAAACTTCTCATAAATATGTGTAAAAATTCGGAACGAGCCTCCGTAAATATCATCGCAGGCTAAAATTTCATCACCCGATTTTAATAGTTTCAAAACTGCGTCAATAGCAGCCAATCCACTTGCAAAAGCAAAGCCTGCATCTCCTTCTTCAAGGTTTGCTATTAAGTCTTCCAATACTTTTCGTGTGGGATTATTACTCCGTGAGTAATCAAAACCTTTGTGAACTCCAGGAGCTTCTTGCACAAAAGTGGATGTTTGATAAATAGGAACACTAATGGCTCCAGTTAATTCGTCTACAGGAATACTGTGAATGATTTTTGTGTTTAAGTGTTGTGTTGTCATGATTTTAATAGTTTAAGATTTGGTATTTATTTTTAGTTATTGAATGTTGAGGCGAGCATAAAAAAAGCCCTCTTTTCGGGAGGGCTTTTTATGGTTATACGTTATGGTTAACACAATAATTTCCCTCTTGCATATTGGTGCATCATCATGTTTATCATCATTGTGTTTTTAATAGTTGTTTTCATCAGTTAAATTTAGTTCATAAAAAAAGCCCCTCACAAATGTTGAGGGGCTTTCGGGTTATATTTTTTATATACGCGATTACTGTCCCTCTTTAGAGATTAGCATTCGCATCATATTGTTTTTTGTTGTTATCATTTTGTGGTGCAAAGAAATATTTATTACCACAACAAATGCAAATTATTTTTTTATAATAATTGAAAATGCTTGAAAACAATGGTGTATAAAATGGTTTAATCAAATTATCTAACGCTAACGATTTAATAATTATTGAGTATGAAATATTTTACTATTTTAGTGATAAAGAAACACATATTATGGCAACACTACAAGGAACAAAAGAAAATCCGTGGATGCTTAAAACACCACCCTTATCATCTGAATTTACGATGCACAAAGATGTGAAAGATGGAAAAGAAATTTTGGTTTGCACGGTTGGAAAAACTGTTTTGCATTATGATTTCCGTTGCATAAATGATCTTCATGCCATGCTTGAAAAACATAATGATTGGATGGAACTCGGCAGTGCTGATGAACAGAAACCCGCAAAAGAAGGAACTGTTGAAGCGTGGGGACGTTCAGAAAAAAATCCGGTAGGAGGTTGGTATGGTTTGAAAAAAGGTTTAAGAGGAAGATTTGGAATGTACGTTCCACCTTTGATGGAAAAACTTGGACTTGCAGAACTTACTCATGATGCAAAAGGAAATAAAATGAAAGCAAAATAACAATTGTTACAGATGAATTTATGATGTAGAAAAAATATATTTGATTGCGATGAATAAAGTGGTTGAAAAATACAAATTAGGTGAAGAGCCCGAAACGGATTTAGCTTATTGGCTTACACTTACACCTAACCAAAGGCTTGCTGCACTTGAGCAAATGAGGCAACAATATATTAATATGTTTTTAAATGGAAATAGGCCAAGATTTCAAGGAGTTTATAGAGTTATTAAATAAATACCAAGTTAGTTATTTAGTGGCTAAGCAGTTTCTTAATACGGATAAAGAAGATATACCGGAGATATTGATTTTTGGATAGAGCCAAATGATTCAAATGCATCTAATTTTGGATTGCTTTAATTGATTTTGGTTTTGGAAGTTTAGACGTAAATATAAATGACTTTAATAAAGAAGATAGCATTGTTCAATTAGGTTTGCCTCCAAATAGAATTGATATCATTACATCCATTTCTGGTTTATCTTTTGGTGAATGTTGGACTCAAAAAGAAATAATAGTATCAGAAAACATGGCAGTAAATTATATCTCTCTTCATCATTTAAGAATCAATAAAAAAATATCAGGAAGAGATAAGGACTTACTTGATTTAAAAAATTTACCTAAAGAATAACTTTTTTAGAATGCTGGATGTAATTACACAAAAGGCAATATTATAAATTTTATTGATGACTGAATTAGAAAAATATATGCAATCCTATTTTGGTGTAGCCAATGATGAGTTAGAAAAAATTAGTTCCTTATTCAAACAAATGAATGAAAAACAGAGCTATCAGAAAAAAATAATTAGTGCTGTAAATTAATTTCTCCAAGCCCAAATAATATCTGCTTCGGTTTTAGTTTCAAAACCATTTTTAATTAAAAAATTAACCAAGGAGTTTAGGTTTTCATCCACTTCTTTTCCAATATGTGTTTCAATGGATAGGGTTGATATTTTACTAAGGGTGGCAGCAGAGGCTCCATATAAAATGCCATATTCAGAGCCTTCACAATCTAATTTTAAAAAATCTATTTTACTTAAATTATTGTCGATTAAAATGGCTTCTAATGTGGTTGTTTCCACCTCAATTTTATCTGTTTGAGCATTTAAATCAAATATACTCGCGGCTGTGCTAAAAGAATCTTTTGCATCATAATTTAAAGTGATGGTTGTTTTCTCTTTACTCACAGCTTTATTCACCACAGTAAAATTAAGATTAGGATTTTCGGTTTTATAGGCATTTAATAATTTAAAATTTAAAGGCATCGGTTCATAAGCAAATACCTTTGCTCTCTTATCTTTTGAAAACATAAATAAAGAAAAGTAACCCACGTTGGCACCAATATCAACAACTGTTAAGGCATCACCATTAAAAATATTATTCTTCAAACCCTTAGTATATGTTTGGTCAAAAAAACATTCTTTATAAGTGTGCATTAATCGTGCGGGAACTTTTACCTTTAATCCACTTCTATTAATAAATGTAAAATCATCTTTTTTTGAAGTAAAAAATTTATACTTAAAGTATTGAAACCAATTGGAATGGTTAACGATGGTATTTAAAATTCTGCTCATGAGTTTAGTATATATAAATATATTTTTAAGACGACCAATATACAAACATACTTTTGATAAATTCAACTTCTCCCTTAGATTTGATTTTTATCAATAATTCATTTTGACCAAACAAGAAATACTTCATCATTATTGGGGGCACGCAGCATTTCGTCCATTGCAGGATGATATTATCAACTCTGTTTTAGATGGAAAAGATACGCTTGCTTTATTACCAACTGGTGGTGGAAAATCTATTTGCTTTCAAGTTCCTGCATTAATGAAAGATGGAATTTGTTTGGTCATTTCTCCTTTGATTGCTTTGATGAAAGACCAAGTGGAGAACTTGAATAAACGTGGAATAAAAGCAAAAGCCATTTATTCCGGAATGAGTTATCGTGAAATAAATTTAACGCTGGACAATTGCATTCATGGCGATTTTAAATTTTTGTACTTATCTCCTGAGCGTTTAAAAAGCGATTTAGTTAGGGAACGCATTTCACAAATGAATGTAAATTTATTAGCCATTGATGAAGCACATTGTATTTCTCAATGGGGTTATGATTTTAGACCTGAGTATTTACAGATTGCCGAAATTAGAACGGTAATAAAAAATGTTCCAATTCTGGCACTCACAGCAACTGCTACTCCAGATGTGATAAAAGATATTCAGGTACAATTAAAATTCCCACATCAAAATGTTTTTATAAAAAGTTTCGAGCGAAGTAATATTGCTTATGTGGTAAATACGGTTGAAAATAAAAATCAACGGTTGATACAAATTATTTCGAAAGTAAAAGGTACTGTTTTGGTGTATGTGAGGAACAGAAGAAAAACTCAAGATTTGGCTCAATTACTTTTACATAATGGTGAGCGGGTTGATTATTATCATGCAGGTTTGCCACATCATATCCGCATTAAAAAACAGGATGATTGGATTCAAAATAAAATTCGTGTGATGGTGTGTACAAACGCATTTGGAATGGGCATTGATAAGCCTGATGTGCGCTTAGTTGTACATTATGAAATTCCAGAATCATTAGAATCTTATTACCAAGAAGCTGGTCGTGCGGGGAGGGATGAACAAAAATCTTATTGCGTATTATTATTTAACCATGCTGATGAATTAGAAGCGCAACAAAGGTTAGAAATATCTTTTCCTGATGAGGCTGAAATACGAAGAGTATACCAAGCATTGAGCAATTATTATGCAGTTCCGGTTGGTGCCGATATTAACAGAAGTTTTGATTTTGATATTGCCGATTTTTGCAAAAAATTTAATCTCGAAGCTACTGTAGTTTATCCTTCGTTAAAAATATTGAAGCAATGTGATTTGATTATGATGAGTGAAAATTTTTATGAGCCATCAAAAATTAAATTCCTACTTAACAATGAACAACTTTATAAGTTTCAGGTGGAGCATCCAAGCTATGATGATTTTGTAAAATTATTATTGAGAAGTTATGGAGGGGTATTTGATCAATATATTATCATCAACGAAAAATTATTGGCGCAAAGAATTACTCAAGATGTGTCTATCGTTAATCAGTTTTTGAATAAATTAAATACGCTTCAAGTTATCGATTATCAGAAACAAAAAGACACCCCACAAATTACCTTTACCTCACAACGAATTGATGTTGCACAAATTAGTTTTAGCAAAGCATTATTGAAAAAACGTAAAGAAATTTCAACCAGTAAATTAAATGCTATGCTCGCTTATGCCAATAATTCTATTGTTTGCAGAAGTAAAAAATTATTAACCTATTTTGATGAATTTGGAGGAACAGATTGCGGGGTATGTGATGTATGTTTGGAGCGAAGAAAATTAGGCATGAATGATGATGAATTTGAAGGGATAATGGATAGAATAAAAACCATTGTTGTGTTAAAACACACCTCTTTAAATGAATTAATCATTTTGCTAAAAGGAATAAAGGAAGAAAATATTTTAGAAGCCGTTCGCTATTTATTGGATAATGATAAATTGCAATACAACTCAGCACAACAATTAGAGTGGAGAAAGTAAAAAAAATTATATTTACAGTTACCAATGATTTAAGCTACGACCAAAGAATGGCACGCATTTGCGGCACACTATCAACTGCAAATTATGAGGTGGAAATTGTTGGCAGAAAACGTAAAAACAGTAGTCTACTTAAACATAAAAATTACAAACAAACGAGGCTAAATTGCATCTTTCAAAAAGGTAAATTATTTTATGTTGAATATAGTTTCCGTTTATTTTTTTACCTGTTATTTCATCGAGTAGATATTATTTCATCAGTTGATTTAGATTCGTTAATGGCATGCACATTTGTGGCAAAAATTAGAAGTAAAAAATTGGTGTTTGACGCACATGAATATTTTACTGAAGTGCCCGAAGTAACCAATAGAAAATTTACCAAAAAAATATGGCAAACAGTTGGCAAATTATGTATTCCTCAAACCAATATTGCTTATACAGTTGGAGAAAGTTTGGCCGAAATATTTACTACTAAATATCATAAAGTTTTTGAAGTGATTCGCAATGTTCCATTGATAAACGAAAATTATGTAAATCCGCAATTAAGTTATTACGACAATAAAACTATCATTTATCAAGGCGATTTAAACGAAGGCAGAGGATTAGAGCAAACCATAGAAGCCATGCAATATATTGATGCCGAATTATGGATTGCAGGAAATGGATTATTGATGGATAAATTAAAAGAACTTGCCCAGCAATTTAATGTAGTTAATCGAGTAAAATTTTTAGGATACATTTATCCCGATGAATTAAAAAAAATTACACAGCAAGCAACTATTGGAATTAACCTTTTAGAGAATAAAGGATTGAGTTATTATTATTCATTAGCCAATAAATTTTTTGATTATTTACATGCCGAAATTCCTCAAGTGTGCGCACCTTTTCCTGAGTATCAAAAAATCAATAATCAATACCATATTGCGTTGCTTTGTGAATGTGATGTTATTCAAATAAAAAATACGTTAAATAGATTATTGACGGATGAAATACTTTATAAGAAATTGCAAACAGAATGTAATAAAGCAAAGCAAATTTTTAACTGGCAACACGAGGAACAAAAACTATTGAGTATCTATTCTAATGTTTGAAAATAAAGTTCATATTGTTTCTTTCGATAATCCGTTTCCTCCTAATTATGGAGGTGTTATTGATGTGTTTTATAAATTAAAAGCATTGCACGAGTTGGGAATAAAAATTACACTTCACGCTTTTGAATATGGTAGAAAACCAACCACAGAGCTTAATAAATATTGTGAGAAAGTGTATTACTATGAGCGTAGAACTTTTGTAAATCCGTTTATGGGGTCATTGCCCTATATTGTTTCTACTCGTAAAGATGATTTGCTTCTTGAAAATTTATTAACAGATAATTCTCCTATACTATTTGAAGGGCTGCACACCTGTTATTTTTTAGCGCATCCGCAATTAAAAAAACGGTTTAAAATAATTCGCATGCACAATGTAGAGCATGAGTATTATGCAAAATTGGAAGATGCTGAGAGTAATTTTTTCAAGAAATATTTTTTTAGCAAGGAAGCTGTTCGATTAAAAGAATATGAAAAAATTATTCAACACGCCAATTTGGTTTTGGCTATTTCTCCCAATGATGAGTTGTATTTTAAACAACAACATAAGAATGTTAAACACATTACCGCTTTTCATTCTAATAATAAAATGAGTAATTTAATTGGTAAGGGAGATTATATTTTATACCATGGAAATTTAAGTGTGGGCGAAAATGATGAAGCTGCTAGGTTTTTAGTAAATACTGTTTTTAATGATATGGATACGCCATTTTATATTGCGGGAAATAAACCTTCCACAGTATTGAAAAAATCTATTGAAGGCAAACCACATATTAAATTGTTTGAACATTTATCAACTGAACAAATTACAGAGTTGGTACAAAATGCGCAGATTAATGTATTGCCAACTTTTCAAAATACAGGTGTCAAACTTAAATTAATAAATGTGTTGTTTCAGGGAAGATTTGTGGTTGCAAATAGCACCATGGTTAACAATACAGGTATGGAAGAATTATGTATAATAGCTAATACTCCAGCTGAATTTAAAAAGGCTATTCAGAAATTAATGGATCAAATTTTTACTGAAGAGGAGATTGAAAAGCGCAAACATATTTTACAATCGCGTTTTGATAATCATAAAAATGCAAGCGAGCTTATTAGCTTTATTTCTTAGAAAAACTATAACGCACTCACCGAAAAAGTTTCACTCACTGTTCCGTTTTCGCATTTAATAATGCGTCCAGGGAATTTTTGAATAATACGGTAATCATGCGTTGCCATCAAAACCGAAGCATCCGTTTTACTAATTTGTTGCATCAAATTCATAATATCATCACTCACTTTTGGGTCTAAATTACCGGTAGGTTCATCTGCCAAAATAATTTCTGGTCGGTTTAACAAAGCACGTGCAATTACCACTCTTTGTTGCTCTCCACCACTTAACTCGTGAGGCATTTTAAAACCCTTTGTTGAAATACCAACTTCTTCAAGTACTTCATTAATACGGGTTTTCATGTCTGTTTCATTTTTCCATCCTGTTGCTTCTAACACAAAATGTAAATTATCAAACACACTTCTATCAGTGAGCAATTGGAAATCCTGAAATACAATTCCTAATTTTCTTCTCAAAAAGGGAACTTGCTTTGGAGTTAATTTAGTTAAATCAAAATCGGCAATATTACCCGAACCTTTTTCTAAAAACAGCTCACCATATAAAGTTTTCAACAGACTTGATTTTCCACTTCCAGTTTGCCCAATGAGGTAAACAAATTCTCCTCGTTTTATCTTCACATCCACATCACTTAAAATGAGGTTATGCCCTTGAAAAATGGACACATCAGTTAAATCTATTACAATATTATTTTCCATTAAATATCTATTTTTTTCATTTTCCCAAAAGGCAAATCCTCCACTATGCTTAGTATTTGTTGTTGTTTGCCACTCAGTCCACATTTCTCCAAAGCCCTATCGGCTCTATCTGTTCTAAAATAAGCAATGAGCGTAAAATTTTCATCACGCAATTGAACATAGTCTGGAATTTTGGCTTTGCCTTTTATTTTGATGATATACACAGTAAAAAATTATTTGCATGATAGATAATATTGTTAAAATATTCTATACTTGCAGCACAAAATTATAATAATATGAGAAATATTAGACAGATTTTTTATTCTATTCTGTTAATTTCAGCAACGCTCCTAACAGGTTGTAGCGTTAAAAATAATATGCTGAACAATCAATACACAGTTAGTCCAAATCCACTGGAAGAAAAAGGTGACTCCATTCAAATCACTATGAGTGCAACGGTTCCGGCTAAATCAATTAATCCAAAAGCCAACATTCAATTTCAACCGTATTTAAAAACTTCAAAAGGAGATATCCAGTTGAAAGCAATTACAATTGGAGGCGAAGCTGTTGTTGAAAATGTAGATTTTAAGTTGAGCTCAAAAACAGGTGGAAAAATTACTTACATGGATAAAATTCCATATAATGCTGATTTGAAGAGAGCAACTCTTTATCCTGATTTTGCGGTTAAGATTGGTGCCGAATATAAAAAGATTGATAATTCAAAATTGCCTAAAGGTGTTGCCGAAAAGGTATTAGCTGAAGGAACAATAGCAACTTCTTTATTGGTAAAACCAAGCGAAGCTCCTGCAATGGACGAAACTCCTTATGTTGCAAGCAGTGCAAGTAAATCAGTAAGTATTTATTTTCCTATTGATAAAGATAAATTCAACCCTAATTTTAAGTTGCCTAAATTATTTGATAACAAAAAACAAATAGAAGAGTTAAAAGTGTTGCTTAAGTCTGATAAAAATTGGTCAGTTAAAGGAATATCAATTAATGCTTATGCTTCTCCTGATGGTGAGCTTTCTCGTAACGAAGGTTTAGCTAAAGGACGTGAAGAATCATCATTTACTTATTTCAAAAAAGAGTTAAAGAAATTAGGATTCACTGAAGCCAATGATTCAAATCTTTCGAGAGGATTTAGTTTATCTGAAGATTGGGCTGGTTATGAAAAAGCTATTGAAGCTTGTACACATGCTGATAAGGATGCTGTTCTTGCAATTATTAGAAGTGGAATAAGTGATACAGAAAAAGAAGCCCGTATCAGAAAAGATTTTAAGAAATTTTATGATGCTACCAAAAATACATTATTACCACCTCTACGTAGATCTGAATTAGTTGTTAAAGGACAAACGCCATTAAAAACTGATGATGAATTAAAAGCACTTGCTGCAACACCTGATCAATTAAGTGAATCAGAAATGCTTCATTTAGCTGTAATATCTACAGACATGAATCAAAAAATGGCTGTGTATAATTCATACATTACAAAATATCCAAATGATTGGAGAGGTTACAATGGTTTAGCTTCAGTATATTTAATGAAAATGGATTATGCAAATGCTTCCACTAACTTAGATAAAGCAAATTCACTTTCACCAGAAAATGGTGTGGTAATGTCTAATATGGGTATTGTATATAAATCAAAAGGAGAATATGCAAAAGCCGAAAAAGCATTTAAATCAGCATCAAATAAAGGAACTGACGTGAGCTACAATATGGGAGTATTGAATATCAAAAAAGGAAATTATGCTGATGCAGTTCTTAGTTTTAATAAATCAGGTAAAAAAGATTTTAATGCTGCTTTAGCTGAATTATTAAATGGAAATTTAGATGGCTGTAATAATATTCTTAATGGAATGAAAGCAGAAGATAAAGATTTTGCTTGCTATTATTTATCAGCAATTGCTGCATCACGTGCAAATAATTCTGATGCTACTGCAACTAACTTAACACGTGCTATTCAAATGAATGCTGAGGCTCGTAATTGGGCTAAAGAAGATGTAGAGTTTATTAAATTATGGAGTAATCCTGCATTTCAAGCAGCTATTAAATAATAGGATAAAATTTTATTTACGAGAAAGCCTCCACTTGTTGGGGGCTTTTTTTATAACCACTTTTTATAGGTTGTAGATAATTTCAATTGTGAATATTTGTGACTTTGATTCTTAGTGGCTATGAAATTTGGGTAACAATAATGAGTTGTTGTACTACCCAATCATCAAATATTCACCCACCATTTTAGGAACGAGAGTGAGTGTATTTATTTGCAAACAAAATTTAACATCATCCTCATTGTGATGAAGTGAAATAAATCGTTTTGCATGTGATGATTGACGAACGGTTTCTTCTAATTTATTTTCGGAAGCAATAAATAATTGTTCAGCCATTATTGCGCTATCACAATCTATTTTAAAATGCTGTTTAATATTTTTAACTACTGCACCAGCAAACAAAGTATCTTCTAAATTCACTTTATCTTTCCATCCTGCGCACAATAAAATTACTGAGTGTTGTTGGTTAATAAGCCAACTACAAATAGCATCTAAATTTAGAAATGAGCCAATAATTATTTCGGCAGCTTGCATTTCTTTTGAAAGTTTGATGGCTTTGGTTCCGTTGGTTGTGGTAAAAGCAATATTGCAATCTTTTAACAAGGGATTTTGGAATTCAAATGGAGAGTTTCCCAAATCAAAGCCTTCTACTTTTACAGCATTTCTCTCAGCAGCACATAAAAAATCAAAGTCTTTAAAAATCTTACATTCTTCGGGAGTAGAAACCGGCAATATTTTTTTTACTCCAGTTTGAAAAGCCACACACATAGATGTAGTTGCACGCAAAATATCAATTACCACAATGGTTTTTCCTTTCACCATGTATAAAGGTAAAAGTGCAGGTGTTAGAACTACCTCAAGGGTTTGTTTCACTTGTATAATAATTTAATTCCGTCTTTATTTTTTGGATTGGCCCAATCTTGTATGCGTTGAAGTAATGCGTTGTGATTTTTTTCTATTTCTTCTACAACATGATTTTTAAAAATAATGGTAAAATCTTGCTCGTACCGCCAATAAGTTGTGGTATCCGTTGTTCCTATTTTTAGGGTTTTAAAATGTTCAATCATCTCAGGATTTCCTACAAGTTTTTTTACTTGCAATTCACTCATTCCAATATTCACTTTGGGAAAATTCTTTTTAAAATCTATTTCTTCTGATTGAGAAAAAGCAGCAAATGAAATCAACATAAAAAATAAAACTATACAACACGTAATACTTTTAAAACTATGCATTTTAAAAAATATTTCGGTGTTCATTTTTGCGCGCTTTGATAAAAATAATTTGATTATAAAAAAGGAATTTTAACCACTTTAGCTTTCACTAATTTTTCTCTTATTTCAATAAAAATTTCGGTATCGGGTTTTGAAAATGCTGTGGTTACATATCCCATCCCGATGGCTTTATTTAATGAAGGTGATTGTGTGCCAGAAGTTACTTCTCCAATTGCATTTCCGGTGGCATCTTTTATAATATGATGTTGGCGAGGAATACCTCCGCGTTCTACCATTTCAAATCCAACTAATTTTTTTGCTACTCCATTTTCTTTTAATGATAAATGATAATCAGAGTTGGTAAATTTTTTTGTGAATTTAGTAATCCAACCCAAACCTGCTTCAATGGGTGAAGTGGTATCATCAATATCATGTCCGTATAAACAAAATCCTTTTTCTAAACGCAACGTATCACGAGCACCAAGTCCTACGGGCATAATATTAAATTCCTTACCCGCTTCAAAAATAGCATCCCACATTTTACGCGCATCTTTATTCCAAACATAAATTTCAAATCCTCCTGCACCTGTGTATCCGGTATTTGAAATAATTACATCATTGCAACCAGCCATTGTGCCACTTGTAAAAGTATAATACTCCATGGCACTTAAATTTACATCCGTTAATTTTTGTAAAGCCTTAATTGCATTTGGACCTTGTACTGCAAGCAAACTTAAATCATCGCTCATGTTTTGCATATCTACACCAAACGTATTGTGTTTGCTAATCCAGTTCCAATCTTTTTCAATGTTTGATGCATTAACCACTAAATAATATTCATCGGCACTATAACGATATACTAAAAGATCATCAACAATTCCTCCTTCATCATTTGGCAAGCAACTGTATTGCACTTTTCCATCTGTAAGTTTTGAAGCATCATTACTGGTAACTGCCTGAATTAAATCTAAAGCCTTATCACCTTTAAGCATAAACTCGCCCATGTGGCTCACATCAAATACACCCATAGAATTGCGAACAGCTAAATGTTCCTGAATTAAATTAGTATATAAAACAGGCATATTATATCCTGCAAATTCAATCATTTTGGCTCCAAGAGAAACGTGAAGATCATTAAGTGCAACGTATTTCATGTATGATATTTTTAGTTTTTGAGGAAACGAAAATAAGTATTTGTTACCAATAAAAAATATTGGTTATGTATAATAATTAAAGGAATTTAAAGGGCTTTATTGGTATAAAGCTTGGTTAACAAATTTATATCAGAACGTTTTCAGTACCACTTCAAAACAAGTTCTGAACCCTATCAAAACGTTTTCTGTAACACCTCAAAACATATTCAGAACAATCTCTGAAGGTTTTCATACCCACCTCTGAACGTTTTCTGTATCTACCAAAGAAACTTCTTCAGACACTTTATAAAGGTTCTTTATCTTGTACAAGAAGGTTCTTCCTATACTA
>JANYDU010000010.1 GCA_025359805.1 Bacteroidota bacterium
TAAAATATATCTTTACATAATATATTCCATCTTCAAGTTTTGATATATACATGGTATTATTTTCAAACACACTTTGCTCAATTACTTTTTTACCTCTTATATCTATTACTTCTATTTTATAAATGTTTTTGGTATCAGTAAATGTAATAAAATCATGAGCAAGTGTAGGAGCAATATTAAAATTAACAGGATCAGGTAAAGGTTGAAATGAATTTTGATTTACGATTTTTCCAGTATTAATTTTTCCAGTTTTAAACATTACACTCATTGCAGTATTACAAAATGATTTACATTCTCCAGATTCAGTTAAAATTCCTACATAAGTTACCGGATTATTATTTACATCTCTGCACATTATGGTGTCGGTTGGTGGAATTGTAACAGGTCCATCACATGTTACATCAGTTGGTGCCGTAACTAAAGCCAAATGGTTAGTTAAAGTATCAAACATATAAGTAAAACGACAACAATTATAACCCTTGCAAGGCACTAATTTAACAGTTGGAGATACTGGTCCACCAGCAATTATCTGACCAACATTAGGTCCTTCTGGATAAAATATATAGTTTGTAGCACCTGCAGGATAAGTATATATAGCCAATGCCATACATCCAACTGGATATACCCAATTTACTAAACCACTACCACCATGAGCAGCTATAATTTTACGTTGCAATTGTTTATAATATGTCATAAAATCACTGGGTGTATAATTACAAGGTATATCACTTGGTGATCCAGAACAAGGACCATTTTGATTATTAAAATAATTATTACTCCAATCATAAACTGTTGCATTTTCAAAAGCAATTCCTACATCGTTCCCGCATCTAATCTCTTTATAATGAATAAGCATCCACACATCCGCACCATATACCCCGCACTTAATAATTTGATTACCTTGGTAAGGCATTAATATCTCATGTTGATAATAACAAATCGTTAGTGTGTCCCATTTTTCACTAACTGTTGTTTTACATCCACAAGAATCGTCTTGAATTTTTGCATTAACATAAAAAACAGATGCTACAGTTAGCATCGTTAAAAGCATAATTTTTTTCATAAATATTAGAGTTAATTTTTTCCTACTTCTTTATAAGAGTGTTCGGTTTTCTCTGTTTCATCACATTAAAAAATGTGCGCATCATTTTATATGTTGTGCGAAGCATTACAAATTTTATGGCTTTACTGTTTTGATAAAAGAAAAATCGTAGTCCAAAATGGACTATCGTTGTCCGATTTGGACTAAATATTTTACATTGCCTTTCATAAACAATGAAAACTCAACAACATATTAAAAATATTGGTAAGGCTATGAAATTTATCCGCAATTCAAGAGGTGAATCGGCTGATGCCATTGCACGAAAATTAAATTATGCAAACAGTATTGCTTACTTAAAATTAGAACGAGGCGATATGAAAACTTTATGTGTTGAAAAAATATTAATTTTTTGCGACCATTTTAAAATTAACATAATGTTTCTATATATTTTAGCAGATATTGATGTGTTTAAATTTGGCATCAACAGTTGGTCTCAACTCTATCAACACTAAATGAGAATGACAAAAAACGACTATTGAAATTGGCTGCCGAATTCCCCTACAAAATCAATACATTGAGACAGGAGCCTAATATCGTTTACTATTTTAGGATTAGTAAAACAATTTCAATAAATCATTTCGCCAAACCAGTACAAAAACTCCAGCTACACCAATTAGTGCTGCAATAATGGATGAGGCTTCTAACTTTTCTTTTCCCAATAAAAATGCTACAGTAATTACAGAAATGGGCAACAACGAAAAGATAGTTTGCGCTATAGAAACTTCAATATGTGTAGCTGCATAAAGCGACATTGAAACTCCTAAAACTGGGCCAAATAAAGTGCCAATTAATAAGGGTTTCATCACTAATTTTGAGGAAGAAATGTTTTTCCACTCTGCCCATAAATTTGTTTTGATACACCCAAAAATATAAATCGTTACGGTAGCTACAAATAACCGAAGCCAAGTGGCGTGAAGTGGAGATAAAATAGAATTGGCTTCAACAAATAATCCCTTTTTAGAAAGCACCAAACCCACCCCCTGAGTGATGGCTCCCAATGCTGCAAATAAAATTCCTTGCGCAATATGTTTAGTGTCAACCACTGCTTCATCTTTCTTTTTTGCATTACTTTTTATAAACCAAATTAAGCCTGAAACGGAAATCAGCATCCCCATCATTCCCACAATATTTATATGTTCGCCCAACATAAAAAACCCAAGTATAAGTGCTGCTCCCGGAGCAAAAACACTAAACAAACTGGTACGGCTACTTCCCAAAATTTTATATGCTGAGAAGGCAAAAAAATCACCAATGCTTAATCCAATTATTCCTGAAATACCTAACCAAAACCATTGCTCAACAGTTGGAATTAAAAATAATTGTAAAAGAGAAATTTGTGCTGTGATGCACGTTAAAAAAGTTAACAATACGCAAGCATATAATAACCGAACTCTATTAAGTGAAACTGGACTAATTAATTTAGATGCTTTGGTAAATGAAAATGTTCCAACAGTCCAACAAACTAATGTGATAAATGCTGCAATAATTCCTGCTGAGTAATTCATATTAATTTTCTAAAATGAGTTTATCACCTAAATATATTTCACCAACTTTTGTTACCAAACAATTTTGCCCAAACAATACTTTATTCCCAATATTTCTGTAAGTTGATAATGTTTTTAGAGGCTCATGTTCAGCTATTGCAGTTTCTTGATTGATTGTTGTAACCACACATCTGGCGCATGGTTTAGCCGTTCGTAATTGTGTATTATGAATTGAAATTTTTGAAAAATTATCTTCATCAAAAGCTTCTCCTCCACCAAATACAATATTTGGTCTGAAACGATTCATAGGAACTTTATTTTTTAGTTTAGCATTCAAATCATTCAATGAATTTTCGCCAATAATAAGAATAGGAAATGCGTCCGAAAAACTTGTGGTTTCATTTTCAAAAGCATATTTCAAATTTATTTTTCGTTGCGATTTTTCTGTTAATCGAACAAGTTTACACTCCATATTTAGCATCATACTAAACCATGTATTTGCTTGTGCTGAAACTATATTGGCTTTTACATTATCATCCCAAATAGTTACCAAAATTTCTTCACCAGAAAATACGTCAAAAGGAATAATAAAAGTAGTTTGATGAATAGCATGAGTAATTAAAAATCCTTCGTTACAAAATTGAATTTGAAATAAACATAACTCATGTATTTGTCGTTGAGTAATCATTTTATTTTGTTTATCCACCAACATCCATCGCCTGTCAAACTGCAATCCTTCCATTTCTACTTTGCTTGATGATACATGAATACCACCTAAAGATTTTACGGGATAAATAATTAAATCAGTAACGATATAATTCATTTCATTAAATAGTATAAACATCTTGCGGATCAGGAATTTCAACCTCTGCATGTAAACCACTCTCTTCAAGCGTTTGTTTCATGGCAATTAAATTGGGTTCATCACCATGCACCAAAAATACTTTTTTCAGTTTTTTATTATCACACGCTTTGATGTAATTAAAAATTTCTTCTTTATCGGGATGAGAACTGAACACATCAGTAGAAGCAATTTTTGCATAAATAGGATAATCTCTTCCTTTAATGGCAATAGATTTTTGTCCTTGTAACAACCGGTGCCCAAGAGTTCCTTCGGCACAATAGCCTGCAATTAAAATAGTGCTAAATGGATTTTGAATATTATTTTTTACATGTTCTTGTATGCGCCCGCCTTCTACCATTCCTGCTGCCGACACAATAATGCAAGAGTCCGTATATTCCATCAACTCATCATGCGCACCCATTTCTTCAATCCAAAACAATTCGTCAAAATCAAATAAACTTCCAAATTGTTTTACAAATGATGAGGCTTCTTTATTTAATAAGTATGGATAATTTTCGTACACATGAGTTGTTTTAACAGCCAACGGACTATCCACAAAAACTTTTACTTTTGGGAGTTGCCCCGTTCTATGCAATTTGTTTAGCACATGCACAATGGCTTGCGTGCGACCTACGCTAAATGCAGGAATGATAAGCCTTCCACGAGAACGCACACAGGTATCTTCAATAAATTTCATCAATTCGTTTTCAGAATTTTCTGATGATTTATGTTTCCGTCCGCCATAAGTTGTTTCGGAAATTAGGTAATCAATATCCGTCATCGGAGTTGGGGTGCGAATAATTTCTGCATGATCTCTTCCAAGGTCACCGGTAAATCCAATTCGTTTTATATCGTTTCCTTTTTTTACTTCAATAACAACACTTGCTGCTCCTAATAAATGGCCAGCTTCAATCAATTCAATGGTAGCAAATTCATTTAACTCAAAACGTTTATTAAAATGAAGAGTTACCATTTTATCAATAGTTTCTTTAACATGCTTTTCAATGTATGCCGGTTTTGGAACATTTTTTCTTCTGTTTTTTCCAGCCCTATTTAATTTCTGTTTGTACTCTTGCCATTGAATATTTGCACTATCAAACAATAAATATTTGGTAAGATCGGCTGTTGCAGGAGTGCATAGAATATGTCCATTAAACCCTTGATGAACAAGTGCCGGCAAGTTTCCAGAATGATCAATATGCGCATGGGTTAAAATCACTACATCAATATCAGTTGGATTAAACGGAAAACTAAAAGTATCTTCAGTCATGTTTCTTTTTTGCTCATAATTGAGCCCGCAATCCACCAAAATTTTATATCCATTATCAAGGGTAAGCATGTGCATACTTCCTGTAACTTGTTTTGCTGCCCCCCAAAAAGTTAATTTCATTTATATCTGTTTTGTTAATGTATAATCAATAAAAAAATCGAGTTGCAATATTGTTCCAATTCAAATTAATTCAAACTTGTTTATTAAGTTCGTTGAGTTATGGAAGTACATTTATTAAATCAAGAAAACTCAATACTACAACAATTTGTTTCGGAACTACGAGATGTTTCTATACAAAAAGACAGCATGCGTTTTAGGAAAAATATTGAACGCGTTGGACAAATTATGGCTTATGAAGTGAGTAAAAAATTATCTTGGGTTGAAAAAAATATTACCACTCCTCTTGGTGTTCACCAATCAAAAATGCTAAGTGAACAACCTGTTTTGGCCACAATTTTACGTGCAGGAATTTCTATGCATCATGGCTTGCTTGATTTTTTTGATCAGGCTGATTGTGCTTTTATTTCGGCTTATAGAAAACATCATGATGCCCATAATTTTGAAATTGTTGTTGAGTATTTAGCTTGTCCAAATATTGATAATAGAATTTTGATTTTGATTGATCCCATGCTAGCAACCGGACAATCAATTGACTTAACTTATCAAGCTATTTTAAAAAGAGGTACTCCAAAAGAATTGCATATTGTGAGTTTAATTGCCAGTAAAGATGGGGTTGATTATTTAAAAAAGAAATTGCCACACGCTACGTTATGGCTTGCCGATATGGACGATACATTAAATGAAAATGGATACATTGTTCCAGGACTTGGAGATGCGGGAGATTTATGTTTTGGAGAAAAAATATAATTATGGCTTAGGATATTCACCATCCACATCTGTAAGAACATCCGGAATAGTTTGAGTAACTAAAATAGTATGTTCAAATTGAGCCGATAATTTTCCATCAATTGTTCTGGCTGTCCATTTATCTTTCTTATCAATTTTGGTTCGGGCTTTTCCGGCATTAATCATGGGTTCAATGGTAAATGTCATTCCTGGTGCAAGTTGAGGTCCATTATTTTTTTCATCCACATGACAAATTTCTGGCTCTTCATGAAAACGTAATCCAACTCCATGTCCGCAAAATTCATACACCACCGAATAGCCAAATGAAGTTGCATATTTATTAATCTCATAACCAATATTTCCAACTCTATTTCCCGAATAGCATTGTTTAATTCCAATCCTCAAACACTCTTTAGTAACATCAATTAATTTTTGAGCATGTTCTGTAATTTGTCCTACTGCAAACATTTTACTTGTATCTCCATAATATCCATTTAAAATGGTAGTTACATCTACATTTACAATATCGCTTTCGCGCAATTCATAAAGGCTAGGAATACCATGACAAACCACATCATTCACAGAAATACACGTTTCTTTTGGATACCCATTATAACCTAAAGTTGCAGCAATGGCTTTGTTATCACGAATAAAATCGGCACAAATTTTATTTAAAAATTCAGTAGTTACTCCAGGCTTTATATACTCTTTTACAACCTGTAAAGTTTGCCCTGCAAGCACACTGCTTTTTCTAATCCCTTCAATTTGCTCGGGAGTTTTAATAATTATTTTTGATCCTTTATCTCTAAATGCCACGTCTTAATTTATTTGTTAATTGATAATGTAAAATGGTAAATGAAAAACTAAAACAATATTGTAATCTTTCAATTTCTTAAACCTTCAACCTTGTAATTCTGCTAATCAATCTCAAACGAAGCATGAACCACAGCAGTAATTTCTTTTTCAATAGAACTCACATCATTAATTCCGTAATCACTTACCACATTTGAATTTTTTGGAGTGATTTGTAAAACGCCCATCTTTGCTGCCCGCATTGGACCTAAATCACTATTTGTTGAGGCAGCCATCTGTTCGGCACGCATTTGTGCATCTCTTGCAGCTTCAGCCTGTATTTGAATTTTTATATCTGAAATTTTAGTGAAATAATATTCGGGCATATCCATCTGCAAACTTAAACCTTGAGCAATCAGGTCGGAAATTTCCAAAGAAATTTGTTTTACTCTATTTACATCTGTTGATTTAAATTGAAAACGTTGAGAGATGGAATAGTTGTTTATTTTTCCGGTTTGATAGCCTTGTGCAGTAAATTCATAATTTGGGAAATTGGTAATTGGCAATATTTCAATCATTGTTTTATTAATCCCTTTTGAATTTAAATATGCCATTAAAATAGGTAACTGAGATTTGATTCGGCTATATCCAGTTTGTAATGAAATATCTGATAAAGTGATTGAACCTCTGAGCACACCCATATCTGATACAATATCTTTTTTTGCCGAACCAATAACAGTAATCGTTTGTTGCGAACGGGTATTGGCTCGCCAAGTAGAAGTAAAAATTAAAACACAAAAAATTAAGCCTAAAGCCAAAACCATTTGTGCAATAACACGTGAATTAATACGCATAGTTTAGTATAAATATTGAAAAGCGAATTAACTATTAAATAACATCACAAACAACTTCACACATTTTCATACGTCATTCTACGTATTTTTAAAATATGTGTTTGTAGTAACCGTGTATTCTTATACTTTTGATTCCGAAATTAACCTGTAAATTCAAAATCATTATGAAAAAACACTTACTAAAAGCAACTGCAATTTTATTTGTTGCATCAGTTTTATCAACTCAAAATGCTACAGCTCAAAGTGGCTCTGGCTCTATTATCCAAGGTGGATTAACAGATGCCAATGCGTTAATGGGGGCTTATGCGGGACCACTACTAAAATCATTTGGTGCTGGTTTAAATGGAGGATGGTTTAATACCGCAAAGCCGCATGGTATTGGAGGATTTGATTTTACAGTTGCATCAAATATTACTTTTGCGCCAACAGCAGATCAAAGTTTTGATGTGGCAGGTTTGGGAATGAAAAATATTAGATTACAGCCCGGAGAAAAAGCAACATCACCTACAGTATTTGGAGATGGTAATCCTGGCCCATTGGTTGGATTATATGGAAAATCTCCAATAACTGGGCAAGATACTTTGCAGAGTAAGTTCAATTTACCTCAAGGTGCGGGAGTTAATATTTTTGCTGTTCCTACAGCTCAATTAAATGTTGGAGTTGGTTATGGTACAGAGGTAGCCATTCGATTTGTTCCAGATTTAAGTTTTGGAAGTGCCAATGTTGGAATGTGGGGCGTTGCTGTTAAACATGATTTTAAACAATGGATTCCTGCTATTAAAGAAATGCCATTTGATTTATCCGCTATGTTTGGTTATACCTCAGTTTCTGCCAGTTTTAAAACCGATCCACTTAAAGCTGACGCATCATCAAATACAGTATATGATCCAAATCCAGGAAAAACATACAATAATCAAAAAATGGAGTTTGCCTCAAGTGGATGGACAGCTAATGTGTTAATTTCTAAAAAACTTTTATTCTTTACTCCATACTTAGGCTTAGGTTATCAATACGCAAGCACCACATTAAAAATGGCAGGAGATTATCCTATTACCGATTTTAATCCAAATTATAATCCAGCAATAGGTTACGGAACTCCTGGTTATGATGCTAATAACCCTAATTCACATCCTAAGATTGTTTCAACATTTCATGACCCAGTTACTATTTCAGGAGTTATTTCAGGAGCAAGAGCAACTTTAGGATTTCGTTTAAAATTAGCTGTGCTAACCATTCATGCAGATTACACATTCGCAGAATATAGTGTTGCTTCAGTAGGTGTAGGCTTAAATATTCAATCTATCAAACCATTTAAATTATAATAGTTAATTTCAAATAAAATAAAAAAAGACAGTCCATTGCGTCTGTCTTTTTTATTTGTACAAACTTTTAAAATACTTTTGTTGTTAATACTTAAAACAAAATTTATGGTAACGGTTTCAACAGATTCAAACTTTCAGGAATTATTAAATTTAAATGAAAAAGTAGTGGTAAAATATTTTGCAAATTGGTGCGGTACCTGCAGATTATTTTCTCCTAAATTTAAAAAAATATCTGAAAAAGAAGAATACAACGGCATCACATTTTTAGATGTAAATGCAGAAGAAAACCCTGAAGCCAGAAAGTTAGCTGGAGTAAATAATCTCCCCTATTTTGCTGTATTTAAAAATGGCGCTTTAATAGCTGCTGATAATACTTCTAAGGAAGAAGCGGTTGAAAATTTAATCAAACAAATTGTTTAAAAAATCCACCGCATTTGTATGCGCATATTGCTCAATACATTTCCATTTATTTGATCTAAACCACTGCTTATCGTATTCACGTTATTGTATGTGGTTTGAGCATATTTAATCCAACAATCAAGTTGTTTATTAATCCTATAATGAACCACTAAATAATACCTGATTCCACTATTTTGAAATTGTGGAACTGCATATTGATACAATACATCATTTTCGGTGGCATAAATTCTGGCATTGTAATCTTCTACATTAAACAAAGCAATTCTTCCGGTAAATGATAAATCTTTAAATGTTGTTGCATAAATAATATCCTGAAAAATTAATACTCCAACTTTATATCCATTTACAACATCATTATACTGAACAAACTCTGCCCGGCTTTTTGCCGATAACGAATTGGATATTTTATACTGTGCATTTAATCGAATAATTTCTCGTGATACTTCACCTAAATAATTTATTGGTACATCTGTAGTTGGCAAATTTTTACTTTTTGTTTCTTGCCTATAACGAACATAAAACTGTACATTTTTTGATGGATTGTATTGCAACTCCGCTAACCAATCATAACCTTGTGAAGGCGCATCTGTTAAGTATCTTAGCCATGGCGAACGATATAAATCGAAGTAAGAATTAAACACCCAAAATAAGTTAGGCTTAAAACTCAAACCGGTATAAAATCCTTCTTCATTTCGTCCATCACTATTTTCACCAAATGGATTATTAAATGTGGTTTGATATTTTTTTGCATAGTTCCGATATACAACTACCATATCTAATTTTTGATGCAACGGAATCATCAATCCGGCAATACCTGCAAAGGCTCCATTCGAACTATTTGAAATTTCGCCAAACACATTTGCATTGCCCAAATAAAAATTAAAATCAAATCCAAAATTGGACAATTGCTTCCCACTAAAATTATACAATTGATATGGTTTTGAACCGCTTTGAAAAGTATGATCGTAAAAAGCATTTACAGCCGTTAATCCTATATCAAAATTATCACTGCGCCATTTTATATGTGTTCCATAAATAGTTTGTAACACATTATTTCTATTTAGATTTTCTGTTGATGTTCGATGCAATCCAGTGAGTTGAATAGACGAAAAAACATCTTCGTTTGATGATAAAGAATCAACCTCTCTATAGTTTGTGCTGATATATTTGTATGAAAAAATTCCAGTTACTTCAATTGATTTATATTGATAGGAAATGGCTGCTCCTCTTAAAAATTCATTTTCATTTAATGAGCGATAAGGTCTGATGGTTTGAAAATTTCTTCGTGTGTTTAACACATAAGCACTTTTGCGCGATGAAAGCCCCGATCCAAAAGTTAATCCTTGTCCAAAATTGGCCTGATAATCGCCAATAGCAATGGTTTTAAAATTACCCGTATTGCGCAATACAAAATGAAAGGAGTTAAAATCAAATCCATATTTTTGTGCTCCGTTAAAAAATTGTTCACCCAAATCTTTCTCTCCCGCATAACCAAAATTCAACTTATTGCCATAATTAAAACGGTATCGTAAAACATACCTATACTGACTTCCTAAATAATATTGTTTACCTTGTTCTGCCTTACTTTTATCGTATCCAGAACGTGGTTCAAATTCATTTTCATGCATAGCCATTAACTCCTGTTTTCCTTTCAAAATCATTTGTAAAAAAGGAGTATTATCATCAAACATATTATCTCCCACTTTCACAAAATAACTTAAATAATAAAGTGTTCTTTCATTTATATTTTCAATGGTTTGTAATTCATAAACGGTTAAAAATTCGCCAAATTCATTTCTGTGTTTAATGATTGAATTGATGGTTTCATCATCCAAAATTGTTAATTGTTGAAACTCTTCTCGAGATGCTTTATTCAAATCAATTTTATTGCGCAAGTAATATTCAAGTTGATCTTGTAAGTCTTTATAATCAATATTGTCGTCACTGTTTTCTATCCAACGTTCCATCAAATCGGCAACAACTTTTTCTTCGCTTTCACGTGTTTGTTGTGCCTGCAATGAAAAGCATAAAACAATACCACTTATTAAAAAATAATATTTGAAAATATGTATCGAAAATAAATTCATTTTTGAACTGGAAATGATAAACCTAAATGTGGAGAGAAGCCAAGTATTTGATGGAAACTTGCAGCAAAATCAACTTTAAACTGCTTGAGTTTAATGCCTGTTCCAAAAGTTAAGTAAACAGGATTATTTGCTACTCCAATTGATAAAGAAAGAACCTCATGAATTTGATATTTTATTCCTCCACGCAATACTATTTTTTGGTTGAGTGTTTGATCCACTTCACCCAATAGCTTTACTTTTTCTGAAACATTATAATCAACTCCAATACGTGCATAGGTTGGAATTTTATCAAATGATTGTGTTGAATATTTACTTTGCGTTGGGTTAAAAATAAAAAGTCCTAAATGGCATTTTGAATTCGCTTTATATAACAAGCCCAGTTCACCTAAAATATTTCCTGCATGTTGTTGCTCACTAATATTTGTACTAAAATAACTTAAAGTAACTCCAAGAGAAAATTGACTAAACAATTGTTTGCTTAACGATGCACTTATTTTTTGTTGATTAAAAAGTGAGTACCCAAAATAATTGATACCCACTCCTACATTTATAAATTTTGATGGTAAAACAACAACTGCACTAGCTGTAGTTAATTTTGTTTCTTGAAATTGTTGAGATGAATAAATGCCTACTTGAACTTTTTTGAGAGTGCTAAACCCAGCAGGATTATTAAGCACCGACCACATATTTTGTGAAGCTACAGATGAGCCTGCAACTCCCCAAGCATCAGCTCCAATAGGATTAAATAGCTGCTGAGCTTGCAGGTTTAAAAATAACAAATTGAGTAAATTGAGTAGTATGATGTAGGCTTTCATCAAAAAACAAATAAGCAAAAAAAAATATACTATCCAAATTATAACCATTTCCCACCCCAAAAAATATTTTGCATGAAGATAGATTCAAATCAATTCTTAATCACTTAAAATTATTAATTCAACTTTCTGTAAATCAGTTTTCTGTTTCTGTTTTTTTTGATGTTATTGAAATTTGATACTAAAACCTATTTTTGCCGTCCCTTAAATGAAAAAATAATTTTAATCTATGGAAAATTTAATTTACGTAATTCCCTCACTTGGTATTGTTGGCTTAATTGTAATGGCTATAAAAAGTGCTTGGGTAACAAAACAAGATGCAGGTGATGCAAAAATGACTGAGCTGGCTGGCTATATTGCCGATGGAGCAATGGCATTTTTAAAAGCAGAATGGAAAGTGCTTAGTATTTTTGTTGTATTTGCCGCAGCACTTTTAGCTTATTCAGGAACAGTTACTGAAGTGAATGGACAAAAAATTCACTCCAGTTGGATTATATCAATTGCATTTATTATTGGTGCTGTATTTTCGGCAACTGCTGGTTATATAGGTATGAAAGTGGCTACCAAAGCTAATGTACGCACTACACAAGCAGCACGTACCAGTTTAAAACAAGCTTTAAAAGTGTCGTTTACTGGAGGTACTGTTATGGGATTAGGAGTTGCTGGATTGGCTATTTTAGGATTGGGTGGATTGTTCATTGTGTTTTTACGTCTATTTAATGTAATGGGTGCAGATGGTGTAAATGCCGAGCACATGAAAACAGCTATTGAAGTTTTAACTGGATTCTCATTAGGTGCCGAATCAATTGCATTATTTGCTCGTGTGGGCGGAGGTATTTATACAAAAGCGGCCGATGTTGGTGCCGATTTAGTTGGAAAAGTAGAAGCAGGAATCCCTGAAGATGATGTGCGCAATCCTGCAACAATTGCAGATAACGTAGGTGATAACGTAGGTGATGTGGCAGGTATGGGTGCCGATTTATTTGGTTCTTATGTAGCAACAATTTTAGCAACAATGGTATTGGGACAAGAAATTGTAGTTACTGATAAGTTTGGTGGCATGTCGCCAATATTATTGCCAATGGTTATTTGCGGTTTAGGAATTTTATTTTCTATTGTAGGTACTTGGTTTGTGAGAATTAAAGATGATAAATCAAATGTTCAAAACGCATTAAACTTAGGTAACTGGGCTTCTATGTTAATTACAGTAGCTGCTTCTTATTTTATCGTAATGTGGATGTTACCAGAAACATTAAATCTTCGTGGATATGAATTTTCAAACATCAATGTTTTTTGGGCAATAGTAGTTGGAACTGTGGTAGGTGCAATTATGAGTATTGTAACCGAATATTATACAGCAATGGGTAAAGGTCCGGTAATGTCTATCATTCAACAATCATCAACAGGGCACGCAACAAATATTATTGGTGGATTATCTGTTGGAATGAAATCTACTGTAATTCCAATCTTAACACTTGCAGGTGGTATTATGGCATCTTATTATTTTGCGGGTTTATATGGTGTAGCTATTGCTGCTGCGGGTATGATGGCAACTACAGCTATGCAGTTAGCAATTGATGCTTTTGGTCCTATTGCAGATAATGCAGGAGGTATTGCAGAAATGAGCCAATTACCCCCAGAAGTGAGAGAACGTACCGATAATTTAGATGCAGTAGGAAACACCACAGCAGCAACCGGAAAAGGGTTTGCCATTGCTTCTGCAGCATTAACCTCATTGGCTTTATTTGCTGCCTTTGTTGGTATTGCAGGTATTGATGCAATTGATATTTATAAGGCTCCAGTATTAGCTGGTTTATTTGTTGGCGGTATGATTCCATTTATTTTCTCGGCATTATGTATTCAAGCAGTAGGTAAAGCAGCAATGGATATGGTGCAAGAAGTACGCAGACAGTTTCGCGAAATTCCGGGTATTATGGAATACAAAGCAAAACCTGAATATGAAAAATGTGTGGCCATATCAACCAAAGCCTCTATTCGTGAAATGATGTTACCAGGCGCAATCGCCTTAATTACTCCACTTATTGTTGGTTTCATTTTTGGACCAGAAGTATTGGGAGGATTATTGGCTGGTGTTACAGTAAGTGGTGTGTTGATGGGAATTTTCCAAAGCAACGCTGGTGGAGCTTGGGATAATGCAAAAAAATCTTTTGAAAAAGGGGTAATGATTAATGGTGAAATGTTTTATAAAAAATCGGAGCCACATAAAGCATCAGTAACAGGAGATACTGTTGGTGATCCTTTTAAAGATACTTCTGGACCTTCTATGAATATTTTAATTAAATTGATGTCTATCGTATCATTAGTTATTGCTCCATACATTGCTGTTGAAGGTGGAATGAAAGCTGATAAAGCCATGATGATGCACGGACAAAAAATGGAATGTTGCAGTGAGATGGGCGATATGGGAAAATGTGATATGAAATATTGCATGACTTTAACCGAAGAACAATGTGCTGCTTATTGCGATAGTATGGGTTGCTCTGCCGAACAAAAATCTGCGTGCTTACACATGTTAAAAGAATGCAAAGAAATGACTGGTGATAAAGAAGAATGTGAACATGACGGCAAAAAAGGGAAATGTTGTGAAGAAGATGAAAAAGAAGAACATCACGAAAAAAATGGAAAATAATTTATAGCACAATTAAATAAAAAGCCACTTCAGTATTGAGGTGGCTTTTTTTACGCTATTCAATTCCTGATTTAATTATAAATTGATTTTCAAAAAACAGTTTACAATGCTAATAAAAAATTTAACGTATCCACCCCATCAGCATAATCATATAATTCTGGCGCCTGTGCTTTGCCAAATGGGAGCGCACCATCTATTTGTAAATGACTAATAACACATTGGATTTGTTCTTTCTTTAATTGAAGTTCGTTTTTCAATGCTTCAATATCCTGGTATCGCTCATAAAACAATGTTCCTAAAGGAGATGAAATGGATTGATCCTCTTTAATCACAATAAAATTATTGTCTAAATGTGGAGCTAGATTCAGTAAAAAAATAGCTTTATGATAATTATAATTATTGGCATATTTATGATGTTGCATCATCGTATTATACCGCTCAATGCCTTCAAAAAATATAGTTAAATCAAAATTTTGAGGAACATATATTTTAGAAATATTTCTACATCCTAAACCAAAATAAGTAAAAATATCATCTCCTAATTTATTCATTTCATCAACAGATTCATTACCCGAAATAACCGCAACACTACTTCTGTTTTTACGTAATAGCGAGGGTTTGTTTCTAAAATAATATTCAAAATAACGATTGGTATTGTTACTACCTGTTGCAATTACTGCATCATATTGTTTAGGCAAACGATCTTCACTGATGGTAATAAATTCAGCCATTTCGGGGGATATACGAATGAGTTCCTCTATCAACAATTTCGGCAAAAATTTATCATCATCTGATAATTTTACCAATGCCTTATTTCCGGAAATGAGCACACATAATAAATCATGAAATCCAACAAATGGAATATTTCCCGCCATAATAATGGCTACCGTTTTTGGTGGTGATGGATGGAAATGATAATTGGATAACCAACTCTCCAAATTTGCTTTTTGTAATTGATTTGCCCATGATTTTGTTGCTAATCTCACATTTTCTGGAGTAAACCAATTATTATAATTATATGCTTCGGCAAATGTCGGGTGATCGGAAGTACTGATTTCATTGAAAAAATAACCAAGTTGTACAAAAGCATCTACACGTTGTTGAAAATTCATTGTAATTTAGAATGATTTAATTTTGAGATGCAAAGCAACAAAACTTATTTTGCATTCGTAAAAAAGAAATTTATAATACTATGGCGATAATAATAACTGACGAATGTATCAACTGTGGTGCATGCGAACCTGAATGCCCAAACAATGCAATTTATGAAGCTGGTGCTGAGTGGGCATGGGCAGATGGTAACAACCTTACTGGAACAATAAGTTTAAATGGAGAAAGTATTGATGTAACAAAACGTTTTGCACCCGTTTCTGATGATGTGTATTTTATTGTTACTTCAAAATGTACAGAGTGTGTTGGCTTCCACGAAGAGCCTCAATGTGCTGCTGTTTGCCCAGTTGATTGTTGTATTCCTGACCCCGACCATGTAGAATCAAAAGAAGCATTAACCGCAAAAAAAGAAATGATGCATATTTAATTTTTTCAATTTATTCTTTAAAGAAAAGTTTCACTAATTGTGGAACTTTTTTTTTGAATAATCTACACCAATATTAAAAACTAGTTTTACACTCAAACCTACATTACTAATTTATTAATAAATTGCTCATATAAAAATAGTCTAAAAATAATTGCATTGATTTGTCCAATATTAAAAACTCAATCGTTATTGGGATATAAATTCACTTATCATTAACCACTAAAAAATCAAAAAATGACAGCACAAGAAAACACACTTAATTGGTTCGAAATATCTGTAGCAGATATTAAACGAGCCACAAAATTTTACGAAACTATTTTTGGAATTAAAATGGAACAAGCAGAAATGATGGGTATGCAAATGGCAATGTTTCCATATGAAAACATGAATGGAAAAGCATCTGGATGCCTTTGTCAAAGTCCTGCACACAAACCCAGCATGGATGGTGCAAAAATTTATTTAAATGGAAATCCTGATTTGGATAATGCGCTTTCTAAAATAGAAGCAGCAGGCGGAAAAGTAGTAATGCCTAAAACACATATTAGCCCTGAGATTGGTTATATGGCTTTTTTTATTGATTGCGAAGGAAACAATGTAGCTTTACATTCATCCAATTAATTTAAATTAATATGCAAGAATTCTTATTAGTTTTTAGAAGAGATTCAGAAACTGTTCAAGCACAATTATCGCCTGAACAAATGCAAGCCATGATGAAACCTTGGCAAGATTGGATGGGTAGCATTGCTGCGCAAAATAAATTAGTTAACTCCGGTAACAGATTAGCATCTGATGGCAAAGTTGTGAAACCAAATAATATAATCACGAACGGTCCATATGTTGAAATTAAAGAAGCTATTGGAGGATATATTATTGTGCGTGCAAGCTCATTAGATGAAGCAGCAGAACTCTCAAAAAATTGCCCTATTTTAACAATAGGAGGAAATGTTGAGGTGCGTGCATTAATACCTATGGATTAAAAAAAACTGAATAAAACAAACGCCTTTGTATAAATTTACAGAGGCGTTTTTATTATGGAACAACATCAACTTTTACCCCATTTGTTTAGAACAGAATACAGAAAAATAATTGCTGTAATATGCAAGGTATTCGGAATCGAACATATTGAAATAGCTGAAGACATTGTGAGTGATACTTTTTTATTAGCTGCCGAAACTTGGGGACAAAAAGGTTTACCTAAAAATCCTACTGCATGGCTTTATACTGTTTCAAAAAATAAAGCTCTTGATTTTTTGAAACACCATAAAATATTTGCGCAAAAAATTTCCCCAGAGATTAAAAATACTGAACCTATTTTATATGAATTAGCCATTGATTGGTCGAACAAAAATATAAATGATAGTCAGTTGCAAATGATATTTGCTATTTGTCATCCATGTATTTCAACCGAAGCACAAATTGGTTTGGCATTAAATATTCTATGTGGTTTTGGTGTTGATGAAATTGCCGATGCATTTTTAACCAATAAAGAAACTATTTATAAACGATTAACAAGAGCCAAAGAAAAACTCAGAATTGAAAAAGTGAAAATTGATCTCCCAAGTCAGTTAGAAATTAGTAACAGATTAGCAACTGTTTTAACCACTTTGTATTTATTGTTTAGTGAAGGATATTATTCTACATCACAAAATACAACATTACGAAAAGACCTATGTGTAGAAGCTATGCGGTTAAATTTAATGTTGATAGAGCATCCTCAAACCAATATACCTGAGGCCGTTGCTTTACTTTCATTAATGTGTTTTCATTCGTCACGATTTGATGCACGAACGAATCAAGATGGGGAAGTTATTTTATATGAGAATCAAGACACAAATCTTTGGAATAACGATTTAATTAATAAAGGAGAATATTACTTAAACCTCGCTTCAACCGGAAATAAACTTTCAAAATATCACTTAGAAGCAGCCATTGCTTTTTGGCATACCAACAAAAAAGATACTACAGAAAAATGGGAAAACATATTACAGCTTTACAATAAATTATTACAAATAGAATATTCTCCCATTGCAGCATTAAATAGAACTTATGCGCTTTCAAAAGCCAATGGAAAAATGGAAGCCATTGTGGAAGCAGAAAAAATAAATCTACTTGATAACCAATTTTATCATTCACTTTTAGCCAATCTTTATATGGAAATAAATGAAGCCAAATCATTATTTCATTTACAAAGTGCTTTATTGCTATGTAAAACTTTAACAGAAAAAAATATCATCATCAAAAAAATACAGGCAATTGAGGCATTGAAAAACTAAATATAACAACCGTAGATTCTAAGTTATCTCTATCAAAAAAATGTAAGACTTTGTAAAAGTTTTAAATTGTTGTGTTTATTTTTATATTGCGTGTAATCTCATAAATATGAAACTTCTAAAAACATTACTCTTAGTTTTAATGCTTAATGTATTTAACGTTATTGCACAAAACGACTCTACTTACGGAAATAAAAAACTTTATTTCCAAAACCAAATAGGTATTAATGCAACCAATTTTATTAAACAGTTTCTTTCATTAAATAGTGCCAGTTTAGGTGCGCCTAGTTCTTATGATTTTAATTATAAACTACTCGTTGGATGGAATTCTAAATCTACTTTATTGGCTGGTTTAAGAACTGGAGTAGGATATACTACTTCTAGCAAAAACTCAAATAATATAACAGATGGTACAAGCCGAAACTCTGATAATAATAGTTTTGCATGGCGTATTGGTGCTGAGTTACAACAAAAAATTAGCAAATCGTGGCTTGTTTATTACGGAGTTGATTTTGTAAGAACAGTTTCAGAAAATAATACTCAGTCGGTAATAAATAATGGTTCAACTTTTAATCCTAATCTTGTTACAACAACTTCAACAGATAATAGCAAAATAATTGGATGGGGTCCTGTAATAGGAGTTCAGTTTAGGGTAACTAAAAGAATTTGTTTAGCTACCGAAGCTTCCTTTTATTTAACTCAAACTACAGGTGGGCAAAAAACAACATCCAGTAATCCAAATAATAATGTTTCAGAAACTACAATAAGCGACAAAAACACCTCTATCGTTACTCCAACATTTGTAAATTTTAATATCATATTTTAATCGTTTTAAATAATTTGTTATTATGAAACTAAAACATATTTCGATTATATTCATTTTGATAATGAGTATTTTTATTGTTGCCTGTATGGAAACAAAAGAACAAGATATCAATCTTAAAGGCACAAAACTTGTACTTCCACAAACTCCTTATAATTATGACCTTCAATTCCCATTTATAGAAAATAATATAGCAACACTTGGTCGTGTGCTTTTTTATGACAAAGTTTTATCTATTAACAATACTGTTTCTTGTGCCACATGCCACAAACAAGAATTAGCTTTTAGTGATGATAAAGCTTTTAGCATCGGTTTTGGAGATCAACTTACTCTTCGTAATTCGATGGCAATTATCAACCCTGGTTCACGACAAAATGGATTTTTTTGGGACTTAAGAGAACTTTTTTTAGATAATATGGTTATTAAGCCTCTACAAAACCATATTGAAATGGGATTTGATAATATGGATCATGTAGTCAAGAAGATAAGTGCAACTAATTACTACCCTAATCTTTTCAAAAACGCTTTCGGAACTACTGAAATTACACAATCAAAAATTCAACAAGCAATTTCAGGATTTCTACAAGCAATGAATTCAAATAATTCAAAATATGATTTAGGTATAAATAACAATTTTACAAATTTTACTTCTCAAGAATTATTAGGAATGGATTTAGTAACAGAAAAATTGTATTGCAAGTTCTGCCATAGTGGAAGAGATTTTAGACCAGAGTTTTATCAAAGAAATGGTGGTGGTGGAGCAAATATTGGATTGGAAATGTCGTATTTGGATAAAGGTATTAAACTTCCTACTACAGGAATACAGGGTGAAGGATTTTTTAAAATACCAAGTTTAAGAAATGTGGAATTAACTGCACCTTATATGCATGATGGTCGCTTTAAAACTTTAGAAGAAGTAGTTGAACATTACAGCACAGGTGTTCAAAATCATCCAAACTTAAGTGATGAACTCAAAAGAGAAATAACAGTTAATGGAGGTTTCATTTTACACAAAGAAGCTGTAAAACTTAATTTAACAGATGGTGATAAAAAAGCCATTGTTGCATTTCTTAAAACACTTACCGATTATAAATTTATTACAGACGAAAAGTTTTCTAGCCCTTTTAAGGCAAATTAGATTTTTGTTATCCCCGATTAAATTAGTTTATTAGTTAAAACTAAAACCTATTGGAACCAACCACCACCCTATTTTTACCCTGCAAATCTTTTACAATAGTTACCTCATCATACCCTTTGTTCTCAAGCATGGTTTTTACATCCATCCCATAATTTTCATTTATTTCAAAGTATAGTTTTCCGTTTTGAATTAAATGTGATTTAGAGAAATCGGCAATGGCATTATAAAATAAAAGTGGATTATCATCACTCACAAATAATGCTAAATGAGGCTCAAAATTGAGCACATTTTTTTGCATCTCTATTTTTTCTTTTTGTGTGATGTATGGAGGATTACTTACAATAATTGAGAATTGAGAATTAGGAATTGAGAATTGAGAATTAAGAATATCTCCCTCAATAAACTCAATATTGGTTTTGTTTAAGAAGGCATTTTCATTAGCAACTTCTAAAGCATCTGTTGAAATATCTAACGCTGTAACGTGCGCAAACGGAAGATTTTTTTTAAGCGCAATTGGAATACAACCACTACCTGTTCCAATATCCAAAATATTAAAAACAGTATTGTTTTGCAGCTTCAAATTTCTTACATTTTTTATAACTAGTGTTACTAATTCTTCTGTTTCAGTACGAGGAATTAATACCTGTTTATTTACTCGAAATCGAAGTCCAAAAAAATCGGCAATTCCTAAAACATACTGAACTGGTTGATGAGATAACAACTTATTTAAAATAGCATTTAGCTGTGCAATTTCTATATCATTAATTTGTTTATCTAAAAAAAACAGGTGTTGCTTTTTAATATATAAAATTTCTTCAAACACTATATTGGCAATGCTTTCAGCTTCACTTATCTCATAAATAGATTGAAGTTGAATAACAAAATTTTGATAATATGTGCGAAGTGACTGTGTCATTTTTAGAGTGTGCAACATACAAAAAACATTACTTTCGCAAAGTGACAAAAGATGAATTATACATACAACGTTGCATAGAGCTTGCTTTAAATGGTATAGGAAGCGTATCTCCAAATCCAATGGTGGGTGCAGTAATTGTGCATAATGACAAAATTATTGGCGAAGGTTGGCATAAAAAATTTGGTGAAGCACATGCCGAAGTAAATGCCATAAATATTATTGAAGATAAATCCATTTTAAAGAACTCCACCATATATGTAAACCTCGAACCATGCAGCCATCATGGGAAAACACCACCTTGTGCAGAATTAATTATTAAACATCAATTTAAAAAAGTAGTGATTGGAATGATGGATCCATTTGAGCAAGTTGCTGGAAATGGAATAAAAAAATTAAAAGATGCTGGGATTGAAGTAATAGAAAATGTGTTGCAAAAAAAATGCGAAGAACTGAATAAAAGATTCATCACTTATCATACAAAAAAACGTCCTTATGTAATTTTAAAATGGGCACAAACAATAGATGGATTTATTGCTCCTGATGCTACAAAAATGAGTACGGAAGAATTTGAAGAAAAAAGACATATAACAGATTTTATTATCCAAAAATTAGTGCATAAATGGCGCACCGAAGAAGATGCAATACTTGTTGGTACAAATACCGTTGCCTATGATAATCCTGCATTAAATGTAAGAGCATGGATTGGAAATTTACCTATCAGAATTACTATCGATAAAAATTTGCGTTTAGCATCAACTCATAAAATATTTGACCAAACACAAGCCACCTTTATTTTTACCGAGCAAGAAAATACATCAATAAAAAATATCACTTATATAAAAATAGATTTTACAAAAGATATTGCTGCACAAATTTTAACTCATTTATATCAACAACATATTCAATCGCTCATTATTGAGGGTGGAACAAAAACCCTTGAAACATTTATCAATAAAGGGCTTTGGGATGAGGCGCAAATTTTTTCCTCACCCAAAATTTTAGTTGATGGAATTAAAGCACCCATTATTTCTGGAACTATTATTCATCAAAATAATATTGATGGTAAACAACTTACCATTTATCGTAACCTATGATTTTTCTTTTTCTTAGCATTCTTTTTTCAGTCGTAACCGTTAGTTTTTTTAAACTTTTTGAAACGTATAAAGTTGATACTTTTCAAGCTATTATTAGTAACTATGTGGTATGCGTTTTAATGGGAAATTTAATTTCCGATAAGCCTATTATCGCCACTACATTTTGGCAAGAAGTGTGGTTTCCTTATACATTTATTTTAGGCTTTTTATTTATCAGCATTTTTTATTGTATTGGCGAAACAACCAGAAAAATGGGCGTTTCGGTGAGTATGGTTGCTGCAAAACTTTCAGTAGTAATACCAGTAATATTATCTGTTTTTTTATATAACGAACATATTTCTCTTATAAAAATGGGGGGAATTACGCTTTCTCTTTTCGCTGTTTATTTTATCAGTAAAAAGGAAAATTCAATATCAAGTACAACAACCAATTTATGGTTATTACCTGTTTTGGTTTTTGTTGGTAGTGGGATGATTGACTCCTTATTAAACTTTATCGAAACTCGTTACATCCCTCCTGCCAATGCAAATGAAATTGTGAGTACAATTTTTTTAATCGCATTTTCAATGGGTATTCTTGCTTTTGTGTATCAATATTTATTTGCTAAAGCCACACTTAAGCTAAAAAGTGTTTTATGGGGATTTGCATTAGGAGTTCCTAATTATTTTTCGATGTATTTTTTAGTAAAGACTTTAGGCAGCTATGATGCCAGCCATATTTTCCCTATTAATAATATTGGAATTGTTGTGGTATCAACTCTAATTTCTTTGCTTTTTTTTAAAGAAATTTTAACCCGTATCAATTGGATAGGTTTTTCAATAGCTATAATTTCTATTTTAATAATTTCACTAAGCTAATGCTATTTTCAGATACCTATTTTGTTTTACAATCACCTTGCGAGGGTTCGTATAAAGATAAAGGAAGTAAATTTTTAGCTTTTGCTTTCCCCGTTCAAAATGAAGATGATGCAAAAACAATCATTCATCAACTTAAAAAAGAATATTATACTGCCGCACATCATTGCTATGCTTATGTAATAGGTGCAGGTAAAGAAATTGAAAAAGTAAATGATGATAGAGAACCTTCAAATACTGCCGGAAAACCTATATTAAGAAGTATTTTATCAAAAGATATAACCAATACTTTAATTGTAGTTATTAGATATTTTGGCGGAAAATTATTAGGCGTACCTGGACTCATACAAGCTTATGGTGAAGCCGCAAAAGATGCCTTAGAACATGCAACCATTTTAGAAAAAATAGTAACCGAACAATATGAACTGCAATTTGATTATGAACATGAAAATGAAGCCTTCAGAATTATTAAACATTACGGATTAAAAATTTTGCAACATCATCATGCTGAAAAAATTACACTTATATTTGAGGTGCGAAAATCGCAAGCTGAGCAAACTTTAAAAGCGGTACATGATAAAAGATTATTTGAAATTAAATTTATTACTGAACATTAAAATCAATTAGACAATATGCGAATCACACCAAAAATAAATTTAATAACGTATTTTATCCTTACCCTATTTTGTGTTCCAACTTTTGTGTTTGCACAAAAAATAAATACTCAACATACTGATTTAAAAAATGCGCTTGATCAACTAAATACTCAATCAGCAAAAGCCGAATTTAATTCTGGTAGAATTGTATTGAATGATGATGATATGGATAAAACCATTCACGATTATTTTAAGAGCAAACTTATCGAGATACAAAAAACAACCGATGATTTAAAACTATTACATAACAACACAAGTAGCATGGGTTATCATTATCACTACCTACAAACGTATAAGAATATTCCTATTTATGGAGCCACGCTTGATATAACCTTAGCACCTGGCGGAACCATACTCTCATCTTTCAATAACCTCATCAACTCAACAACATTTGAAGAAGTGAATTTTGCTGCAGATATATCAAAAGGCGAACCGATATTTATTTATACAAACCAAACTATTGTACCTGCATATAAAAGATATTTAGGCTATGATGAATTGATTAGTGATGCCAATGGAAACCTTATCAGACAAAAGGATACTCGTTTGTATTATATGAATGATGATACTACTGTTACAGGTAAAGTTTTTCTTCCTGATCCATTAACTTCTCAAAGTGTAATTTATGGGCAAAATGGAACCTACCAACATTTTAACGATAGTGATTATGCCTTATTAAATGACCAAAGAATTTCGGTAAATTTTACTGCAACATTTAAAAATGATACTTTTTATTTGGAGAATCAATACACCAAAATAGTTGATATAGGATTTCCATTTACTAACCCAGTTAAATCAGCACAGCCAGTGTTTAATTATACCCGCAAGCAAGATGGGTTTAAAGATGTGATGGCTTTTTATCATATCTATTCCACTCAACTTTATTATCAATCGTTGGGGTTTAATAATTTAAAAAATTATCAAATTAAAATAGACGCACAAGAAGCATCAATTGGCGACAACTCCTATTTTAATCCATCAGATACTACGTTAAATTTTGGAACAGGTGGAATTCCTGATGCTGAAGATGGAGATGTATCGAGTCATGAATACACGCATGCACTATCGTGGTTTATAAATGCCACTCCAAATATGAGTAACGAACGAAGAGCTGTTGAAGAAGGAATGTGCGATGTAATTGCAGCCATTAAATCAAAAAAATATACTTCCTTTAATTGGCGAAAACTGTACAATTTTGATGGGGCAAATCCAATTGCATCAGGTATAAGTGGTTTTTGGGGAGGAAGAATGGGAGACTCAGAAAAGACTTATGATGATTACACCGGAAGTAACTATTATGTTGATTGTGTAATTTGGTCGTCAATTATGCTTGATATAACAGAACAAATTGGTATGGATGAAACAGCAAAACTCATGCTCACTTCTATATACTCCATGCCATACAATATTACCATGCCACAAGCAGCAATTTTATTTTTACAAGCTGATAGTATATTAAATGCTAAAAAATATACTTGGAAAATTAACCCTATTTTTAATGCTCGAAAACTCGGAAATTTTGCAACAGGTATTAATGATATTCGAGTTCAACAAAATTTTAAACTCTTTAATACACTTGATTTTGCTAATGGTTCGGGAGATGCAATAATTGAAGTTACTTCTCCTTCAAACATTACTATTTATAATTTACAAGGACAAAAAGTGTTGGAGCAAAAACAAATTGCACATCAGATTTCTATTTCTCCATCCTCATTTTTAAGTGGATTTTATTTTATCATCATACAAAATGAAAAAGGAACAAGCACAGCAAAAATCAATAAATTTTAAACCCATTTTAAATAACTGAAATTATGGACACCAAACAATTTGAAGAACAAGTAAAACAATTTGCAACCGATTGGCAAAAACGTTTAGAAGAATTAAAATTACAATTTTCTTTGGGCAAAATCGATGCAACAGACTCTTTTGAAAAACAGAAAGACCACCTCAGAACTTTAGTGGTTACCCTTAAAGAAAACTTAGATAAAGCAACTGATGTAGCCGAAGAAAAAACAAAAGAAATGAAAGCAAAGTTGGAAGAATTACAACTTCAATTGACATTAGGAAAAGCTGATGGTATGGAAGCTTTTGAGATTCAAAAGAAAAAAATTGAGCTCGCCATGCACGAGGTTTACTTAGAAGGAAAGAAAACTTTTAATGTAAATTTTAATCAAGCGTTACAATTGTTTGACAACAATGCTCAAGCTTTTAAAACTGGTTTAGAGATTGTGAAACTTCAATTCTCTTTAGGCAAAATGGATGCAAAAGATGAAGCCGAGCAAGCACGTAAAGCAATTAATGATAAAATGAATGAGTTAACTGAACAATACAAAAGCATGCAACAAACTGCAATGAAAAGTTTAGAAGATTTTAATACACAAATGAAAGAAGGTTATGAAAAGATGAAATCCTTTACCGAAGGTTGGATCAAGAAGTAATCAAAGTAAAAGCTAAAAACATCTTTTATACTTTGATGAAATAAATTGTTATTACTATTATATTAAAAAAGCCCTATCGAAAATATCGATAGGGCTTTTTTATATCTTTCCTTGAGGAAGGTGTAAAGTATTATTTACTCAATACTAATTTTGTTTGAAACAATTTATCGCCACTATTTACAGAAATAAAATAAACGCCATTATTCAAATTACTTAAATTTAATTGAATACGATTAAGAACATCCGGTTGCATCATTCCTCCTAACACCATTTTTCCTGTTACATCAATAATGTTTATTTGTACTTTTTCAACTGAAGAGGGTAGCATTACATATACTTCTCCAGTACTTGGATTTGGCGCAACTTTTATAGCTTCTGTGATTTCTAAATCAGTTATTCCTGTTATTGCAATCCCTGGAGGCACATCACTTGCAGCCACCCCATCAGTAAGAGAATTGGCACTTCCTTGTGATGCAGAATAACCCATTCCTCTTCTCGCAAATGTGTTCCATATTAGCGTTTTATTTACACCTCCATTATTTATGCTATCAGCTAATAAAATTGCATTTCGTGAGTCCAAAAAACCAGGATTACAAGGTTGTAATTTTAATCCATCCATTACCAATTGAATGGCTTTATTATTTCCTCCTGTTCCAGTATACAAATCTGCACTCCAACCATATTTATCACTCATATTCCAATATAAATCCCACAATACTGTTGCCCAAACTGTACCCGAATAATGAGGATCTCCTTGGCTATTTTTTACATCAGCATAAGTTAAAGGGTCTGTATTTTTATTTCGTGAGTATTTATTTTGCCTAATTCCAACACCGGTTATAGGTTGGTTATAAACAAATGTTCCAACGCCTCTTCCATCTTCACCTTTATCGCCAAGTTTTGCAGTAAATGCTAACGCAAAAAAATCGCTCCAACCCTCACCCGCTTGCTCGGCATTACTCAAACAATTTGGATTTGATGGACCTCCTGTTAAACGAACAGAAACTCCATGACCAGATTCGTGAGACATAACTCCATTATCCAAATCACTATCAAATACTACATTATTTGCATTTCCATTGATGGTAATATTTACTGTAATTGAATCGGTAATATTTGCCTTTAATAAATTTCCATTTGCTTGAGTAATCATAAAACAGGGAATGGTAACTGCGCTCGAACCCACACCTGTCATAGCCGTTGCTGTACCTGTTGTATTTTGAATTACAATTACTGCAATGGCACCACTATTTTGAGCATTCAATATTTTAGTAACATAAGAACATCCACCCGTAGGACTCCTATCAACCAATGCAATTTTTCCTGCAAGCGCTGCACGATTTTGTAATGTACTACAACCCAAAGTTGTGGTTGCATTGCTATCTTTCATCAACACTAAATCTTGTTTGATATCGCCATAAGTTTTTTGTCCAAAAGATGCTTGAACCGAATTGTATGTTGCTGAAATTCCTGCTGGAGTATTTACTTTATAACTACTGCTTGTTGATGTTGGCCATAAATACATTTGCATGCGCCCACTTTGTCCATCGGCAGGTGACGAAAAGTTTGCGTTGCTTGTTCCACTTCCATCTTGTGCATCTGCAAAAACCTGATCTCCCTCATTTCCACCTTTTCCATAATTATTTGTTTGATAATTTCCAGCCACTTCATTAAAACCATAATTGTAATAAATATCGTGCAAAATATTATTCCAATAAAAAAGATTGGTGATGGCTGTTTTTAAATTTAACTCGGAAGTAGCTGTTATAGAATAAGGAAAATCAAAAACCAAATCACTTCCGCCATCAGGACTAAACCCTGGAATATTTTTATTTAAAGTGTCTTCACTTGCATATACATTATTTCCTCTGGTGATGGTGTATTCGGCACCCGCTACTCCATCCACATCATGCCATCCATAAGGAGAACCATTAGTTGTTGCAGTACTATTTACTAATTTACGTGCACCATGATTTGGACTTTCAATTGGTAATGGATACACGTTGTAGGAACCACTTCCTGTTTTACCAAAATCTTGAATTTGATCTGTTTTCAATAAATCTAAATCGGCAAAATTGTATTGATGAGCAAATTCATCTTTATTGAAATTACATTTTAATACTAAATTATTTTTTTCGATAATACTGCCATCTTGCGCATCAACACGAACGTTCCACCAATCATTTTTTTCGTTATCAAAAATTTCAACATTCCAAACTAACTTTAAAACACTTCCAACTGTTAAGTAATGAAGTTTAATTTTTATGGGTTCGGGCGATACTTGTTTATCGGAAATAATTACTTGATTGTTTACTAATGGCGCATTTGTTTTTGAAAGTATTTGAGATACATTCATTTCAATATTTGCAGCCACATTTACTAAAGCTGTTTGGCTACCAATTGCTGGTGTTGCATTTGCTGCTTTAGTTTTAGCATTGCTTACAAAACTATTATTGATAGAAATTAATTGTCCATTTTTATTTAAATGAACACTCGAATTGGCATCAAAAATTTCGATTCCATTAACACGTTGGCGCATATAAATATGCGTAACACCGTTGTGTTGATCGGTATATTGATCAGTGATTACAAAATCTGTTAAATCATCATTTGTTAAATTAAATTCGGCTTGCTTTGTTGTATAAAGTTGTTTCACTTGCGAAACATTGTATTGCGCAAACACCATAGTGCAGCTTAATACCAAGAATTGAAGAAATAAGAAAAAACGTTTTTTCATGTTGTTTTTGTTTTTGTAATAGTTATATCAAATTTAAAGGGATTTACTTCCTAAACAAGTCACATTTTTGTGTGATGTATTTAAGAGAAAATAAAATTATAAAGTAAGTACGTGAACTATTTTACCGCGATGGAAAGTGTAGTATTTCCGTCAAACTATTTTTTTTTGAATACTAACAGTAACGACTTTTTTTGATACAAGAGCAATTGATTGCCTTTTACTTCGTAGTGGTTTGCTTTAGGAAGTTGTTGCATAAAACCATTTTCAATTTTATTCATTTCATCAGCACACATCATTTTTGTGGCACCCAACTTATCAAACAAAATTTCCTTTTCATTTATTTTAACCGCTCCAAAAAATTTATTACAACCAAAATTTCCACTCACTTTATTTTCATCCAAATGAAAAATAATAAATGCATTTGCATCTTTTAGGGATTTAAGTTTTTCGCCCGATTTTACTTTTATTAAAAACCAAGGCTCATCATCTAATTTATATTTATCGTGAATTTGATTTTTATTTTTATCTATTAGTTTATTAAACACATAATGATAAATGGGTGAATCAGATGGTGTTTTATGAATAGTTAATATCTCAATCAACAATTCATATTGATAGCCTTCTTCATAATTAAAGCCTTCAATATTTCCAAAAAAATTTGTCCAAGTCCCATTGGCACTATCCTTTACTTGAAAGCAATCTGCTTGCCCCACACTATGGCAATTTACATAATGATCGGCAATAAATATTTTTTTGAGATTTACTTGAGCACGCAAATTTATTGACGAACATAAAATCATCAGTATAACAAAAAAATCAGTCCTAATCATTTTCATAACGGTCGTTTTTATTTCAAATATAAAATCAATGACTGTATATTATCGATTAAATTTTAACCTCATACCTTTTTGTGTTTCATCAAATATTCCATTTTCAAAAACTACATTTCCATTAACAATTGTATGCGTAATAATGGAATGAAAAGTAGTATTTTCAAAAGGACTCCATTTGCATTTATATAAAATATTTTCTTTTGAAACAGTGTATTCTTTTTCTAAATCAACCAAAATCAAATCGGCAAAATAGCCTTCACGAATAAATCCTCGTCTGTCAATTTCAAAAAGTATAGCCACGTTGTGACACATTTTTTGCACTATTTTTTCTAACGAAATTTTTCCTTGATAATAAAACTCAAGCATGGCATTTAATGAATGCTGAACCAATGGACCACCTGATGGAGCTTTAAGGTAAGGTAATTCTTTTTCATCTTTGGTGTGAGGAGCGTGATCGGTAGCAATCACATCAATTGTCTCATCCAACACGGCATTAAAAATAGCATCTCTATCTTTCGCTGTTTTTATAGCCGGATTCCATTTAATATAATTTCCTTTTGTAACATAATCGGCTTCGGTAAACCACAAGTGATGAATACACGCTTCGGCAGTAATTCTTTTTTCCGATAGTGGAATATCATTTCTAAAAAGCTCTAATTCTTTCGCTGTGCTTATATGCAAAATATGCAAGCGAGTATTATGTTTTTTGGCAAGTTCTACTGCAAACGATGATGATTTATAACAAGCAGCCTCACTCCTAATTAAATGATGATATACAGATGAAATATTTTCTCCATACAAATCCATAAATAATGCTTGGTTGAGTTTAATCATCGGATCATCTTCGCAATGAGTGGCAATAAGTGTTTTTACATTTTTAAAAATATTCTCTAAAGCTATAGGATCATCTACCAACATATCGCCTGTTGACGATCCCATGAAAATTTTTATGCCACAAATTTTTGTTTCATCAACCCGCAATAATTCATCTAAATTTTTATTGGTGGTTCCCATAAAAAATGAAAAATTAGCTAATGAACATTCGGCAGCCCTTGTATATTTTTCTTCTAACAAATCAAGCGTAACTGCATTAGGAATTGTGTTTGGCATTTCCATATAACTGGTAATGCCACCTGCAATGGCAGCTTTTGCTTCGGTATAAATTTCACCTTTGTATGTTAATCCGGGTTCTCTAAAATGAACTTGATCATCAATGATTCCGGGTAATAAATATTTCCCTTCAGCATTAATTATTTTATCGGCCTGCATGGCAATTCCGTTGGTGTCAATTTTTTCAATGAAATTATTTTTAATTAACACATCAGCATAAAAGACCTTTCCTTCATTTACTAATTTTGCATTGCGAATTAATAGTGTGCTCATATTGGTGCGAAGCTAAAACGTATTTGCATGAATAACAATGTTTGACATTTTAGATAAAAAAAATGCCCGTCAAATTTTGTTCGACAGGCATTATTTTTTGTTGAAGAATACTATTTACTCAATACCAATTTTGACTGATAACTCCTATTAGCCACTTTTGCTGATACAAAATAAATTCCGTTTTGCAAGTGAGATACATCTATATTAATATCATTGTTAACGTTTTGTTTTACCATTTCAGTCATCACTACTTTGCCTGTAACATCCAATATTTTCACCTCTATATCATCCAAAGAAATAGGAAGTTGAACGGTTACTTGTCCATTACTTGGATTGGGATAAACGGAGCATGAATTGTTTGAATAAACAGATTCAATACCTGAATAGATGATTGGATAAACCGCATTTACTTTATAAGCCATTGAGTTTATATTTCCTGTTGATGTATCTACATCGGCATGAGCTAAATAACTTTTTGAATTGGCAGCATACCAATCATAAGTTAAAGAACCTTGACTTTGATTTTGAACAAATGTCCAAGTATTGGTAAGTACGTTATGTAAATATGCCAATACAACTTGATTTGTTAAGGTTTTTATTCTCAAGCTACTGTGTGAAGAACTATCTGGTAAAATTAAAGTTCCCCATCCATCACAAGTAACTGCAATATTTATAGTAATGTCAGCTCTAACAGAATCAAATCCAGTAATTGGAGGATAACCAAAATCTGCTGGAATGCCTTTTACCGAAAATTTTGCTGTATCAAAACTATTTGTTTGGTAACTCATTGGAAAAAGTAAAGCGGTTAGTTTAACTCCTGAAATATTATAATTTGGATCATCATAAATAATTTTCAAAAAATTACTTGTAATCTGAGCATATTGATCTCCGTTTGAAGCTGAACGTAATATGATATTAGCTCCCACAGGTGCATTTGGATTTGTTGATGCATCAATAAATAAACTCGAATCAAAATTATCGGCATACAATCCTGTTTTAAAATTCCAAGTTTTATTAGCTCCACTTGCACCAATAGTTATTGATGATTGAACCGATGTATCGATGGCATAAATAACCTTGTCGCCAAAATTTCCGTAATCACTTCGGGTAAACGTAATTTGTGCATGAGCGGTAATATAAATTGATACGCTTACTATTAAAAGTGTGATTATCTTTTTCATTTGAATCGTTTTATTTATTAATAATTATTTTTTGAGCTGTTTTAAAATTATCAGCTGTTATCAAGCAAAAATAAACTCCATTATTTAATTCACTCACATCAATGGTAAATTCATCTTTTGTGGTTTCGATATTCTTAATCATTCGACCGGTAATATCATATAATTGAAGATTTACAGATGATGATTGAAGATTTTTAAGTGTAACATTCAATTTTTCATTTACAGGATTTGGAAACATAACTACATAAGCTAATTCATTTTGTATTTGATTAACCCCAACGTTTAAGATACTAAATCCCCCAGTAAGCGCGATACTTCCATCCGTTGGGTTTGATATATTTAAATCATACATTCCTGATGATGCACTAGAGTCAATGGAAATGCTGCACATTAATATTGTATCGTTAACAGCCGAACTTGAATTGGTATGTATTTTCGGTGTTGAAAAGCTAACCACACTTGATGCCTGAGTAAAATGTGTTTTATTGCCAGTAATAGTAATCATAAGCGTTTTTCCCTTTTGAGATGAAGCAGGAGAGATTGATTTTAGAGATGCTACTGATGGGGTTACTTGAAATGACGCGTTCATAAAAATAGAACCATCAACAGGATTAGAAATTTTTACATCATAGTACCCTAAAGGGTTTGTTTGTTTTATGGTAACAGATGAAATAATTGTAGAGTCGTTTACTTTATTTATTGAATTTATTTGAAGTGTACTTGATCCTTGAAAGAATGAAACTCCTGTTGCACTTGTTTGAGAAAAATGTGTATTAGTACCTGTAATGGTTACATTTAATGTAGCCTCACGTTCACTAAAATTAGGACTCACTAAAACAATTTTTGCGGGCTTGGCGGGGATAGATAATACTTTATAAGTGAAATTATTTATGTTTCCCAAAGTATCCATTGATGCACTTGCAATAGCACCTTTCGAGTTTGTTGCTAACCATCGGTAATCTATTGATTTATTATGTTGATTGGTAATATAAGTCCAAACGAGTCCTGTAAAATGAGCATAAATATTTGCATCAGAAACAGAAATTGTTCTCACACGTAAACTATTGTACAACCCATTTGGAATATTGATTGTGCCCCATCCGTCACAAAATGTAGCTGTATGAATATTTAAATCTATTCTAAGTGAATCAACTCCAGAAATTGGTGCTTGACCAAAAAAAGCTGGGGTTCCAGTAATAGAAAGAATCGTTGAATCTAAAGTGGTAGATAAATAATTAAGAGGAAATTTAAGCACGTTTAGGTTGATACCTGTAACATTATATGCGGGCTGATCAAAATTTAATTTCATACCGCTTGATGTAACTGTTTCGTAATGATCATTGGTTAACGATTTTACATGAATATTGGTTCCTGCAGGAGCACTTGCATCACCAACGGTAGTAATAAAATAGGTTGAATCAAATTTGTTTGCACCCACTCCATTGGTAAAATCCCAAACTCTGTTTGCCCCAGAAAGTCCAATAGTAGTTGTTGAAGAAACTGGAGTATCTACTGCGTAATAAATTTTATCGCCAATAGATGCATAATCAGAACGTGTAAAAGTAATTTGTGCTGATGCGGATAATGCAAATAAGAATGTAAAAAATAAGTATACATTTTTCATAATTAAACTATTTAGTTAGGGTGTAAATTTAAGATAATGATTTAAAATGTCACTACCATTAATATAACTCATCGGCCGCTGATAAAAATATATCAGCAATTTTCTTCTTGTAAGCCTCATTAAAATTACCCAAATATACAAGACTATATTTTTCTGTTTTTATAGCTGATTCAAAAGTATTTACGTGCAATAATCGTTTATGAAAAATAGCAACTACTTTATCTTTATCAAAAATAATAACCACTCTTAATCCTGGTTTTGGATTTACAATGTCTGTTTCTTTTAACAAAAAAGAATACATCGTTCCCTTATTTATCCATTGCAAATAATTAAACTCTTTTAGGTGCGCATTGAGTGATGAAATGCTAAGCAGCGAGTCGTTTTTTTTATATAATTTTTCTAAACCATGTTCCACCACACTGGTATCTTCAATACAACTCACTTCAATGTAACCTGCAATTTCCATCACAAAACAAGTATCATTTTCATCAATGGTTCGGTATGGATTCATATCTAAAAATACCTTACCAATACTTTTCCCTTGAGCACTTTTTAGTTTTGCATTTTTTAAAATTTTAATCCCATCATACACATATTTTTTTTCAATAAATGCTTTGTATAAAATCATACACCAGCCTTTTTGAGCTACGCTGCAATAAACTGTTGTTCCAGGTATTAGCTGAAATTGACTTTCGCCAAAAGGTTTATCAAAAACTTCACAATTACCAATTATGGTTTCGGCATAAGAGGAATGGGTGAGAGATAGAATTGCAAAAATTGTTAGAATTGTTTTAGCCACAGTTTTATTTTTTAGCTACAGGTTAAAAACAGATTTATTGCTAAGAAAAAAGTACATATTATCTGTTAAATCTGTGGCAATTATTTTTAGCTAAGCACTTTTTTTAGCCATTCGGTGTTTAATAAATTCAATTAAAATGGGAACTAGAGAGAGAATAATAATTCCGAACACCACCAATTCAAAATTCTTTTTAATCCACGGAATATTTCCAAATGCAAAACCTGTAAATGTTAATAAGCAAACCCAAAGCATCGCTCCTGCAATGCAATACACAATATATTTTCTATACGTCATGGCTCCAACACCTGCCACAAATGGAGCAAAGGTTCTTACAATGGGAACAAATCTTGCTAAAATAATTGTGCGCGCTCCATGCTTTTCATAAAACGAATGTGTTTTATCAAGGTATTCTTTTTTGATGGTAAATATCCCAAATAGTTTTGCGCCTTCTCCTTTTTTAGCCAAAAATTTTCCGATAAAATAATTGGTATTGTCGCCCGCTAATGCAGCAATTATTAATAGTACAATAATAACTCCTACATTTAACCCATTGGCTTCGTTGGCAGCTAAAGCGCCAGCAGCAAACAGCAAAGAATCACCTGGAAGAAAAGGCAAAACCACCAATCCTGTTTCACAAAAAATAATTAAAAATAATAATCCATAAACCAATGATCCATAATTTTGAATAAAGGTTTCGAGGTGATTGTTGATGTGAAGAATAAAGTCGATTAATTCCATGTATAAATTTTATATGCTGCAATTTTAAGCATAATTAATATTTTTGTTTCAGTGAAAAAAATAATCCATATCATTTTGTTGTTGATTGTGTTGGCAACAGTTGTGCAAGTGAGTTCGTGCTCCACTTCCAAAAGTCATCACAAAAAAAAGTGTAATTGCCCCAACGGTTTTTAGCAGATGGACGAACCTCTTATTAGTTTAATTACCGTAGTTTTTAATGGCGAAAATCTTATTGCAGAAACCCTCCAATCAGCCATTCATCAAACGTACAAAAATATTGAATTGATTATTGTTGATGGGGCTTCAACAGACAATACGCTTAATGTTGTAAAGCAATTTCAATCACAAATTGGAATCGTAATAAGTGAAAAAGATAAGGGTATTTATGATGCCATGAACAAAGGTATTAAAGCGGCAAAAGGCGAATGGATTTACTTTTTAAATGTAGGAGATTCATTTTATGATGAACAAGTTTTAGAAGATATTTTTACCCGTATTAACCTAACCAATTACGATTTTATTTATGCCAAAGTACAAACTAAAAACGAACCTACTGGCATCAATTATATTACCGGAGAAGCAATTACATTTAAAGATTTTTTTTCTCGATACCCTATTTGTCATCAAGCCACATTTACACGTAAAAATGCTTTTAAGAAAATTGGTTTGTATGATACTCAATATCGGTTGGCAGCCGATACCGAATGGTTTGCAAGGTTTTTTAAACTTCAACCCAATAAAGCATTATTTATTGATAGGATAACTGCTTTTTATGATATTCAGGGTACAACGTATCATAAGCGTATGCAGGGATATAAAGAGTATTTGCAATTTGGCAAAGAACATTTCCCGTTTTTAATTTCACTAAAAAATAAATTGTTTTATCCATTGCTATGGATGAAGGTAAAAACGATTCGTATTTTCCAGAACACCGCATTATTTAAGGCATATAGAAAGACAAAATTTGTGGGTAAAACTGCATCATAAAACACCCACCTAAATCCTCCCTTAATTACTGAGAACTTCACTCTTGAGTCGCAGCATACTATTCCCTTCCTAACAAGGAAGGGTTAGAGCAGGTGTCATTACAAATCTTCTATATTTCATTTGATATATTGTAAATTAGGTAACAAGTAATTTTTTATCCTATAATTGTTCATCAAAAAAATATCTATTCAATAAATTAAATTATGCCACTAATCACTCCTCATAAATTCCGTTTTATATACTCTAATTTTAAAAATAAATCTTTCAATTTATTAGATGTTGGAGCTGGAAGCCATAGTGCTACTAAAACAAAAGCCATTTTCGCCAACTGCAATTATTATGGAATTGATATTACAAAAGAGTATGAAAATGATGATGCCGATTTTAAAGCCATGACGGGTTTTTATGAGATGGATCTTACGCAATTAAACTTTAGTGCTATTCCCGATAACCATTTTGATGTGATTGTGATGAGTCATATTATCGAACATTTAACCAATGGCGATAAAGTAATTGAAGGACTTTCATCTAAACTAAAAAATGGTGGATACATTTATATTGAATATCCAGGATTGCAAAGCACCAAACTTCCATCTATGAAACGGACACTCAATTTTTATGATGATAAAACGCATGTAAGAATTTATAGTGTGAAAGAAGTAGAAGGTATTTTACAACAAAAAGGTTTTGATATTTTACAATCAGGAACTCGCAGATATTGGCCTTATATTTTAATGCTTCCACTTACACTTGTTACCGAAACCATTAAATATGGGTTTGTTCCGGGTGGTGTGTTTTGGGATTTATTAGGATTTGCCGAATTTGTATTTGCAAAAAAAAATTAACTGTTATTGATAAAATTGAAGCGCGCTTCATACAATTAAACTGTTAACCATTGTTCTTAATAAAATATTTATAAGAAATCTCCATTCGAAAAACGTACTAAAAAAGCACATTTTTTTCACTAAATTACTTTTCATTTTGTATACTCACTGCATTATATTCGCCATGTGCGAAATCCAAATTTAGATCCCGAAGAAGAAAACCTCTCCCCTGTTGAACAGGAATTGGAGCGTGTATTGCGCCCTAAAACTTTTGACGATTTTACTGGACAAGAAAAAATTATTGAGAATTTAAAAGTATTTGTAAAAGCGGCTGCCCAACGTGGCGAAGCTCTTGATCATGTTTTGCTTCATGGCCCTCCAGGTTTAGGAAAAACTACTTTGAGTTATATCATTGCTCAAGAACTTGGAGCAGGTATTAAAACTACATCTGGTCCGGTTTTAGAAAAGCCTGGTGATTTAGCAGGTTTACTCACCAACCTCGAAAAAGGGGATGTGCTTTTTATTGATGAAATTCACCGTTTGAGTCCTGTCGTAGAAGAGTTTTTATACTCAGCCATGGAAGATTATAAAATTGATATTATGATTGACTCAGGTCCTAATGCGCGTTCTATTCAATTGGAAATAAATCCATTTACCCTTATTGGTGCCACAACCCGTTCGGGATTGCTTACTGCTCCGCTTCGTGCTCGTTTTGGAATTAATGCCCGTTTAGAATATTACGATAAGGTATTGATGAAAAAAATTATTAAGCGTTCATCAGAAATTATCAATATGCATATTCACGATGAAGCTGCTGAAGAAATTGCCCGAAGAAGCAGAGGAACACCTCGTATTGGAAATGCCCTTTTAAGAAGAACAAGAGATTTTGCTCAAATAAAAGGCGATGGAAATATTACTCTTGAAATTGCAAAATATGCCTTAAATGCTTTAAATGTTGATGCGCAAGGTTTGGATGAAATGGATAATAAAATTTTACGCACCATCATCGAAAAATTTAAAGGTGGCCCGGTTGGCATTACAACTATTGCAACAGCTATTGGTGAAGAAAGTGGAACGATTGAGGAAGTATATGAACCCTACTTAATTCAAGAAGGATTTTTGATGCGCACGCCCCGCGGACGTGAAGCCACGGAACATGCGTATAAGCATTTTGGTATTTTACCTCAGCATAGAAATTCATTATTTTAGTGTTAAAACTAAAATCGCTTATACCAAACGCAATTAAATATCCATTTTGGTGGGTATTTAAATCTCCTCAACGAAAATTGGGTTGGTATACTTTGTATAATGATTTTAAAGGCCTTCTATCCTATTGTTTTTATTTCTTTTTCAAAACAAAAAAACTACAACGCATAACCATTTGCACGGGCTTATACAATCGCACAGATATGTATGTAAATAGATTAATTGAAAGCATAAACAAAGCTCAACATAAAGAGTTAATAGAGCTTTCGGTTTTTGATTGTGGAAGTGATGATGTTGAAAATATTGAGGCTGAAATCAGAAAGAAATGGAAAGGCGAATTAAAATTTACATCCCAAAAAATAAAATTCACACGAGCGTATTCTTTTAATAAAGCTGTTGAACAAAGTTCAAACGAAATTATTTTTATATGTGATTCGGATATGTGCGTACCCGAAAACATTGTGACCCTTTGCAATCATTATACATCAAAAAAATTAGTGTGGTATCCCATTGTGTTTTATGTATTAAAAGATAACCCGCCAATTATTTCAAAAGAATATGGGCATTGGATGCAATATGGAGGAAAAGGAATGTTGGCTTGTAGAAAACCTGAATTTAATGCTGTTGGAAAACTAAATGAAACCTTCACCGAATGGGGACAAGAAGACGATGAATTATGGGAACGATTTATGAAATCCAATTATCAAATTATTAGAAACCGCCAACATGGTTTAATACATAATTGGCACGAAAGCTTCAATCCAAAATATCAAAAGTTAAGTACATAAAAAATTGAATCCCTTAGTTTCCATAGTCACACCATCATTCAATCAGGAACAATTTCTGGAAGAAACCATCTTGTCTGTACTTAGTCAAAACTATAAAAATATTGAATACATAATTATTGATGGTGGTTCAACAGATGGAAGTTTAGAAATTATTAAAAAATATGCTGATAAATTAACCTATTGGATAAGTGAAAAAGATAATGGACAAGCACACGCTATTAATAAAGGGTTTGAAAAATGTAGCGGAGAATTATTTGCTTATGTAAACAGTGACGATATGTTAGAAACAGATGCGGTTGAAAAAATTGTTGCTGCTTATTTACTAAATATAGACGCAGTAATTATATACGGAAAATGCAGCACTATTGATGCGCTTGGAAATATTATTCATAAACCACAAGGTGCTACAATTGATTTTAATTTTTTATTAAATACAGGAATGCTTCCTCGCATTTATCAACCTGCATGTTTTTTTAATACAAAATATATTACTCGTCAGCCTTTTTTTAGAAACAATCTTCAATTTGTGATGGACTATGAATTGCTATTGTGGTTATTAAAAAAACAAACAGCACATTTCATTGAAAGCCCAATTGCGCGCTATCGTTTGCATGCACAAGCGAAAACAAGTGCTTATGCAAAAAAAATGTACGAAGAAAAATTAATGATTCAAAAAGAATATGGATTAAACACAACTTGGAAATGGCTAAAACATAAGATAAAATCTATCTTAAAATAAAATCTATAATAGGTTGTAAAAACTTAGTAGCATTGTTTACATCATATCGTTCAACAAATTTTTTATTGATAACAGATTGATGTTGATTTAAAATATATTGTTTGAATTGTTCTGCATCATTTGCTAATAAACTTCCCGATTCTTTTATCAAATCACCAAGTCCACCAGCATCATTTCCTATAAGTGTTGTTCCTACCAAAATACTTTCATGTGCCACCCTATTCCAACCTTCATTAATGCCAATAAAAGCAAGCGTATATAAAGACTGCGACATATTTATTAAGTATGATTCATAATCTTCAAACACCACATCATACCCATCAAATTGTCCTACTTCTTGTTTTATCATTGTTGAAAAATAACATCTATAACCATGTAGTGAAAGTTGTTTGGCTAACTCAAAAATAGATTTACTATTTTTAAATGAATATTGCCCCAAATGAATTTGCTTTGGTTTTTGTTGTGTATGATAAGATGTATATTTTTCTACCTCAAAAAAATTAGGGAACAAAAAAACAGGCACATTTTTATTTACTTTATTTTCAAAATAGGTCACCCAAAATGGAGCTACAGCAACTACAGAAATATTTTTAAATGTAAAGTTTCTAAGTATAAAAAACAGGCAAGCATAGTAACATTTTAATGCTAAATTTTTTCCATCACGCTTATCAAAATAATGCACCACTATGATAATTTTATTTTGATTGAAAAGATTGCGAAGTACTGCAGATAAAGCCGTTCTGGCTACAACAATATTTATATTAGCTGTTGATTTTTTAAAACCCAAAAGCAATAATTTAAGTTGAGACAATCCAGAAAAAAAACGATTTGCACGTATCGTCTTTTCTTCCGTTTCAATATTATTTTTTTTAAAATGAGATGAAAGCTGTTGTAATAAAAACTGTTCGTGCCTAAAACCTCCTGTGGGCGCAATGCCATGTGAAATATGAGAAATACTTAATTTTTTCACTACTTCATCAAATATATTTTGCCTGTATTTTGAATTAAAAACTTATCGGCTTTGGTTTTAAATTTCTCAATTGATTGTCCGTCCATTCTTGTTAAAACTTGGTAGAGATAAACACCATTTGCAAGTCTATCGCCATAATTATCATTTCCATCCCAAGCCCATTCCGAAATATTATTTCCAATTTTAATCGGACCAAATTCTTCTTTGGTAACTTCTTTTACCACTTTTCCTGAAACGGTAAGAATGCGAATTAACAAATCATCGGGAGCTTTACTTCCTGTGAGTGTAAACACAAAACGCATGCTTGTTGTGCAAGGATTTGGATAAGGAAAAAAATTGGAAATACTGCTCGCTCCTACTACATTAAAATCTATTGTATAAGAATTATTTCCTGATAAATTTCCCGATTTATCTTTTGAGTTTACTTGTAATGAATAAATTCCATCTGGTAAATGATTAGGAGTATACTCAAGAATGGCTTTATTGTTTTGACTCGTTCCTGGAATAAAATGCACATTATTTGAATTCATGTTTACCAACTCATAGGTATTAGTTGACGGACGCTTTATGGATAATGAAAATGTAGATGTATCATTTTGTATAAAGTATTTATTATCGTCCTTAGATGTTACTTTAATAAGCGGAGTTGGAGAAACATAATCTCCATTCATAATTCTATATCCATCAAAAGTTACATCCATTATAGGATTTACTTTATCACCAATTACATTAAATTTTTTATTAAAAACATTATTGCTAAGTGTAATTTCTTGCGTACGTAAATTGCCATTTACAATAAGTTGCAAAGTATTATCACCATTCATATTTGCCGTAGGTATTTTTTGATTAATAATAGAAGATGCATTAGCGGCAAGAGGAGAATACATATAAGTTTGTTTATATTTTATAGTTCTATTTTCATCGGTAACTTTTAGTTCAACGGGCAAACTATCAAATGGAATTTTAGTAAGATTTTGAAATCCAATTGTAACTTTCACACTATCGCCTTGTGATAACTGATCTTTATAAAAATCGTATGCCACCTGCGAACTCATTGTTCCTTCTGCCACACCTTGATAGGTGACCATCCATCTTCCAAATTGATTAGGTGTTCTTTCAATGGTATCCGCAAAAGTTACACGTAGTTTTATATTGGGAAATCTTGCAGCATTAATTGATGATAAATCTTTTGCATTATTTGCATTAGCAAAAATTAAAGAATCTGTTCCATCATTTTTAACTCCAATTACATCAACATAATTATAATCATGCTGCGTGTTTTCTAAAGTGTTATAATAATAAAATAATTTGCCCCAATGTTGCGTAGGTCCAATTTTTTCTGACTCCATAAAACCTGTATACCACTTGCCTTTTATTTCATAACTGATATTAACTGTTATAACTGTATCGGCAGTTGTTGGTGCAGAAAACTGATCATTATATAACGTATCCTCGATGGCTTGTCCTGGCGTCCAACCTTTTCTTCCAATCAATCCATAAGTGGTATAATAGCTTTGAACAGCAGCCACTTTTATCGAACCTAATTTACCTAAATACTGGCGAGTTATATTATCCCAATTTTGCATTCCTGCATCATAATGATTAAATAAAGCTACATAAGTTCCTTCATCCAACGAATCAATAAATCTTCTAAACTCATCTCTTCCTGATTGTAAGTTTGTATTGAATGCATAATACCAAACATCTTTATAATTATTATCAATCACATATTGACAATTGAAAGGATATTTAGGACATTGAATTGGTAATAAAGATTTATTATGAAAAATATTTACAATTAATCCTCCACTTGGCACACAATCATCCGTACTTGGATTCATATTATACGGATTAAAATTTCCCATATTGCCATGATTCCATCTTCTATTTTTTGTGGTAACAACTACGGCATTATCACTAAACTCAATTTGATTTGATTGTCCATTAAACTTTAGTAATCCATAATTAGAAACATGTTTATATTGATCGAATTTACTTTGTGTCCATCCGTTTTCTCCATTATTAATATAGGTAAATGAACCCTCATTTGGATTAACACCAACAGGTGGATTTTTAAAACTAGAACGCCAAAAATAAACCATCGTATCGGTTTGAGGTAATACAATTTGCCAAGTAGCCAAAGCACCACCAGTAATGGTTCCAGATGTTTTATAATAAGAAGAATTAAATGCTAAAGTGGTATCCAATTCAAAAACATATTGAACGTTTTGAGCAAACAAATCACTGTTTTGAGTAACAAATAAAACGGTATCTGAATTTACTATGCTATAGTTTAATGGAAACAAATTAGTTAAACCTGTGCCTGGTAAAAAAAAATTAATATCCGCAATATTATTATTTTCATTTCCTTCAGTAATCTTATTCAACTTATCGAGATTAATTTCAAAAACATAATTACCATATGTTTTCGGTCTCAACCAAATGTAAACAGTATCCTTATGATAGATTGGTTTTTTAGGATACGTTTTATAATCCGCTTTTGAACCATCAGGAAAAGTACATGTTAAAGTTACTTCAAGTGAATCATCAGTAGCACGAGCTAAATTTGTGATAATAGCAGCTACGGCAATCGAATCACTAAGCGCAGATGCATTTTGAGGCGTAACAAAAATATTGGAAGGTGTGATACTATAATCAGGTAATTTAGGACTGTAAATAACTACCGAAGGATCGCCTTGAAGCAACCATTGCAAGTTGTGCATTTTTGTAATGATATCTCCGCCCGTTAAATCTTTTGATGCTTGTTGAATAACAACCCCAATTGGTTTTCCATAATTAGTAATACCAAATTGGTTATAAAACCTATTCATTTGTGCACCCAAATTTCCATCAATAGATAAGTTAGTATTGGCAAGCCAACCAATAGCACCTTTATTGGATGCACAGATGAAATATTTTCCGTATACCCTTCCATCAGTCGAAGGGTCTTTATCATTTGCATTTCCGATATTGCATCCATTTAAATAATACAACGGATATTTATTGGGGTTATTTATTTCATCTATTGAACCAAAATCAACATCTAAAATAGTTAAAGAACCATGTCCTAAAAAAGTTAATAGGGATATTCCACTATCTTGAATAGCAATTAAATCATTTTTGAGTCCGGCATCAACTGGGCTGCTATTTGATTTATTAAAAGATGTAACTGTTGCTCCATAACTTTTCCCTACTATCACATTTTTGCAAGCATTTATATAGTTGCTAAACGTAGTTTGAGAGCTCACATCATCGCCTCCACTTAAATGTAAAATACGTTTTCTCCACTCTAAAATAGAATCAGAATTGGTTTCATAAAATTGCACTTTTTTAAAATAGTTATTCAACTCTAAATCCGTTGCTGAAGGAATTCTTCCAGTGGGAATATCAGCTTCAAAACCTGTTCCTATTAACCCGTTTGTAAACATCACATCCGATGATCGCACACCTATGGATGGCACCAAATTATTTTGATAATAAAAAGGAGCTTCTCTTAAATAATTGGTTTGATAACCACGCCCTGCCAAAAATAAAAATTTTGGTTTTACTGTGGCTTGAGCTAATAAATGATCAGCTAATCTTCTTACCGAGAGTGGGTGCATATCACCATAAGTATAATAATCATATAACTCCTGAGAGTACACCATTAATGTATTGAATTTGATTTTTCTGTAATCTCTGTATTGTTTGGCGGTATTATCCAATGATGGATGTGTAATCATCAAAAACTCATATCCAATAGTTGGATCAATTACTTTAAATTGAACAGCAGATAAATTATTTATGGGAATGATTTGCGTACTGTCTATTAAAAAAATTTGACTTGGCACACCTGTATTTGTGTCTAAAGCTAATGCATTACCCGAGCGATAAACTCCTTTTATTCGTTGGTTTGAAGTAAAGTCGAAAAAGATTGGAGTGGTGAACGAACCATTGCCATAATTTTTAAAATTTATGAATGATTTCTGAGAAGTGAGTTGAGCATTTGTAAATAAAATTTTAGTTTCATTTCCCAAATTATATTGCCTTGCATAATTCAGTTTGATGTATGATAAAGCATCGGCATCAGCTAAAGCACCTAAGTCATTTATCACATCAATTTTAAAAGTTGTTTGAGTATTTCCAATTTGAGTTTTTAAAAAAGTAGTATCTATTCGCTGAACATCATATGCCTGAAATGTCCAATCTTTTATTTTTGAAAATGACGCATTATCCGGACCAATACTTATGCTCACATGGTGATTATTTCCTGATGTTCCTTTGGCATTATTGATAGGAATAATTTTCATACTAAGAGTTGGCAAAGGAGCAAAAGAAAGTGCCGATTGAAAAGGTGTATTTAAATTATAACTATTGCTTTGCCCTGCGCTCAATTCAACATCAGCCCAACCCACGCCATCCAAATATTCAGAGCTCACATATTTTTGGTCGTAGTTAGCTAAATCCGGACCTTCAAAAAATTTCGTTGTGGGATAAATTTTTACCTCATGAATAAAATAAGGTTGTGCTGTATATTGAGAAAATGTTGTGTCACTTGACCATTGAAAACGTTTTGATTTGACAACAGTTGTATCAGGTAAAATAGTTAAAAAATAAGCTGCCGTATCAGTAACCATACTAAACCAAGGGTGTGGTTGATATTGAGGTTGCTGATATAATTGTTTATCTAATGTGCCATCATTTTGTTTGGCATAAAATTCGATTTTATCATTTGCATTTAATACTCCATCACTTTGCCCATGAATAAAAACAGCAACTTCAATTCCATTTCTAAAAACCTGAAAACGTTTGGGATCAATTCCAGTTAAATTGATTCCACTTTGAGATAAAAGTGTTGAATCAATAGAGTAAATTCCCTCGGCAGTAATTTTAAATTTATAGTAGTTTTGGTATGATTTAATCCACTCAAATCCATATTGCTTTTGAGCAAATAAAGAGAAATGAGTAAGCATGAGAAATAAAAAGAGTTTAATTTTTGTTGGCATCTTTAGCAATTAACGAAAAGCAAATCAATTTCTTGTTAACCAAACAAAAATAGGCTCTAAAAACTATGAAATCAAACGGTAGAAAACTAAAAACGGTATTGAAATATTTTCTGCAGTGGTTTAAGCCATAGCGTATAAAATCTCGGTTTAATCTCGTTTAGTTTCCATGCTTTTCTATCTTCAATATTAGCCATGATACGGTTCCATAGATTCCTGTTGCTCTTTCCTCCTACTCTCATTTTAATAAAAAACTTTGGAATATAATGTACCCTGATTTTATGTTTTAAAATGAAGCGTAACATCAACTCATAATCGGCAGCAAATTTCAACTGTGTATTAAACGCTCCGAATTTTTTATATACTTCCTTCTTTACAAAAAATGCAGGATGAGGTGGCATCCATCCATTTTTAAAACTATCTGATTTGTATATTCCAGCATCCCAATTTCTAACAATTTTCTCTTTATTATTATTGCTGATATAATATAAATTGGAATAAATAGCATCACAATCATTTTTTTCAAACGCTTCAACAACTTGAGAAATTACGTAAGGATTGATGTAAAAATCATCTGAATGTAAAAGCGCAATGATATCACCTGTTGCCACCTCTATTCCTTTGTTCAGTGCATAATAAACACCCTCATCCGGTTCTGATATAAACTTTGAAATTTTGTCTCCGTATGATTTAACTAATTCAATGGTTCCATCTTTTGAATCCCCATCAACAATAATGTATTCAATATCGGGATAGGTTTGGTTTAATACAGAATTAATAGCATCACGGATAAATGTGTTATTCTCGTATACAACAGTAATTACTGAAACTTTAGGTTTTTGCTTTTGTATTATATTACTGTCAGAAAGTTTAAATATTTCAGCAATCCAACCTTCTATTGAATATTTATAACGGATGGCAGGGTCTATTTCAATATACTCTGAATCGAAAAAACTTTGAGGAATTTGAGGGTTATCACGGTCGATAACTAATATATTTTTTTCATTATAGAAATCATATTCTTTAATTGCTGCGTTAGTTGTAATTAGTTTTCTGCCTGCACCAATCATTTCAATTGTACGTATAGATAAACCTGATTGTTTTGGATGTTGAATATCCAATACACCTTTCGACATCATTATTTTTTTAACTATTTCCTCAATTTTAAGCGGTTTAAAACTGAACTCTTTATATTTTGCTTTAAGAAAATGTACATCCTTAAATTTTTTATACCAAAATAAAATAGGACTGGGGAAGTACATAAAAAAATAATTTGTCAACCCAATTTTTTCAACCTGTTCCTTAATATTATGAATTAGATTATATCTATCACTATGAACAGTGCCTAAAAAACATAAATCAATACTCTTACTTGAAGAAAAATTATTTTTATTTGCATCATATTTGTCAATAAAAAATAAAGGGCGAAACTCTATTCCTTTAAT
>JANYDU010000037.1 GCA_025359805.1 Bacteroidota bacterium
AAAAGTAGTCACACATGTAAAGGTGATCAATAAAGAACGTGTTTGAATATATTTTAGATGTAGGTATAAAAACGTTCTGAGGTTTTAACAAAAAATATTAACCACATTTTTGATGATGTTGAAATACTTAATAAATCATCAAAATGATGAACTAAGTCCAAACTTCAATATTGGATATTCTTCATTCAAAAATATTGAAACAGAAAATTTAATTGGTATTTCTATTGGCGATTGTGATATTGCCGAATTGGAAGACCAACATCTTATAACACTTATCATTAACAAAGACCAACAAGCCTTTAAAACACTTGTTGAACTCTATAGCAATAGAGTGTACAATACCATTTTAGGTTTTGTGCAACACCATGAAGATGCCGAAGACCTTGCTCAGGAAGTATTTATTGAGGTATATCAATCAATCCATAAATTTAAAGGCGAGAGTAAATTATACACTTGGATTTATAGGATAGCGGTAACCAAATCTCTTGATCATCTGAAATCAAAAAAAAGAAAAAAACGATTTGCCTTTCTTCAATCCCTATTTGGAAATGAAGGAACAGAACTTATTACCGATAAACCACATTTTGATCATCCTGGAGTTTTACTCGAAAATAAAGAACATGCAAAAGTGTTGTTCTATGCCATTTCAAAATTACCCGAAAACCAACAAACAGCCTTCACACTTTCCAAAATAGAAAGCCTCAGTTATCAAGAAATAGCTGAAGTGATGCAAATGTCTATTTCGTCTGTAGAGTCGCTATTATTCAGGGCAAAACAAAACTTACAAAAGCTTTTGAAAGATTATTATGAAAATAATTTATAACTAAGCGCAAGTTTTAGTTTTAAGTATCTTCTAACCTATCAGAACAGTTAAAATACAATCAAAATTTTAATGTTACTCAAATGAAAACACACATTGAAAAAAAGGTAAAACAAACCATTGAAAGTATTGATGGAATAGAACGCGCAAATGCCAATCCGTTTTTATTTGGCAAGGTGATGAACCGCATGCAGATGCAAAAATCAGAAATGGTATACACAGGAAAAGTAGTATTACGATATGCTATTTTAGTAGTGCTTTTGGTAAGCGTAAATTTTATCTCTATTTATTCTTTCAAAAAACAACCTTCACCAAAAATGAAAGAAAATATGGCCATTGATGATATGGCAAACGAATATTTTGTTACAACAAAAGTTTTTGAATATTAACGAAAAGAGTATCATTATGAAAATAGAACGCACACGTTTATTAACCCTATTAGTAGTAGTTTTAGTTTTACTCAACTTAACTACTTTGGCAACTATTTGGTTTAGAAAATCACCACAGCAATTAGATGCCGATAGAAGAGATGGTCCTAAAAATTTCATCATCCAAAAACTACATTTTGATAAAAAACAAGTTGAAGAATTTAGCGCATTGGTTGATGAACATAGAACTCAAATGCAAGAACTCAGGGAACAAATAACAGAAAGCAAAGAGCAGTTTTATGACCAACTAAAAAGTGATGCTCCTGATACTGCATTGGCATACCAACAAATAGCATCCATCACCCAATTTGAAGAACAAGCCGAACGCATTACGTTTAATCATTTTAAAAAAGTAAGAGCCATTTGCTCTTCAGAACAAAAACAAGAATTTGATGTGGTGATTAATGAAATACTCAGACGAATGATGGGGCCTTCGCATGGCCCGCACCAAGGCCCACCTCCTATGCACCCTCCTGGTGGCCCGCCATGTAAGGAGTGAGCTGCGTATTAGAGAGGAGTGAGTGGAGAGGAATGAGAAGTGATGAGTGATGTACTAAGTAATAAAACTAAAAACTAATACCTAAACTTATGTCAATCAAGAAAAATTTAGCATTAAGCGATACTGGATTTGTGTTTAATCCATCCACTGGAGATTCTTATTCAGTGAACCCAATTGGTTTAGAAATTTTAAGAATGCTTAAGGAAAACAAAAAAGACGAAGACATTAAAAAGCATTTATTGGCAACTTATCAAGCAGATTTTGAAACCATCGAAAAAGATTATTACGATTTTGTAAAAGGTTTAGAGCAATTAAAACTTACCGAAAATAATGGCTAAGAAAAAACTCACAGTTGGTGTTACCGGACTCAATAATATTGACAGTCCCGGACCGGGAATCCCCGTGATACGTGCGCTAAAGGATATGAAAGATTTTGACGTGCGTATCATAGGACTGTCCTACGACTCTTTAGAACCCGGAATTTATATGCACGATTTGGTTGATAAAACATATCAAATTCCACTGCCTTCAGCCGGCCAACAAAGTTTGTTAACCCGACTTGATTATATCAATTCAATTGAAAACTTAGATATCATTATTCCAAATTTTGATGCCGAATTATTCAACTTTATTAAACTTCAAGATGCGTTAAAAAAGAAAATGAACATCCATACTTTTTTACCAACACTTGAACAATTTGAAGAACGACATAAATCAAATCTTCCTGAATTTGGTGTAAAGTATGGCATCAAAGTTCCTAAAAGTAAAATGATTCATAGCATGGCAGAAATTCATTCGTTGGCTTACGAGTTTGGGTATCCACTTGTGGTAAAAGGAAAATTTTATGATGCATCTATTGCTTATTCACCAGATCAAGCAATGGCATATTTCAATAAAATTAGCGGCAAATGGGGATTACCAATTATTATTCAACAATACACACAAGGCACCGAAGTAAATGTTACTGCAATTGGTGATGGAAAAGGAAATTTAATTGGTGCAGTACCCATGAGAAAAACTTATATAACCGATAAAGGAAAAGCTTGGGCAGGTGTGGCACTTGAAGATGAAGAGCTAATGGATATTGCCAAAAATTTAGTGAAAGGAAATAAATGGAGAGGTGGTTTTGAATTGGAAATGATACGAACAGAAAAGAACGAATACTTTTTAATTGAAATCAATCCAAGATTTCCGGCATGGGTTTACTTAGCCGTTGGAGCAGGGCAAAATCATCCTGAAGCATTAGTTAAAATGGCATTGGGAGAAAAAGTAGAACCGTTTAAAAATTATGAAGTAGGAAAAATGTTTATACGATACTCCTACGATTTGATTTGCGATTTGAAAGAATTTGAAACCATTACAACCCTTGGAGAATTATAAGAAATATTAAATAATAAGTGTTGAATGTTAAATGCTTTGTCAACGATAAAATATTAAAAAAATATAACGATGAAAAGACAACAATATGAACGTCCGCTGATACAGCGCATAAATTCAGGTATCATGAATAAGTTTGGTACCAAAACAGAATATGCTCCAGTTACTCACATTGATGATTTTAGTGTAAAAGAATTAATCAAACAATATGGCTCACCTGTATTTGTAATCTCCGAAAAAACAATGAGAGATACTTATAAAGAAGCCAACAGAGCGTTTAAAACTCGCTATCCAAAAGTGCAATTTGCATGGAGCTACAAAACAAATTACATCAATGCGGTATGTAATGTATTTCATCAAGAAGGCTCATGGGCAGAAGTAGTTTCGGGCTTTGAATATAAAAAAGCATTGCAAAATGGAATGCCTGGAAATAAAATTATTTTTAATGGCCCCGATAAAACGGATGAGGATTTAATTTCGGCAATCAATAACAACTCTCCTATTCATATTGATCACTTAGATGAGTTATATCGCCTAACAGAGTTGGCTGATGAGATGAAAAAAAAGCCAAACGTTGCTATTCGTGTAAACATGGACACAGGAATTTATCCAATGTGGGATCGGTTTGGTTTTAACTATGAAAACGGACAAGCATGGGATGCCATCAACAAAATAATTTTGGGTGATAAATTAGAATTGGTTGGGTTACATACGCATATCGGAACCTTTATGTTATCGCCAAGCGCTTATGCAATTGCTGCAAATAAACTTGCCGATTTGGCTCTAGGAGTAAAGAAAAAATTTGGAAGAACTATTCAATATATTGATATGGGCGGAGGCTTTGCTTCTAAAAATACATTGAAAGGGTCTTACCTTCCAGGTTCAGATACCTCACCAGATTTTAATCAATTTGCCGAAGCTATTTGTACTGCATTATTAAACGCAGGTTTTGTTGAAAAGGATTTACCTCTCTTAGTTTTAGAAACAGGAAGAGCGATGATTGATGATGCTGGATATTTATTGGGAAGTGTGATTGCAAACAAAAGATTAAGTGACGGAAGAAGAGCAACTATTATGGATTTTGGAGTGAACATTTTATTTACCGCATTTTGGTACAGCCATAAAATTAGTCCCGCACAAGATTTTAGCACCTATACCGAAGATACTGTACTATATGGCCCGTTGTGTATGAATATTGATGTGGTACGTGATCAAATAACATTGCCACCTTTAAAGAAAGACGACCATGTTGTGGTACATACCGTTGGGGCTTATAATATGACACAATGGATGCAATTTATTTCGATGCGCCCTGCTGTTGTAATGCTTGGATTAGATGGTAAATCACATCTTATTCGCAAACGCGAAACTATTGAAAACATTGAAGCAAACGAAGTAATGCCCGAATATCTTTTGAAGTTTAAGATTTAAGGAAATTTTTAATATTAAAAGATAAATGAATTACAAAAACAAAATATGCTAAAAACAAAAGCAACTTATTTTTATCAGGCATTCATTAACAGTTATTCGCAATTATTTTTTTCGGATAATAAGATTTTTGCATACCTGTTATTACTATCATCATTTATTGATCCATTAGCTGGATTAAGTGGTGCGGTAAGTTTATGTGTTGCAGTATTATTTAGTTATTGGATTGGGTTAGATAGAAATTCCATTAAGCATGGCGTATATAGTTTTAATGCTTTGATGGTAGGATTGGTAATGGGTATTACTTACCATTGGAGTTTGCCTTTTGCAATTATTTTATCAAGTGCATCAATTCTATCGGTATTGCTGTGTGTATTATTCCATAACATTTTTACTAAGTATAAAGTACCTGTTTTAAGCCTTCCATTTTTATTGAGTTTGTGGTTGGTGATGTTGAGTTTGCGCACGTTTAATCATGTAGAATTAAACATCAGAATAACCGAATCGGCATTAAGTATTTGGTCGCAACAATTTCATTTACCTTTATTTTTTGATGTGTATTTTAAATCTCTTGCAGCAGTATTTTTTCAATACAATTTAATTGCCGGAGTTTTGGCAGCAATTGGATTACTTATCTATTCGCGCATTGCTTTTTCACTTTCATTAATTGGATTTAGTATTGGCTATTTATTTTATTTTTTGATGGTTGGAGAGTTTAATCAACTACTCTACTCCTATATTGGTTTTAATTTTATACTCACTGCAATAACGCTTGGCGGATATTTTATCATCCCATCATTTAGGTCGTATTTGCTTGTGGTTATTGCCACTCCCATTATTGCAATATTAATTAGTGCATTGGCAAATTTTTTAATTCCATATCAATTACCGTTATACTCGTTGCCATTTAATATTGCTATTATTTTATTTATGATGCTATTAAATAGCAGGGTTCATTTTAAGAATTTGCATTTTGTGGCTCGGCAATTATTCTCTCCCGAAAAAAATCTTTATTATCATCAGAACAGAACAGAACGATTTAAAAATGATACTTACTTTCATGTTCATCTTCCATTTTTTGGAGAGTGGTTTATTTCGCAAGGATTTGATGGAAAACATACCCATAAAGAAGATTGGAAATACGCTTGGGATTTTGTGGTGGTGGATGAAATGAAACATACTTTCCGTTTGCCAGGAACTGAAGTAACCGATTTTTTTTGTTACAATTTACCCGTTCTTGCTCCAGCGGCTGGCACCATTTGGAATATTGTTGATGGCATTAATGATAATGAAGTTGGTGATGTTGATACTCAAAATAATTGGGGCAATACCATCATCATTAAACATGGCGATTTCTTTTTTAGTAAACTCAGTCACTTAAAAAAAGGAAGTTTAAAAGTACGTATTGGCGATTATGTGCAACGTGGAGAATTGCTTGCTACATGCGGAAGTTCGGGAAGATCTCCAGAACCACATATTCATTTTCAATTACAAAGCACTCCTTATATTGGCTCCAAAACATTGTTGTACCCCATCAGTTATTACATGACAAAGCTGAATGATAAATTTACATTTCACGCCTTTGATTATCCCGAAGAAGGAGAAACTATTTCACGAGTTGCCATCACTCCATTACTTGCCAATGCGTTTAATTTTATACCTGGAGTAATCATGAAATATGAAGTAACAAATGAAACTGGAGCAACAGAAATTGTAAGTTGGGAAGTTTGCATTGATGCTTGGAATCAATCGTATTTATATTGCCATACAAGTAAATCGTATGCGTATTTTGTGAACAACGGAACGCTTCATTATTTTACAGAATTTATTGGTGATAGAAAATCAATGTTATATCATTTTTATTTAGCTGCTAATAAAATTTTACTTGGATATTATGATCAATTAGAAGTGACTGACAAACTTCCTATCACAAATTTTTACTCAGGAATTAGCCGTTTTATTCAAGATTTTACAGCTCCATTTAACATCTATTTAAAAGCCGAATACTCATCAAAATTTATATTTACGGATGATGATTTATCACCCAAAGAAATAAAAACAGAAAGTAAAGCAACTATAAAAGCAGGCAGTATTATGTTGAAAGAATTAAACTATGAACTCATTATCCACAAAAACAAAATAGCTCAAATCATTACTAAAACAAAACAAGGAACAACCATAGCCACATGTATAGACTAATATTTTTATTTTTTGCACTGTTTTTATTTGTAACCCTTGTAAAGGCAAAAGAGCGCTCACTAAAAACAGATGATATAAATCCAACAGAAATCGAATCTGTAGATGCTATTTCGTATGATTTATATGTAAAACAAGATTGGAAAACATTGATTAAATTTTCTGAGAAAGCCCTCAAAAGTAAAATAGATTTTTATTATTTGAGAATGAGAATAGGAATTGCTTACTATGAAATGAAACAATACAGAATGGCTTTGCATCATTTTGAAGCTGCTTATACAATGGATAAAAATGATGAACTTTTAAAGGAATATTTATTTTATTGTTATGTGTATACTGAGCAATATCCGCAAGCATTAAAAATCACTAACACATTTAGTTTAGCTACCCTGCAAAAAACAAAAATGGAAGATCCATCTCCTATTTATTTTGCAAATGCCGAAGTAGGATTAAAAATTTCATCAGATACAAGTTTGTACAAATCAATGAAATATTTTCAGGCAGGTGTAGGAATTAATTTGGGAAGAAATGTAACCGCATATATAGCATTTACTAATATTGCTCAACCCATGTATTATGGAAGTCTCAGTCAACAACAATTTTTTGTAACGCTAAATATCCCTTTAAAAAAATCATGGCTCATATCTCCTGCTTTTCATTATTTAAATTACACATACAGCAATGTTAAACCATCAGGGCCACCTGCCTACCCAGGTGCTCCACCCCCAATACCAAATTATGATGGTTCCAGTATTGTGGCATCAATCGCAATATCAAAATCGTGGAAAGATTTTTTGTTTACTGGGATAGCATCTTATTCAACATTAAATAGTGCAAAACAATATCAACAACAACTAAATGTAAATTGGTATCCTTTACACAACAAAAATTTGATGCTAAATGGAGGAGTTATTTTATTTAGTGATGATTCTTCCAATTCATTTAAACCTATTCCATCCATTGGTGGCAGGTATTTTATCACGTCTAAAATTTCACTATCTGCAAGCTATACTTATTTTGAAACTAAAAATTTTAACGAGCAAAATGGTTACTTAGTAAACAACTCTGACGATATTACACATCAAAGAATAAATGTTGGATTGGATTGGAATTGCGGAAAAAATGTAAGTCTATTCGGTCATTATTTACATGAGTCAAAAACTGAATATGTAAGAGAAACCAATTACAATTTTAACATGGGAATTATTGGACTTAAATTGATATTTTAAAAACACAAACAAAAAAAATATATGATTAACAACAGCATTAAATATTTAGTATTACAAAAACTTTCAACCATGAACAAACCATTTCTTAGTATTATTTTAATTTTAATTTCATCAGTAACATTTGCACAAGATGCAGTTGAGGAAGCCTTTTCAAAAAGTTATACATTTGAAAAAACCGGTAGCTATTCTTCAGCCATTGCCTGTATAAAAAATATATATAGTGCAAGTAGCTATGAGCAAAATTTACGGTTAGGTTATTTACATTATGAAGCAGGTTTAAATGCTGAATCCATGAATTATTATTCACGGGCAATTATCATTAATCCAAATGCTGTGGAACCTAAAATGGGGTATGTTTACCCTGCATCTGTTATGGGAAAATGGGATGATGTGGTAAAACAATATCAATCCATATTAAAGTTGGATCCTAAAAACACAAATGTGAATTACAAAATGGGATTGATACAATACAACCGAAAAAATTTTCAACTTGCTTACAAACATTTTGAGTTGGTTGTTGGATTATATCCTTTTGATTATGATAGCTTATTAATGTTTGCATGGAGCAATTTACAATTGGGGAAAAGTGCAGAAGCAAAATCACTATTTAAAAAAGTATTGCTCCTGTCTCCTCGCGATAAATCAGCATTAGACGGATTAGCCTTATTAAAATAAATTTTTACTTTAACTAAACTTATAAATTATGAAAAACAAGATTACCATTTTAAGTATGTTGATGTTTGCAGTACTTCAATTATTTGCACAAGAAACCATTCAAAGTGCATTTTCTAAAAGCTATGGTTACGAAAAAGTTGGAAATTACACTTCGGCAATAACTGTTTTAAAAACGATTTACACAACCGATAACTATGAAACAAATATTCGCATTGGATATTTGCTATTTGAAGCAGGAATGTATGACGAATCGATAAAATATTATAACATCGCCACCAATTTACGCCCTAATTCCATTGAGGCAAAATTGGGATATGTCTTACCAGCTTCGTCTGCCAATAAATGGGATGATGTGATTAAGCAATACGAAGAAATTTTAAAAATTGAACCCAATAATTCAAACGTAAATTATTGGCTTGGGTTGATTTATTATAACCGAAAAAATTATACAGTTGCCTATAAAAATTTTGAAAAGGTAACAACACTTTATCCTTTTGATTATGATGGATTGCACATGTTTGCTTGGTGCAATTTAAATGTAAAGAAAAATAATGAAGCAAAAGAGCTTTTTAATAGAGTTTTACTTTTATCACCTGGCGATAAATCAGCACTCGAAGGATTATCATTATTAAAATAATTAACCTACCGCAAGTTTTACTATTTTTTATCTTCAAATAAGAAAATATAATAACATATGAAAAAATTATTTCTATTCATCGCAGTATTATTCGTGTGCTTTCAAATTAATTTTGCGCAAACAATTACACCAGAAATTTCTTCTTGGGTAAGAAACACAACAGGCTTAACTGGTTATAATAGTTTGCCGGCTAACGTTCAAATTGTGCAATATTCAGCCAGTAATGTGTATGTAAGTTGTTCATGTATTCCAGGTTATAGTATTGGTCCTTGGACAGGAAATCCAAATATCCCATCTAACCAAAATTTTGTTTTTAAAATTACACGCACTCCAACTAAAAATACAGGAACATTAACAACTGTTGGTTTAGGTCATGTTGGAATTTGGAGTAATGGAGTAAGTATTGACAATGCCGATGATGCGCAAACTTACAATAATGAAGGTGTGTGGCACAGAAATGCATTGGTGTATGAAGGTGTAAGTTTTGATAATTGTTTAGGACATCCTCAACAAGGTGGAGAATACCACCACCACGTAAACCCTAAGTGTTTGTATAATGATAAAGATAGTACACACCATTCACCTATTATTGGATATATGTTTGATGGGTTTCCTGTATATGGCGCTTATGCCTATACAAATATTGACGGTACAGGTGCAATCAAACGTATGATACCTTCTTATCGTACACGCAGTATTACCACACGTACAACTTTGCCTGATGGCTCAACAGCGTCAAAACCCGGCCCCGATGTAAATGCAACTTATCCAATTGGAAATTTTTTACAAGATTGGGAATACGTTTCGGGACTTGGAGATTTGGATGAACACAACGGACGATTTTGCAAAACACCAGAATATCCAAACGGTACGTATGCGTATTTTGTAACCATTGATGCAGCACAAAAACCTCTGTATCCTTTTGTAATTGGCAGTACATATTACGGAACTGTACAAGCCGGAAATACAGGTGGTCCAAGCTCTGGACATGTTACCATATCCGAAATTACAACAGTTTACAATGGAACAAATACTGGAGTGGCTGATTTAAATAGTAAAATAAAATATGAGTTAATGCCCAACCCAACAAGTGATTATTTGTATTTGTATATGGACGCAAATAGCGCCAATAACCTTACCGCAAACCTGTATGATGCTCAAGGGAAATTATTGGAAACAAAAAAATTTATTCAACCCAGTATTGCATATTCATTTGATTTAACTAAATATTCAGAAGGGATTTATTTCTTGCATTTAGAAGGAACTGATCAAAAAGTAATTCAAAAAATTATTAAAAACAAATGATGTACTAACTGATGTTTTTGCTAAAAAAAAACATATCTATAATTTTGTTCATAGCAGTCTTAATGGCTGCTATGTCGTTTATAAACGCCAGTGAAAAAAGTAAATTATCCATTCAGTTTCACCACATGGTTGGGAGTAAGTTATTAAAATTAGATTCTGTTTTTTATGAAAATGAATTGAACCAATCCTTTACTATTAGCAAGTTTAAATACTACATCGGAAATATTCAATTGAAGAAAAAAAATGGAACTTCATTTAACTACAATACTTATTTTTTAGTGAATGAAGAAGAAGAATTATCTAAACAAATTGAATTAAATAATATTCCTGATGGAGAATATAATTCTATTCGTTTTATTTTAGGAGTAGATAGTTCACACAATTGCAGCGGTATTCAAACAGGAGCTTTAGACCCCATAAATGCAATGTTTTGGGCATGGAATACTGGATATATTTTTCTAAAATTAGATGGCTCCTCTCCTGCTTCTAACTCTCCTAAAAATATTTTTGAATTTCATATTGGCGGATACAAACAACCCAATAATTGTATCCGAGAAATCAATTTAAATTTTAGTAACCCATTAATTATTTCTAGTACAAACAAATCAACAATACATATTAAAACAGATGTGATAGAAATATTTAAAACTCCAATATCTATTGATTTGTCAAAAATATCATCTGTAACCAATCATCAATATTCAACAACCATTGCAAATAATTATGCTGATATGTTTAGCTTGATAACTGATGAAAAATAAATTTACAATCGTATCTATATTTACTTTGGCATTTTGCGTTTTTACCGCTTTTATAAATTCTGAAAACCCTTATTTCATTATTACTAAAAAAGATGTTGAACTTAAAATTCCGAAAGGATTTCCCAAACCCATTTACAAATTTAAATTAAACCAACCCACACCTGAAGGATTCATATTAGGCAGAAAATTATTTTACGATCCTATTCTTTCCAAGGATAGTTCAATCAGTTGCGGAAGCTGCCACCAACGAATTGCCGCCTTTGCACATATTGACCATACGCTAAGCCATGGCATTAATGGATTAATTGGAAACAGAAATGTTCCTCCAATTCAAAACATGATTTGGCAAACCAATTTTATGTGGGATGGAGGAATTAATCATTTGGATTTACAACCCATAGCCCCAATAACCAATGCAATTGAAATGAATGAAAATTTGAAGCACGTTATTCAAAAACTTCAATGCAATAACAACTATAAAATTTTATTCAACCGTGCTTTTTATGATACCATTATCACCTCTGAGAAAATGCTAAAAGCCATTTCACAATTTGTTGGGTTAATGATTTCCGCTAACTCTCGATATGATAAATTTATGAGAAAAGAAGACACCCTTTCTCAACAAGAATTAAACGGACTTAAATTATTTAGGTTGCATTGTGCAGCTTGTCATAAAGAACCTTTGTTTACTGATAATACTTTTAGAAATAATGGTTTACTAACGGATACTTCTTTAAAAGATTTCGGCCGTTTTGCAATTACTGGTTTAGAAAAAGATAAAATGAAATTTAAAGTTCCCAGTTTGCGAAACATTGAAATGACTTATCCATATATGCACGATGGGCGTTTTAGAAATTTAAAACAAGTAGTTAACCATTATGCAAAAGGAATTTTTTTGAATGAAACTGACGAGCTCATTCGCAAAATAAACTTATCAGAAAAAGATCAAGTTGATATCATTTCATTCTTAAAAACACTCACCGATAAAACTTTTTTATACGATATACGATTTGCGGAACCCCTCTAAATTAACCGCACATGTAAAAGCTTCATCAACTCATTTTATCAACACAATTTTTGATTACTTTTGATGCCATGATAAAAAACATTCGCACTGTTATTAATCAAATTATGGAAAGCATTGCTTTTGCCTACGAAGCTTTACGTAATAATAAAGTGCGAACATTCCTATCTACACTTGGCATTACCATTGGTATTTTTTGTATCATCATGGTATTAACAATGGTTGAATCTCTTGAAAAAAATGTACAAGCCAGTGTTGAATCGTTAGGAAAAGATGTAATATTTATTGATAAATGGCCATGGGATTTTGGCAGTGATTACAAGTGGTGGAAATACATGAATCGACCAAATCCAAAGTTAGCAGAATTACGAACTGTAAAAGAAAAAGCAACTTTATCAGATGCCAGTACTTTAGTGGTTACACTTGGAGGAAGTACTGTAAAATATGAAAGCAACTCGGCTGTTGGAGTAAATATTTTAGGCGTTTCTTTTGATTATGATAAAGTAAGAAGTTTTGATTTTTTTGATGGGAGATATTTTACCGAAGGGGAATCAAAAAACGGTTCGATGGTTGCCATCATTGGTTATGCTTTAGCTGAAACTTTATTTCCAAGTGTAAATCCAATTGATAAAGAAGTTACTTTAAAAGGAAGAAAATTTAGAATTATAGGTGTTACTCAAAAAGAAGGCGAAAGTTTATTGGGAAATAGTTTAGACAATAACATGATTATTCCTGTTCAAACGGTTGCCAATTATGTGCGCATTAATTCGGATAGAGCCAATGCACAAATTCAAGTAAAAGCAGCAACAGGAATTCCGCTTGAAATGATGGAAGATGAATTGCGTGGAATTATGCGATCAACCAGAAAACTTAAACCCGGACAAGAACAAAATTTCGCCCTAAATAAAACTACTTTAATTGCCGAACCTTTAAAAGCAGTTTTTGGAGTGATTACTTTTGCAGGTTGGATTATTGGTGGGTTTGCCATGCTTGTTGGAGGGTTTGGTATTGCCAATATTATGTTTGTTTCTGTGAAAGAACGTACCAACCAAATTGGTATTCAAAAAGCATTGGGCGCAAAAAATTATTTTATATTAATTGAGTTTTTAGTAGAAGCTATCATTTTGTGTTTGGTTGGAGGTGCTATTGGAATTCTTTTGGTTTGGGGCATTAGTTATTGGGTAACAAACTCTATTGATTTTACTATTTCATTAAGCTTAGGAAATATTTTAACAGGTGTAACTGTATCGGTGGTTATTGGTTTGATATCAGGTTTTATTCCAGCTTGGACAGCCTCCAGATTGGACCCTGTAATTGCTATTAGAGCGAAGTAAATGTTAAAGAAAATAATTGTAATCCTTGCCTTTTTTCCACTTTTAGCTCAAGCACAAAACACTTTTAAAGTTGTAATTAAAGATAGCGAAACCAAAGAAAAACTTATTGGCGCAAGTGCCTATATCAAAACATTAAAGCTTGGTGCAACAACCGATACCAGTGGAACACTCGTTATCAACAAAATTCCTAATGGCGAATACGAAATTGTTTTTTCTTATATAGGTTATGAAAAAAGTGAGAAAGAAATTTCATTTCCTCTGTCAAAACAACCTATTGAAATTTTATTAAAAAGTGAAAGTGGTGAGTTAGCTGATGTGATTGTTACCTCTACAAGAACCAATTCACGGATTGAAGATATTCCCATTCGAGTGGAAGTAATTGGGGAGGAAGAAGTAAAAGAAAAGCCATCCAATATTTCAAAAATATTATTAGAATCTCCAAGCATTCAAGTACAACAAACATCAGCCACAAACGGAAACGTAAGCATCCGATTGCAAGGTTTAGATGGAAAATACACCCAAATTCTTAAAGATGGATTTCCACTTTATGGAGGATTTGCACAAGGATTAAGTATCATGCAAATTCCCCCACTCGATTTAAAACAAGTAGAAATTATTAAGGGTTCTGCTTCTTCACTTTATGGTAGTGATGCCATTGCAGGAATTATAAATTTAATTTCAAAACAACCTCAACAAAAAAGAGAACTTACTTTTTTATTCAATCAAACATCATTGCAAGGAAATAATGCCGATGCTTATTTTTCTAAACGATGGAATAAATTTGGACTCACTTTTTTATCTGCAAATAGTTTTCAATCGGCAGTAGATGTGAATAAAGATAACTTTTCCGATTTACCCAAAACACAAACATTTAATATTGCTCCCACCTTTTTTTATTTTATTGATTCATCAACAACATTACGTTTTGGATTAAATGGAACAACAGACAATCGGATTGGTGGAGATATGCAGGTAATTAGTAATAAAACAGATTCCTTGCATAAATATTTTGAAGAGAATATTTCTAATCGCCTTTCATCACAAATAAAATTTGACAAAAAATTTGAACATGGAAAATCTTTTACGTTTAAAAATAGTGTTTCCTATTTCAACAGAACCATTAATCAATCTAACTCCACTTTTAAGGGAACACAAATAAGCAGTTATTCGGAAGCGTCATATATTTTTAGTATGCGCAACCACCAATTTGTTACAGGTGTAAATTTTATTACCGAAAATTTTTCGGAAGACAGTTCAAAAAGTCATCAACAAAGAAATTATAACTACAATACCACAGGAATATTTTTACAAGACGATTGGAAGCCTACCGAAAAATTTTCATTGCAAGCAGGGCTTCGCACAGATTATCAAAATCAATTTGGATTATTTGTTTTGCCACGTTTAGCGGTTAAGTATAAATTTACAAATGTATTTTATGTGAGAGTTGGAAGTGGATTTGGTTACAAAGTTCCAACTATATTCTCAACCGCATCTGAGCAAAATGGAATCAATACGATACAACCTCTTTCATCATCCATAAAAGCCGAAAAATCCATTGGATTTAATATTGATTTTAATTATAAACTTATTATTGGTGAAGCTTCTATTACTTTCAATCAATCATTTTTTGCTACACAAATTAATAACCCTTTGGTGCTTGATACTTTTAATTTTACAAACAAAAATTTACCAATTTTAACTGCTGGTTTTGAAAGCAATATGCGCTACAGATTGGATGAGTTTCAAATATTTGCTGCTTATTCTTTTATAGATGCACAAAGAAAATATGATGCATCACAATCGTTTATTCCATTAACCCCTCAACACAAATTAAATGTTGATATTATTTTTGAAGAGGAACAAAACTACTCTGTAGCTTTTGAAGCATTTTACCTCTCATCTATGTTTAGAGATAATGATACCAAGACTAATGATTATTATACTTTTGGAATTATTTTTCAGAAACATATTAAACAGTTTAGCATCATTACCAGTTGTGAAAACATATTTGACATCCGACAAACACGATTTGAAAATATGATTATTCCCCCAACAAGTACTCCTACTTTTAGACAAGTTTATGCACCGCTTGATGGAAGAGTATTTAGTTTGGCATTAAGGATAAAATTATAAGAAAATTATTTCTACTCGTTACGAGCCTACAATTGGAATTTCAGTTTTTCAACACTCTCTTTTTAAGTATCCATTGCCTGCTTATCTTCGCCACGTGAAAGTGACATTAACCAATCCTCTATTCAAGCAAATTTCTAAACTATCTGCACAACATCATTTACCCGCATTTGTTGTTGGGGGATTTGTACGTGATATTTTTTTAAACCGTCCATCAAAGGATGTTGATATAGTTGTTTTGGGTGATGGCATTGAATTAGCCAAAGCATTTGCACATAGTTTGCCCGGCAAAAAAGACTTCGCCTATTTCAAAAATTTTGGAACAGCTATGGTTAAAACTGATGATTGGGAAGTAGAATTTGTAGGTGCCAGAAAAGAATCTTACACACGTGATTCTCGAAAACCAACTGTTGAACCGGGCACTATTGAAGATGATCAAAACCGCAGAGATTTTACCATAAACGCATTAGCCATTAGTTTAAATGAAAATAATTTTGGAGAATTAGTTGACCCATTTAATGGCTTAAAAGATCTAGAACAAAAAATTATTCGCACACCTCTTGACCCTAATATTACATTTAGTGATGACCCATTAAGAATGATGAGAGCCATCCGATTTTCGGCTCAGTTAAATTTCACAATTCATCCCGAAACTTTCGAATCTATTTGCGCAAATAAACATCGTATTGAAATTATTTCAGCTGAACGGATTACCGATGAATTAAATAAAATTAACTTATCCAAAATTCCTTCTATAGGTTATAAATTATTGTTTGAAACAGGATTACTTCAACTTATTTTTCCTGAACTATCTGATATGCAAGGTGTGGAAATTAGAGAAGGAAAAGCTCATAAAGATAATTTTTATCACACCCTCCAAGTGCTCGATAATTTAAGTGAAGAGAGTAATGATCTTTGGTTAAGATGGGCAGCTATTTTGCATGATATTGCTAAACCTATTACCAAAAGATTTATTGAAGGCGAAGGTTGGACTTTTCATGGGCATGAAGATAAGGGCTCTCGAATGGTTGCTAAAATATTCAGAAAACTTAAGCTGCCATTAAATGAAAAAATGAAATTTGTAGAGAAGATTGTTGCTCTACATCATCGCCCTAAAGCATTGGCAAACGAAGGAATTACCGATAGTGCTATTAGAAGATTAATTGTAGATGCAGATGATGATATAGATGCATTGTTTATGTTTTGCAGAGCTGACATGACTACTCGCAATGCACAAAAATTAGACCTCTATAAACACAATTTAAAACAAGTAGAATTAATGGTTGCCGATGTAAGTGCTAAAGATAGCCTTCGCAATTGGCAACCTCCAATTAGTGGAGAAGATATTATGAAAATTTTTGGCATCGGTCCTTCAAAAGAAGTAGGCATTATCAAACAAGAAATTCGCGAATCCATCTTAGAAGGTCACATCAAAAATGATTACCAAGAGGCTTATCAATTAATGATTGAATTAGGAATCAAACAAGGCTTAAAACCTTTAGCATAATGTATTACTTTCGCACCATGAAAAATTTTATTTTAGTATTTTTAGCTTCTGTATTTCTACTATCAATGTCATGTAAAAAATCAACAGAAGTAGCCAGCGGGTTGTTATTTTCATTGGATGATGATAAAAAATTAGGACAACAAACTGCTGATCAAATTTTAGCCGATTCTATTAATTATCCTCTCCTTTCAGAAACAGCCTATCCAAATGCCTACGCTCATTTAAAACAAATTCGTGATACCATTTTAAATGGAGGAATGGTTGCCCATAAAAATGATTTTGTATGGCAAGTAAAAATTATCAAAAACGATTCAGTACTTAATGCGTTTTGTACACCTGGTGGATACATTTATGTGTACACTGGCATCATAAAATATTTGGATAATGAAGATCAATTAGCAGGAGTTTTAGGTCATGAAATTGCACATGCTGATAGAAGACATAGCATACAACAAATGACTGAAGTATATGGCTTGCAAGCTTTACTTGCTGTTGTTGCCGGAAATAATCCCGGACAACTCACTCAAATTGTTGCCAACTTAACCGTACTAAAATTTAGTAGAGATCATGAAACCGAAGCCGATACCTATTCAGTTATTTATTTATATCCCACAGCTTATGATGCTAGAGGTGCAAAATATTTTTTTGAAAAAATAAAAGGACAAAGTTCAACTCCCGCATTTTTAAGCACACACCCTGATCCAGGAGATAGAGTAACCAATATTGAAACCAAATGGACCAGCATGGGAAGCAAAGTTGGACAAACATTTGAAACCCGCTACCAAGATTTTAAAAACAGTTTACCATAACTAAAAGCCTTGCATTTGCAGGGCTTTTTTGTGTTACGTTTTGAGTAATTAATCAGTCATAAAATGAATATGGTTTTGCTGTGCAACCATGTACATCTATATTAGGTCTTTCAAATTATATCCTCTTACCGTGAAAGAAATGAGGGCACTTACAGAAGCTGAAATTGTTCAGTATTGCTTGCAAAATAATGCCTCAGCTCAAAACGAGTTGTATAGGAGGTATGCAAGCAAAATGATAGGTGCTTGTTTGCGGTACACCAAAAATAGAGAAGATGCCCAAGATGTTTTGCAAGATGGTTTTGTGAAAGTTTTTATACACCTAAAGTCTTTTAAAGGCGAAGGCTCTTTTGAAGGTTGGATTAAGCGTATTATGATTAATACTGCTTTAAAACATTATCGAAAAAATTTAAAATTTAAAGACGAAGTAGATATAGAAACTGCTTATGATATTGGTTTTGAAAATCAAATTGTGAGCAATATGTCGGCAGCAGAACTAATGATAAAAGTGCAACAAATGCCCGATGGATATCGCACCATTTTTAATTTATATGTGATTGAAGGATACCAACACAATGAAATTGGAGAGCTACTTGGAATTAGTGAAGGTACTTCAAAATCACAATTATCAAGGGCACGCGGCTATTTAATGAATATTTTAAAGGGAAACCGAAAAGAAAAATTATGAAAACGAATGAACAATTTTTTGATGAGTTGATGCGTCAAAAATTAGGAGATTACTCCGAAGCTCCAGACATGGAGTTGTTGGATAATATCCATCAGAAAAAAAACAGGCTCATAAAATTATATGGCTTGCAAAAAATGTTTGCAATTATTTGCCTCGTGGCAATTAGTATGTTTGGTTTATATCTGTTTTTACAGCCAGTACAAGAAACCACTGCTTCAAACAACAAGGTTATTCAACAAAAAAATATCGATACCCGTAATCAAAATAGCTCCGATAAAAATGTTCCTTATTTTTATTCAAATACTATTACATCTGCTGCTTCTACATCAACAGAAAGCATAAAAAATGAAGCGAATTCTTACAAAATAATTTTCGATACAAACAAATCATTCATCAATAATTCATCAATACAAAAATCCATTCAACCCACAAATAATATATATGATAAAATAATTACTTCGCCAAAATCTACTCCTTCATTAACAAATAAAAATACAGAAGCAATTGATGAAAAGAAACCTATTATCAAAAAAGAGGAAACAAAAAACGAGGAAACAAAACAGAAAGAAAAACAGCAAGCTGTAACTTGTAAAGCAGCATTCGATTTTTATGTTTCGTATGATGGAAAATTTATATTCACAAACTTCTCTGATATGAGTTCAACGGCAAAATCGGAATGGAATTTTGGTGATGGAAGTACTTCAGAAATAAATTCACCAATACATATTTATGCTAACAAAGGAACATACACAGTAACTTTAAATATAATTGATAAAGAAAATTCGTGTGCTGATTTATTTCAAAAAACTCTAGCATATGGAGTAAATAAAAGCCAACAAAATAATGGAGTAACACTTAAGGGTAGAGCATTAGGGAATAGTGAACCCATTGGAAATTGTAACATAAAATTATTAGCCTTTAATACTGATAAAAGTAATTATCAATTAATAGAAAAAACAACAACAAGTTTATCTGGTGAATATGCTTTTAGTAAGATTAAAAATGGCAGATATATCATTTTAGCCGAAACAAATAATAATAATTTTATTTCAACTTATTGGGGTAACGCGATTAATATAGAAGATGCTTTGGAAATAGGTGTAATGAATGGTGATGACCAAGATTTAAATGGATATGATATTTATCTTTCTATAAACAAAATCATACAAGCATCTGATAATTCAAAAATACCTTCTGGAGATTCAAGCAAAGAAAGTTCAGTATTAATTTTTGATGCCAATAATAATTTAATAAAAACAGCAACCAAAGATGCGTATGGAAATATCAATACAAGTGGATTGCCATCCGGAAAATATAATATACTAAATCCAGAAACAGGAAGTTCAAGTCAAATTACAATTGGTTCACAGGGAGATGCTGGTTCCTCAGGTGAAAAAGCAAATAACTCTATTACCCTTTTTCCAAATCCTGCAGTAAACGATTTTAAATTTGATATCAATTCATCTGGAAATGGATTGGCAGAAGTAACGATAATTAATTCGAGTGGAGTAACTATTAATCATTATTCTTATCCATGTACTAACGGAAGTAACCCTGCCAATATTGATATTTCTAAATTAGCTCCCGGAGTTTATTATGTAGCGGTGAGTATTAATGGGACACAAACTTCAAGCGGTCGCTTAATTAAAAAAGCAGATGATAACAGATAATTTTTTACATATAAAACAAGGTTGATTACAAAAAATAAATCCCGATTAAATCAAATCGGGATTTTTTTTTATAGCGATTGAATACTGCTTTTTAACACTTCAATTTTTGCTAGGGCATCGGCTTTTTTCTGCCGCTCTTTTTCAACCAATTCGGGTTTAGCATTGGCTACAAACTTTTCGTTGCTCAACTTTGTATCTACTGATTTCATAAAGCCTTCCAAATAATGTATCTCTTTAGTTATTTTTTCTTTTTCGGCTTCTGCATCAACTTCAATCGTTAAAAACACAAACATTTCATCGGTATCAATAGGAATTAATGTTGCACCATTTTGCTTTTCATTTACAAAATTTAAAGCTGAAACATTAGCCAACTTTTTTATCAAATATTGGAAAGGCTCGTATTGAGTTTTATCTTGAGTTTTAATGGCAATTTCAAATACTTCTTTCGGACTCATTCCTTTTGAGTTTCTTAACTCTCTAATTTTTGTAATAACTTCAAATGCTCTTTCCAATTTTGGAGCATCAATGTTCATTTCAACAGTTGGATAATTGGAAATACAAATGCTCTCTCCCACTTTTCTCTCCATTATATTTTGCCAAATATCTTCGGTAATAAAAGGCATAAATGGATGCAATACTTTCATTAATTTTTCAAAGAAAATAATAGATTGATGATAGGTTGATTGATTAATAGGCTCGCCATAAACGGGCTTAATCATTTCTAAATACCAAGCACAGTAATCATCCCAAATTAATTTATAAATCATCATCAATGCTTCACTCAATTTATACTCCGTAAATTTTACTTCAATATCTTTTAGTGCTTCATTAAATCTTACATTAAACCAATCCTCAGAAATTTTATTGCTGTTTAAAATCTCAGATGTAAATTCCGAATCAGGTTTTACTTCCCAACCTTTTATTAAACGAAACGCATTCCAAATTTTATTGGCAAAATTTCTTCCTTGCTCAACTTGGCTTTCATCAAATAAAATATCATTTCCTGCGGGGCTGCAAAGCAACATTCCCATACGCACACCATCGGCACCATATTGAGCAATTAATTCCAAAGGATCGGGAGAATTGCCCAAACTCTTGCTCATCTTTCTGCGTTGCTTATCACGTATTAAACCAGTAAAATAAACGTTCTTAAACGGCTTTTGCCCAGTAAATTCGTAGCCTGCCATTACCATACGTGCCACCCAAAAAAAGATAATATCCGGTCCCGTTACTAAATCATTTGTTGGATAAAAATACTTAATGTCTTTATTGCTTTTATCTTTAAATCCGTCAAAAACAGAAATAGGCCAAAGCCATGATGAGAACCAAGTATCGAGCACATCTTCATCTTGCTTAAGATTTCGGATTTCGGATTTCGGATTTCGGATTTGAAACTTCACCAAAGCTTCTTCATGCGTTTTAGCTACAACGTAATTTCCCGCCTCATCATACCAAGCCGGTATTTGTTGCCCCCACCAAAGTTGCCTGCTAATACACCAATCTTTAATATTATCAATCCAATGCTTGTAAGTATTTTTCATGTTGGCAGGATGAAATTTAATTTCATCACTCATTACCGCATCCAACACTTGCGGATTTTTAGCCATGAATTTTTTCATATCAACCCACCATTGTAAAGTTAAACGAGGTTCAATAACAGCCCCCGTTCTTTCACTGGTTCCAACTTGATTTTTATACTCTTCAATTTTTTCAATATGCCCAGCCTCTTCCAAATCAATTGCTATTTGTTTGCGCACTGCAAACCTATCTTTACCAATGTATCTCTTATCCAAAGCTTTTTCATCAATAAAACCTTCATCAGTTAAAATATCAATTACTTCAAGGTTAAATTTTTTGCCCAGTTCGTAATCGTTTTTATCATGAGCAGGAGTAACTTTTAAACACCCCGTTCCAAAATCCATGGATACATATTCATCCGCAATAATTTCAATTTCACGATTGATAAAAGGAACTAAAACCTTTTTACCAATTAAATGTAAATAGCGTTCATCTTTAGGATTTACACAAATAGCCATATCGGCCAAAATAGTTTCAGGGCGTGTGGTTGCAATGGTGATATAGTTGTTAGTTTTTAGTTGAGTGTTGTTGGTCTCTTTTGCTACCAACTCACAACTGTCAACCGTCAACTTATACTTAATGTAATATAACTTCGATTGAACATCTTTATAAATTACCTCTTCATCGCTCAATGCTGTTTTGCCTTGTGGATCCCAATTAACCATTCGCAATTCACGATATATTAATCCCTTTTCATACAAATCTATAAACACATCCACAACAGCTTCGCTTAAGCTTGGTTCCATAGTAAAACGGGTTCTATCCCAATCACAGCTTGCGCCTAATTTTTTAAGTTGATCTAAAATAATTCCGCCATATTTTTCTTTCCATTCCCAAGCGTATTTCAAAAAATCCTCACGACTCAAATCCGATTTTTTAATTCCACGTTCACGCAATAGCTGAACAACTTTAGCTTCTGTTGCTATTGATGCGTGATCTGTTCCTGGAACCCAACACGCATTCTTTCCTTGCATACGTGCTCTGCGTATAAGCACATCCTGAATGGTATTGTTTAACATATGCCCCATGTGCAACACTCCTGTAACATTTGGAGGCGGAATAACAATAGTAAATGGTTCTCTATGATCAGGTTTCGCATGAAAATAATTTTGCTCCAGCCAATAGCTGTACCATTTGTTTTCGATACCTTGAGGATTGTATGTCTTGGAAATCTCGTTGCTCATAACGATTCAAAAATAATTGTTGTGAATGAAAACAAAAAAGCCCCAACCAATAAAGGTTGAGGCTTTTTAAATTTATCTGTGAAAAAATTAACCTCTTTTTTCTTTGATTTTAGCTGCCTTACCTTTAGCATCACGTAAATAAAATATACGTGCTCTACGCACTTTTCCACGATTCATGACCTCTACTTTATCAATATTTAAACTGTATAAAGGAAAAATTCTTTCTACACCAACACCGTTAGAAATTTTACGAACAGTAAATGTAGTTTGAATTCCTGAATTTCTTTTTTGAAGAACAACTCCTTGATATTGTTGGATACGTTCTTTTGCGCCTTCACGAATTTTATAATATACGTTAACAGTATCTCCTGCACCAAAAGCAGGGAAAGTTTTATCTTTTGTGAACTCTTGCTCAACTAATTTAATTGCGTTCATGTGTTGTATATTCCTTAAAATGGAGTGCGAAAATAGACTTATTTTTTAAATTGCAAAAACTTCTTTTTAAAATGCGCAAATGTTTATCAAAACTATTTTAATAGATTTGGTCGTCTTTGTTTTGTTCGTTCTACACTTTGTTCGTTTTTCCATTCTTCAATCTTTGCTTGATGCCCTGAAAGTAATATCTCAGGAACTTTCCAACCTTTGTAATCTGCTGGTCTTGTATAAACTGGAGGACTTATTAAATTATCTTGAAAGGAATCACTCAAAGCCGATGTTTCATCATTAAGCACTCCTGGTATTAATCTCACAATGGCATCAACAATAACTGCAGTTGCCAATTCTCCCCCCGTTAATACATAATCCCCAATTGAAATTTCTTTGGTAATTAAATGCTCGCGAACTCTTTCATCCACACCTTTATAATGTCCGCATAAAAACAATAAATTCTTTTTTGTTGAAAGATGATTCGCCATTTTTTGATCGAATAATTCTCCATCAGGGCTTAGGTAAATAATTTCATCATAAGTTCTTTGCTCCTTTAATTTTTGTATACAAAGATCAATAGGTTCAATTTGCATTACCATTCCGGCACCTCCTCCAAAAGCATATTCGTCAACGGATTTTTGTTTGCTTGTGGAGTAATCACGAATATTATGCATATCAATTTTAACTATACCCTTTTCTTGCCCACGTTTAATAATAGACTCACTAAACGGCCCTTCAAACATGTTTGGAAAAAGAGTTAGTATATCTATTTGCATAATTTAATAATCAGTTTTTAGTGCTTAGTGCAGAGTTATTTAAAATATATTTCATCATAGACTTCATCATAATTCTAAAATTCCTTCGGGTAGGTTTAAATGAATTATTTTTTTCTTTTCATTAATTTCAATGATAAACTCGTCAACTGCTGGAATCAATAATTCCTTGCCTTTAAATGTGGTACGAATAATCAATTGTTGAGGAAGTTCTTCCACATCTTCTACCCTTCCGAGTTCTCCAATATTTTCATCAATCAATAAATAATCAATAATACTTAGGTCGGTTGTTCGGGTTTTACGTTTTGTTTTTGATGATGGAACTAAAACTGTTTTTCCAACAAAACGTTGAGCTTCTTTTGGAGTACTAATTCCTTTTACCTGAACAATTAAATCAACATCATTTCCAGAAATAGATTCCACAAAAAAAGGAACAGGTTTTTGATGAAACTCAAAAAATACCCATTCCTTAATTTTAATTTTTTGATCAAAGCTTAGCCTCAATCCTCCTTTTGTACCGTGTATTTTTTCAACTACACCAGCAATAATGAAATCTTTTCTGTTAATGGACTTCATCAAACTGAATTAATTATTCAGCAGGAGTTTCTGTAGTTGCTTCCGCAATCGGTGTTTCAACAACTGCTGGTACTTCTGCAATCGGTGTTTCAACAACTACTGGTACTTCTGCAACAGGTGTTTCAACAACTGGAGCTTCAGATACTTCAGCAACAAGAGTTTCTTCAGCTGAAGCTGTTTCTGCAATTATAGCAGCAACTTTTGCATCTTCAGCAGCCTTTAATTTTTCAGCTAATTTAGCAGCACGGGCTTGTTTAACTTTGGTCTCTTCAGCTAAAGCAGCAGTAGCTTTTTCACTCAAAGATTTTTTAAAGTTCTCTACGTGAATATCTACTTTTGATTCTTTAGATGCTGTCCATTTACCAAATTTTTCTTCAGCTTGCTCAGCAGTTAATGCACCTTTGCGCACACCACCGTTTAAGTGATGTTTGTAAAGAACACCTTTGTATGAAAGAATAGCACGACAAGTGTCGGTGGGCTGTGCGCCTTTTTCCAACCAAGTTAATGCTTTGTCCGAGTCGAGTTCGATAGTTGCCGGAACAGTTTGAGGTTTGTAATAACCAATGTTCTCGATAAACTTACCATCTCTCGGAGCACGTGAATCCGCCACCACGATGTGGTAATAGGGCGATTGTTTACGTCCATGACGTTGTAATCTAATTTTTACTGACATATATAGTTTATGTTTTTATCTCCTGGGTCTCCATTCCAGCGAGGGCGGCAAAGATGTGGTAATTTTTTGAAAGTTCAAAATGTGAAAGAAATTAGCGGTACATGTACTCATTTAAAATTGATAAAATTCTTCTTCAACTATTTTGTTGAGTTTTTAAATCGTTATCCTTTTTATTTTACAACATCACTTTCCAATAAATTTTAGGCGCATCTTCTCCCCAATCTTTAGTGGCTTTTAAAATTTCATCTTTAAATGATTTAATATTTATTCGCTTATTTTTTGTTGATGTAGGCACAGATAAATCCTTTTCACTGATCATTTGATTTTCTACTTTAGTTGCAAAGTAGGTCATATTCATTCTTGGAATTACAATTCCTAAAATCATTCCAGGTAATCCTTGAAAAGATTCTGGTCCTGCGCTTACTGGAATTTCATCCGTAAAAAATGCAATCACATAAATAGAATCCATAATAATAGTAGCTGCTTTTCGGCAGTTGAAACCTGCAATATTCCTATACTCACCAAGCATTTTCCATTTAAGTTGCGAAATAGAATCTTCAACCCTATAACTTCTTTCATATACAATTTTATCGGCAATCATTTTTCCAGTTTCATAATTTGTATAAACAGTATTTAATGCTGCAACTCTATAATACCAATTTGCAAAAGGGCTTTCATCTTCTTGAGAAATGGCATACAAACTTTGATGTTTATTAAATGCTAATTGAAAAAAATCGGTTCGAAATTTTGGCATTTTATTTTTCATCGCTTCACTCCAAGTTGAGTTATCATTCATTAATTTATGGATGTTTTCTTTTCTTTCAAAAGTAATTTTTCCTGAAAATATGAGCTGTTGCGCACAGCCCATTTCTACAATAAAAAACTGGAAAAATATATAGTATAAAAATTTATTCATTAGCTCCTCCTTTGCTAAAATTCCAAGTTAGGCTAATTAAAAAATATCGTTTTAAAACAGTGTATGTTCTTTCGTTAATATAGTTGCTGGTGGCGGTTCTGCTAAATCCAATATTTTGATTGAGTAAATCTTGTAAACTACATTTTATTTCTAACGCGTCTTTCTTTAAAAACTTTTTGCCTACAAATGCATTTAAAATTGTAGTGTTTAAATTTTTATCAAAATCGGAAGTTTTTTGACGAATATTAAACGTAGCATTTCCTCCTATTTCAAACTTTTTAGGTAAATAAATATTCATATCTAATTGGTATTCCTGAATCCAATATTGGGTTTTAATATCAGGACGAAGGCTTGATGTAGAGTGATTATATGTCCAATCACAATTCACATAAAACTCTAATTTTTTTTCAATGTCATAATCAAAATTCAGCCCGTAACTCGCGCTTTGATTATTATTTATATTAGATGAAGTGTTTATATAATTTTGATTTCGCGAAAAATTTCCGCTCAAATTATTTGAAATGCCAAGGTTAATTTTTTTGATTTGAAAATAATAATAGGAATAAAAACTGCCAGAATAATTACCATTTACATTTACTGTTTGATGGATTTTTCTTCCAAAATTATCAACCACATCATAATTAGTAAAATCATTATTGGTAAAATTAAATGAACCATTCACATACATGCTACTTCCTGTTAATGGTTTATAATCATGATAAGTTAAACTAATATTATTGATAAAACTTTGTCCAAGATTCGGGTTACCTAAATAAATATCCAAAGGGTTGGAGTTATCTAAAAGTGGCTGAATTTGTTGCAAAGAAGGTTGCCTTGTGGAACCATTGTAGTTGGCACTCAACGAAGCTGTATTTTTAATTTTGTATTGAAAATTCGCTGCCGGAAACAAGTTAAAATAATACTGATTTTTGATTGTATTACTTACCAAATTATTTTGACGCAAATCGGTATAAGAAATTTTTCCTCCTAATGAATACGTTAATTTTTTGGAGTTATACTTTAAAGCTAAACCACCCTTATTAGCCAAAATATCATACCGCAAACTATTACTCAATGTATCTAAAACATTGGTGTAATCGTTATTGGCATCTTTAGAAAATGAAAAACGTTTTGATGTATTTACCGTTGAAGTTAAATCATAATCTGTTACAACAAACCACGTTTTAGAGAGTGGTTCGGTGTAGGTTAAATATCCTTTTACTATGTTAACTGAGTTTTCATTTGTTTTCTTTTGATCAATAGTGCTCGAATGGTTTAACGTAGTATCGCCATTGTAATAATTGGTAACCGAACGCAAAAACCCATCTGTATTATTTGAAGTGTAAGTTCCATCAAAATTGGCAGAGAGTGAGCGCCCTTTTAACTTAAATTTTTTATTTAAAGTAATGGAAGTATTAAACGATTGATTGGTTCCATTGTTGGTTGAATTTCTAATATTATCATTTACCAAATTACCAATACCATTTAGGTTTTGAGTTTTAAAATCATTCACATTGGTTGATGTTCCTTGCGATGCTTTAATTTTTACCTTAAGGGTAGAAAACGAATCTAACTTTAAATCATATGTAGCATTTCCTGAGTTAATATTTTTGGTTGAGTTGATGGTATTAAATTGATTATTGTAATATAACGTGTCGGGCAAAATGTATTTGGTATAATTATTATCTTGCCCACTTACCAACATATCTTTATGAGTAATGTTTCCATTTAAAGATTGTTTATCGGCATTAAATTTATTTGAGAAATACCCCCCATAATAAGTGGTTTGAGGAATCCCCACTCCGTTAAAATCATTGCTTCCATCAGAGTAAGAATACATCATTCCATTATCACTCATTTCCATATTATTGGAATTCCCTCCAGTATAAGTTTCTCTATCATCCCAACTTAAACCAGTTTTATTGGTATTGGATGTGGCTCCGTAAACAGAAAATTTTCTTTTATTTCTAAATGAATTAAACATCGCATCACGTTCATATCTTTCATTGTTATTTCCATCTTTTCCTTCGGCAGCATTTAGTTTTCCGAAGTATCCTTTTTTTGCATCTTCCTTTAGAGTGAGGTTGATGGTTTTATTTTTTTCACCATCATCAATCCCAGTTAATGTAGCCTGATCACTTTTTTTATCAAACACCTGAACGGTTTCAATATTTTCGGCTCTAATATTTCTGGTAGCAATAGTTGGATCATTGCCAAAAAATTCTTCTCCATCAACCAATACTTTTTTTACTTCCTGACCTTGTGCTGTAATCTTTCCATTTCTATCCACCTGAATTCCGGGTAAGCGTTTAAGTAAATCCTCCACGTTCGAATTTTTATTTACTAAAAAACTATCCACCAAAAACTCCGTGGTATCGCCTTTAATTCTGATGGCATTCATTTTATCTTTTACAATTACTTCTTTAAGCAAATTTGCTTTCGAAATCATATTGATAGTACCAATATCAAATAGTTCATTTTCTTTTAACCGAATTTTTTCTTCGTAATCAACAAATGTTGGACGGGTAATTTGCAACAAATAAATATCACTCGGAAGTTTATCAAACAAAAAAGTACCCTGTTCATTTAACCAAATATGTTTAACCAAAATTGAATCGCTAAAACGAATAAGTGATACGCTTGAATAAGCCATAGGCTTGAAGTTTAACGTGTCTTGAACAGTGCCTTTAATAGCGGAATTTTGAGCATTTGATAAAATGCAAACAATAGAAAGTAAAATTAAGAGTATGAGTTTATGTTTCAAATTTAGAGCCTTCTTTTAATACAAATTTTAAGATGCAAAATATTTACGTTACGAATAAACTATTTTTTAATTCAATTAGTACATCTATCAGCATAAATAGTTCAACGCACGTGAACGATTATTTTTATCTTTTTAGAAAATATTATGAATATGTGAATCCAAGTTTTATGCTATTTTCGTAATTCAATTTTCAAAAAAACAATCACATGAAAAAATTATCAATTGTATTAGCACTTGCATTTATTATCGTTTCCAATTCTTTTAAACCTGCCGATGAAATTAAATGGATGGGGTTTGATGAAGGATACGCCATGGCTAAAAAGAAAAAGAAAATTATGCTTATTGATGTGTACACAGATTGGTGTGGATGGTGCAAACGCATGGATAAAGATGCTTACGCAAAATCTGAAGTTGCCGCTTTGGTTGATAAAGATTTTGTTGCCATAAAATTTAATCCCGAGTTAAATGCTTCATACACATTTGAAGGCAAACAATACTCAGGTTCAGCATTAGCGGGAGCATTAAGTGATAATAAATTAAACAGCTATCCTACAACCATTTTTGTGCAACCAAAAACTAAAACAAAAAAAATGATTGTAGGTTATAGAAATGCCTTACAAATGACTGCCGAATTGGACGCTGCAACAAAAGAATTGGCTCTAAAAAAATAAAGAAAAGTTGTTGCCGATTACAGCGTTTAAATTTGCCGCTGTAATAAATTTATCTTCTACAATTAAATTTCATTTATTAAAAGATGATGGTGTTTTTTATACCGTTACTCTAAACTAAACAACAATTTGCTTTTTAGAAAAATATTTATGCTTGCGCAGTTGGCCCACCAAAATTCATTGGAAAAGGTGGTGCATTATTATCATTAATATCAATCACCCCATTCATCTCTTCATACTTATTTATATTATCTCCTAAGGCTAATAATAAACGTTTTGCATGTTGAGGGGTAAGCACAATGCGTGATTTTACTTTTGCTTTTGGAACACCTGGCATAATGCGCACAAAGTCTATCACAAACTCTGCATTTGAATGTGTAATAATAGCAAGATTTGCGTATGTACCTTCGGCCATTTCTTCAGATAGCTCGATATTAATTTGATTATTATTTTGATTGTTTTCCATGATACTAATTTTAAATTTATTCAATACAAATTAAGTATAATCAACACATATTTTACATGATGATTTTGAAATAAAAAAGGCATTCAACAAATGCTGCTGAATGCCTTTTAAGTTTATTCAATGAGAATTATCTTCCTGCTAAAGCTTCTTCTTTTGAGGCCATCAATGCATCATACTCTTCTTTTGAACCTACGATTAATTTTTCGTAATCTCTGATACCTGTACCCGCAGGAATTAAGTGACCAACAATTACGTTTTCTTTTAATCCTAACATATGATCTACTTTACCTGAAATAGCGGCTTCATTAAGCACTTTAGTTGTTTCTTGGAACGATGCAGCACTCATAAAACTTTGAGTACCCAAAGATGCTTTGGTAATACCCATAATTACTTGTGCAGCCGTTGCAGGAATAGCTTCACGTACTTCAACCAACTTTTGATCTTTACGTTTCAGCATTGAGTTTTCATCACGTAGTTTACGAACACTTACAATCTGACCCGCTTTTAAGTTGGTTGAATCGCCTGCTTCCAAAACTACCTTCTTATCATAAATCCAATCGTTGGTTTGTTTAAAAGTAAACTTGTCAACGTTTTCCCCTTCTAGGAATAAAGTATCTCCTGGTTCTTCTACATTTAATTTTTGCATCATCTGACGAACTATCGTTTCAATATGCTTATCATTAATTTTTACACCTTGCAAACGGTAAACTTCTTGAATACCATTTGTGATGTATCGTTGAACAGCCAATGGACCTTCAATTCTTAAAATATCTTGAGGACTAATTGAGCCATCACTTAATGATGAACCGGCTTTCACAAAATCATTTTCTTGAACAAGAATATGTTTAGAAAGAGGCACAAGATATTTTTTGCTTTCACCATCTTTTGGCGAAATCATAATTTCACGATTACCACGTTTGATACCACCAAATGTTACCACACCATCAATCTCAGAAACTACTGCTGGATTTGAAGGATTACGAGCTTCAAACAACTCTGTTACACGTGGAAGACCTCCAGTAATATCTCGTGTTTTACCAACGATACGAGGAATCTTAACAAGGATTTCTCCTGGTTTAATTTCATGACCTTCTTCAATAATAATGTGAGCTCCAACCGGAATATTATATTCTTTAATAACGGCTCCTTTTTTATCTGTTACAATAATGGAAGGAATTTTGGTTTTATCTTTTGTTTCGATAATCACTTTCTCTTTGTGACCCGTTTGCTCATCACTTTCTTCTTTAAAAGTGATGTTTTCAATAATACCTTCAAACTTGATTTTACCACCAAACTCTGAAAGGATTACGGCATTGTAAGGATCCCATGAACAAATGGCATCGCCTTTCACAACTTTTTGTCCTGGCTTAACAACTAAGTGAGCACCATAAGGAATATTTACAGTAATAATTGGATTACGAGTTACCTCATCCAAAATTCTGATTTCACCTTGGCGACCAATAATTGTATCTACTAAACCACCTTCAGTTTGTAACTTAACCGTTTTGATTTCTTCAAACTCTAAGATACCACCAAATTTGGCAACCATTTGACTTTCTGTTGCAATGTTTGATGCAGTACCACCCACGTGAAAAGTACGGAGTGTTAACTGTGTACCAGGCTCACCAATTGATTGCGCTGCAATTACACCAGCAGCATCTCCACGCTGAGACATACGACCTGTTGCCAAGTTACGTCCGTAGCATTTTGCGCACACACCTTGTAATGCTTCACAGGTAAGCACCGAACGAATTTCAATCGTTTCAACAGGAGAAGCATCAATTGCAGTTGCAATTTCTTCTGTAATTTCTTGTCCTGATGTTGCTAATAACTCACCAGTTAATGGATGATAAACATCATGAAGATTTACACGTCCCAAAATACGTTCGTATAAACTTTCAACAACTTCTTCATTATCCTTTAATGCTGCTACCGGAATACCACGTAATGTTCCACAATCTACTTCATTAATCACCACATCTTGCGCCACATCATGTAACCTACGCGTTAAGTAACCCGCATCAGCAGTTTTTAGAGCTGTATCCGCCAACCCTTTACGAGCACCATGCGTTGAAATAAAGTACTCAATAACTGAAAGACCTTCCTTAAAGTTAGAAAGAATAGGATTCTCGATAATTTCACCTGTTCCTCCCGAAAGATTTTTTTGTGGCTTAGCCATCAAACCTCTCATTCCACCTAACTGACGGATTTGTTCTTTAGATCCACGAGCTCCAGAATCCAACATCATATATATTGGGTTGAATCCTTGATTATCGTCTTTCAATTGTTTCAATAAAGTATCTGCCAAACGTGAGTTGATACGTGTCCAGATATCAATTACCTGATTGTAACGCTCATTATTTGTAATGAAACCATTGTTATAGTTGCTCCAAATTTCGTCAACCTCTGCTCTCGCTTCTTTAACAAATTTATCTTTCTCTTCAGGAATCATTACATAAGAAAGGTTGAATGAAAGTCCACCTCTAAATGCATAATGATAACCAAGATCTTTAATATCATCAAGGAATTTTGCACAACGATCCATTCCACAATTTTTGATGATACTTCCAATAATATCACGAAGGTTTTTCTTCGTTAATAGTTCATTGATGTATCCAAATTCAACAGGAACTCTTTCGTTAAAAACGATACGTCCCATTGTGGTATCAATCATCTTACTAACCAATTCACCATTTTCTTTAACAAATACTTTACATTTTACATTTGAATGTAAATGTGCTTTCCCTTCGTTAAAGGCGATGATGGCTTCTTCCGAAGAATAAAATCTTAACCCTTCACCTTGAATAGGCAATTCTTTGGTTGATACACGGCCTTTGGTCATATAATATAAACCAAGCACCATGTCTTGTGATGGAACCGCAATTGGCGCACCATTAGCTGGATTCAAAATATTGTGTGGAGCCAACATAAGCATTTGTGCTTCTAGCACAGCTGCATGCCCGAGTGGAACATGCACAGCCATCTGGTCACCGTCAAAATCCGCATTAAATCCAGTACAAGTTAATGGGTGCAATTGAATTGCTTTTCCTTCTACTAGCTTTGGTTGAAAAGCTTGAATACCTAATCTATGGAGTGTAGGAGCACGATTTAATAAAACTGGATGCCCTTTTAATATATTTTCTAAAATATCCCAAATAACAGGCTCTTTACGATCAACTAATTTTTTAGCAGATTTTACTGTTTTTACGATACCACGTTCTAATAATTTACGAATGATAAATGGCTTAAATAATTCGGCAGCCATGTTTTTAGGAATACCGCACTCATGTAATTTTAAGTTTGGTCCAACCACAATTACAGAACGACCAGAATAATCAACACGTTTTCCTAATAAGTTTTGACGGAAACGACCTTGTTTACCTTTAAGCATATCGCTCAAAGATTTCAATGGACGATTACCCTCAGTTTTAACAGCACTCACTCTTCTTGTATTATCGAACAATGAATCTACTGCTTCTTGTAACATACGTTTTTCGTTACGTAAAATTACTTCTGGCGCTTTAATCTCCATCAAACGTTTCAAACGATTGTTACGGATAATTACACGTCTATACAAATCATTCAAATCTGAAGTTGCAAATCTTCCACCTTCCAATGGAACAAGCGGACGCAACTCTGGAGGAATAACAGGAAGTATTTTAACAACCATCCACTCTGGGCGATTATCGCTATGCTCTTGTGCAGAACGGAAACCTTCAATAACCTTTAAACGTTTTAATGCTTCGTTTTTACGTTGTTGTGAAGTTTCGTTTTGAGCCTTATGTCTAAGGTCAAATGATAAGTTATCTAAATTGGTTTTTGATAACATAAACCACAACGCATCACCACCCATTTTAGCAATGAATTTGTTAGGGTCATTATCATCTAAATGTTGATTATCTTTTGGCAACGAATCAAGAATATCAAGATACTCTTCTTCCGTTAACAAATCGAGTTGGTTAATCCCGTCAGCAGATTTTAAACCTGGTTGACAAACAATGTAACGCTCATAATAAACAACCATATCCAATTTCTTGGTAGGAACTCCTAACAAGTAACCAATTTTGTTTGGTAACGAACGGAAGTACCAAATGTGAGCAACTGGAACTACTAAGTTAATATGACCAATACGCTCGCGTCTTACTTTCTTTTCTGTTACCTCAACACCGCAACGATCACAAACGATTCCTTTGTAACGAATACGTTTATATTTACCGCAATGGCATTCAAAATCCTTGATCGGACCAAATATCCTCTCACAAAATAATCCACCCATTTCCGGCTTAAAGGAACGGTAATTAATTGTTTCGGGTTTGGTTACTTCACCAAAAGATTTTTGCAGAATAGACTCAGGCGAAGCTAGGTTGATTCTGATCTTGGTGAAATTGCTTTTTAGTTTTTGATCTTTTTTATATGACATGTGCCAAGTTGATTTTTTATTCTAAAGTTAAATCTAATCCTAATCCTCTTAATTCATGAACCAATACATTGAATGATTCAGGTATTCCCGGTGTTGGTAAATTATCACCCTTAACGATTGCCTCGTAGGTTTTTGCTCTTCCAACAATATCATCCGATTTAATGGTAAGAATTTCTTGTAAGATATTTGCTGCACCAAATGCTTCGAGTGCCCAAACCTCCATCTCACCAAAACGCTGACCTCCAAATTGTGCTTTACCACCCAATGGTTGTTGTGTAATAAGAGAGTATGGTCCGATTGAACGTGCGTGCATCTTATCATCAACCATGTGTCCAAGTTTAATCATATAGATTACCCCAACGGTTGTAGGTTGATCGAAGCGCTGACCTGAAAGCCCATCATACAAATATGTTTTACCATAATCAGGAATTCCAGCTTTGCGGCAATAGTCAACAACTTGTTCTTCGGTTGCTCCATCAAAAATCGGAGTAGCAAATTTTACCCCTAATTCTAAACCAGCCCATCCAAGAACCGTTTCATAAATTTGCCCCAAGTTCATACGTGAAGGCACCCCAAGTGGATTTAAAACGATATCAACCGGTGTTCCGTCTTCTTGAAAAGGAAGGTCTTCTTCACGCACAATACGCGCAACGATACCTTTATTTCCATGACGACCAGCCATCTTATCTCCTACTTTTAGTTTACGCTTGTTAGCGATATAAACTTTAGCAAGTTTTAAAATTCCGTTTGGTAGTTCGTCTCCAACTGTGATAGCAAATTCTTTGCGTTTAAAGGCTGCAATCTCTTGATTAAGGCGGTTCTTATAGTTTGACAAAATTAAACGAACTTGTTCGTTCTTTTCTGCATCTGTAGTCCAGTTGTTGGTATTAATGTGTGTGAAATCAATGTCATTTAAGTTCTTCATCGTGAACTTAGTTCCTTTTGAAATCAACTCTTCATTGTACACGTTAAATACACCTTGTGATGTTTTACCTGAAAGAACTGTAAATAATTTCTCAACTAATTGAGACTTGATTACTTTAATGCTCTTTTCATGTTCATCAGAAAGTTTTGCAACTTTAATTTTATCTTCCCCTTTTGCTGCTTTTTCTTTTTTAACACGCGCAAAAAGTTTTTTATCAATAACAACTCCTGATGATGATGGAGAAGCCTTTAATGAAGCGTCTTTTACATCACCTGCTTTATCACCAAAGATAGCACGTAATAATTTTTCTTCCGGAGAAGGCTCTGTTTCGCCTTTAGGTGTAATTTTACCAATTAAGATATCGCCTTCACCAACTTCACAACCAATGCGAATCAAACCATTCTCATCCAAATTCTTGGTAGCTTCTTCACTTACATTTGGAATATCATTAGTTAATTCTTCTTCACCACGTTTGGTATCACGAACTTCCAACTCATATTCTGTAACATGTATTGATGTGAAGATATCTTCTTTAGCAACTTTCTCTGAAATTACAATCGCATCCTCAAAGTTGTAACCTTGCCAAGGCATGAATGCCACTTTCAAGTTACGACCAAGAGCAAGTTCTCCATTTTCAGTTGCATAACCATCACAAAGTACTTGTCCCTTTTCAACCTTATCACCTTTGCGAACAATTGGTTTTAAGTTGATACAAGTATTTTGATTGGTACGTAAGAATTTGGTAAGCTTATATACTTTGGTATCAGTGCCAAAACTCACTAATTTATCGGTTTCAGTTTGCTCATAGCGAATGATAATTTCACGAGCATCAACAGCTTCAACCACACCTTTTCCTTCAGCAACAATAAGCGCACGAGAATCTTTTGCAATTTTACCTTCCAAACCTGTTCCAACAATTGGAGCTTGTGGTTTTAATAAAGGAACTGCTTGGCGTTGCATGTTTGATCCCATCAATGCACGATTCGCATCATTATGCTCCAAGAAAGGAATCATAGAAGCTGCAATAGATACAATTTGGTTAGGGGCAATATCCATGAAATCTAATTTCTCAGGTTCCAACATTGGGAAGTCACCCTCATAACGAGCTTTTATTCTATCGTCTTCAAAATTTCCTTTATCATCATATCTCGCATCAGATTGAGCGATGGTTTTTCCATCTTCATCTTCAGCACTTAAATAAGTTACTGGTTCGTTGATGGCAACTTTACCATTAACAACTTTTAAATATGGTGTTTCGATGAAACCCATTCCATTGATTTTAGCATGCACACAAAGTGATGAAATCAAACCAATATTTGGCCCTTCGGGAGTTTCAATAGTACACAAACGACCATAGTGAGTATAATGAACGTCACGCACCTCAAAACCTGCTCTATCTCTTGAAAGACCACCAGGACCAAGTGCCGACATTCTACGCTTGTGCGTAATTTCGGCAAGTGGATTGGTTTGATCCATAAATTGAGAAAGCTGATTGGTTCCAAAGAACGAGTTAATAACTGATGATAATGTTTTAGCATTAATCAAATCAGCAGGTGTAAATACTTCGTTATCTCTGATGTTCATTCTTTCACGAATGGTACGAGCCATACGCGCTAATCCAACACCAAATTGCGAATACAATTGCTCACCAACTGTACGCACACGTCTGTTACTTAAGTGATCAATATCATCCACATCAGCACGTGAGTTTGAAAGTTCAATCAGATACTTGATGATAGAAACAATATCTTCTCTTGTTAATACACGTACTTCACTAGAAACCGTTCTATTTAGTTTACGGTTAATACGGTAACGACCAACTTCTCCTAAATCATAACGTTTATCAGAGAAGAATAATTTATCAATTACACCACGAGCGGTTTCTTCATCAGGTGGATCTGCGTTCCTCAACTGACGGTAAATATGCTCATGAGCTTCTTTACCAGAGTTAGATGTATCCTTTTGCAACGTGTTTAAAATGATTGCAAAATCATTATGACTTGCTTCGTTTTTGTGAAGGATAATAGTTTTCACTTCAGCTTCAACAATCAAATCAATATGATCTTCTTCAAGCACCGTATCACGCTCAATTATTACCTCGTTACGTTCAATAGATACTACTTCACCAGTATCCTCGTCAACGAAATCTTCAACCCAAGTTTTTAAAACTCTTGCAGCAAGTTTACGTCCAAGTACTTTTTTCAAGCCACTCTTGCTTACCTTCACTTCTTCTGCAAGATCAAACAGGTTTAAAATGTCTTTATCAGTTTCGAAACCAATTGCACGAAGCAATGTGGTTACGGGGAATTTTTTCTTACGATCAATATAAGCATACATTACGTTATTTACGTCTGTTGCAAACTCAATCCAACTTCCTTTAAATGGAATAACCCGAGCTGAATACAGCTTGGTTCCATTGGTGTGGTATGATTGACCAAAGAAAACTCCTGGTGATCGGTGTAATTGAGAAACGATAACGCGCTCAGCACCATTAATCACAAATGTTCCGCCTGGAGTCATGTATGGGATTGTACCCAAATACACATCTTGCACGATGGTTTGAAAATCTTCGTGCTCAGGATCGTTACAAGAAAGTTTAAGTTTTGCCTTTAGTGGCACGTTGTATGTTAATCCACGTTCAATACACTCTTCAATTGAGTAGCGTGGCGGATCAACAAAATAATCAAGAAACTCTAAAACGAAAATATTTCTTGTATCTGATATTGGAAAATTTTCCATAAACACCTTGAAAAGACCTTCGTTGGCCCTACTTTCAGAGGTGGTATCTAATTGGAAAAATTCTTTAAAAGATTCTAGTTGGACATCAAGAAAATCCGGGTAGTCTAGAACTTTTTTTACTGAAGCGAAATTGATTCTTTCTTCAGTTGTATTGATTTTTTTAGCCAATGGAATATGTTTTTAAATTGATGAAAAAAAACCTCAATTTATATAAATAGAAAATTGACCCACGGCCTAAACCGGGGTCAAATATTGTGCGGAGCTAACGCGAACTACTTAAGTTCAACCTCAGCGCCAGCTTCTACTAGCTTAGCTTTAAGCGATTCAGCTTCTGCCTTATCAACGCCCTCTTTAATTGGTTTTGGAGCACCGTCAACAAGTTCTTTAGCTTCTTTCAAACCTAATCCCGTTAAATCTTTTACCAATTTAACAACGTTAAGCTTAGCAGCACCAGCTGACTTCAGAATAACTGTGAATGAAGTTTGTTCGGCTTCAGCCGCAGCAGCACCTGCAGCAGCAGGAGCAGCAACTACAGCTGCAGCAGCAGCTGGCTCGATGCCATATTCGTCTTTAAGGATTTTAGCTAACTCGTTAACTTCTTTTACTGATAAGTTTACTAACTGATCAGCAAATGCTTTTAAATCTGCCATTGTTTTAAGTTTTAAATTGTTATTTGATTGTTTAAATTAAAATTGTTGAATTACTCTGGTCTTTCTGATAAAGTTTTAACAATACCTGAAAGTTTGTTACCACCTGATTGTAATGCTGAAATAACATTTTTTGCAGGTGATTGTAGCAAGCCAATGATATCTCCAATAAGCTCGTTTCTTGATTTAAGAGCGATTAGAGCATCAAGTTGATTGTCGCCAATAAACACATCAGAATCAATATAAGCACCTTTCAAATAAGGCTTATCTTTATCTTTTCTGAAACTTTTAATGATTTTTGCTGGTGACTTGCCATCTTGTGAAAACAATAATGCGGTATTACCTTTAAGGGTATCAACCAACGCACCATAATCTTTTCCGGTACGTTCCATTGCTTTCTTAATAAGGGTATTCTTTGATACTTCCATTTCTACTCCACCATTAAAGAATTCTCTTCTTAGTTGATTAGTTTTTAAAGCATTCAAAGAAGATACATCAGTTATGTAGATGTATTTGTATTCATTAAACTTGCTTACAAGTTCATTTACTACGTCTGCTTTTTTATCTTTATTCATAACTGATCTGATTAAATACCTGGTACTGATTTAACATCTATTGTAACTCCAGGGCTCATTGTACTGGATACATGGATCCCTTTAAAATAAGTTCCTTTAGATGAAGATGGTTTTAATTTTGAAATGGTCTGAATCAATTCTACCGCATTTTCGTAAAGTTTTTCGGGGGCAAAGGATGCCTTACCTATTGAAGTATGGATTGCTCCTTCTTTATCAACTTTAAAGTCAATTTTTCCAGCTTTTACTTCTCTTACTACTTTACCAATTTCAGTTGTAACTGTTCCCGACTTTGGGTTTGGCATTAAGTTTCTTGGACCTAATATTTTCCCAAGCTTACCTAACTTAGCCATTACCTGAGGTTGCGTAACGATGATATCGATATCAACCCATCCTTTTTCTATCTTTTGAATATACTCATCCAAACCTACATAATCGGCACCCGCTTCTTTAGCTTCAGCTTCCTTATCAGGAGATACCAATGCTAAAACACGTACATCTTTACCTGTGCCGTGTGGTAGGCTTACTACTCCACGAACCATTTGGTTGGCTTTTTTCGGATCAACACCCAAGCGAATATCAATATCAACAGATGAATCAAATTTTGTGTAGGATAACTCTTTCACTAATTTAGAAGCATCGGTTAGCGTGTATTGCTTACTGGCATCAACTTTTGATAGAACAATTTTTCTTTTCTTAGTTAACCTGGCCATTTTTTTTAATTTAATTAATTACTAAAAGGGTTGTCGCCCGTAACAGCTATTCCCATGCTTCTAGCCGAACCTGCAACCATTTTCATGGCTGATTCAACTTTGAAACAATTCATGTCCTGCATTTTATCTTCAGCGATCTTACGAACCTGATCCCAAGAAACATTTCCTGCTTTCTTACGATTTGATTCAGCCGATCCCTTTGGAGCTTTTGCAGCTTCCAACAGTTGAGAGGCAACTGGTGGAGTTTTTATTACAAAATCAAAAGATTTGTCGCTATAAACTGATATTACTACAGGTAAAATTTTACCTGCCTTGTCCTGAGTTCTTGCATTAAATTGTTTGCAAAACTCCATGATATTAACACCCTTAGAACCTAAGGCAGGACCGATGGGAGGTGCGGGGTTAGCAGCTCCACCTTTAACTTGTAATTTAATAAACCCTGTTAACTCTTTTGCCATATAAATAATATTTCGACTTGCGTTTTATAGAAACAAGCCATTTGTACAAAAAATTAATTTTCTTTTTCTACTTGAACAAAGTTTAGTTCTAATGGCGTTCTTCTTCCAAAAATCTTCACCATTACTTTTACTTTTTTCTTATCATCCATCACTTCCTCTATCACACCTGAGAATCCGCTAAATGGACCATCATTTACTTTAACTGATTCGCCAACAATAAATGGCTCCACCATTGTTTCTCCTAATTCTGAAATATCATCAACAGTTCCTAAAATTCTGTTTATTTCTGATTGTCTTAAAGGAGTTGGCGTTGCCTTACCTCCAAGAAAACCAACCACACCATTAATAGAAGCGATAATATGCCCAACTTCACCAACCAATTCTGCTTGAATCATCATATATCCTGGAAAATAACTTTTCTCTTTAGAAGATTTTTTTCCGTTTTTTATTTGAAATACCTTTTCTGTAGGAATCAATATTTGAGGTACATGCGAAAGTAGTCCTGCACGCTCAAGTTCAGATTCAATCTGTACTTTCACTTTTTTTTCCTGACCTGTTATGGCCCTAACTACATACCATTTATATTGATCCGTTGACATTGCGTTCATCTTAAGTTTAAAGAATATTAGCTCTGAAAAATTTGATAAAAAAATCCAAGACTACCGCTGCTAATGATATCAATAATATAGATAACAAAAGCAATAAGTAGTGATGCTACCATTACAATTACAGTACTTTCCTGAAGGTCTTCCCAAGTAGGCCAAGACACTTTATTAACCAACTCATCGGTTGAAAGTCTAAGATATTCTTTAATTTTATTCATTTTTTTAACTTTTATAGCACGGGTGGAGAGATTCGAACTCCCATCAGCGGTTTTGGAGACCGACATTCTACCCTTGAACTACACCCGTAATTCCTATTTTGTTATAGATGCCAAATGTTGGGTAGCTTTTGGCCAACCCAACATTCGCATCATTTTAATTTTATTAAATACTATTTAAGAACTTCGATAACCTGACCGGCACCAATTGTTCTACCACCTTCACGGATAGCGAAACGTAAGTTCTTTTCCATAGCGATTGGCTGAATCAAAGTAACTGTTACTGTTACGTTATCACCAGGCATAATCATTTCCATTCCTTCAGGTAATTTTACTTCACCTGTAACATCTGTTGTACGGAAATAGAACTGTGGACGGTATCTATTAAAGAATGGAGTATGACGTCCACCTTCTTCTTTGCTCAATACATAAACTTCAGCTTTGAACTCAGTGTGTGGTGTTACCGAACCTGGCTTACAAATAACCATTCCTCTGCGGATAGCTTCTTTATCAATACCACGTAATAATAAACCAACGTTATCACCAGCCTCACCTCTATCAAGAATTTTACGGAACATTTCAACACCAGTAACTACTGAAGTAAGTTTTTCAGCACCCATTCCGATAATATCTACTGTTTCATTTGAATTGATAATTCCACGCTCAATACGACCTGTAGCAACAGTACCACGACCAGTAATCGAGAATACATCTTCAACAGGCATTAAGAAAGGAAGTTCAGTTGCACGAGGAGGAACTGGAATGTAAGTATCAACAGCATTCATCAATTCCATAATTTTCTCAACCCAAACTGGATCGCCATTCAATCCACCCAAAGCAGATCCTCTTATAACAGGAATATCATTTCCAGGGAAATCATATTTTGTTAAAAGATCACGAATTTCCATTTCAACAATTTCTAATATTTCGGCATCATCAACCATATCCACTTTATTCATAAACACAACAATTCTAGGAACACCAACTTGGCGAGCCAAAAGAATGTGCTCACGAGTTTGTGGCATTGGACCATCCGTAGCAGCTACCACAACGATAGCACCGTCCATTTGGGCAGCACCCGTAACCATGTTTTTTACATAATCCGCGTGACCTGGACAATCTACGTGTGCATAATGACGTGCAGCAGTAGAATACTCAACGTGCGCAGTATTAATTGTAATACCACGTTCTCTTTCTTCAGGAGCAGAGTCAATTGAATCAAATGAACGAGCTTCTGACAAACCTTTATCTGCCAAAACTTTAGTAATAGCAGCTGTTAAGGTTGTTTTACCGTGATCAACGTGACCGATAGTACCAATATTTACATGGGGTTTGCTACGGTCGAATTTTTCTTTTGCCATAATTTTTAAGTATTGAAATTATATTTATTATTTATTTTATTTAAAAGTTCAATTCCAATTTAGAGCTGTTGAAGAGAATTGAACTCTCGACCTCTTCCTTACCAAGGAAGTGCTCTACCCCTGAGCTACAACAGCTTTTTTCAGTTATAGTCAGCGATCATTAGTCAATTTAACTTCATTTCCATTCAATTGACAAATGACATTTGACATTTGTTTAGAGCGGGAGACCGGGCTCGAACCGGCCACCTATAGCTTGGAAGGCTATCGCTCTACCAAATGAGCTACTCCCGCAATATCATATTTCAATCCACTTTATAATCAAATATAAATTTGACAAAAGTAGTTTCTATCCTTTTAAAATTTTATGTGGGGAGAGAAGGATTCGAACCTTCGAAGCTCTCGCAATGGATTTACAGTCCATCCCATTTGGCCACTCTGGTATCTCCCCGACAGTATTTTTTGATTTTAATTTATCTATTAAAACCAAGCTGAGCCACTTGCCGGAATCGAACCAGCGACCTACTGATTACAAATCAGTTGCTCTACCAGCTGAGCTAAAGTGGCGTGCTTAAAAGAACGAAGTCCTTTTAAAATAACGATACCATTATTTCAAAAGGACTGCAAATGTAGACGATTTTAGATTATTTCAACTATCCAAAGAATTTTTTTTCTAATTTTTTTCTTGAAGCTTCTCTTTGTGCTTTTTAACTTGTGTTTTAACCTTCTCAATTACAAGGTCTGTAGCGGCTTCAAAGGTATTTGAGTTTTCTTTTGCGAAGATAGGAGTTCCCGATACATTTACCTTAATTTCTACCGTTTTATTATTTTTTTCGACATCCTTTTCTAATCGCAGATATACATCTGCTAAATTTATTCCTTCATGAAACGTATTTACTTTTTCTACTTTCTGAGTAACAAAATCGAGCAATTTTTTGTCTGCGTCAAAATGGATGGACTGAATGTCAACTTTCATAAATTTATTTTTTTAATGAGATGTTTGCAACCTGCCTCTGCTTGCATCTCTTGTTCCATTTACTTTCGGACAGGATTTAATTTAGGCACGTGGGTGCTTATTTTTATAAATATTTTTCAATCGTTCAATACTATTGTGTGTGTATACCTGAGTTGCTGCAAGATTTGCATGCCCAAGCAATTCCTTAATTGCATTTAAATCCGCTCCTCTATTTAATAGATGAGTTGCAAACGTATGCCTTAATATATGCGGGCTACGTTTTTCTACACTTGTTACATAAGTTAAATTTGTTTTTACAATGTTGTAAACCATTTTCGAGTAAAGTTTTTCTCCTTTTTTTGTTACTAGTAAATTTTCATTGTTTAATCCTTCTTTGGTTTTCATTTCAAGATATTCCGATATCAAAATAACTAGTTCTTTTGTAATGGGAATAATTCGTTCCTTGTTACGCTTACCTAATACTTTTATTTGATTGTTATATAAATCCGTATCCAAAGTTTTAAGCCCAATTAACTCTGATAAACGAATACCCGTTGAGTATAATATGTTGATGAGAAGTTTATCTCTAATGCCTTCAAAATTAGGTTCAAAAAAAACTTCTTTTTTATCGTTTCCCTTTTTATCAAATAATTCATTGATTGGCGTTTCTTCAACAAAAACAGGCAAACGTTTTTGTATTTTTGGCGATTGTACTTTTGCCATTGGATTATTTTCTACTCTGTTTTCTTTAAGCAAAAAACGATAAAAAGTCTTTAGTGTGGTAAGTTTTCGCGCAACTGAGCGCGCTGTTACTTTTTCATTCATTAAATGAACCAACCAACTGCGCACTATTTGATGGTTAACGAGTTTAATTTCATCTACCTCAAAATTGGCTTTTAAGTACTGTTGAAATTGCCTTAAATCTGTTTGATAAGAAATAATAGTGTGAGGAGAGAAACGCTTTTCATAGTTTAAATAATTTACAAAATCATTAACACATTCCGTTATCATTTGAAAAGCACTTTATGGCTTATCGAAATACGTAAAGAATTTGATAAAAACAAAATAGCCCGAAGAAATTCTTCAGGCTATTCAGATTTATAATGAGTTACAAATGATTAATTATATGTTGGCTTCTTGTTTTAAAAATTGAATATAAGCAGCATGTATATTTTGCTGACGTTTTTTGATACAAGGTTTAATAAAAGCTTGTCTTTCGCGAAGTTCTTTTACCACTCCTGTTTTTTCAAACTTCTTTTTGAACTTTTTTAAAGCTCTGTCTAATGATTCGTTTTCTTTTACGTTTATAAATATCATAGTAATTCACCTCCCCTCTTTAGTACAAGGGACGGCAAAAGTAATTTAAAATTTTAAAATGCAAAATATATTTTTAATCTTTTAAAATTGCTCTTGAGATAACGAGTTTTTGAATCTCGCTGGTTCCTTCACCAATAGTACATAATTTAGAATCGCGGTAAAATTTTTCTACTGGAAAATCTTTGGTATATCCATATCCGCCAAAAATTTGAACAGCTTCTGTTGAAGCATAAACAGCTACTTCGGATGCATAATATTTTGCAATAGCAGATTCTTTAGTCATTGGTTTGCCTCTCATTTTTAAATCAGCGGCTTCATAAGTAACCAATTCGGCAGCTTCAATTTTTGTAGCCATATCTGCTAATTTAAAAGCAATACCTTGAAAACTTGAAATAGGTTGACCAAATTGATGACGTTCTTTTGAATATTTTACAGCCGCTTCAAATGCACCTTTGGCAATACCTAATGAAAGTGATGCAATAGAGATTCTTCCACCATCTAATACTTTCATGGCTTGAATAAATCCTTCGCCTACATTTCCTAAAATATTTTCTTTGGGCACACGGCAATCTTCAAAAATGAGTTCAGCAGTTTCGCTGGCTCGCATGCCCAATTTATTTTCTTTTTTACCTCCTTTAAAACCTGGGGTTCCGCGTTCAACAACAAATGCAGTAATTCCTTTTGAATCTAATAACTCTCCTGTTCTGGCTAAAACTACTGCTACATTTCCGGTGATTCCATGAGTAATCCAATTTTTTGTTCCATTAATTACCCAATCATTTCCATCTTGCTTTGCCACACATTGCATACGCATGGCATCGCTTCCTGTATTTGCTTCTGTTAAACCCCAAGCACCAATCCACTCAGCGGTAGCTAATTTAGGTAGCCAACGTTTCTTTTGTTCTTCATTTCCAAACTGCAAAATATGACCTGTACATAATGAATTATGTGCAGCCATTGATAAACCAATTGAGCCACAAACTTTAGAGAGCTCAACAATTGCAGTAATGTATTCAAAATATCCAAAGCCTGAACCTCCGTATTCTTGAGGAACTAAAACACCCATCAAACCCAACTCTCCAAGTTGTTTAAACACTTCAACAGGAAATATTTGTGCCTCGTCCCACTCCATCATTTTAGGACGAATATGTTTATCGGCAAAATCGCGCACCATTTGCGCAATCATTTTTTGGTTTTCTGTTTGATCAAAATTTAGACCTGCTTGTTGCATATTATTTATTTTTTGTATTGGTGCAATGATATACGTTTAATATAATTTGATGAAAAAAATTAATCCATTTTTAAATACAGAGTGATTCTTTGGTAAACCGAATCGTTTACTAAAACTATATTTTTTAGATCTGATAACGATTTATAATTTCCATGTTGCTTACGATAATTGATGATTGCATTTGATAATTTATATTTAAAATAAGGATGCGTTTTTAATTCATCAGCGGTTACAGAATTAAGTTGGTAAATTTTTGCTTTGCTCGCATCAACATATATTTTACCTTGAAGATCAAACAAAATATCTTCATCAAAACCCCATAATTCTTTAAGTTGATCTGTGGAAACAAACCCTCCAAGTTTATCATGATACTCGATAATACGATGAGCCAATGCTGGACCAATTCTGTATAAAGCTACTAATTCTAGTGAGTCGGCAGAGTTCAATTCAACAATTTTTTTGGAAATTATTTTCTTTTGATATTTTACAGAATCGTTAAAAGAAAAATTAGTTTTTTGTGTGGATGAAATATTTATAAATGGTTTAATTTTTTGAAAAAATTCTGGTGCAATACCGTATATTTTTTTTAAGTCATCTTCCTTACGAAACTTCCCTCCTTTGGTTACATAATTTCTAATTGTTTTAACATTGAATTTAGAAAAACCTAATTGCTCTAATTGTTGATTTGTGGCAGTGTTTGGATCAAATGAAAATAGCTCATGTTCCACTTCATTATTAGTGTATGAAACAAAAGAAGATTTATTTTCATCCATACTTTTTATATCAGAAATTTTAATGCTGAGAGGCTGTTTCGGAAATAAAAAATTATAAAAAAACGGAAGAGAAATTAACACAACAAGCAATACAAGTAATGTGATAATTCCTTTACGCTCACCAGTAGAAAAAATGAAATATTCTTTAAGAAATACCTGAGTCTTTTTTAGCTTTTTCTTCATTCTCTTTTTTTTCTTTTTGAAATTTGCGGATGAAAAAATAATACAATACTCCCACCACATAAGCAGCACCAAATGCTTCTACAATAAACCATGTCCAAAAATTTGTTGCGTCCATTTTGAATTAGTTGTTAGTTGTTAGTTGTTGGTTTACGATTTCCAGTCCTTCCAAAAAACTATGGGGTTTATACCCTAATTCATTTTTTGCTTTATCAATAATAAAACCAGTAATAGGCGGACGTTTTGCAGGTTGTTTAATATCTTCACTTTTTGCGTGGTTCATTAATGTTTTATCTAACTTCCAAAAATCGGCAACATGTTCTACCAATTCATATACGCTCATAAAATCATTTCCCGAAATATTATAAATTCCTTTTGCTTTTTTATCGGCAGCTAGCATACATCCTTGAGCCAAATCTTCGGCTAAAGTTGGCGTTCTAAACTGATCATCAACCACATTAATTTGTTTGCCTTGTTCTAAACTATTTTTCGCCCACAACACAATGTTACTTCGGCTCATATCACTTACCACACCATACACTAAAACTGTTCTCAAAATTGCCCAACTTGCGCAATTTTCCATCACCATTCTTTCTCCTACTAATTTTGATTGACCATAATAACTCAGGGGATTTGGTTTTTCATTTTCATCAAGCGGACCACGTGTTCCATCAAAAATAAAATCAGTTGAAATATGTACAAAATGAGCACCTACTTTATTGCACGATGCTACTAAATATTTTACTGCATCTACGTTCAACGCATCACAACCTGTTTGATCGGTTTCACAAACATCAACATTGGTCATTGCTGCCGTATTAATAACCACATCGGGTTTATGTTTTGAGATGATGGATTCTACCTCTTTGTAATTTGTGATGTCCAAAGATTCATAAACATAATTGCCTTTATCAGGATAACGATCATTCCCTCTTGCCGTAGCTATGAGTTGAATATCATTTCTCTTTTTATAGGCATCAGTTAACTTTTGTCCAAGCAATCCGTTGCTACCTGTTACTAAAATTTTCATTGGGTCAAACATACAAAATTGAAAAGTGTGAACCGAATAAAAACTTCTACACTAGTTTACCGACATAATTCCAGCATTCATCATTCTATTTAATTCATCAACCTTAAACCAAAATTATTATGCCAATCTGACACAATAATTTTTATCTTTGCCACCCAATTTTAGAATTATAAAATGAGAGGAATTGTTGCTGATGTTGCAAATGAAAACGCAACTCGATATTTATATATTGAAACTTATGGATGCGCCATGAACCTTGCTGATAGCGAAGTAATGGCTTCTATTATGATAGGAAATGGATTTAAAACCACCAATGATCCGTTACAAGCTGATGTGGTTTTTTTAAATACTTGTGCCATTAGAGATAATGCCGAAAGCAGAATATGGGGGCGATTAAAAGAAATCAAGCATCACAAAAAGAAAAACCCAGGAATGATTGTAGGCGTTATGGGTTGTATGGCCGAACGCTTAAAATCAAAATTATTGGAACAAGAACAATTGGTTGATATTGTTGTAGGACCAGATGCATACAGAGATATACCAAAACTAATTGAGCAGGTTGAAGAAGGACAAAAAGCAGTAAATGTATTATTGAGCAGAGAAGAAACTTATGCAGAAATTACTCCAGTTAGATTAAGTAGTAATGGTGTTACAGCATTTGTGAGCATTATGCGTGGATGTGATAACATGTGTTCGTTTTGCGTGGTGCCTTTTACACGTGGCAGAGAACGAAGTAGAGAGCCTGAATCAATTGTGAGAGAAACTACAGAATTATACAACCAAGGATATAAAGAAGTAACACTGCTTGGGCAAAATGTAGATTCTTATAAATGGGAATCAATAACTTCGCTCGGAGTGACAATAAATTTTGCTCAACTGCTTGAAAAAGTTGCGTTGATTGCTCCTGATTTACGCATTCGTTTTTCATCATCACATCCAAAAGATATTACTGACGAAGTATTGTACATCATAAAAAAGTACGATAATATTTGCAACTATATTCATTATCCACTTCAATCAGGAAACTCAAGAGTTTTAAAATTGATGAACCGAACTTATGATAGAGATTGGTTTATTCAACGATTAAAAAAGATAAGAGAAGTATTGCCTGATTGTGGAATTTCAACTGATGTGATTGTTGGTTTTTGCAGCGAAACAGAAGATGAATTTCAAGACACCTACAAATTATTTGAAGAGGCTCAATTTGACTTTGCATATATGTATGCATACAGCGAACGACCAGGAACATTAGCTGCTCGCAAGTATGCAGATGATATTCCAGCTGAAATAAAAAGCCAAAGACTCGCAGAAATTATTGCACTTCAAAATAAATTAAGTACAGCAAACAATAAGAAAGATATTGGCAAAACTTTTAAGGTATTGATTGAAGGATTTTCAAAAAAATCAGATCAAGATTTTAAAGGCAGAAACGACAAAAATCAAACTGTTATTTTTCCAGTAAGTGCCGAATATAAAAAAGGCGATTATGTAAATGTGTTGATTGAGAAAACTACCACAACAAGTTTGATTGGAAAAGTGATTAAATAAATTAGGCCAATGGATGAGCATTTAAAACATACCATAAACGAACTTAAAAATCAAATAGATGCTTTGCGTCCTTTGGATAAGGATACTGAAAATCGTATTCAGCAAAAATTTAGGTTAGATTGGAATTATCACTCCAATAATATAGAAGGAAACAGCTTAACTTTTGGCGAAACAAAATCTTTTTTACTACATGGAATTACCGCTGATGGCAAGCCTTTAAAAGATCATTTAGATATTAAAGGTCATAACGAAGTGTTGTTGCTTTTGCAGGATGTGATAAAAGATGACAGACCATTAACTGAAAATTTTATTCGTGAAATTCACCAAACTATTTTGCACGAACCGTATGAAAAAGTTGCTGAAAATGCTGAAGGCATAAAGACTACAAGAAGAATAAATATTGGTAAATATAAAACACAACCTAACCATGTAAAAACAGTTATAGGAGAAATTTTTTATTTCGCAACTCCTGAAGAGACTCCTGCAAAAATGAATGATCTGATGGATTGGTATAAAAATGCTATCGAAAAAAAATCATTATATCCGTCCGAATTAGCAGCATTGTTTCATTATAAATTTATTCGCATACAT
>JANYDU010000025.1 GCA_025359805.1 Bacteroidota bacterium
AGCATCATCAGTTCCACCAAAACTTGTCTGATATGCGCCTGTTGTGGCAATGCCGGAGGTGGAAGATGTATAGCCTGTAATCACAATATTTCCGCTGCCATCAGCAGCAATTGCGTAACCATAATCATGCCCGCTGCCACCATAGTATGTTGCCCATTGGTGTACTCCCGCTGCATTAAATTTTGCTATAAAAGCATCGGTATTTCCACCATAACTTGTCTGATAGGCGCCTGTTGTGGCAATACCGGATGTGGAAGTAGTTTCGCCTGTAATCACACTATTTCTGCTGCTGTCAACAGCAATTGCGTAACCTCTTTCAAACCCGCTATCACCATAATATGTTGCCCATGGGTCGATAACGAGCGTTTTGGTTGCATCGTATTTGCCAACTGCAATGCCATAAGTAGCCCCACCTAAGCTCCCCAAAGGGGAGGAATTTATGAATGATGCTGTAATAGTTTGTTGGTTATTGTTTGCATCCAATTGATAAGTTAATGGTAAACTTTCATCAATATTTCCATAAGCGGTTTCAATTGTTATATGTCCATCGTTTGTGAGTGAAGTAGCATTTGCTCCGTCAAATTTTAATTGAATATCATTAACATTTCCACCCGGATAAACGATAAAATTGTACTTAAAACCTCCACAATTATTTTCATCATTCAATACAAACTCCACATCAATATTGTTGTAAATATTTTGGTATAAAACTTTTTTGTAGTGATGCACATTTGTAACTCCTGCTTCACTTGTGCCAGTTGTGTAATAGTTGATATAATCAGGTGCAACATCACTTGAAGTTATTTTCGCATGTTGATTTGCATTAAGAAATGAAATGTCAATACGGTGGATAAAGACAGAATCAAGCCCCTCAAAATCTCCCCTAAGGGGAGACTTGCCAATGCTCGGTCCAACTTTGTCGCCAAGTGCGGTTGGGTTCTCTCTATTTTGGGGAGAGTTAGAGAGGGGCTTCTGTTTCCACACTTCATAACTAAACCCTACTTGCTTTAACTGAACATGCAAACCATTTCCATTATATAAATACAAAACTGATGGATTTAATTGATTGTTCTGATCAATAATTTGACCTTTGTTTTCAATAAATCCAAACTGTGAGGATACAGGTTTGGTAATGTTTGATGCAAATGAATTTTGAAGACTTGCAATCAGAAAGATTGGCAGGAGTATTTTTTTGTTCATAATAGTATTTTGTTCTTTATTCAAATGTATAGATTTAACCCACAATTAAAAAAAAGCGTAGAACATTGAAAAGGAAGGAATATCTCTTTGGAATTGCTTTTAAAATTAATAAACATTCGCAGTTTAGCTATGGTGATTTGAAACAAAAAAAGTTGTCAGAAATTTCTTCCTGACAACTTTTTAATATCTTAATAACCTAATAACTTATTTAATAAACTTAAATTCTTTTCCCGGGTAGTAGGCATTCTTACCTAATTCTTCTTCGATGCGCAGCAGTTGATTATACTTGGCAATTCTATCGGTACGTGATGCAGAGCCTGTTTTAATTTGTCCCGAATTTAATGCAACTGCTAAATCAGCAATGGTTACATCTTCCGTTTCTCCACTTCGGTGGCTCATAATATTAGTATAGGAATTTCGGGTAGCTAAGTTTACTGCATCAATAGTTTCAGTTAAAGTTCCTATTTGATTTACTTTAATTAAAATAGAGTTGGCTACTCCTTTTTCAATTCCTTTTGCAAGTCGTTTGGTATTGGTAACAAACAAATCATCGCCTACCAATTGAATTTTATTTCCGATTGCTTGTGTTAATTCAGCCCAGCCTTTCCAATCATCTTCATCCAATCCATCTTCAATAGAAATAATTGGATATTTGTTTGTCCATTCCTTCCAATAGCTTACCATTTCTGATGAAGTCATTTGCCTATTATCTGATTTTTTGAAAGTGTACATGCCAGTTTTCGAATCATAAAATTCAGAAGTAGCCGCATCCATTGCAATGTAAATATCTTTACCAGGTTTGTATCCAGCTTCTTCAATAGCCATTAACACAGTTTCTATCGCTTCTTCATTTGATTTAATATTAGGAGCAAATCCACCTTCATCACCAACGTTTGTTGAATATCCTTTTTTCTTTAATACACTCTTCAAATGATGAAACACATCAGTTCCCATTCTTAACGCATCGCTAAAAGTATCTGCATTTACAGGTACAATCATAAACTCCTGAAAGTCGATAGAGTTATCGGCATGTGAACCTCCGTTTAAAATATTCATTAGCGGAATAGGTAATGTATTTGCATTTACCCCGCCCACATATCTGTATAAAGGCATATTTGATTCGATGGCCGCTGCTTTTGCACAAGCTAATGAAACAGCAAGAATAGCATTTGCACCAAGCTCGGCTTTATTATCCGTTCCATCTAATTTTAGCATTTTACGATCAATATCGTTTTGCTCAAACACATCCACACCAATTAGTTTATTGGCAATTTTTTCGTTTACATTTTCAACGGCTTTTAATACGCCTTTTCCCATGTACACTTTTTTATCTCCATCGCGAAGCTCAACAGCTTCATGTGCACCCGTTGATGCGCCCGAAGGAACAGCAGCACGACCTAATGCACCATCTTCTGTAATTACATCTACTTCAACAGTAGGGTTTCCTCTTGAATCTAAAATTTGTCTTGCGTGAATGTTGATTATTGCGCTCATGGTTTGATTATTGGTTATTGGTTATTCAAAGTCTTGTGGAATTTTGCCTGCTTTACGAAGATAGACTTTGTGACCGTTTGAAAATTGACAACTATGTAATCTACACATTTACATATTATCACATCTTTTAATTGTTCATCATCTTAATAAAATCATCAAAAAGATAACGGCTATCATGCGGACCAGGAGCAGCTTCAGGATGATATTGAACTGAGAATGCTTTTTTATTTTTCAGTCTGATGCCTTCAATGGTATTATCGTTTAAATTGATATGCGTTACTTGAATATCTTTATTTTTTTCCACGTCTTCAGATTTCACAGAGAAGCCATGATTTTGAGAAGTGATTTCACATTTACCCGTTAATAAATTTTTTACCGGATGGTTTAATCCTCGGTGACCATTGTGCATTTTAAAAGTTTCGATACCACTTGCCTCTGCCAATATTTGATGCCCTAAGCATATTCCAAACAAAGGAACATTTTTTTCTAAAATCGTTTTTACGGTTTGTACTGCATAATCCATAGTTGCAGGATCACCTGGTCCATTTGAAATCATAAATCCATCGGGTTTAAATTTCATCATTTCCTCAAAAGAAGTTTTTCCATTAAACACCGCCAAATGACAATCTCTATCAACCAAACAACGTAAAATATTTTTCTTAACACCAAGATCCAAAACCGCTACACGCTTTGATGCACTTTCGTTTCCTAGATAGTACACTTTTTCTGTTGATACTTTTGATGATAGTTCCAAACCTTGCATAGAAGGAACTTTTGCCAATTCGGCTTTTAACTCATCAACCGTTTTTTCTTCGGAAGAAATAATACAATTCATTGCACCTTTATTCCTCACATGAAGAACAATTTCTCGGGTATCTACATCTGCAATTCCAATAATATTATTGAGTGCAAAATAATCCTGAACCGTTTGCCCTGCCATTTTGCGCGAGTATGGAACATTAAAGTTTTTACATACCAAACCAGCAATTTTTATATCATCCGATTCTATTTCATCTAAATGAATACCATAATTGCCAATATGCACATTGGTTTCAATTAATATTTGCCCAAAATAAGATGGGTCGGTAAAAACTTCTTGGTAACCGGTCATCCCAGTATTAAAACAAATTTCTCCTGTGGTGGTACCAATTTTTCCTATAGATGTACCTTTAAATACAGTGCCATCTGCAAGCACAAGAGTGGCTGAAAATTTAGTGATTGAATTATTCAAGGTTGCTAATATTTGGGCAAAGATAAAAAAGGAAAGCAAATTGAAAAGCCTATTTAATTAACAAGCAATAAACAAAAAAGCCTCCTTTAAACTAAAGAGGCTTTTTTAACACAACAACTATTTATTTAATCTTTAATAAAACGTGAAGTTGTTTTTTGGTTCAAATTGTTGGTAATGGTATAAGTATAAATCCCTTTGGGTAACTGAGATATATTTAAAGATACACTTGAACAATCTTTATTATTTTGTTTCAATACTTCTTTGCCAGCAACATCAATAATGGTTATCCAAACATCAGAATAGTTTGAAGATAAATCGATATTAAAAGTATTGGAAGCTGGATTTGGATAGGAATTAAAAGAGATATAATTTTTTGATGTTGATAATAATCCCGTATGTAGAAGTTGAGATTTAAGTTGAACCTCATCAATAATTAAAATACTTCCTGCTGGATGATTATTTGATGCAGACGATACAATGCTAATTTGTAATGAATCAGGAGCAGTAAAAGAAGTAATAGGAATTTCGAAATAAGTGTATGTAGATTTAGCAAATAAGTATGCCACATTTCCGCCAATTGATGTTCCACTTTTAGACGTAGATAAATAAACGACACCTGTATCTCCAGCAACGGGAGTATATTTATAATACCCAAAAACAGTATCAATTTGATTGGTAAAAGGATACCCTCCTCCATTACCTCCTCCAAATAAATTTCCTGAAGATATTATTGAAGGATTAACGTTTCCTTGTGTATTGGTTGTTTGTAATTGTATAGCATAACTGCCTTTATAAGCATCAGATGTTTTGCTCACTCCTTGTCCAAATGAATTCCAATTTCCAATTACGTCCCAGCTTTTTGCAACCCAAGTATCAAAGTTTCCATTTGGTATTGCTTGTGTAATTCCAGTTCCACCAAATGCTAAATCATCATAAACAATATTGCTTCCAATGGCAACACCTTTATTTGAAATAAGATTACTTGAAGCACCTGCAATTACAACTGAATCAGGAACAGCTGAGCATATTAAAGAAAAATTAAAAGTAGAGAAAGTTGTTTGATTTTTTCCAGCAAGTGTAAAGGTATTCATGCCTATTACAACTCCATTTTTTTTGAATACAATTAGTAAAACAGCAGAATCACTTCCAACCATATTTGCCATATATTTACCTGTAATTGTAGTAGGTTTTTGAGAATAAGGAATTCCTCCTTCTCCTACAGTTGGATCTCCTGAAGTATTTGTAAAATAAGCACCAAGAGTGTCGACACCAGATTTTTTCGTTTCTAATTTAATCGCAAAACCTGTAACGCCTGTTACTTTTGTAACGTTAATAATTCCTGCTCTTTGAATGTTTTGATCATTTGAATTGAACCAATTTGTTGGCATATCATAAGCTGTACTCGACCAATTTTCAAACGATCCATTAGGAATAGATTGTGCTTTTGCATAATTGCCAATACACACAGTAGAGGCAAAAAGAAAGAGTAATTGTTTTTTCATTTTTTAGTTTAGTTTAATAATGGAACAATAATATATTATTCACTTTAATAGTAAATTCACTTATAAACAATGTACATCAAATTGGAGTAAATACACATTGAATTAATGTTTCAATTTGTGCTATAACTTATCCATATTGATTATTTTTTAAGAATACTATTTTAAATAAAATTATTTATACTGCATAAAATAATACCTTCTACAAATGAAAAAAATAGTAGCTATTTTATATTTTTTATTAGCCATTTTGTTTAAACCAGTTGCACAACAAGTTTATAAATTTGAGTATAAACCAAATCGAGTATATGTACAAAGCACCATACAAAAAATACATTCTGAAATAAGATACGAAGGCACTAAAGAGCAAATGAAGAAGCTATCAGAAAAAGAAATTATAAATCCAGAAATTTCAGAAGACATTCAAAAAATAGATATACAAACCATAACAAATAAATTAAAAAAAGATAGTAGTTTTTTAATATCGATTGAGTTTTTAAAAACAGCCGATAAAAACGAAAATGAATTGGTACCAGCCGGAAGTAGAATGTTTGGATATTGCGTATTAAAAAAATCGCCAATGGTTGATTCTGTATTTATAAACGGAGTGATTAAAATAGAAAAAAAATCAATGAAGCAAATTTTTGAAACCACCGTTTTGCATATCCCATTTCCCGAAAAAAAATTAATTGTTGGTGATGTATTTTATTCAACCATCCCTTTAAATTTTCCATTAGATGAAAATAAAACAGCCTATATAACCATTGGAACAGCCTATAAATTAAAAGAAATAAAAAATGAAATTGCCATTTTTGAAATAGATCAGTTGTATAAAATGAACTTAGGAAAAGCTAAATATCCTTATAAAATTAATGGTAAAGGAAGCGGTGTTTTATTTTATAATTTGAAAGAAAACTTTTATCATAAATATGAATTGAATAGTGAATTGATATATAAAATAGAATATGACAATTTTACTGTTGAAGCCACAACAACTACAAATTATACTCAGAAAGCAAGTGTAACTTCAAAGTAATTCAACTTTATATTTCATCAAACTATCATTTAAAACGTGTAAAATTGCGTTAACATTTTTACCTCATTTATATGTCAGCAAATTCATTTGGAGAGTTATTTAATATTAGCACATTTGGCGAAAGTCATGGAGCAGCATTAGGTGTTATTATTGATGGTTGTCCACCACTTTTAAAAATAGATACTGATTTTATTTTGAATGAACTTGCACGAAGAAAACCTGGCCAATCAAACATCACCACCGAAAGAAATGAAGATAATGAATTTGAAATTTTATCAGGTGTATTTGAAGGAAAAACAACAGGAGCACCTATTGCTATCATCGTAAAAAACAACAACCATCAATCCAAAGATTATGACGAATTAAAAGATATGTATCGCCCATCACATGCCGATTATACGTATGAAAAAAAATATGGCATTCGTGATTACAGAGGTGGTGGACGCTCATCCGCACGCGAAACGGTTGCTCGTGTAATGGCAGGTGCAATTGCAAAACTATTTTTACGAGAACAACAAATTTCTATTCAGGCTTATGTTTCTCAAGTGGCAAACATTAAGGTTGAAAAAAGATATACTGAGTTAGATTTATCTCAAACAGAAAAAAATAATATTCGTTGCCCTGATGAAAAAGTTGCACAACAAATGATCTCATTAATTGAAGAAGTAAAACAAAACGGAGATAGTGTTGGAGGAATAATTACATGTGTAATAAAAGGAGTTCCAGTTGGATTGGGTGCACCAGTGTTTGATAAATTACATGCCGATTTAGGCAAAGCGATGTTAAGTATAAATGCTTGCAAAGGATTTGATATTGGAAGCGGATTTGATGGAGCACTGATGAGAGGAAGTGAGCATAATGACGAATTTAGAATCCAAAATTTAGAATCCAAAATTCGAACTTCTTCAAACAATAGTGGAGGCATTCAAGGTGGTATTTCCAATGGAGAAGATATTTTTTTTAGATGTGCTTTTAAACCAGTTTCAACTATAAAAATGGAACAACAAACAGTAAATTTAAATTTACAAAATGTGAGTATGAAAGCTGCCGGCCGACACGATCCATGTGTATTACCAAGAGCCGTTTCTATTGTAGAAGCAATGGCTGCCATAGTTTTAACAGATCATTTTTTACGGAATAAAATTTATTCTAGAATTTGAACATTCCTTTCTTAAAGATGCTTTTAATTCGGTAGTTGCAACTAAAAACAGTTTCTTTGTCTCTCATTAAAAAACACCAAATGAGAAAATTATTTTTTACTATCACGTTATTTTTTGTGTCTGTAATTTTTGTTTCGGCTCAAAATTTTATTCCTTGCGCAACAGATCAAACCTATCAACAAGCTGTTATCAAAAATCCCGAATTGTTGAAGATAGAAAAAACAGCCAATGAGCAAGTTCGTTTGCAATTGCCATTATTAAATTTCAATAAAAAATCAACAATAAAAATTATTCCTGTTGTATTTCATGTGATACATGAGAATGGTATTGAAAATATTTCTCAAGCTCAAATAATGGATGAGATTAGAATAATGAATGAGGATTACAGAAAAAAAGTTGGAACAAATGGAGGAACAAATACTGATGCTTTGGCTGCTGATATGGAGATAGAATTTCGTTTAGCTCAATACGATCCGAATGGAAATAAACATGATGGCATAAACCGCATATATAGTACGCTTGCAGAAAATGCCGATGATAATACAAAAGCGCTTAGCTATTGGAATAGTAGCCGATACTTTAATATTTGGGTAGTAAAGTCTATTAAAAATAATACCGGACAAACAGGTGTAACCGTTTTAGGGTATGCTCAATTTCCGTATCAACAATCATCACAACCAACTACTGATGGAATTATTGTTTGCTATAATCAATTGGGAATTATTGGAAGTGGAATGGCTACACAATCAGGAAGAACTCTTACACATGAAGCCGGACATTGGTTGGGGTTGTATCATCCGTTTCAACCTGATGGTGGTCAAACTACAGGATGCGGAACTTCAACAATAACATCTTCAAATTGCAACGCTACTGGCGATCAAGTTTGTGATACCCCCCCAGTTTCAACTTCAACAAGTGGTTGCCCTACTACTCAAAATTCTTGTCATAATGATTCACCCGATTTAAATGATCTTGTAAAAGATTATATGGATTACGCTGATGGAAATTGTATGAATTTATTTACCACAGGACAAAAAAATCGTGTATATGCAATTAGTTTTGCGGGCTCAAATTATAGAGGTAATATTTCATCAACAAGTAATTTAAATACAACAGGAATTGATGCAACAGGAAATTATACAACAGTTACTGCATCCACTAAAAAAGCACCTTACAGTTATGGTTTTGAAAATGCAACATCTCTTACTTCTGATGGTTGGATAATTAATAATTTTAATACCCCAGCTAATGGATGGCAATTAAATACTGCTGTTTCGCAAAATGGAACCCGTTCAATGTACATGCATAATTTTACCAATAGCATTGTGCCTGTAAATTCAAGAGATGGATTTCAATCTCCCGAAATTGATTTAACAACTGTGGCAAATCCTTACGTAAATTTTTATTATGCCTACTCACAAAAAAACACAGCCAATACAGATATATTTAACTTAACAATTACCAATAATTTTGGAATGTATGATACTTCTATTTTTTATCATGTTGGAGGATCAGGATTAGAAACAACTCCAAACAGCCCTGTTGCAACTGAATTTGCTCCTGCGGCAAGTGAATGGAAGCAAGTAAGTATTAATCTTTCTGCTTATAAAAATTTTACACATGCACGTTTCCGTTTTGAATTAATAAACAGAAGAGGAAATAATATTTATGTAGATAATTTTAGCGTAACAAATGGGTCGATTTTAGGATTAAATGAATTGGTAAAATCGGAAATAAAATTTAATGTGCAACCAAATCCAATGAATGAAAATGCAACTATTTCATTCGAATTAAAACAAAACCAACAAGTAAAAATTATTTTGTTTGATATGATGGGACGTGAAGTGATAACAGCTGAAGATGCTCAATTAATAGCAGGTTCACATCATATCAATATCAATAAAAATAACCTTAAATCGGGAATGTATTTTATTAGATTTGAATCGGGCGAAAACGTGTTCAATCATAAACTCTTGATTAATTAAGAATTAAGCCACAATTTTGAATATCCACTGCAGTAGCTATTATTGCAGTTCAATTGATGTTGTAATATTCCTTTGAAGAGGGTATTGCAACATTCTTATTTTAACAAGAAAAAACATGACGAAGAATTTAGTGATTGTTGAGTCGCCTGCAAAAGCAAAAACCATTGAGAAATTTCTCGGGCAGGATTTTACAGTAAAATCTTGTTTTGGGCATATACGTGATTTGGCAAAGGGGGATGATGCTATTGATGTGAAAAATAATTTTAAGCCACACTATGAAGTGTCGGCCGATAAAAAAGCAATTGTAGCCGAACTAAAAAAACTATCCGATAAAGCCGATATTATCTGGCTCGCATCCGATGAGGATCGTGAAGGGGAAGCTATTTCTTGGCATTTATCAGAGGTGTTGGGGTTAGATGATGCTAAAACTAAACGGATTGTTTTTCATGAAATTACTAAACCTGCTATTTTACGTGCCATCGAAAATCCACGTAAAATTGATAAACATTTGGTAGATGCGCAACAAGCCAGACGTGTGTTAGATAGGTTGGTGGGTTTTGAATTATCGCCCATACTTTGGAAAAAAATAAAAGGCAATTTATCTGCTGGCAGAGTGCAATCTGTATCGGTAAAATTAATAGTGGAACGAGAACGGGAAATCAATAATTTCAATTCGAGTTTTGCTTATAAAGTTACTGCGCAATTTAATGTGGGTGGTAAAACTATGAATGCCGAATTGCCAAAACGCTTTGATGTAATTGAAAAAGCAGAAGCATTTTTAGAGCAATGTAATGGAGCCATTTTTTCTATTAAAAATTTAGAAGTTAAGCCTGCAAAAAAATCTCCAGCGCCTCCATTTACTACTTCAACTTTGCAACAAGAGGCCAGCAGAAAATTAAGTTTTTCCGTAGCACAAACCATGCAAGTTGCACAAAAATTATATGAGGCTGGATTGATTACTTATATGCGTACCGATTCAGTAAATTTATCGGAGCTTGCATTAAATACTGCACGCACACAAGTTACCAAACAATATGGTGCGGAGTATGCACAAACGCGCAAATACACCACTAAAAGTGCAAGCGCACAAGAGGCGCATGAGGCTATTCGGCCAACCGATTTTGAAAACATAACTGTTGATATTGGCAAGCAAGAACAACGTTTATATGAATTGATATGGAAACGTGCACTTGCCTCACAAATGGCCGATGCACAAATTGAAAGAACAATTGCCACAATTGGAATTTCAACTGTTAATGAAGATTTAACTGCAACTGGTGAAGTATTAAAATTCGAAGGATTTTTAAAAGTATATTTAGAATCAAACGATGATGAAAGTGATGACGAAAATTCATCGATGTTACCACCTCTAAAAATTGGCGAAAATTTGTTGCTCAAACAAATGGAAGCTATTCAAAGATTTAGTAAACCTGCCGCAAGATATACTGAAGCAAGTTTGGTTAAAAAGCTCGAAGAACTTGGAATTGGCAGACCATCAACTTATGCGCCAACAATTTCAACCATACAAAAAAGAGGATATGTTTTGAAAGAAGATAGAGAAGGAAAAGAAAGGCAAATTAATATTATTACGCTTGCAAATAATAAGGTGAGTAAAGAAGTTAAAGCAGAAAAATACGGATACGAAAAATCAAAATTGTTTCCAAGTGATATTGGGATGATTGTAACCGATTTTTTGTCGAAACATTTTGAAAATATCATGGATTATAATTTTACTGCCACTGTTGAAAAAGAATTTGATGAAGTTGCAAACGGTCAATTGCAGTGGAATAAAATGATTGAAACTTTTTATATTCCATTTAGTGCCGATGTTAAAAAAACATCGGATACAGCCGAAAGACAAAGTGGTGAGCGCATGTTAGGTGTTGATCCTGCAACGGGTAAAAATGTATATGTAAAGGTTGGTCGATACGGACCATTTGCACAGTTAGGTGAAGGAACAGAAGACGAAAAGCCTAAATACGGAAAACTAAGAACCGGACAATTGGTAGAATCTATTTCATTAGAAGATGCAATTGAATTATTTAAAATGCCTCGTATTGTTGGTGAGTTTGAAGGTAAAGAAATGAAAGCATCAATCGGAAAATTTGGTCCATACATTGTTCACGATAATAAATTTTATTCGATACCAAAACCTGATGATGCTTATTCAGTTGATACGGATAGATCAATTGAAATTATTGAAGCCAAACGAATTGTGGAGGCCAATAAATTAATTAGAGCATTTGCCGAAGACGAGAATCTTAAATTGTTAAATGGTAGATGGGGACCATACATTGGTTACGGAAAAAATAATTTTAAAATACCAAAAGATAGACAGGCAAATTTAGACACACTTACTTTTGAAGAGTGCATGAAAATTGTAGGTCCTATAAAAGCCGAAGTTCCGAAAAAAGCTGCCACTAAAAAAACAACAGGTAAGAAAGTCGCACCAAAAAAAGTAGCTGCAAAGAAAACTGCCGCTAAAAAAACTGCTGCTAAAAAGTAAAAGAAATCATGCTTAATGAGAAAGAAATCATATCACTAATAGCCTTGTTGGATGATGATGATGATGAAGTAGCGCAGCATGTAGAAAAAAAACTACTATCATTGGGCAGTGATGTGATTCCCTTTTTAGAAAGCGAATGGGGTATCATTCAAAATATAGAACAGCAACAAAAAATTGAAGATATTATTCATCGAATTCAGTTTTCATTTATATTAAATGAACTCAAAAAATGGAGTATAATTGATGACCCCGATTTATTAGAAGGCATTTTATTAATTGCTCGTTATCGTTATCCTGATTTGGATAAACAAAAAGTAATTAACGAAATTGATCGCATCCGTTTGGATATTTGGCTTGAGTTACATTACGATTTAACGGCTTTCGAAAAAATAAGAATTCTTAATCATGTGTTTTATACTATTCATGGTTTTAAAGGAAATACTGATAACTACCACGACTCTCAAAATTCTTTTATAAATAATGTACTCGATAGCAAAAAAGGAAATCCTATAATGCTTGCGATTATATACATGTTGGTTGCACAACGATTGCAAATTCCAATTTTTGGGGTCAATCTTCCCCAACATTTTGTATTGGCTTATAAAGAAGAAAATCAAACACAATTATTGAATGATCCGTTTAGCAATAAACCAAAATTGGATTATAAACAGGGTAAAGTATTGTTTTATATCAATGCGTTTAATAATGGTGCTGTATTCTCAAAAGCAAATTTGGAACAATTTTTAATTCAAATAAAAATAGAGCCTAAGTACGAGTTTTTCGAAGCATGCTCAAACGTTGATATTGTAAAACGTGTGCTTCGAAATTTAGTTGTTGCATACGAAAAATCTAATAAGCAAAACAAAGTACACGAAGTGCATGAAATGCTTGCCATACTTGGCGAGCCACCACTTCATCATTTTGAAGATACCACTCCAGAAGATGGAGATGAGGAATAAATCCTTCCTCAAGGAAGGTGGCTTACGCAGTGAGAAGGAAGGCGTTGAATAACATAAATATATCTTAATGCACACACACTGAATGAGAAATGGAACAACTTAAATAATATATCAACCATAAAAATAATTTCTCATATCGCTTTCGCTTAAACATATATTTTAGTACAGAATTCATGTTTACGATTACATTAAAAAAGATAATTATTTTTACTTTCTTTTTAGTTCTTACTTATAAGGGCTATTCTACCATTTATTATTCACAAGGTTCTTTAGATCCAGCCAATAAAAACAGTTGGAATACTGCCAGATCTGGTGGTGGAGGTTCGGGCAAGCCACATAACTTTACAAGTGGAGACACTTTTGCAATTCAAAATTCAAACAGTATGGATCCAGCCACAGCCTGGACAGTATCAGGAACGGGTGCAGCAATACAAATTGAAAATGGAGGAACACTTACTGTTACATCTTCAAATGTAACTACACAATTATTAATTATTTTGTCGGGAGGAATTGTAACAGTTGCTTCTGGACAAACGCTAACAGTAAACAATGGAAATTCATCTGGTGACGATTTAAGTGTAACGGGTACACTAACTAATGCAGGTACAATTACTTTTGCAAGTTCAACTGCAATAATTAATAATGGAGGAAAGTATCAGCATGCACAAAATGGAGGTACAATTATTACTGCCACTTGGAGTACAGGATCTACCTGTGAGATTACAGGAGTAACATCAACAATACCAAGTGCCGGAAACACACAAAAATTTTACAATTACACTTGGAACTGTTCTTCTCAATCAGCAGCAGTTTGTTTATGTGGCGGATTTACTACAATAATTGCAGGAAACTTTACCGTTCAAAATACAAATACCCAACAACTACAATTAGCTAATGGAAGTAGTAATACTGATACCATCAAAGGTGATTTGATTGTTTCTACTTCAGGCATATTAAGTTTATCAAATGGAACAGGGAATCCATATATTATTCTTAAAGGGAATTTAACGGTAAACGGAACACTTACTAAAAACACAGCTGGAACAGGAATACCCATAATTAGTTTTGCAAATACAAGTAGCAAAATATTTACAAATTCAGGAACAATTAGTAACCAAATAAATTTTGTTGATAGTGTTGGAACTGTTGATTTTGGAACTAATATTTTAACAGGATCTGGAACATTTACAATGCTATCGGGGGCAACCATATTGATTGGAAGTACAGCAGGAATTACTACATCAGGCTCTACAGGTAATATCCAACTTACAGGTACACGAACCTATAACATAGGAGCAAACTATTCGTATACAGGTTCATCGTCACAAGTTTTCGGAAATGGATTACCAACTACAGTAAATAATCTTACCATAAGCAATGGGAATACATCAATGGCTTTAAACGGTGCTCAAACTATAAATGGAACATTAAGCATCACCAATGGAAAAATTTCAATAGGTGCAAATACATTAACTCTTAATGGAGATTTTAGTGGAAGCACATCTAATACTTTGAAAGGTAATGGCACATCATCCAATTTAACGATTAGCGGAAGTGGAACAATTGGTAATTTATTTTTCGATCAAACTACATCAGGTACAACCAATCGTTTACAGAATTTAACTATTAATCGTTCTGCACAAACCATTACACTTGGAAATACACTTGAAGTAAGCGGAATAATTACTCCAACTGCCGGAACTTTAGCCACAGGAGGAACACTCACGTTGGTTTCAAATTCATCTGGTACAGCCCGAATTGCAGCAGGAAGCGGAAGTTATATTTCGGGAAATGTAAAAGTGCAACGTTATATTTCATCTGTTGGAAGAAGGTGGAGATATATGGGTTCAACAATTACAAATGCTACATTAGAAGATTGGAGAGGAGAAATTTTTGTAACTGGAAACAATAGCCCAAGTGCCGATCAAAGCAATACTGTTGGAGGAAGTTTAAACTGGGGTTTTGATGCCATTCAATCTAGCGCAGCTACAGTTTATTATTATGATGAAACAGTTATTACAGGAACTTCAAATACCGGATGGACAGCCGTTACTAATTCTACAAGCTCATTAACTAATATATCCTTAACTGTTGGAAAAGGTTATCGTGTATTTGTGAGAGGAGATAGAAGCAGCAACTCCCGTTTGAATGGAATCGACAATACCCAAAATGCAGTAACGATGGATTTAAATGGCCCTGTAAATAAAGGAAATATTACCATGCCTGTAACTTTTACTTCATCCGGAACTTTAGCTAATGATGGTTGGTGTTTATTAACAAATCCATATCCTTCACCCTACGATTGGGACGCTTTTTGGGCAGTAGGAAACAGTGGATTTAATGGAACAAACTATACCAATATTGATCCAACCATTTATATTTTTGATGCCACTTCCAATAGTTATAAAAGTTATAATGCCTCATCACATTCGGGAACATTAACAAGTGGAATTATTCCTTCGGGGAGTTCATTTTTTGTAAAAGCAACAGGCAGTTCGCCAGCAATCACATTTGTAGAAACTTACAAATCCAATTCAACACCAATTGGTCTTTATAAAACATCAAACAATACAAATGAATTAACAATAAAATTAAGTTATGATTTAATAACAAGTGATGATTGTATACTTAAAAATCTTTCAACATCATCAAAAAAATCTGACATAAATGACATTTTAAAACTTAATAATCCAGATGTAAATATTAGTTCTTACCTAGCAGATTCAAGCAATTTATCGCTTAACTGTATACCTTTTTCAGAGGATTTAAATGATACAATATATTTAAATGTAACAGGAAAATTATCGTCAACTTACCAAATGTATTTTAATGGAACAGATAGTTTTGTAACCGATAAAAATATTTTTTTGTATGATATTTTTTTAAATACGATAACTGATTTACACAATCAAAAATTATATTCATTTGATATAGACATCAACAATACTTTTACTTATGGGAAAGACCGTTTTAAAATTATTTTATCTAAAAATCAACTCACTGGAATTGAAAATATAACTCCACAAAATCAACTTAAATTTTCTCTGTTTCCAAATCCTTCAATAGATAAAATAGCTATTCAATCAAACATAAAATTTACAGAAAAAATAACGTTTGAAGTGCTTGATATAAATGGTAAAAAATTGGTTTCATCAGCATTAGTTTCATCATCAAACAATGAAAACTATTTGGATATTTCTTCTCTAAAATCTGGAATATATTTTATTCATATTCTTTCAGGAGGTGAGCACTCAAGTATATTGAAGTTTGTAAAAGAATAATTTTATCCCTCTCTCAACTCTTTTAATTTATCCTCCAACTGCAATACATCACTCACTAAAACTTCGCGGGCTTTACTTCCTTTAAACGGGCCAACAATTCCGGCACGCTCTAATTGATCTATTAATCTTCCGGCACGGTTGTATCCTAAATTTAATCTGCGTTGTAATAATGAGGTGGAACCTTGTTGATGTTGCACAATAATATTTGCTGCTTCTTCAAATAAACTATCTCGTTCTCGTGGATCAAAATCTTCTCCTCCACCCTCTTCAGTTTCTGTTTTTACTTCAGGTAAAAGGTAAGGTTCTTTACCTTGTTGATCACCAATAAAATTTGCAATTCTTTCTACTTCGGGGGTATCTACAAATGCACATTGCAAACGCACCAAATCATTGCCCACAGTGTACAGCATATCTCCTTTACCAATTAATTGATCGGCACCATTGGCATCTAAAATAGTTCGCGAATCTGTTTTTTGCGAAACCCTAAATGCAACACGTGCAGGAAAGTTTGCTTTTATCATTCCTGTAATTACATTTACTGACGGGCGTTGTGTTGCCAATATCATATGAATGCCCACAGCCCTTGCCAACTGTGCTATTCGAGCAATTGGCATTTCTACTTCTTTCCCTGCTGTCATCATTAAATCGGCAACTTCATCAATCACCACAACAATAAATGGTAAAAAACGATGCGGTATTTTATCTGTTGGAGGCAAACGTCTGCTAATAAATTTTGCGTTGTATTCTTTTAAGTTTCTTACCTGTGCATCTTTTAATAAATCATATCTGCTATCCATTTCAACGCATAAAGAGTTGAGTGTATTTACCACTAATTTTGTATCGGTAATAATAGCATCTGCATCACCAGGAATTTTTGCTAAAAAATGTCGTTCAATGGTTTTATAAATACTTAACTCCACTTTTTTAGGATCAACCAAAACAAACTTTATTTGTGATGGATGTTTTTTATACAATAACGAAACCAATATGGCATTTAACCCAACCGACTTTCCTTGCCCTGTTGCTCCAGCCATTAATAAATGTGGCATCTTGGCTAAGTCGGCAACAAATACTTCATTCTGAATTGTTTTTCCAAATGCGATTGGGAGATCCATTTCGGCATTTTGAAATTTAGTACTTGACAATACCGAACGCATAGAAACCATTGCAGGTTTTTCATTTGGAACTTCAATACCAATTGTTCCTCGCCCTGGAATAGGCGCAATAATACGGATGCCTAAGGCTGCTAAACTGAGTGCAATATCATCTTCTAAATTTTTAATTTTTGCAATACGCACACCATCTTGAGGAACAATTTCATAGAGCGTAACTGTGGGACCAATAGTTGCCGAAATTTTTTTGATACCAATATTATAATTCTTGAGCGTTTCAACAATCATGGTGGTTTTGGCTTGCAACTCTTCACTTTCAACCGTAGCTTTATTATCGCCACCATAATCATTCATCAAATCCAAAGTTGGGTATTGATAGTTTGAAAAATCAAGTGTGGGATCATATTCAGAATCTAATGAACCATACTCTGGCTTCACCATATTTTCAACTGCTACAATTTCTTCTTCGGGAGTTTCTTGCACTTCTAAAACTAAACCGCTATCTGTTGAAAGTACTGATGCAGTATTTACTAATGTGCTTGCAACAGCAGTAACAATGGCTATTGGCGGAATAATTGAATCATCATCTTCATTAGGAATATCTTCAGCAATCGTTTCTTCAATGAGTTCTTCCTCGTTTTTTTTTACTTCATCCGCAATGGTAATCAGCCCTTCATTTGTGATGTCGAGCGTAGTCGATACATTTTCTTTAATCGTAAAATCATCTGGATTTAAGGGTTCTGCTTCAAAAGCTTTTGCCTCGTCAATTACCGTTGGTTTAAAATGTATATCATCCGTATTTTGTTCATCAATAATTTCTGGTTCTTCTATTTTAGGAGGTTTAGGTTGATAAAATTTAATATTAAAAACCGCCACCAAAAACACCAATGCATATCCAATTAAACTCACACCAACACCAATACTTCCTACTAATCCTTTTAAATATAAAAATCCAAAATGCCCAAATGCGCCACCCAAAATTTGCATGGTATCAGTAAATACAAAACCCATTGCAAGCGAAAGCCAAATAACAATGAAGAAAGAATATTTTAAAGTTTTAACAATTTTTATGGGTTCGATGGATGTAAGTAATTTAATTCCAACAGCAATAGCAATAAGCACAAAACTATAAGCCGCTACACCAAAACCTTTGTACATAAAAACATAGGCTATCCAAGCACCAATTTTTCCCAATAAATTTTCGGCAGCATCAGGATCAATTTGATTAAACATATCCCAACTTAAATTCTCAACCAAACTTTGATCTACTTCCCAACTAAATAAAAATGATGTGAAAGCCACCAACATAAATGCCGCAGCAATAGAAAAAATGAGTCCTACTATTTTATGCAAACGCTCATCTTTCAAAAAACCTAAACGACCTTTTGTTTCTGGTTGAGGCTTTTCTTGAGCAACTTCCTGCACTTCAAAATCAGGTTGCGCTTCATCTACTTTGCTTATTTTATTTTCTTTTGTTTTTTTCATTAGCGATAAGCAAAATTACTTTTCACCAAAATTTATACTAAATAAGTTTCCCACGTTTACACAGTTAAATGTAAAAATCTGATTTTATGAACACACATTTTTATGTATGCCTTATGAAATGTATTTTCGCCTTCATTTAAAAATCTAAAAACAAATTATGGAAGTAAATTATTTGGCCTATATCCTCGAATTATTAAAATATTTAATTCCCGCTCTTATCGTATTTCTGGTTGTGTATTTTTTATTGAAAAACTTTTTTGATGATGAATATAACAAACGCGAACAAGCCATTAGGATGGAAAAAAGTAAAGCCATAACACCTGTTAAACTGCAAGCCTACGAAAGGTTAACTATTTTAATGGAGCGCATGACTCCTAATAGTTTAATTTTCAGAGTAAGTCAACCCGGCATCTCTGCATCACAACTAAAAATTGATTTAATCAATGATATTAACGAAGAGTTTAATCATAACGTTTCGCAACAAATTTATGTATCACATCAGGCTTGGCAAATGGTGAGAATTGTTAAAGAAGAAACTATTAATATTATAAATTCTGCTTACAGTGGACTTGGGCCAAATGCTGTTGGATTGGATTTAAGTAAAGGTATTTTTGAATTGATGATTCAAATGGAAAGTGTTCCAACTCATAAAGCCATTGATTTTTTACGCAAAGAGTTTCAGTTAATTTTTGATTAATGATGTAAATGTTTTCATACAAAAACTTAGTCATTACAATTAACAAAAAAACATGACCAATAAAAAAACAACCACCGATTCGGGCATCGAAATAAAAGAGGTGTATACCACATCAAAACATATTAATGAATTACCCGGAGCATTTCCTTTTACCCGCGGTATTCAACCTGATATGTATAGAGGAAAGTTATGGACCATGCGCCAATATGCAGGTTTTAGCACTGCCGAAGAAAGTAATAAACGTTATAAATATTTGTTGGCAAATGGAACAACAGGATTAAGTGTTGCTTTTGATTTGCCTACACAAATTGGTTATGATAGCGACCATGCCATGAGTGAAGGTGAAGTTGGAAAAGTTGGTGTGGCAATTGATTCATTGCGAGATATTGAAATTTTATTTGATGGAATTCAGTTAGAAAACATCACCACATCCATGACCATTAATGCAACAGCATCTACCTTGCTGGCATTTTATATTGCACTTGCAAAAAAACAAGGTGCTGATATTAAAAAAATTTCAGGAACCATTCAGAATGATATTTTAAAAGAATATGCTGCACGCGGAACATACATTTATCCGCCAAAACCAAGCATGCGTATCATCACCGATATTTTTGAGTATTGCAGTAAAGAAATTCCAAAGTGGAATACCATTTCTATTTCGGGTTACCATATACGTGAAGCAGGAAGCACAGCAGTACAAGAAATTGCTTTTACACTCTCAAACGCAAAAGCATACACACAAGCAGCGCTGCAAAAAGGGTTGGATATAAATGTTTTCGGACAACGATTATCTTTTTTCTTTAATGCACACAATAATTTTTTTGAAGAAGTAGCAAAGTTCAGAGCAGCACGCAGAATGTGGGCTAAGATGAGTAAAGAATTAGGAGCCACAAATCCTAAGGCACAAATGTTACGCTTCCATACACAAACCGGAGGTTCCACATTGCAAGCACAACAACCCGATAACAATATTCCAAGAGTAACCATTCAGGCATTAGCCGCAGTACTTGGCGGAACACAAAGTTTGCATACCAATGGTTTTGATGAAGCCTTAAGTTTACCAACCGAAAATGCAGCACGCATTGCATTACGTACTCAACAAATTATTGCTTTTGAAAGTGGTGTGGTGGATACTGTTGATCCATTAGCTGGAAGTTATTTTATTGAAACACTCACAGATGAAATTGAAACTGCTGCATGGAAATATATTAACGTAATTGATAATATGGGGGGAGCAGTAAATGCTATTGAGCAAGGATATATGCAAAAAGAAATTGCCGATGCTTCTTATCGTTATCAAACACAAATTGAAAATGGAGAAAAAATAATTGTAGGTGTAAATAAATTTACTTCTCAAGATGGAATCAATCCGCCTTCATTTAAAATTGACGATTCAATTAGAAAAGTGCAAACTGATAAACTCAATAAAATAAAATCGGAGCGCGATAATGAAAAAGTAACGCAATTGCTAAATCAACTGAAACAAGATGCAAAAGATGGAACCAATGTGATGCCAAGTATTATTGAATCGGTTGAAAATTACGTCACACTCGGAGAAATTGCAGATGTATTTAGAGGTGAGTTTGGGGAGTATAGAGCGTAGGTGAATTTAGAATACGAAGCTATAGTTTACAAAAAACTGAAATAAATTTTACATTTGAAACATGAGCAATCAAAATCACATTACTGATTTACATATCGAAAATTTTAAATCTATTAAAAAGATGGATTTGAAACCTAAACGTATAAATATTTTTGTAGGTAAACCCAATGTTGGTAAGAGTAATATATTAGAAGCGTTATCATTAAACTCAAGGTATGGATCCATTAAAGAAGTTATTAGATTCAGAAATATATATCAGTTGTTTTTCGATAGCGAATTGTCTAACACAATACATATTGAGACTAATCTTATTTCATCTTTTATTTCAAAACAACTAAACACCTATACGTATGATTGGTTTATGTCAAGTGACAAGGGATTTCTAGGAATTTTGTATGGTAATTATAAAGCAGATGGAACTGCTAATAAATTCTTAAATCAATATTATGAAAATATTGAAAATTCCGTTGAAGATGAAAAGTATGATGAAAATTTTAACGAAGCCTTTTTTATTAATCAATTTATGTTATTTGAGGATGGTTCTTCTCAGTTGACAAATCAGTCGAAAAGACTTGGAATGACAGCAATAAAGAAATATTTATTTAATGAAAAATTAATAGATTTCAAGAATCCATTTACCTCTTTTTTGAACACTCCTGATGGAAATAATTTATTCACAATATTAGCTACGAATAAAGCACTAAAGATAGAAGTATCTACTTTTTTTGCTGAATATGGTCTTGAACTTCTTTTTGACCAAAGAGAACAAATACTTGAGGTGCAAAAAAGAATAGATCAGGTATCATATAAATATGATTTTGCATTAGTAGCTGATACTCTTAGAAGAATAATATTTTATCTAGCTGCAATAAAATCTAATCGAGATTCAGTATTACTTTTTGAAGAACCCGAAGCACATTGTTTTCCTCCATACATTTCACAAATTGCACAAGAAATGATTGATTCAAAAACCAATCAGTTTTTTGTAGCAACACATAGCCCTTATCTGCTCAACACCATAGTTGCAAATACAGATTATGATGAATGTGCTGTATTTGTTACATCATACAAAGATTATCAAACTCATGTTAGAGAATTAACAAAAGATGAAATTGGAGAAATGTTAAACTTTGGAACGGATGTGTTTATTAACTATGATGCTTTTGTTGAAGAATAATGGATAATAGATTAATCCCGGAATGTTATGCAGATACAGCATTAATAGCTATTTTAGGCTATAAAAATTCAAATCATCAATTGGGTATTGGTGGAGTAATTAATGTACTTAAAAAATTAGGTTACAATAATCAAATAGGAATTGGAATAATTGATAGAGATAAAAAAATGCCCAGTGATGTTAATAATCAGTATAAAAAAATATTAACAAAAGGCAGCATTGAAATAAGACAAATGCCTAATACTAAAAAATTCTTAATCATCCATCCAAACTTTGAAACTTGGACTTGGGATGAAGGACAAAGACTTAATATCCTTTATTCAGAAAAAGCTGATAGGAAATCATACAAAGATGTTTGCAAGGACAAGAATGCTCTTAAAGACAATAAGTTGAAAAACTACTTGAATAAATTGAAACAGGCTAATTCAGAAATACAGGAACTTGACATTATTATTAAAGATTTAATTAAAAACAACCCTTAAAAAAATTTCTTATTTAATTGAAAACAAAATACTTCTTCCTCCTATTAATCAGCATTTCACTTCTCTCATCATGCGCAGTAACACGTGAGTGGGAATATATGCAAGCACATGGAGGAATTTGGATTGACTCTCTTCCTTATCGTGTAAAAAAGGAATGGTACCTTCCTGTAAATTGTAATATTAATGATACCACTACGCCAACTTTATTGAAACCTAAAATTGGGGTGGCTTGGTTAAAATCAGAAGTGCTTGATAATACCATCCATATTCAGGTAGTTACCAAACCCTTCAAAAAAAATTGTGATTGTAAAGGTTTAATTATTGAAGATTTAGAACCTAAAAAATATATCATCTATTATGGTTTCCCCGATGAAATGGATCATATAATTGGCGATATTGACCTCACCAAAAAGAAATAAATTTTCTTGAAAAAATAATACTGCAATCAGAGTTTCTTTTGTTAATTGCAGGCATGAATTTCCGTTTCAAATACTGCTTCCTATTATTTCTATTTGCCCTTCAAGCCTGCACGGGTTCTTATTATTTAAAAGATACACAAACTTCTCAAACACGCATCAAACAAGATTCACTACAATTGGTAGATTCTTCTTTGGTAAGAATGATTGCTCCATATAAACAAAAATTGGATGCACAAATGAACGAAGTTTTAAATGTGAGTGATATGGATTTATTGAAAGAACGCCCCGAAGGAACACTTTGCAATTTTGCTGCTGATGCTATTCTTTCTTACGGAAATAAAATTCATGATAAACCGATTGATTTTTGCTTACTAAATTATGGCGGACTCCGAGTTCCATCTATCGCAAAAGGAAATATTACACTTGGAAAAATTTATGAATTGATGCCGTTTGATAATTTGGTTGAAGTGGTTGAAATTGATGGTGCAAGTTGCAAACAATTATTAGATGTGATTGCTAAAAGTGGTGGATGGCCAGTGAGCGGAGTTCGTTTTAAAATTAATAATATGATTGCTGAAGATATTTTTATTAAAGGACAAACATTCGACATCAATAAAACATACACAATTATCACTTCTGATTATTTAGTGAACGGTGGCGATGGATTAGACATGCTAAAAAAAGCTGCTAAAAAAACTCCTCTCAATTATAAAGTACGTGATGCCATAATTGATTATGTGCGCGATCAAAAAAATAATAACCAAAATATCAATACTCAATTAGATGGAAGAATTACAATTGTTCAGCCGGAGAAAATTCATTAAGTCATCAGCATCTGTTATTGCACTTGGCGCACTTGCTCATTCACCATTGCGAGCATTTGCAAAAAGCGATGCCATAAAAATTACCATTCTTCACACCAATGATTGGCATAGCAGAATTGAACCTTTTGGAAAAGATGGTGGACAAAATGCAGGATTAGGTGGTGCAGCTTCAAGAGGTGCTTTGATTAAGAAAATTAGAAGCGAAGAAAAAAATATTTTACTGCTTGATGCCGGAGATATTTTTCAAGGTACTCCCTATTTTAATTTTTTTGAAGGAGAATTAGAATATAAATTGATGAGCGAAATGGGTTATGATGTTGCCACCTTAGGTAATCACGATTTTGATAATGGAATTGAAGGAATTGTAAACCAATTGCAATTTGCCAAGTTTCAGTTTGTAAATGCTAACTATGATTTTGCCAACACCTTATTAAATGACAAAGTAAAACCCTATAAATTATTTAATAAAGATGGAATAAAAATTGGCGTGTTTGGATTAGGTATTGAACTAAAGGGTTTAGTGCCTGATGAGTTATATGGAAATATAAAATATAACAATCCAATTGCTGCCGCAAATAAAATTGCCGAAGAGCTAAAAGTAAAGCAAAAATGTGATTTGATTATTTGCCTTTCTCATTTAGGTTACAAATATCAAAATGACAAAGTGAGTGATATTATTCTCGCACAAAAAACCAAAAATATTAATTTGATTATTGGTGGTCACACACATACGTTTTTACCCAAACCCGATGTACAAAAAAATTCAGAAGGCAAAGAAGTTTTAATTAATCAGGTTGGTTGGGCAGGAATAAATTTAGGAAGAATAGATTATACATTTGAGCCATTGAATAATAAGGTTTCACAAGCATCTTCATCTGTTTTACAAATTGGTGAGTCGAATAGTTGACAATCATTCATACTTATTAACAACCACTTAAATTCACATTCAAAAAAACAAGTTGTCCACGAAAATATTTTTGTAGTTTTATATTTTTTTTTATCGCTTCTTTACAGAGTCAAATGAAAAATAGACAGTTAGAAATTTACTTTTTACAACTGTAAAATATATTGTCGAAAAAATTTTTTTATTAACAATTTTTTAATCAATTTCCCTGTCGAAAAGAGTACACAAATTATGTCAGAAAAGACCTGCGAAGCCGTTTGGAACAATTGCCTGAAATTAATTCAGGATAATGTTTCTCCCCAAAGTTTTAAAACTTGGTTTGATCCCATTAAGCCTATCAAGCTTGAAAATAAAGTATTAACCATACAAGTACCCAGTCAATTTTTTTATGAATGGTTAGAAGAACATTATGTTACCTTACTTAAAAAGGCTTTAAAAACAGAACTTGGAACAGGATCGCGTCTGGAGTATAATATTATTGTAGAGAACAGTAGTAATAGTGCAAATCCTTATGTAGTAAATTTACCAGGAAGTACAAACTCAAAAGCTGATAATCAAAACGTAGGTGTTCCTCTTAACTTGAGTAACAATATAAAAAACCCATTTATCATTCCAGGAATCAAAAAATTAAATATTGATTCAAACCTAAATGCCAATTTAACATTTGATAATTTTATTGAAGGAGATTGTAACCGCCTTGCCAGATCAGCAGGATATGCTGTAGCTAACAAGCCGGGTGGAACCTCTTTTAATCCATTAATGATTTTTAGCGATACAGGTTTAGGCAAAACACATTTGGTGCAGGCAATCGGAAACATGATTAAACAAAACAGCAAAAACAAAGTTGTATTGTATGTTCCTGTCGAAAAATTTATTAATCAATTTGTAGATTCAGTTCGTAATAACTCCAATCAGGATTTTATGAATTTCTACCAACACGTTGATGTATTAATTGTAGATGATGTTCAATTTTTAGAAAACAAACAAAAAACGCAAGAGATATTTTTTACTATATTTAATCACCTTCACCAATTAGGTAAACAAATTATTTTAACCAGCGATCGTGCTCCTAAAGATTTAAAAGGAATGGACGAACGTTTATTATCTCGTTTTAAATGGGGGCTTTCTGCCGATTTGCAAACTCCAGATTTTGAAACACGCTTAGCCATCTTAGAACACATGATGTATGCAGATGGAATTAACCTAAGCAGAGATGTGGTTGAATATGTTGCCCATAATATCAATACCAATATTAGAGAGTTACAAGGTGCATTGGTTTCATTGCTAGCACAATCATCATTAAACAGAAAAGAAGTTACTCTTGATTTGGCAAAACAAATTTTGAAGAACTTTGTGAAAAATTCTTCTCGCGAAATTTCTATAGAGTTTATTCAAAAATTAGTGTGCGATTATTTTACCATCCCTGTTGAGTTAGTAAAATCAAAAACACGTAAACGCGAAATTGTTCAGGCTCGTCAAATTTCTATGTTTTATGCAAAAGATTTAACCAAGTCATCACTTAAAACAATTGGAATGCACTTTGGAGGAAGAGATCACTCTACAGTAATTCATGCTTGCCAAACCGTAAATGATTTAATTGAAACTGATAAAAAATTTAAATCCGATATTGAAGAAATCGGAAAACGAATTAAAATAAACTTAGTTTAAAAAATAAAAGCCCTGAAAATTTCAGGGCTTTATTATTTTATTTCAACTTATGAAAAAATTATACTCCATGAAAAAACTAATTTTTATAATAGTCCTTGTTTTACAAACAGCATTTGCTCATTCACAAATTAACAAAGGACAATGGCTGGTTGGAGGAAATCTACTTGGCATGTATCAGAATTCAAATTATAGTGGAAATAACACATATTCAAATTTTACATTTCAAGTCTCTCCAGATATTGGATATTTTATATGTAATCAATTAGCTCTTGGGATTAGAGGAATTGCTTCAGAGTCATTATCAATTTATGAATTCAATAATTCATCTACAGATAAAATTTTGACAACAACTCTGAATATTGGACCTTATTTAAGATACTATTTCTATCCCAATATAGAGAAAATTAATTTCTTTGCTGACGTTGCATATGAATATGGAAATTCACAATTCCAATACATTTATACTACTAATACAAATATTTTTTCTTCTAAAAGTAATAATTTCAATGTGCGCATAGGACCAGCATATTTCTTAAACCCAAATACTTCATTGATGATTATTATGGAATACCAATACACAAAATATGTAGATAATTCAATAAGCAGAAATAGCATTAGTGTAGGTGTTGGATTTCAAATTCATTTAGGCAAAAAAAATAATGACCAACCTAAATACAATACCACAAAATGATGCAACACAATACAACTATTTTTATTCATCCATTAGCTGATGTACAATCAAAAAACATTGGCGATGATACAAAAATATGGCAATTTACTATCGTGTTGCCGCAAGCTATTATCGGAAAAAATTGCAATATTAATGCCCATACTTTTATTGAAAACGATGTAGTAATTGGAAATAATGTTACCGTAAAATGTGGTGTATATTTATTTGACGGAATGCGCATTGATGATGATGTTTTTATTGGTCCCAATGCCACATTTGTAAATGATAACCATGTTCGCTCCAAACAATATCCTGAAACATTTTTAGTTACAACCCTCAAAAAAAATGCTTCTATTGGAGCTAATGCCACTATACTTGGAGGAGTAACCATTGGCGAAAATGCCATGATTGGCGCAGGAAGTGTAGTTACCAAAGATGTGCCCGCAAATGAATTATGGGTTGGAAACCCTGCGAGGTTTGTGAGAAAAATTTAAAGCACACTCTAAAAATGATATGCGTAAAGAGAATATTAAACATTTATAAATACATATAATTTTTTAGATTTGGATGTAGAATATAGCGGCTATGAGTTATAGCCAATTAATAATTAAGACAATGAAGACACTATTAATCATTATTTTGACAGTTTTAACAACAAGAACTTTCGGACAAAACAACTTCATCGGAGTTAATGGAGGTGTTAGCATGACAAGTATGACCTCTGACAACAAGGACTTATATTGGCCAAAATTTGTTCCTAATTTCACAGGCGGTATCTCTTTAGGACATCATTTTAAAAATCGTTTTTTTGTCTGTGCAGATATTCTTTACAATCGTTTCGGATTTAAAGATGCTTATAAAATTAGCTCCACTGACAATGTTAAAGACATAATAAGTTACAACACCTTTTATTATAATTACGATTATTTATCAGTACCAATTACGACAGGGATTTCAATCGGTAACAAATATTTTTGCGACATAAGGCTGGGATTGGTTTCATCATTTCTTGTTGACGCGAAAACTATATTTCAAAATTTTGATACGAATAGAAATCTTACAAGTTCATCGACAGAAAATATAACTTCAAAAATAAATCGGTTTGACATTGGAGGAATAGCTACAATTGGTTTCGGTTATAAATTTGACAACAAGTATTCAGTAATTTCAGACATTACTTATCGACAAAGTTTCACTTCAATACCAAATTCAAATTATTATATCGACAGACAAATTCAAAATTATGGTTTGACATTCACGCTTGGTTTGAGATATACACTGACAAAAAATTAACTGGCTATAACAGCGGCTAAAATCAATAGGTGCTTTTGTGATTGTGTCAACTTTTTCTTTTAATTTACATAACGTTTCGGTGACAGTAATTTGGTTCTAAATCCCCAACTGCTCTTAGCCGCGAAACGTTAAATATATTATCTCGTTAATTACTAAAAACAAACTGCAACATATTTGCGCCCATTTGCAAAGCCTTTTGTCTGATGGGTTCGGGGTCGTTATAAACATCTTGGTCTTCCCAACCATTTCCTAAATCGCACTCATAACTATAAAAGCAAACCAATCGTCCTTTATAAATTAATCCAAAACCTTGAGGAGGTTTTCCTTCATGCTCATGCACTTTAGGTAAGCCTTTATCAAAATTATATTTTTGGTGATAGATGGGATGAGAAAAAGGCAACTCCACAAAATCTAATTCGGGAAAAACTTTTTTCATCTCACGCCTAAAAAACTTATCCAATCCGTAATTATCATCGGCATGTAAAAAACCTCCAGCAGTTAAATAATTTCTCAAATTTTCTGCTTCCTGATTATTGAATAAAATATTTCCATGTCCGGTTAAATGTATAAAAGGGTAATTAAATAAATCCGGACTTCCAGCCTCTACAATATCTTCTTCACCAAGAATATTTGTGGAAATTGTTTGATTACAAAAACGAATGAGATTGGGCAATGAAGTTTTATTGGCATACCAATCTCCTCCCCCATTATATTTTAGTTTGGCAATTTTGTATGATGGCGGTGCAAAGCTTGTATTTGTAAGCAATAACATCACACATAAAATAAACTGAGAATATTTTTTCAAAATTGTTTTAGCCACAATAAACCATATTGTTGATTGCCAATAATAGGCAAAATAGAAGAATTATTTTTACCCTTATACGTGTATTTATTTTGATGTGTAAGATACACCAATTTAGTAGAAAGTATTCCAATACCTGCTCCCACCACCACATCACTAAACCAATGTTTATCATTTAAAATTCTCATCGCACCCGTTGCAGTTGCTAACGAATAGCCCGCAATACTTATCCAAGGATTTTTAAATTCTTTATCCAAAACTGTTGCGTACGCAAATGCCATTGCAGTATGTGCCGAAGGAAAAGATTGATTATCGGAACCATCCGGCCGAGAAACGTGTGTGGTGTATTTTAACGAATAAACCATTGCCATAGTGAGCAAAGAAGTTTTAGCAAAAATGATGGTTTGATTAACTAAATCGTGTTCACTTTTTACTTTCAACATATCAAAACCATACACCATTGCAGCAGGCACAAATACCAAATAATCATCAGCTTTGGTTTGGAAAGAACTGTAATTTTTATCTCTCCAATTTTTTACTGCATCGCTACTCGGGAATCCATTTTCATTTTCACAAATTAATCCATAGGTAATAAACAAGGTTGGAACTGCTAAAACTTGAATAGTTGTTTTGAAATTATTTTTTTTATGTTGGGATTGTTGCGCAAAAACGATTTGACAAAAAAGAATACTCATCAAAAAAAATATTTTCCTTTTCATCATTTTGCAAGTAAAACATTAGTAGCTATACACGCATATAAAGCAGCCGTTTCGGTGCGCAATCTACTTTCTCCAAATGATACTGAAACAAATCCATTTGCAATGGCATTATCCACTTCGGTTTTCGAAAAATCACCTTCTGGACCAATGAAGATGGTGATGTGGTGAGTTGGTGGGTTAGTGATTTTGGAATGAAGCGATGAGGTGATGATGGAATGAAGATTTTGTGTAACATCAGTTTCACACCATGCAATTAATTTAAAGCCCTCATTCCTTAATTCCTTAATTGCTTGATTACAATTTTTAACACCATTTATTTTAGGAAGCCAAAATTGTTTGCTTTGTTTGATAGCACTAATGGCAATTTTTTCACAACGTTCTAAATTTACTTTTGATCGTTCACTATTTTCTGTTTCTATAAATGAAATTTCATCAATACCCACTTCAACTGCTTTTTCGATAAACCATTCCATCCGATCAAAATTTTTTGTTGGAGCAACCGCAATGTGTAAATAATAATTACGCAATGGTTGATGTGTAGTTTGTTCTATAATAGTTAATAAACAACGTTTGGGGTTATCATCAATAATTTTTGCAATGGCAGAAGTTCCTTTCCCATCAATAAGTTGAACTTCATCCCCTATTTTCATACGCAATACTCTTACACAATGCTTCGACTCTTCTTCGTTTAAAAGAATATCGGTTGATAAAAGATTTGGTTGATAAAAAATATGCATGGATAAAAAAATAGAGACGTTGCATGCAACGTCTCTACAAGTATAAATGGAATTATTGATTTACGAATGTTGTGTTGCTTTTGGAGCCGATGATAAAATTTCTTCACTCACACCACTTGCATATTGCTCAAAATTTTTCACAAACATGTTTGCTAATTTATTGGCTTGTGCATCATATGCAATTTTATCGGTCCAAGTGTTACGTGGATTTAATAATTCAACAGGCACATTAGGACAAGTTTTTGGCATGGCGTATCCAAACATAGGATGATTTTCAAATTCTACATGATTTAATTCTCCATTTAATGCAGCAGTAATCATTGCACGTGTGTAAGAAAGTTTCATACGAGAGCCTGTTCCATAAGCACCACCTGTCCAACCGGTATTAATTAACCATACATTAATATTTGGATTGGCTTTTAATTTTTCGCCTAACATCTTAGCGTATTTACCCGGATGAAGAGGTAAAAATACTCTTCCAAAACAGGCAGAGAATGTGGCTTGTGGCTCTGTAACTCCAGCTTCTGTTCCAGCAACTTTAGCAGTGTATCCACTAATAAAACTGTACATAGCCTGACCCACATTTAATTTTGAAATGGGAGGTAAAACACCAAATGCATCTGCTGTTAAAAAGAAAATATTTTCGGGTGCTTTTCCAACAGAAGGTACAGCAATATTTTCAATCATATCAATTGGATAAGCTGCACGTGTATTTTCTGTTACCGAAATGTTTGTGTAATCAACTGTATTTGTTCCAGGAATAAAACGCGTATTTTCTAATAATGAACCAGCCTTAATGGCATCAAAAATTTGTGGTTCTTTTTCGTGTGTTAAATCAACACATTTTGCATAGCAACCACCTTCAAAATTAAATACTGAATCTTCTGCCCAACCATGCTCATCATCACCAATTAATTTTCTTTCAGGATCGGCTGATAAGGTTGTTTTTCCTGTTCCTGAAAGTCCAAAGAAAATTGCAGTATCACCTTTTTTACCAATATTCGCAGAGCAGTGCATAGATAATACGCCTTTCTCTTCAGGTAAAATATAATTCAATACGGTAAAAATACCTTTCTTCATTTCACCAGTATATCCACTTCCTCCAATCAAAATAATTTTTTTTGTAAAATCAACCATAGTAAAGTTATGTTGACGAGTTCCATCTACACTCTTATCAGCTTTAAAACTTGGTGCGTTAATGATTAACCACTCTGGTTCAAAGTTCTTTAATTCCTCAGTAGTTGGACGTAAAAACAAGTTGTTACAAAACAAATTATTGAACGCTGTTTCGGTAAAAACTCTAATATTTAAACGATAACGAGAATCGGCACATGCATAAGAATCACGCACATAAATTTGTTTCCCAGCAAAATGGTCAATTACTTTATTGAGTAACGCATCAAACTTTGCAGGTTCAAATTTTTGATTTACATCACCCCACCAAACTGTATTTTCTGTTTTGGCATCAGCCACACAAAATTTATCTTTTGGTGAACGCCCCGTAAACTCTCCAGTATCAGCCATTAGCGCTCCGGTATCTGTTAATACTCCTTCTCCGTTTGTAATAGCATGCTGTACAAGTTCAGCAGGTGTTAGGTTGATGTGGGCTTTAGCAGCCTTGTTCAACACTTTTTCAACGATTGAATTGGTTGTCATATTAAACTTTTTTGTTGTTGAGTTAGGGATCAAAAATAACCATAAGTTAAACTATTTAAAAAAAATATTTATCATATTGAAAATTTGACGTAAAGGATGTATAAAATTAAACGGAAATAATTGTGAATTTGCTATAAATAAAGCAGGCTACATCCTCTAACATCACTATTATCTATTCTTCCCATCACTTCAAAAGTTCCATCATCATTTAGTCTTCCTACATCGGCAGTTTTAATAAATGCGCAGGAGTGGACATTTGCCAAATCAATTACATTAATAATTCCAGTTTTTCCTATTGGCAATATTTGAAGTGGATCATTAGCATCAGTAATCACAATTTTCATCCAAGGTGGACAAATAAATTTCCCATCTCCTTTTGAATAGGCTTGTGATAATAATTCTGTCATTCCATACTCTGAATGAATGGTTAATAATGAAAAACTATTTTTTAGTAATTCATGAACTTCTTCTCTTATCATCTCATTTCTTCTACCTTTCATACCTCCAGTTTCCATTATAATTAATTCATCAAAATGAAAAGAAAACTGTTCCGCAAAATCAAGCAAAGCAAAGGTTACTCCAATTAAAATTGTTTTCTGTTTTTGTGCTTTTAATTGAATTAGCTTATCAAATAATTTTTCAAAATCAGTTAAATAAAATCCTGAAAGTGGATGATTTGACTGCTTAATTAAACCATCAACCATTACAACTAACGATGAACCATCACGTTCCAAATACGAAGGTAATAATGCCAATACGCAATATTCTTTTACATCACCATAAAATAATTGAAAAGCATTTTGATAAGATGATTTATATATGGAAATATTTTTTACGAAATGTTTGCTGGTTGTGTTTCCTGTTGTTCCGCTGCTTGTAAATATCGTTTCCGGAATAAAATGGTTAGTTTTTATTTCATGTGATTTGAAAAATTCAACTGGTAAAAAAGTAATCTTGTTTACGCTATTTGGAGTTTCCTTCACTCCTAATCCAACCATATATTTTTGTAGAACCCCATTGTGTTGAAATTGATGACTAAAAAGTTGCAAGGCTAATTCATCAAAATTTGTTAAATTTGGCTCCAAGATTTGCTCAAAAAAAATATCTGCATTGAAATCCATAAATAACTTTAAATCGTTTTTCAAAATTTTAATCGTTGCCTCTGTATTATTTTATGGTTGCAAAGGAAACGAAATATATCCTGTAATTCCTTCCATCACGTTTAAAGATGCCTATGTAATTTTTGATCAGAATAATGTTGATTCGCTTATTGTATTAATTTTTTCTTATAAAGATGGTGATGGAGATCTAGGATTAGATCCTAACCAAACAAATCCCCCTTATAATTTTGATTCATTAGGTCCGAATAAATCTTTGTTAAATCGTTTTTATAATAATGTGTGGATTGATTATTACGGTATGGAGAATGGAGAATTTATTATTGCAACATTGCCCAATGCGCCAAATGATACCATTAGAAAAGATGTTCGTGTTACCAATCTTACTCCCGAAGGATCTCACAAAGCGATTAGAGGAGATATAACCGTAGCATTACTTCCAATAGTGTACCTATCAGATACCATAAAGTTAAAAGTAAAGCTAGTTGATAGAGCGTTAAATGTGAGCAATGGAATAGAAACACCAATAATTTATTTGAACAAACGATAAAAGTGTAATGCTAACGATAATTAAAAATCATCGTCATCATCGTCATCATCATCAAAATTAAAGCCTTTGTCGTAATCGGCATTTGAATCATCATCCAAATCCACATCCAAATCATCGTCATCATCGTCTGCCTTTTTTAAATCCACATCTTCATCATCATCGTCATCATCTACTTTTTTTGACGCTACTTTTTTAGATGTGTTAGCAGTTGGCTTAGCATTTTTTGCTGGTGTGCTTTTTGAGGCTGGTTTTTTCGACTTAGTCATTGCTATTTTTTAACTTTAACGGAAACAAAATTAATACTTTTTATTTTTTGTCAACTATAACTCAAAAAAAAATTGAGTGATTTAATGCTGTAAAATAAAAATTAGAAATTTAGAAAAGCAAACGTATCCGAAATTTATTTTAAAATATAATTTGTCTAAACAAATTTGGTTTACTTTTTTGTACTATTCAAGTCTAAAATTCCATCTTAAAATAAAACCTAGCTTTAGTTCTATATTTTATATTAAAAATATTATTAGTTTAGCCGATATTTAATCATAAAACTATTGTGAAAATAGCAGTACTCAAAGAATCAAAACACGGAGAAAACAGAGTGGCATTATCTCCAACTATTGTTCAACAATTTATTAAGGTTGGCTATTCATGTACTGTTGAAGCAGGCGCAGGCTATAACTCTAACTTTGATGATGATGCATACAAAAATGCTGGAGCATCTATCTCATCTTCAAAAAGTGAACTGCTTTCATTGGCAGATATTGTTGTAAAAGTAAATGCACCAACAGATGAAGAAATTGGAATGATAAAAAACGGAGCTGCATTAATCTCTTATTTATATGCTGCATTCAATGAAGAATTAGTTAAAAAAATAGCCGAAAAAAATATTAGTGCATTTTCAATGGATGCCATTCCAAGAATTTCTCGTGCGCAAAATATGGATGCTTTGAGTTCACAAAATAATTTGGCCGGATATAAATCGGTGATTTTAGGTTCCAATGCAATGGGGAAAATTTTTCCACTGATGATGACTTCTGCCGGAACAATTACTCCATCAAGAGTTTTAATATTTGGTGCTGGAGTTGCAGGACTTCAAGCTGTGGCTACTGCAAAACGTTTAGGAGCTATTGTAGAGGTTACAGATGTGCGCCCAGAAACCAAAGAACAAGTAGAATCACTTGGAGGAAAATATATTGAAGTAAAAACTGATGAAGCTGTAAAAGTAGAAGGTGGATATGCGAAAGAAGTTTCAGCAGAATATTTGCAAAAACAAAAAGAGGCCGTAAACAAATCTTTAGCTCATGCCGATTTAGTAATTACTACTGCCTTAGTAATGGGGAAAAAAGCTCCTGTATTAATTACAGAAGAGCAAGTAAAATTGATGAAACTTGGAAGCGTAATAGTTGATATGGCTGTTGAGCAAGGTGGAAACTGTGAGTTAAGCGAATTAGACAAAACAGTTGTAAAACATGGTGTAACCATAATCGGACAAAGTAATTTACCAAGTACACTTCCTCAAAATGCAAGTGAATTGTATGCAAAAAATATTTTAAATTTACTTTCTCATCTTTCAACTAAAGATGGATTTAAATGGGAAATGGAAGAAGAAATTACAAAAGGAACTTTAATTACTCACGAAGGAAAAATTTTAAAATAATTATAGCCACACATTAACATAGAAAAAACTGAATCTGTGTCAATAAAATTACTAAATCAAAAAAAATATGCTTGAGTTTATCACAACAAATATTCAAATGTTCTACCTCATTATCTTAATGATTTTTGTAGGTATTGAACTTATCGGACATGTACCTTCTGTTTTACATACACCTTTAATGAGTGGCGCAAATGCAATTCACGGAGTTGTAATTATTGGTTCAATAATAGTAATGGGACAAGCACATGAAATACTTTCGTTAATTCTCGGATTTATTGCTGTAGTAATGGGTACACTAAATGTGGTGGGCGGTTTTGTTGTTACCGACAGAATGCTGGAAATGTTTAAGAAGAAAAAGTAGTCAAGTGATAACTATTATAATTTATTTAACTCATAAACTACGAACTAAAAACTATCAACTAAAATGCAACACATACTTCAAATAATTTATTTAATCTCCTCGGTAACATTTATCCTTGGATTGAAATTTTTAGGAAATCCTTCAACTGCTCGTAAGGGGAATTTAATTGCGGCAGCCGGAATGATTCTCGCCATTTTTGCAACTATATTTTTATATACAACTGATACAGGCGAACATCTTGGCAACCTCGGTTTTATTTTTGGCGGACTTATAATTGGAACAGTTGTAGGTTGGATGATTGCTAAAAAAGTAAAGATGACAGCCATGCCACAAATGGTTTCTTTTTTTAATGGAATGGGTGGTGCTTGTGCTGGGTTAATTTCTATAATTGAGTTTAGGCATTTAGTAAGCTCAGGTCATTATGAAATAGCAACTGTTGGAACTTTAATCACCATCTTTGCAGGACTTATTATTGGAACCGTTTCGTTTAGCGGAAGTATAATTGCATACGGAAAATTAGAAGAAAAAATAAAAGATTTTACCCTTCCTGGTCAGCAATTTATAAATATTGGATTACTCATTTCTCTTTTAGGATTATCTGCTTTAATGATTTCTGGAAACATAGAAAACACTTCAATCTTTTATTTCATTTTAGTTTTATCTGTGCTTTACGGAGTATTATTTGTGCTTCCAATTGGTGGTGCAGATATGCCTGTTGTTATTTCATTGCTCAACTCTTTTACGGGTGTGGCTGCAGCTTGCGGAGGATTTTTATACAACAATAATGTAATGCTTATTGGAGGAATTTTAGTAGGCTCTGCCGGAACATTATTAACCGTTGTAATGTGTAAAGCCATGAACCGCTCCTTGGTAAATGTATTGATTGGAAATTTTGGAGGCGCAAAAACTGGCGAAGCTGCAACATCATCTTCATTTGTTGGCTCGATAAAAGAAGTAACAAAATCTGATGCTGCCATTATGATGAAATATGCCAAGAAAGTAATTATTGTTCCGGGTTATGGATTAGCTGTGGCGCAAGCTCAACATGTGGTGCACGAGTTGGAAGAATTATTAGAAAAAAATGATGTGGAAGTAAAATACGCCATACATCCAGTTGCAGGGCGCATGCCTGGGCACATGAATGTGTTGCTTGCCGAAAGTAATGTGAGTTATGATAAATTAGTGGAGATGGAAGAAATAAATCCAGAATTTTCAACCACAGATGTAGTGCTTGTGGTTGGTGCAAATGATGTAGTAAATCCTGCTGCAAAAACAGATCCTTCATCACCAATTTATGGGATGCCAATTTTAGATGTAGAAAATGCAGCTAGTGTTATTGTATTGAAAAGAAGTATGAAAGCAGGCTACGCAGGAATTGAAAATGAATTATTCTACAAACCAAAAACAAGTATGTTGTTTGGTGATGCAAAAAAATCATTATCAGAGTTGGTTAGTGAAATAAAAAGTTTGGGATAAATTAACCATGATTATTTCACTCATAGTTGCTGCTGATGAACAAAATGGAATTGGAAAGAATAACCAATTGCTTTGCCATTTACCTGCCGATTTAAAATATTTTAAATCCACAACCTCAGGGCATCATATTTTAATGGGAAGAAAAACATTTGACTCTGTTGGACGACCATTACCAAACCGAACCAATATAATTATCAGTCGTTCTCCAAATGCCATAGAAGGGTGTATCTTAAAATCATCTGTTGAAGAAGCCATTGCTTTTGCAAAAGCAAATCATGAAACCGAATTATTTATTATAGGAGGAGGAACTGTGTATGATTTAACACTTCATTTTGCAGATAGAATTCACTTAACTCGCATCCATCACACATTTGAAGCCGACACTTTTTTTCCTCAATTTGATAAACAAGATTGGGAAGAAATTAAAAACGAATTTCACCAAGCTGATGAAAAAAATGTCTACGACTTTTCGTTCATCATTTATCAAAGAAAAATTCTGATGTAAATGGGGCTGAATCAAGAATACCTTGCATAAAGCAAAGATTAGAATTGATGCTACATTATTTATATCAAGTGTTATTGTTCAACATATTCGATTTTAGAATCATCCCAATTCGATAAAAAATATTTTAAGCATCTTTAGAAAGAATTTAAGAAATGAAATCTACAGCCATAAAAAACCCCACAAAATCAACGATTTTGCAGGGTTCGACAAAAACTGTGGAGCTGCAGGGATTCGAACCCTGGTCCGGAGATGGAATTGACACGCTTTCTACATACTTAGTAGTGCATTAATTTTCGAAGCAGGCAGGCTGCACATCTTGCCAACCGTGCTCTTAGACCTCTTATTTTGCAAAAGTTAGAAGTCGGTTACTCTTGCAGTCCTGATCGGATGATGCCCCAATTACTAAGCAGATCAGACAAAACTCAGCGGGACAAAGGCTTGCGTTATCCTAGATTACGCAGCCATAGCGAAGTTAGACTCGCCTGATAAAATTTTGAGTATTGAGATTAGCGAGCCAATATCCCAAAGCTCGGCATGCTTACGCGCAAGTTGCACATCCCGTCAATTCCGGTCAGCCCCAAAGAACTTTTTTCAATTAAAAATTAAGAATGAATAATTAAAAATTGAGTTGCGAATATACGAATTATGAATTACGATTTGAAATTCACGTTTTCGTATTTATTCGATTTCATTTTGTGAAATAGTCTAACAATTTGAAACGCGACCCTATTTTAAAAATTATAGTTTACCCCGAAACTAAACATCACCCATGTTGGGTTTACTGTGATGGTAGAATAGTTAATACCATTAATGCCCGAAATGGTTGCCGAACTCATATCAGGCATTCGGATATTAGAACTGTAGAGGTAATTAGCTTTTGCAATTAACATTAACTCCTTGTGATTATTGAATCGGTATTTGCATTTTACGCCCAGTCCTAAATTAATTCCATGAGCTTTTTCATTTGCAAGATAATTACCTGAAGTTTCGGAAGTATGAGTAGTGGCGTTTGAAATAACTTTCTCATTCTCTATATAAGGATTTAAAAATACAGTACTGTAAGCAACCGATGCAAATGGACAAATAAAAGAGCGTCTGTATTCTAGTTCAAAATAATATGAATACACTTCAAGGCTATTTTTTAATTTTACATTATACGTTGTGTCAGCATTTGTAAATGTCTTTTTTATAACCCCAAAATTGGTGTAATCCGCATTCATTCCTATCAACACATGCCAATCAGATTCATTGTTCCCGAAAATACGGGTAAGATCCATACCAATATTAAAACTGAAAGCAGAAGATGAAGAAACCCGTTGTTTAAATTCTCCAACAGGTAAGAGGTAAGAATAATAAATTCCAATATTAAATGCTGGGGCAATTTTTGTTAAAATAAACCAAACCGGATTTGAAAAGGCTGTTTCTATATCCTGCCTTTCCTGTTGATTAATCTGGTAACTGTTTAATGTATCAATAGGCGTATTGCTTTTAATGGTTGAATCATTTTGAGCCAATAAGCATCGTGCAGTTATCATAAATAGTATACTGAAAATAAATTTAAGACAACCATTATTTTTCATAAGTAGCATGATTTCATTTTGTAAAAGTTTATCTATTAGATTTTTATCCCATGTCAATATTTAAGCCAGAAATAATATTTAATAAGAAGCAAGAATACATTTTTACTCAAGTATTTTTAATGAAATTTTAGCTGCAAATTAAATCATCTCCAAATTTTTTACATCTACACATCAACGCATTTGCACATCTGCATATCATCATCGTATATTCGCCCGCATTATGACAAACGATCAATTTAAAAGTTTGAAGTTAAGGGTAGAAGACCTGAGGAGGTATCTTTGACGTTACTGATAAACTTCAAGAAATAAAAGAACAAGAGGAAATTAGCCATGCCCCAAGCTTTTGGGACGACCCAAAAAAGGCTGAAGTAATTCTTAAGCAAATTAAACAGAAAAAAATTTGGACTGATGCCTTTGCCCAAACGCAAAGTGTGCTTGATGACCTAATTGTGCTTAAAGAATTTTTTGATGCTGATGAAGTGAGCGAAATAGAAGTAGACGAGCAATACGAAAAAACTGCAAAAAGTATTGAAGAGTTAGAGTTTAAAAACATGTTGAGTGGTGAAGAAGATCAGTTAAATTGTGTAATCAATATTAACTCGGGTGCAGGTGGAACGGAAAGCCAAGATTGGGCAGAAATGCTGATGCGTATGTATTTAATGTATGCTGATAAACATGGAATGAAAGCTGCAGTTATTGATGAGCAAAAGGGTGATGGTGCCGGAATAAAATCATGCTCGTTAGAAATATCGGGTGATTTTGCTTATGGATATTTGAAAGGTGAAAATGGTGTACATCGTTTGGTGCGCATTTCTCCTTTTGATTCGCAAGCACGCAGACATACTTCTTTTGCATCAGTATATTGTTATCCGGTTGTTGATGATTCTATTGAAATTGAAATTAAAGATGCTGATATTGAAATTCAAACTTCACGATCTGGCGGTGCTGGTGGGCAAAATGTAAACAAGGTTGAAACCAAAGTTCAACTTACACATAAGCCTTCGGGAATTGTTATTGTTTGCCAAGCAGAGCGCTCACAAAGTGCCAACAAAGAGCGTGCAATGAAATTACTAAAATCACAATTGTATGAAATTGAATTGCGAAAACTCAATGATGCAAAAACGGTGATTGAAGCCGGAAAGAAAAAAATAGAATGGGGATCACAAATCCGCAACTATGTTTTTCATCCGTATAAATTAGTAAAAGATTTACGCACCGATACAGAAACTTCAAATGTGCAAGCTGTAATGGATGGAGAATTGGATGAATTTATTAAAGCGTATTTGATGGAATTTTCTCAACATTAAAAAGAAAAGTCTGCTTTTAAAACAAGTAGACTTTTTCTTTTTTAAACAAATTATTTCCTCTGAATAATTCCTGCCTGTGCTTGTGCCATTGGCATAATAATAAGGTCGTTAATATTTACATGTTTGGGGCGTGAAACAGCAAACCAAATAGCTTCAGCAATATCAGCAGCAACTAAATTTTCAAAACCTTCATATACTTTTTTAGCGCGCTCTACATCACCTTTAAATCTCACAATAGAAAATTCTGTTTCCACCGCTCCCGGATGAATGCCTGTAACTTTTATATCATGTTTTAACAAATCAATTCGCATCGATTTATTTAACGCATCAACAGCATGTTTAGTGGCGCAGTAAACATTTCCATTGGCATAAGTTTCTTTTGCAGCAATAGAACCAATATTAATGATTTGTCCGGTTTGGTATTGAATCATCAATGGAATAATATTTCTCGAAACATATAATAACCCTTTAATATTGGTATCAATCATCACATCCCAATCATCTATATTTCCTTCTTCAATAGAAGCCAATCCACTTGCTAAACCTGCATTATTAACCAATACATTAATTTTTTTCCACTCATCAGGTAATGATGAAATGGCTGTTGAAACTTCATCTCTATTGCGCACATCAAAAATGCTTAAAAACACTTTAATGCCAAAGCTATCTTCAAGCTCTGTTTTTAATATATGTAACCTATCTGCTCTTCGAGCATTTAAAATTAAATGATACCCTTCTTGTGCTAATTTAACGGCTGTGGCTTCGCCTATTCCGGCCGATGCTCCTGTGATGAATGCAATTTTTTGTTGGCTCATATTTATTATGTGTGATGAAGAATTTTAAAAGTTGGTAAAAATATAGAATTATTCTTTTTACATTTACATCATTATGAATTACACGATTGAAAAGAACGATCAATATTCGTTAATAAAAACCGACCTTACAAAAATCGATCAACGTACTGCAAATAAATTGCGTGATAAAGTTTTGCATGAAGTGGCAAGTAGTAGCAAATATGTGATTGTAAATATACAAGGCGTAAAAGAATGTAATGCCGATGGCACACGTGAGCTCATTAAACTCGGACTTGATTTGCACAATAGTGATGGCTTACTTATTATTACTTATGCCGATGACCAGTTTACTCGGTTGTTTGAAAAGGCTGATATTACTTTTATTCCAACTGATGTAGAAGCTATTGATTTTGTTTTTATGGATCAATTGGAGAAACAATTTTTGAGTATGGGTGAGGATGAAAATATTTTGGATTGATGAGTTTTGAATTAACCATTTTAGGAAACAGTTCGGCAACACCCACATTAAATCGTTTTCCTTCTGCGCAATACCTTAACATACTCGATCATCATATTTTGATTGATTGTGGCGAGGGCACTCAGATGCAATTGAAGCGATACAAAATAAAAAAATCAAAGCTCCAATATATTTTTATTAGCCATGTGCATGCCGATCATATTTTGGGTTTACCGGGATTAATTTTTTCGATGAACCTTAACCAACGAACTGCACCTATTCATATTTATGCTCCATCAAGTTTGTTTGATATTATTGATTTGTTTTTAAAACTTTCCGATACTATTCTTCATTACGAAATTATTAGACATTATACCAACAGTGAAATTACAGAAGTTATTTTTGAAAATGCGTTGATAAAAGTTACTTCATTTCCGCTTTTTCATCGTGTACCAACAACAGGTTTTTTGATTGAAGAACAAGCTCGATTAAAAAAAATAAATGTAGAAGAATGTGAACGACATCATATTCCGTTCACCTATTTTAACGATTTAAAACGAGGCAAAGATTACGTAAGTTTAGATGGAAAAACGGTTATCAAAAATAAGTTGTTAACTTTTGAAACTGGTGAACCATTAAGCTATGCTTATGCATCGGATACTATTTTTGATACCCGTGTTGCACAATCGGTTGAAGGTGTGGATGTACTTTATCACGAATCTACTTTTATGCACGATAAACAAATACGTGCCATCGAAACTATGCATACCACGGCACTTCAAGCGGGTATAATTGCAAAAATGGCAAATGTAAAAAAACTCATCATCGGACATTTTTCTTCAAGATATGATGATTTGAATTTGCTTTTAGAAGAAGCCAAAATAGAGTTTAACAATACAGAAATTGCAGAAGAGGGAAAAACCTTTGTGATAGAATAAAGCTTCCTAAAAATTTTATTTCTTTTTCTTTTCTTCTTCGCGTTTTTTATCCTGCTTATCGGCACGTTTAGTTCCGCCAAAAACAGAAACAGAAAAATATCTTCCAGGATATTCCTGCATATCTTTCATCAAAGAGGTAAGTTCAACACTCGTTTTATTAAGACTATTATATAAACTATCATCATTTGCCAATTTACCTAATGAACCTTCTCCCCTATTTATTTTTTCAAGTGTATGAGAAAACTCTGCCATTACCTTATTGGTATTATTAATAGTAGCGGTAAGGTTGGAAGCTGCAATTGAATCGGTAACGTGTGAAAGATTTTTTAACGTTTTGGAAATAACCTCATTATTGTTTTTAAGATTTTGCATTATAGATTCGGCATTGGCAAACATGCTTTTCAATTTATCATATTCGTCATTGGTTAAATTATCCAAACGCTCGCTCACATTACGTAAATGTTTTAACGTTCCAGAAAAATCATTAATTCCACTTGCTAAATGTTGGGTTCCTGTTGAATCAAAAATATCATTCATGCTTTGCAAAACTCTATCAAGAGTTACAAGTACCTGCTCACTTTTTTCTTTAAGTGGAGAAACCATTCCCGAAATTGTTGATGATAACGATTCTTCAACACCCGCAACTAAAGTATCTCCATCATTTAATATTTCGGTATTATTTGATGGTGAAATAGCAATCACTTTTGTACCCAATAAATCTAAAGTAGAAATAGTAGCTGTTGTTTTTTTAGGCAATTTAATATCACTACTCACAATCATTGTAACCAAAATATTTCGGGCATCACCTTTATTCAACATGCCAATTTCTTCAATCTGCCCAACTTTTAAACCATTAATAGTTACTTGAGTTGATTTTACAATGCCATCTACATTTTTATATACAACGTAGTATTTATTATGCCCTTTAAAAAGATCGTAACCCTTTAAAAAATTATATCCAAGTACAAAAACAGCAATGCCTGCAAATGCAAAAATTCCAACCTTGGTTTCTCTTGATAGTTTCAACATGTTTTATCTTAAAGCGCAAAAATATACTTTTACATGAAAGTTTTTTGAATTATGATATGTGTTTTTAGGGAATGAAAATTAAATATGAAATTATTTTTCCTCTATATTTTTTTTATACACGTTTACACCTTTAGCTATAGCCTCTGCAAGCTCCATTTGCCCAACCTCTGAAGTGAGTAAAGCTCTGTCGGATTTATTACTTAAAAAACCTGTTTCAATAAGTATGCTTGGCATTTTACTTCTCCATAAAACCATAAATCCTGCTTGTTTTACACCTCTACTTGTTCTG
>JANYDU010000045.1 GCA_025359805.1 Bacteroidota bacterium
GCAACCGCTACATAATTAGGCCCATAAACAGGGCAACTTGGGCAAAATAAAGTAGTGGTTGGCCAAAAAAACTGAGCACTCGATAAATATTGATGAGCAGGTTTAGTAGTAGGCAATTTATTATAAGAAGTTAAACATTGTGGACCATTGGTTGGGTTTTGCGAATAATCATTCCCATCCATTAACCATGTCCAATATTTATCGTATATAGTTATGCCTGAAATAAGAGGTTTGCTTGCTGATTGTTGAGAAACCCAAGGTATTGAGGTGTTATTAGGAAAATAACTTGTTGATACATTTACTCCAGAATTTGGGTCACTTGTACCTATTAAATTTCCCCCTGTTGCGCTAAAAACAACCTTTAAACCAAAGCTGTTTCCAGAAGTAGAATTATCATAAACAGAAATAGAATTAATAGTTTGTTCTACCAAATCAGAACTTTGGAGTTTCGCTTTTATCTGGTCTTTAATATTATCAAAAGCAGTGCATACATCTCTTTTGGTTAATGACGTATTTCCATTTGCAGGGGTGTATGTATAAAATACGGAATCGGTAGTTACGTCTTCATAAGTTGAATCTGGTTTTACCAATGCAACATTTAATGAATAATGTAGCATGTTGTCGGCATATTCTTGCGGAACACTTGCATTTAAATTTGGCACAACATCATTTGTGTAATCAATGTTTTTATACAAAGCATAATTTGCCCACCAATCATCAAGTAAATTTGATACATCATCTTCTGATACTGCATAAGCGGTACTTAATTGACTACTTTTTTTTGAGTCTTGTTCGCGATTGTCTTTCTTACAAGAATTAAAAAACACAATTGAAATAAGAGTGGCTGAACCTAAAAACATTCTGCCTACAAATTTGAACTTTTTTTTGTTATTCATCGTTTTTTGTTTTATGACTACTGCCAATATCGGCAGCATATCAAAAATGAATAAGGGCAAACAAAATAGCTATTTGCTCAAAAGATATTTTATAGCATTAGCAGATATTAAATAGCTATTTCAGATATTGCATAAAAATTTAGAAATAAAGATGGAGCAAACTAAAACAACCACAGGAAAACTTATTTCATTTTACAGGCATAAAAAACGCATGCAGCAAAAAGATTTAGCATTTGGTTTAAACATTGCTCAAAGCAAAATTAGTGATTGGGAAAATGATAAGCTTTCGCCAAGTGTAGATGAAATCATGTCGCTTGCGGAATTTTTTGATGTTGACCCAACTTCGCTGATACCAAGCGAAAATAATATCAATTATAATAATGAGTTCACGGATAATGCAATTAACAATGGACAAAATATAAACCATTATTATAATAATATTGAAGAAGAGCGCAATGCGAATAAAGAGGTGATTAGAGCAAAAGATGAACTTCTTAAAGGCAAGGATGATGTAATAAAATTAAAAGACGAATTGATAGATGAACTAAGGAAAAAACTGAAATAAAAAGTTCTACCCTTTTAATTCTTCAACCACAACTCAGGATCCAATTTTGATTTCATATTATAGATTTCAAAATGCACTTCGGTGGTTTCGTCTTCATCATTTGTATACACCGTTCCAATTGGGTCTTTAATATCCACTTCTTGTCCAACTTTTACCAATGCTTTTGAAAGCCGTGCATAAGCTGTATAATATTTTCCATGACTGATTAACACAATGGTTTGAAAACCCGGAACAATAAAAACACTTTTTACCGTCCCCTTAAATACGGCTCTAACCGTGGATCCGGGCTGGGTTGCAATATCAACCCCGTTGCTATTTACCATCACCCCTTTTAAAGTTGGATGTGCATGTGTTCCAAAAGTTTCGGTGATATAACCCTTTTCAACAGGCCAAGGTAAATTGTTTTTATTGCCTTCAAAATCGTTCGAAATTTTTAGTGCCTCAGGTGTGAGGTACATTTCTTTTTCTTCGGTTTTAGGTGTTTCCTTTTTGGTTGGCGCAATGGTTATTCCTTTAGCAGCGGCAGCAGCAATTTTTGCAGCTTCTTCGCGCTTGCGAGCCTCCTCTTCTCTTCTTCGCGCTTCAGCAATTTCACGCGCAATCATTTCTTCAATAGCTCGATTTAATTTCTTTGCAGCTTTTTCGTTTTCTGCCAATTGTTTTCTCAATTCTTTTTCTTTTTGTTGCAATACAACAAGCACTTCACCTTCTTCTTTTTTATCCCCTTCTAATTCTTTTTTCTCTTCTTCTTTCATTCCAATCAACATCATTTTTTCTTGTTTTTTTGCAAGTATTTGGTTGAGTTGATTGATTACTTCGTTTTGCTTTTTGAGAATAAGTTTTGCTTGATGTTTGCGATAATCACTGTATTGGTTTAAGTATTGAATACGCTTGAGCGCTTTATTAAAGCTAGTTGCCGAAAAAATAAACATCATTTTATCATACACATTTCGGGCTTTGTATGCACCTACAATATTTTTTGCATAATCGTTTTTGAGCAATGCTAAATCGTTTTTTAACTTGCTGATGGTATCTTGCTCTTGTGTAATTTGTTCTGCTAAAAAAGCAATTTGTTGTTGAACATTGTTGATAATATGCTCCCTGTTTTTAATTTGATTGGCAATTGCCTTGAGTTGTTTTAAGGAGTTTGATTTTTTGTTTCGGGTTTCTTCTAAAACCTTTTTTGTTTCCTGAATTTTTGTAACAAGTTCTTTACGTTTTTGCTCTAACTCGTTACGTTGGTTGGGGCTTTGTTGCGCAAACAAATAAACGGCAAACAAAAAAATGCTTACTAATAAAAAATGTTTACGGTTTAATAATTTCATAGCTACCCGGAATGTTAAATTGAACGTCTTTCTTTTTTTCAAACACAAAGTTGCTCAGCTTAAATTTACATTCAATATTTTTTTCTGCCCTAATGTTGATATTGATTTCTGATGGGTAAGCATTATTGCCAACAATGTATGAATTTGGATACTCAATACTCAATTGGCGGTTTATATTTTTATCCTCTAAACTGTTTTTAACGAGCTTTAAAGTGTTGTTATAAATAGCAGTTTGTTTTTGTGTATTGATAAACGTATACAGAATAATGTTTGACAAAACGGTATCGGCAATGCTTAGTATTTTATCATTGTTAAATGTGGCATTGCCAATAAAAATATTTTGCAGTTGCTGAAGTTTCATATCCACATTTGCCATTTTTTTGATGTAGCTATAATCGGCAACAATGCACTTGCGTTGAAGTCTGTTTAGGATAATAATAGAATCAGAAGTAATTTTAATTCGTGCGGCTTCAATTCCAAATAGTGCAGTTACATTCATCCAAATGTACTTATCCTTTTCCATCACAATAGCCACATCTACATCTTGATCTATACTTTGATCTTTGTAATGAACTTTTGATTTTGCCGAATAATAATTGAAAGTGTTTTCGTTGGTTTTAATTTTTTCTACAAGCAGTTGGGTAGTGGTTGGTTTTTTTATTTCAGGTAATGCGTTTTTTGAAATTCCTTTTTTGCTTTTACAACCTGTTGTAAAAATAAATACAGATAGAAATAGGACGCTAAAAATTTTGTTATTCATACAACTTACTTTCCTTTATTTTTTTGTCGAGAAACTCTCCACTACTTCCTAATTCTTTTGCGCGTTTCCAATTTTTTATGGCTTCATCTTTTTGGTTGAGTTTGTATTCAATATCTCCTAAATGTTCTAAAGATTCGGCACTATTTGGAGATGCTTTTAGCGCTTTTTCGATATATACTTTCGCACTGTCGTACTCTTTTCGTTGATACAAAATCCATCCATAGGTATCCATGTATGATGAGTTTTCGGGATCAATTTCTAGTGATTTTTTCGACATACCTTCTGCTCTATCCAATTGCACTTTTCTTAAACTTAAAAAGTAGGCATAATTATTTAGTGCATAAGCGTTGGTAGCATCTAATTTTAATGCCTCTTCATAAGCCGAATCACATGCGCTATATCTTTTTAAATATTGGCTGGCATCACCAAGTGTTGAATACAATTGAATGAGCATTTCTTTTTGCTCTGTGGCAACTTCAATACCTTTTTTAGCTGCATCAAAAGCGCTTTCATAATCTTTTAGTTGCATGCTGGCAATAGCATAATAGATATAAAATGCCGGCTCATTAGGAAAATATTCTAATGCTTCTTTTGCATCCTTTTGTAAATAATTATTGTTACGCAATTCAGAACTGCAAAACACAATTTGTTGCCAAGCTGCATATGTTGAAGGTTCAATGGCAACTGCTTTTAAAAATTCTTTTCGAGCCGATTCATAATCTTTATCCTGATTATATAAATCTCCCAAAACCATGTAGGAAGTTGCTTCATTTGGATTTGCATCAATAAACGTATGAGCCAAATCATAACATTTATTTGTGTGGTTATCCAATTCCCTCGCACCAATAAATGAAACTATTGCTGTAAGTTTTGATTTTACATCCATGGTTTTGCTTGCCACACCAGCTTTGGTGCTTAAAAAATAATTTTCTTTATCGCCTTTTGAACGGTAATAATCTGCTAAAGCAAAGTGCGCAAATCCGTTTTGAGGATCTATTTTTAATACCTCATTATATAATTGAACACCCTTATCTGTTTTTCCATTTGCCATATATAAATCGGCAAGCATACCAATATATTTTGGGTCATTTGGATAGGCTTTCATCAATTTTTCCACTTCTTTAATGGCTTTATCTAATTTGTTTTGAGCCAAATAAATTTGTTCTTTTTGTCTTACCACTTCTTCATTAATTCCCACTTGCTTTTCAACCATATCGAGGGTTTTCACAGCTTTGCTATACTCTTGCGCAAGTACATACATATATGCAGCTTCAATTTCAAAACTTACCTCTTTTTCTTGCTTAGCAATTTTCAAATAAATAGGAGCGGCCTCTTTATATTTTTTTCGCTCTTTATATACTTCAGCTAATTGTTTTTTATACCAAACATTTTTCTCGTCAAATTTTACGGCACGCTTAGCATACAACTCGGCATCTTCAAATAATTGTTTTTCATCATACACTTCGCTAAGCATATAATTTACGGCAGCATTATCAGGTTCAAGAGTTAAGCAGGCTCTAAATAATTTGATAGATTCATCATAATTATTTAGCAGTTTTTCCTTGTTGGCATTAATATAAGTGGCATCAAATTTTATTTTATCGGGTTCGCTAAGTGGTTTTGTTTTTTGTGCAAATACAACACTCGTGAGTAAAAATATACTTACTAAAAAGCCACCAATTACTTTAACGATATGTTGTGATATGCTTGTCATTTGATTTGCGAAGTAAATTAAATTGTGGTGGTATAATCGCCAATACTCAGGTCTTTTGATTCTCCGTTGTATTCAACAAAACTGCCAATCATTGCGTTATCAATAACGGCATTTTTTATTTTTGTATGTTGTTGGATGATGCAGTTTCCAACTACAGAATTTTCGACAGTTGTTCCTTCTCCAATAGATGCAAATGGACCAATTACGGATCTTTTTAGGATAACATTTTTTCCAATAAATGAGGGTTGAATAATAGTTGAACCTTCATGAATAACCGATTCGTGAATCATTTTCTCATTGGCTTCGTGCATATGAAACAACACACGAGAATTGGTAAATACAGTGGAGTTTTTATTGCCACAATCTAACCACTCTTGCACTTTTCCTGGCTCAAACTTTAAGCCTTTTTGTTTCATATTTTCGAGTGCATTGGTTAATTGGAATTCGCCCTTTTCTTTAATATCGTTATCTAATAAATATTGCAACTCGTTTCGCAAATTGGCTCCATCTTTAAAATAATAAATTCCGATAATGGCTAAATCGGAAACAAAGGTTTGAGGCTTTTCTACAAAATCAGTTATCACATTATTTGCATCAATTTTTACCACACCAAACTGGCTGGGGTCTTTAATTTGCTGTACCCAAATAATTCCATCTTTGCTTCGGTCCAATTTAAATCCGGCTTTAAATAAAGTATCAGCAAAAACAACCAGCACGTTTCCATCTAACGATTGTTTTGCACACATAATAGCATGCGCAGTTCCCAATGCTTCATGTTGATAATAGATGCTTCCTTTTGCACCAAGTTTTTCGGCAACTTCAACCAGCTTTTTCTCCACGTCTTTTCCAAAACTTGGATGAATGATATAAGCAACCTCTTCAATTCCTTCTCCGCAAACTTCTTCAAGATCTTCAATAATTTTTTGAACAATTGGTTTTCCCGCAACAGGAATTAATGGTTTAGGAATTGTTAGTGTATGTGGCCTCATGCGTTTGCCCATACCTGCCATTGGAACTATTATTTTCATTTTTGTTTTTTAGCTGTTAGCCATCAGCTGTTAGCTTTTGGCGGTAATTATTTTATTTATTTTAAATTCTTATTTCGTACTTCCTAATTCACAATTTTATTTTCCTGTACTTCCATAGCCACCCGCTCCACGGTTTGTTTCCGTTAATTGATTTGTTTCTACCCAATTTACTTTTTCGTGTTTCGAAACAATCATTTGAGCAATGCGTTCTCCATTTTTTATTTCAAAAGCATCTTCTCCCAAATTAATTAATAACACTTTTACTTCTCCTCTATAATCTGCATCAATAGTTCCTGGGCTGTTTAATACAGTAATACCATGCTTTAGTGCAAGTCCGCTTCTGGGGCGAATTTGTGCTTCGTAACTTTCAGGCAATTCTATAAAAATTCCGGTTGAAATTAATTGCCGTTGCATCGGGTTTAAAAAAACAGATTCGTCAAGAAATGCTTTTAAATCCATGCCCGCAGCATGTTGCGTTTCATAAGCTGGAAGCGAGTTGTTAGATTTGTTAATGATTTTTATTTCCATCAAGTACACACTACTTTCAATTGGGCGAAGTTAGCATTTTATCTTTTTTAAAAAACAGAAACGCAACCGTTCCAAAAATGCCTAACAAAAGTGTATTTATTGTGTACACAAGAAATGGATTATTTTCAATGAATTGGTGGCGGGTAAGATTTCCAATAGCATATAAAATTAATGCGAGCGTAGCAAATCCTAAAATATGTTTTACGTTGTAATGAATCGGATAATATTTCATTCCCATAAAATAACAAATCATCATCATGCTAAAGTAACAAATAAATGTTGCCCATGCCGAACCTTCGTAACCAAAAATAGGTATCCACCAAAAATTTAAGATGAGTGTAATACTTGCGCCAGTTAATGAAATGAGCGCACCCTTATTGGTTTGGTCAGATAATTTATACCAAATAGAAAGGTTATAATACACACCCAAACATAAATTGGCTAATAGTAAAACAGGAACAATTTTTAAGCCTTCATAATAAGGCTCAGAAATAAAATGTTTAAACACGTCAATAAATAAAGTAACGAGTAAAAATATTCCAAAACAAATCAGCACAAAGTAATCCATCACTTGCGCATAAATGGTTTTTTTATCAGTTGTTTTTGCATGAGAAAAAAAGAAAGGTTCGGCAGCAAAACGAAACGCTTGAATAAACAAACTCATCAAAATAGATAGTTTATAATTGGCAGAATAAATTCCAAGTTGGCTCATTCCAACATCACCAGCAGGTAATAAATATTTCATTATTGCACGATCTAAGGTTTCATTTATCATCCCCCCAAAACCTACAATCAATAAGGGTAAACCATATATTATCATTTTTCTCCAAAGGGCTTTATCGAATCCGTTTTTAATAAATTTTATTTCGGTAAATAATAATGGAATGGTAATAATGCTTGATACTAAATTAGAAATAAATACGTAACCAATTCCAATAGAAATATCATAAAAAGGAAGTGTAATATTTGACTTCATTAATAGGTATGGACAGAGCAATAAAAAATATAGGTTTAATAAAATATTACTAAAAATATTGATGTTTTTTACGATGGCAAATTTGATAGGACGATTTTGTTGGCGAAGCAATGCAAATGGGATACTTGCAATGGCATCTAACCCAAGAATAAGGGCAAAATAAATAATATATTCAGGATGGGTTGGATAACGAATAGCATTTGCAATGGGTTGAGAAAATGCACTCATACCTATCATAAAAATAATGGATGTAACGCAGATAGAAATAAATGCTGTTGGAAAAACCTTCTCTTTGTTTTCTTCATTTTGTGAGAAGCGAAAAAAACCTGTTTCCATACCATAGGTAAGCATCACTATAAAAAAGGAAACATAGGCATACAACTCGCCAACAATTCCATAATCGGCAGTTGCAAAAACACGGGTATGCAACGGCACCAACAAATAATTAAGCAACCTTCCCAAGATGGTGCTTAAGCCATAAATAGCTGTTTGTGATGCCAATTTTTTTAGTTGACCCAATTTGTTAAAATTAGTAGTTTCAAAGTAGAAGATTATATTTTGTATTAACCAAAACGATTATACACAGCATCTATTATTGTGTATAGTTTAGGTGCGAAATAGTTTATACCAAGAGTTATAAAGTGTTTGAAATTTAATAGAAGTTATTATTTTTGAAATACTTAAAAACACGCATTAATTATGAAAAAAGCACTCAAAATTGTTGGTATCATCATTGGCGTGATGTTATTGTTTATTGTAGGTTTTGCCAGTTATGTGGGCATTACTGGAATCCCAAAGTATGAAGTTAAAAAGGTTGACCTCAAAGTAGAAATTACTCCTGAGCGTGTGGCACAGGGACAAAAAATTGCATCTATGGAATGTATTGCTTGTCATGCAGGAGAAGACGGAAAACTTACCGGTAGATTACTCGTTGAGTTACCAACAGAATTTGGTACAGTGTATTCGCAAAACATAACAAGCGATAATGAAAAGGGAATTGGCACTTGGACTGATGGAGAAATTTATTATTTACTTCGCACAGGTGTTAAACGCGATGGGCAATACATTCCTCCATACATGGCAAAATTTGCAAATGCATCGGATGAAGATTTATATAGTGTGATTGCTTGGTTGCGTTCGGATAAAGTACAACCTACATCAGAAGAAGTTCCTGAATCATCGCCTTCTTTTTTAGCAAAGTTTTTATCGCATGTAGCATTTAAACCACTACCGTTTCCAGAAAAACCTATTCCTCAACCCGACACTAATAACGTTATCGAACATGGAAAATATTTAGCCAATGCTGTTTACAATTGCTACCCATGCCACTCGGCAGATTTTAAAACCATGAATGATTTAGTACCCGAAAAAACTGGAGGATTTTATGGTGGTGGAAATAAAATGCCAAACATGAAAGGCGAATTAATTACCACCAGTAATTTAACTTTTGATGAAACTGGAATTGCAGATTATACCGAAGACGAATTTATACAAGCCGTTAAATATGGTAAAAAAAGAAACGGGCAATTAACGCGTTTCCCAATGTTTCCGCATATTCAGTTAACAGATAAAGAAGTGTTGGCTATTTATGCGTACCTAAAAACTGTGCCTAAAATTAAAAATAAAATTGAGGGATAAGCATGATCTATTGGTTTCATTCTGTTTGAAATGGCGAGGATGCAGATTGTATACTAATAGATGAAGTTGAAATTGGGAACAATACCCATTTCAGAAAGGATAAAACAGAATTTAAAAGCACTTTCCAGAGCTCTGGAATCCCCGATGACTGAACCTGAATGCCCGCTTTCGGGTTCAACATATAAAAGATACGGGTTTTTCTTTCCTCCTTTTTCCTGAAGGGTGACCAAAAATTTATAACTATGCATGGGTACTACCCGATCGTCTTTGGCTCCAGTAAGGAGTAGGGTAGATGGGTAATTAACGCCTTCTTTAACATTATGTAAAGGGGAATAAGAAAGGAGGTTTTTGAACTCGGCCGAATCCATAATGCTGCCATACTCATCAAGCCAAAATTTTCCAGCTGTAAATATGGGATAACGGAACATATCATATACCCCGGCTTCTGCAACAGCTACCTTAAATAACTCAGGTCGTTGAAGCATTACCGAAGCCACCAATAATCCACCGTTTGACCCTCCCATGATTGCCAGTTTTTGGGAATTGGTATAGTTGTTTTTGACTAAATACTCGGCCGCAGCTATAAAATCATCAAAACTTTTTTGCTTGTTTAAATTTACTCCTTGTTCATGCCAAAGTTCACCAAAGTCTCCACCACCGCGTATTGCTGGGAAGGCCAGAATTCCGGAATTATGAAAAAATACGATCATGGCGGGATCAAAAAAGGGCTCTGCAGATCTTGCAAAACCACCGTAACCATATAGGATGGTTGGGTTTATACCATCTAATTTTGTGTCTTTATGACGGGTAATATACATGGGTATTTTAGTTCCATCCTTAGAGGGATATTCAACAACTTCAGTAAGAAAATTGTCATAATCAAAAGTGATATATGTCTTTAGTGCAGGTTTATTAATAAAGCTACGCACATTGTATTTTAAGACCAAATCAGGATAGTAAAAAGAATTCTGGTAATAAATAACCTCGGTGTCATCAGGCATAGCATCAAAACCACTAACAGAGGTCCCTGTCGGGAAATGATATAAGTCCAATATGTTCCCATGTCTGTCAAATAATACCGAAAAGTATTTGGTAGATTTTTGATACACACAAAGTATTTTTTGATCACATAGTGTAACTGAATTAAGCACTTCTCTGTATTCAGGAATCAATACCGACATACCATTTAAGGACGACATATTGCATTTTAATATTCGCTTATTGGGCGATTTTAAATTTGTAATCACAATAAAACTATCCTCAAAATCATCCAGGATTGTAAGTGATAAGTCTGCTGTTGTCCGAGTAGCAAAAAAAAGATTTGGTTCATTAATAACAGTGTCTTGCCTTGTTCTCTTGGGGATGTATGAAATAGTTTGATATAATACGCTATCCTTGATAAGGTTTTCATAAAGAACAATGAGTCCATTGCTGGGTGTTACGGAAAAATGCAATCCCCTTTTTTCTTCCTTAGGGATATAATAAGGCTTGTCTTCATTTTGTCTTTGCCCTAATGTGTGATGATAAAGACCACTATCTTTAATTTTATGACTGATATAAAGGATCCCATCGCTATCCCATTCAATATGGGTATAAACTAAATTCCTCAGAACCTCAGGCAATAGTTGCCTTTTTTTCAAATCAAAAATTCTTGTTTCGGTTTTATCAGACCCTGATCTTGAAATAGTCATGGCTAAATATTTTTCATCATTTGAAACATTAAGTTCATCAATATGAACTTCTTCTTGACCGTAATTTCGCAAATCAGAAACATTAAATATAACTCTTCCTTCTTTATCCTCTTCATTTTTGTGTTGCACTAAATAGGGTAAGTTATCATATCGGTTAACCAGATAACTAAAGTATAAACTTCTTCTTTTAATTAAATACGATGAATACCTTCTTGAGAAAAGTTGGATATACCTATACATCATAATATTGTCACCGAATGTTATTTTCCTTGAGAATTTATTGCTTAATTTTTCCTGTTGTTTAAGCCAGACTTTCAAAGAAGAGTCTGAAGGCTTTTCCATCCATCTGAAAGGGTCATGAATAATGGTTCCAAAAAAAGTATCAGTAGCATTTGAATGCGCTGTAGCCGGATAGTTGATTGGTTTTTGAGAAAAGGAGTACTGAAAGAATAAAACGATGTTTAGGAAAGCAAGTAGAAGGTGTTTCAAGAGTTTAATGATTTAGGGATGTGGTTGATGAACCGCATCAACAATTTTTTTGATAAGAGAAGAGTCATGTTCAAAAGCATTTCCCACAACAATCACATCTGCTCCTGCCTGGCAAGCAGCTAATGCAGCTTCGGGTGTTCGTATTCCGCCTCCAATAAAAATTGGAAGGCTTACATTTTTTCTTACTTCATTAATTAATTTAGCAGGAATAGATTGTTGAGCTCCGCTTCCCGCATCCATATAAATTAATTTTAACCCAAGCATTTCGCCAGCCATTGCTGTGCATGCAGCTATTGCAGATTTATCGGAAGGAATAGGAGTGGTATTACTCATATAAGAAACCGAAGTGATGTTTCCCCCATCAATTAACATATAACCGGTAGGGATAATTTCTATTCCACTCTTTTTTAAACCGGGTGCAGCGAGTACATGTTTGCCAATTAACAAATCAGGATTTCTTCCGGAGATAAGAGAAAGAAATAAAATGCCATCAGCCTCATTACTTACTTGCATAATATTTCCCGGAAACAGCAAAACAGGAATTTGCGTATTGGCTTTTATAATGCTTATACAATTATCAAAAAAACCATTTGTGATTAAACTGCCACCAACTAAAATCAAATCGGCTTTAGCTGCTGTACATATTTTACAAGTGTTGGCAAGTTGCTGCTCATCCGTAACACTATCTGGGTCTATTAAAACGGCCAACAGTTTTTTGCCATTGCCAATGTTTTCGAGTATGTTATTTAAAATCAAATTTTTCAAACCAATTTGTAGTGAAAAAAGGACAAGCAGTTGATTTTGAAATGCTTTATCCTTTGGGTTAATACTAGGCAAATAAACAACTTTTTATTAAAATATTTTCTTATTCACATCTAAACGTTCAGCAGTATCTAAGGAAAATATTTTTTGAAAGATAGTGATGTGGAAAATGTGATTTGATAAGAACAATTAATGAAAGCACTTTTGGATAAAAACCCCTTAGAATTTTTTAAGGTTTAATTAACGATATAAAAACACAATAAAATATTTAGACAACACTACTAAAAACCATTTGTAAACCATGAGCAGCAAACCAACAAAAAAGAATGATCAAAAAGGTCTTCGCATCGATCGCTTTTTTACTAAAGAAGGACTCAGCCCTTTCGACATGTTTGAATATGATTACAGAACCTCTGTAATTAAAAACACAAACGGAACAAAAGTTTTTGAAATGACCAATGTAGAAGTTCCACATTCGTGGAGCCAAGTTGCTACAGATGTATTGGCTCAAAAATATTTCCGTAAAGCAGGAGTTCCTCAACCCGATGGAACAACCGCAAGTGAAACATCTATTAAACAAGTTGCACATCGAATGGCTGATTGTTGGATGCAATGGGGTGAAGAATATAATTATTTTGATTCAAGAGATGATGCTCAAGTCTTTTATGAAGAAATGGTTTACATGATTATTGGTCAATATGCTGCACCAAATTCGCCACAATGGTTTAATACAGGTTTAGCTACTTCGTATGGTATAAAAGGAAAACCCCAAGGACATTATTTTGTAAATCCTAAGTCGGGTAAATTAGAAAAATCTACCTCTGCCTACGAACGTCCTCAACCACACGCTTGCTTTATTCTTTCTGTTGATGATGATTTAGTAAACGATGGTGGTATTATGGATCTTTGGGTTCGTGAAGCACGTATCTTCAAATATGGTTCAGGTGTTGGAACAAACTTTTCAAAAATTCGTGGAGCAGCCGAAAAACTTTCAGGCGGAGGAACATCATCTGGTTTAATGAGTTTCTTAAAAATTGGTGATCGTGCGGCTGGTGCAATCAAATCTGGAGGAACAACAAGACGTGCCGCCAAAATGGTATGCTTAGATTTAGATCATCCAGAAATAGTGGAGTTCATCAACTGGAAAAAGAACGAAGAGAAAAAAGTTGCAGCATTAATTGCAGCTGGATATCCAAGCGATTATGAAGGAGAAGCTTATGCAACCGTTTCAGGACAAAATTCAAATAACTCGGTTCGTATTCCTAATGAATTTTTTGCAGCATTAGAAGAAGGAAAAGATTGGGAACTAAAAGGACGTAGCAATGGCAAAGTGATGAAAACAATCCCATCAAGAGAAATGTGGGATATGATTGCTGATGCTGCTTGGGCTTGTGCCGATCCGGGTGTTCAATATGATTCAACTATTAATGAGTGGCATACTTGCCCCGAAGGTGGACGCATCAACGCTTCTAACCCTTGCTCTGAATACATGTTTTTAGACAATACAGCATGTAATTTAGCATCACTTAATTTAATGAAATTTTTTAACACCGAAACATTAGAGTTTGATGTTAAAGCATACGAACATGCCACACGTTTGTGGACGATGGTGCTTGAAATTTCTGTATTGATGGCGCAATTTCCATCAAAAGAAGTAGCACAACTTTCTTACGAATACCGCACATTGGGATTGGGTTATGCAAATTTAGGAACCGTATTAATGGTTGCAGGAATTGCTTACGATTCGCCAAAAGCATTTGCTATTTGTGGTGCATTAACTGCAATTTTAAATGGAGTTTCTTATCAAACTTCTGCTGAAATGGCTAAGTACCTTGGCACATTTGTGAAGTACGAAGAAAATAAAAATCACATGCTGCGTGTAATGCGTAACCACCGTTATGCTGCATACAATGCATCACCCGAAACCTATGAAGGATTAACAGTAAAACCAATTGGTATTGATCCAAAATATTGCCCTGATTATTTATTAAGTTCAGCTTGCAACGCTTGGGATAAAGCAGTTCAAATGGGCGAAAAATATGGTTACCGCAATGCACAAGCCACCGTTATTGCTCCAACAGGAACAATTGGTTTAGTGATGGATTGTGATACTACTGGAATCGAACCTGATTTTGCTTTGGTAAAATTCAAAAAACTATCAGGCGGAGGATACTTCAAAATCATCAATCAATCTGTTCCTCTTGCATTAAGAAATTTGGGATATTCTCCATCAGAAATTGATGCTATTATTCAATATGCAACAGGTTCGGCAAAATTAAATGGTGCTCCTCATATCAATTCAGAATCACTTGCTTTTAGAGGATTTACTGCCGATGAAATTGACAAATTAGATAAGGCTGTTGCAGGAGCATTTGAAATTGGTTTTGCATTTAACCAATGGACTGTTGGCGAAGAATGTTTGCAACGTTTAGGATTTACTTCCGAAGAATACAATAGCCCTAAATTTAATTTACTACGCAAGCTTGGTTTCACTAAACAAGAAATTGAAGAAGCCAATGATTTTATTTGTGGAACAATGACTATTGAAGGGGCTCCTTTATTAAAAGAAGAGCATCTTCCAGTATTTGATTGTGCAAACAAATGTGGTAATAAAGGCGAGCGTTATATTGCTGCTCAAGGTCATATTAGAATGATGGCAGCAGCACAACCTTTCTTATCGGGAGCGATTTCAAAAACAATTAATTTAACCAATGACGCATCAGTTGAAGATATAAAAGATTGCTATCACTTAAGCTGGAGTTTAGGATTAAAAGCAAATGCATTATATCGTGATGGTTGTAAATTATCTCAACCACTTAGCACCAAATCGGATGTGAAAGAAGAAGAAGAATTGCAAGATGCCATGGAGCAAGTGTTGGGCGAAGATGCAAACAAACCGGTAAACGAGTTAACCGCTGAGCAAGTAATTGAAGCTGCACAAGCCATCTTAAATAAAAGTTCAGATACTACTTTTAAAAACAGATTAGCAGGTGTTGTAGCGCGCAAAGCATTGCCCGGCAAACGTGATGGATTTACACAAAAAGCAGTTATTGGCGGACAAACAATTTTTGTTCGCACGGGGCAATATGAAGATGGAACATTAGGAGAAATATTTGTTGATTTGCACAAAGAAGGTGCAACTCTTCGCTCATTGATGAACTGCTTTTCTATTGCGGTTTCATTAGGCTTGCAATATGGAGTTCCATTAGAGGAGTTTGTAGAGAAATTTACTTTCACTCGTTTTGAACCTGCAGGAATGGTTGTTGGGCATGATAATATCAAAAACTCAACTTCTATTGTTGATTATATTTTCCGCATGTTAGGATTTGAATATATGGGCAGAGAAGATTTAGTGCATATACCACCAACAGAAACTCAACGCAATAGTTTAGCGGTGAATCAACAAAAAAATGTGAGTGCATTTGCTGTAAATCTTCCAACAATATCTTCTGTAAAACCAGCAGCAGTTGCAGTTGAAAAAGCAGCAATAGTTGGAGAGGGAAGTGCAACACAAATGGATCAGGTAAATGAAATGAACAAGCGTATGGGCGATAGCCCTGCTTGCCCAACTTGCGGACATATTACCATTAGAAGTGGTGCATGTTACAAATGCTTGAATTGCGGAACGCAAACAGGTTGTAGTTAAGAAATAGAATTTTGTAAAATCCCTCATCTAAATTTAGATGAGGGATTTTTTATGCAATTCAAATGGTGGATTATTATGAAAAAAGAAACGCCCTAATTGCTTAGGGCGTCAGACCAAGGATGCTATCCGTGGTGTTGTTCTTGGGTAGCAAATATATAAACTTTGATAATATTAATGCAAGAACAAGAAAAAAATAGAGAACGTGTAATTGTTTATATTGATGGTTTTAATCTCTATTTTGGAATGAGAGAGGCTGGTTTTGATTATTGTAGATGGCTTAATTTAAAAGTACTTGTCCAAAATTTACTTCATTCAAATCAAACCCTAGTTGATATTTATTATTTTACAAGTAGGGTTAGCAATAGCCCAGATAAACAGAAGAGGCAATCAATTTATATTGATGCATTGCAATCAGTAGGAATTAAAGTAGTATATGGTAACTATCAGGATGGAACAGAAGAGTGTAAAAGATGCGGTAATGTTTGGAGAACAGCGAAAGAAAAAATGACTGATGTGAATATTGCCACGTCAATAATAATTCATGCGTTTCAAGATAAATATGATGCTGCAATGCTTATTACAGGTGATAGTGATTTGGTTCCTCCAATAAAATCAGTTCATGAGAATTTTAAAAACAAAAGAGTTTTTCTTGCATTTCCACCTAAACGACATAACTCTTCTATGGCATTAGTTTCAAAAGGCTCTTTCATTATAGGAAGGAAGAAATTAGTTGATAGCCAATTTGAGGAAGAGGTAATAAGTAAAACAGGATATAAATTACGAAGACCTGATAGTTGGAAATAATTTATACTTTCAAAAGCCACACTAATTCCCTCCACGTGTGGGGAGGAACTTTAACATATATAAACAAAAAAGCCCCTGAATATTCGGGGGCTTTTTTTTGTATAGTGAGAGAGAGTTATACATATATTTAAAATTGATATTTTATTGTTTTCATGTTGATGTACCGAAACTAATTGAAAATAAATAAATTCGAGTTACAAAAAACTCAACCATGAAATGCGAATGGAATATGCAAACAGATACAAGCGTGTATTTTTGTAGCGAGTATTACAAGCACAATAAATATTAATTTGGTTGAAACAAATTTCAACAACTATGAAAATAAGATTTTTCCATGTACTACTTTTTACACTGTTATGTTCCATTACAATATCATTAAGCCATTGTAAAAAGGACAAAGGTGACCCCTGTGCGGGCTATCCTTCAAAAACTAACAATTATTATGTGAGTGATGATAATAAAAGTAAGATACCATATACAGGAACTGATACATTGGTTTTTATAAGTGATGTTGGTGATACAGCTACACTTTATGGACAGGGCAAACAAACTTATATGCAAGTTTTATCAACATACTCATCAAATAATCCCGATTGTGGAAATATAAGTTATTGGAATTTTGAACACATTGTATTAACCTTTATTGGATCAAATAGTGCTATTAATAAATTAGTTTATGGATTAAGCTATCCTTTCGTTTTTCAAAACAATAACCCTCCAAGTCCAATCACAGAAAGTAATGCTTTGGGATTTGAAATAAGTTCAGGAATAGGAGTGCTAATTTCTTGCGGAAGTTTTACAAGTTATGCTAACAACAATATCAATTACATTGATTCAGTTGCCATTAATGGATTAACATATAAAGGAGTTAATTTATGTGATTCTTCAAAAGGTCTATATAACTATCAATATGGCATTTTGCGCTTTAAAGATGCAAGTCACAAAACATGGACTAGAAAATTCTAAAACAAATTATTACAGACGGCTTTATAAACAATAGTTAATGTTTGCTTAAACAATTTTAAGTGTTTAGCAAAACTCCCAATATGAGTTTAAATTCGAGTTTAGTTAAAAATAAAATTA
>JANYDU010000011.1 GCA_025359805.1 Bacteroidota bacterium
TTGCTATAGCACAAGATGATTTATTTGAAGAACAAGAATATTTAAGTATTTATGAAGAATCTGATCTCTATTTAGATAATAATAAAAGACCTGAATTTAAAACAGACCCCATTGCAAGTGGGAGCGGAGGTTCTATTGGTAACCTCTCAAATTTACCCGAGTTGGTTAAAGGGAATAATAATAACAATAATCCTGCACGTGGTACTGATTGTGTGCCTACTCTACCTGGTACAGACCCCGATGTGCCAATTAATAACGAAATACAATACCTCATGTTCGCAGGACTCCTTTTTGGTGCGTATAAACTATTCGCTATCAAAAAAAATAAAATAATCCTAGCCAATTCTTTCAAATAAATCCATTCCTGCAAAACTTTTAATCGGTATATCACATACCCTATCTTTACACAAATATATTCGTGATTCGTCTAAAATTTTCTTATCCTTAAAAAGAGGAATTGATGATGTCTCTAACAATTTTATTTTAATAGCATTGGGGATGCATTGTTCACACAACAATTTCATTTCACTCTGAGTATCTTTTCCTGTAATTATAATTTGATAAAACCCCTTTTGCTTCCATAAAATAAGTTGCATCCAATTAGAATAGCTTGAAGGATATTTTTCAATTTTTGATTGTATAGTGATGAGCATGTTATCAACCATATCATGATATTTATTTTCGTCAAACAAAAACCCAAGTATAAATAAACATTTCGCAAACATCGAATTTGCAGAAGGAATTACATCATCACTCACATCTACTTTACGAGCAATAAGTGCTTCATCATTTTTTGATTTGAAGTAGAATAATTTTTTATCGACATCATAAAATTGTTCAATTGAAATATCCATTAACTCTTTTGCTTTTAATAAATATTTTTCATTGGCACTTGCTTCATACAATGAAATCAATGCTTCACATAGTGCTGCATAATCTTCAGCAAATGCCGGTATCGTTACTTTTCCATTTTTATAAATTCGGTATAGCGTATTTTCTTTTAATAAATTGTTTAACATAAAATCGGCACAACGAGTTGATGCATGCAAAAATTTATTATCATTAAAAACTTTATACGCATCTGCATATCCTTTTATCATTAAGGCATTCCATGAAGTAATAATTTTATCATCCAAACCCGGACGAATTCTTTTTTCCCTTGCATGTAATAAAATTTTATTACACTTTTTAATTACGTTTTCAATTTCATCAATTGATTTATTGGTCAATTTTTTTAGCTCATCATCAGTGCGAGTTTTGTATAAAATATTTTCTCCTTCTTCCCAATTTCCATAAGCATCAACACTAAAATATAAACTATAAAGTGGCTCATCATCACCCAATAATTCTTGTAACTCCATTTGTTTCCATACATAAAATTTTCCTTCTACACCTTCACTATCCGCATCAAGAGCAGAATAAAAAGCGCCTTCATTTGATGTGAGTTCTCGAGCTAAAAAATCATGCGTGTGGTACACTATTTTTTTATACAACTCATTTTTGTTTTGTTGATAAGCAGAAGAATACAAACTCATCAATTGCGCGTTGTCATACAACATTTTTTCGAAGTGTGGTGCTTTCCAAAAACTATCTGTAGAGTATCGTGCAAAGCCTCCTCCCACCTGATCATAAATTCCTCCTTCGGCCATTTTTGTGAGCGTTGTAGTTACTGCTTGTAAAAATAATTCATCTTTTGTATAATGGTAAAACTGCAAAAATAATTCCCAATTATTTGGCATTGGAAATTTTGGCGACCAATTATATCCTCCTAATTTTAAATCAAAATTTTGCTTCCAATTGTTGAGTATATCAGCCAATTTATTTTCACTCATTAAATTATTTTCTGTTGATACAAACACGTCCAATTTTTTTATTCCACTTGTTAAATCAGATGCAAATTCAATTGCTTCTTCTTTTTTATTGCTATAAAAATCGGCAAGTGAAAGGAGTGTTTTTTCCCAATCTTCTTTTCTAAAATAAGTTCCTCCATGAAGTGGTCTTCCATCAGGAAGGGTAAAACAATTAAGCGGCCAACCACCTCTTCCAGTAAGCAATTGAATGGCATCCATATAAATTTGATCTACATCTGGACGTTCTTCTCTATCTACTTTTATACAAACAAAATGTTTGTTCATAATGGCAGCTGTATCTTCTTTTTCAAAACTTTCGTGCTCCATTACATGGCACCAATGACAAGCAGAATAACCAATACTTATTAATATTAATTTGTCTTCACGTTTTGCTTTATCAAACGCTTCATCGTTCCACTCATGCCAATTTACAGGGTTGTGTGCGTGTTGCAATAAATACGGACTCGATGCTTGAATTAATTTATTGGTGTGTTTAAAAGATTCTGAATTCATGCTAAAAAAATGAAATCAAAATTATGATTTTATATTTCTCAATTAAAAGTTTAATTCGTAGAAGTTACTTGGCCATGAATTACTCCATTACTCAAAAAAATAATTGATGATAATTCGTGGTATAAAATATAAAACGAATGCTGATAAAATTATTTGG
>JANYDU010000027.1 GCA_025359805.1 Bacteroidota bacterium
GGCAGAATTTCAATTTTTTTTGTGCGGTGGGGAAAAAATAAAAAACATAGCGTTGGTCAGCGGGTCGGTTTAGATGCTGTCCAGTTGCAATAAGGTCTGTATGTTTTTGGTCACCTGTCAAAATGGTTTGTCTTTGTTTTAATGTTTATATTTTGGTCGTCTGTTTGTTGTTGCACTGTCGTCTTTTAGGCTTGCTTATAACTTGTTTATATACGCCATACAATAATACATAGCATACCCAATTGGGGTAGATATGCGCCATTGAGTGACTGTTTGCTTTCCTTAACAAATATATCTTTTATCATAACTATTTTACTGCTTTATTATAAGGGATAGTTTCGATATATTATATTGGTTGTATTACACTAATGTAGCTATAATAAAACTTGAAATCTTATTTTGTTCTGCTTTTGCCGGAATGGCAATCTGTAGGCACACTAGCATATCTTGGTATATCGTGCAATTGCACCCCACTTGGATGTGTGCCGATCATGCACAAAAAGCAATGGAATAAATGAAAGGAATTTTGATGGACTAAGTTTATGCCGGAATTTTTTAGTGCGCCTCAAAAGGCACACTCCTAATTTTGTGCCATTGATTAATGCAGGAAGGAAAAAGATTTGAAGATATCTGTGCAAATTGTGTGCAAATAAAAAAAGGGAGCAGAATAAAATTATCTGAATCCCTTTATATTACTTGTGACCTCGGTGGGATTCGAACCCACGACCCGATGATTAAGAGTCAGCTGCTCTACCAACTGAGCTACGAAGTCAATTTATTTAGCGTGCAATTATACTATTTATTGCTTAATAAACTTTACTAAACGTTGTTGTGATCCGCTTTTTATCATCAATAAATATATTCCTGAAGGCAAAGTTTCAATTGAAATTTGCTCATCATGTGCTCCAATACTTTCAGTATCATTTATCTTCATAAAAATTTCTCTTCCTTGCATATCATACATATTTATAACTAAGGTAGATTTTTTTTTCAGCTCATAAGAAATATGAATTTGGTAATCGGCAGGGTTTGGATAAACAGATAATTCGCTTATTTCTGATAAAGCATTTATGCCAACAGTGTTAACATTTATGGCTTTGCTAACAGAATCTTTACAGTTGTTTGAATCACTAATATTTAATGATACATTAAAGGTGCCTTGAGTTAAATAATTATGCAGCGTATTTTTTAATGAAGAAAAATTATTATCGCCAAAGTTCCAATTCCATGTTTGTGTTTTTCCAATACTTGAATCATTAAATTGTTTAGCTAAACCTGATATTGATTGATAAGTAAAATTAGCTTTAGGCTGAGGATTTACGGTAATTAATAAAAAAGTGGAATTTTTTGAACATCCGCTCACAGTATCGGTTGCGATTACAGTTACGATTTCGTTGTTGTTAAATTTTTTAGCTCCACTTGTGAAAGCTGACTTAATTCCCCATTGCATGGAGTCGGTTAAATTTCTTAGAAATAGATAAGAGTTTGCCCCATTAGGTTTGCTCGAAAAAATAGTTTGAACATCACTCCCGCAAAACTTTTTTGTGGTATCAATTCCAGTACTTACAAAACTTAAAATGGGGCGGGCTGAAGGGGTATTCAATCCAGTTATTAAAAATACAGAATCTGTTTGAGGACAAGATAAATTTAATGAATCAACAATTTTGATATGAATATTATTTGCTCCCTTTACAATATTCACTATTCCATTATTTAGTAAAGTATACGGTTGATTGTTAAAACTAATAGCATATTTTATTGCATTTACATTTGATGCAAAAATGTTTTCGTTTTTAGATGAGGTATCAGAAGCCAAACAACTTGTTTTTGGTCCTGAATAGGTAAACGAAACATAAGGGCATCCAAGAGTTTGACATATTAAAGAAGAAATATTGCCTCGAGCACATGCACCAAATGTAATAGCACGAGCCCAAAGTTTAATTAATTTCCCTCCTGTTAAACCTGCAACAATATGCGATAATCCTGTTGAGCCACTGCTTGGTGTAAGCCAAGTTTTTCCTGTATCTAAACTCACTTCATACCCCGTTGCTCCAATAACTGATGCCCAAGCAAATTGCACCGAACTGGATGTTTGTGTACCACAACTCATAATAGGAGCAGATGTTGGAGTACGTACTAAAATGGATTTTGAATTGCTAAACAAACTCTTGCAACCAAAAGAGTCGATAGCCATAATTTTAAATACGTTACTTGAATTTAATAAAGATGTTTTATAAATCTTTTGTGTGTTGTTTTGAACGGTTTGGGTGTCTTTTAAAAATTGATATGTTAAAAGATAAGCACCGTTTCCTGTAAAGGTAACTGTATCACCCTGACAAATACTATCAGCCGAAGTGATTAAGGTTACTATCGGAATAGCATGTTGGGTAATTACAAAATTTGGACTTGTAGAAACACAGTTATTTGCATTGGTAACTCTCACTTTATACGAGCCTGAATTTTTGACAACAATATTTTGTGATGTTAAATTTCCTGGAGTCCATAAATAATTTAACCCTGTTCCGTTTGGTGCTGATAATGTAATTGAATCGGTTGTTCCACAAAGATTTTGAGCGGTTCCATTTACCGTTGCTATTGTTTTTGCTAATACTATAATAGGCTGAAGTATTGGTGATGAAGTGCCAAACGAATTTGATGTTATTAATTGGGCATTATATGTTCCTGCTGTATTGTAAACAACTTTTGGATTTTGAGCGGTTGAAGTTGTTGGTGTAGCTAAAAATCCAAAACTCCATGAATATCCTGTTGGAGTATTTAATCCACTTCCTGAAAACGAAACGGTATCACCTACACAAACGGTTGTTGGAACTGCTGTAATTATTGCTGAAGGTGGAGCAAATCCTGACTGGTAGAACGTAAATGATTTGCTATAAATTTGGTCGCCACCACTAGCATTATCATTATTTGCGGCATTTACATTTGTATAAAAAGTAACGTTGCCAACTCCAACTGCAGGTGCAGTCCAAGAAAATGTCCAAGTGGCAGTATTTCCACTAAAAAAATTACTTGAGCTATTATGACCTATATACGATCTACTTCCACTTGTTTGTATAGATAATCCTGATGAACTAAAACTTCCAGCCATGCTATTAGAATTACTAAGAACTGTAGCTTGAAATCCAAATCTAACAATTGAAGATTGGGTATACGATAATGTAATTGTATAAACATTTCCTGGAATATAGCCCGTAGCCGGTACTCCTGTGAGTGAAATGTTACTCCAGTTTGTTCCGCTTGAAATGATACCCCCAGTATGGCAAGAGGTACAATTTGATTCTGATGGTGCACTCGTATATCCACCACCTGGGCCATTTCCATTGGTCATTGCCTGATAACTAATTGTTAATAATGAAAGAATAAAAATTGATGCAACAACTCTTTGTATAGTATATCGTTTTTTCATTAAATAGTTAATTATCTGATTAATTAATTTTGATTAAGCAATTTATATTTTTAATTGATAAAGAATAAAAATCTTAACTTATTTCACAACCAAATTTGATTCAATAGCATACATGAAAAATTTTGGACTAATAGGCTTTCCTCTTAAAAATAGTTTTTCAATAAATTATTTTACTGAAAAATTCGAGCAACTTAATCTTGAGAATTACACTTACAAAAATTTTTCTATCGAACATATAGATGACTTTCCTTTATTTCTCAAAAAAAATAAAGATTTATATGGATTGAATGTAACTATTCCTCACAAAATTGTTGTGATGAAATATTTAGATGAATTGGATGAATCGGCAAAAGTTGTTGGAGCGGTAAATTGCATAAAAATTATTCGTGATTCAGAAGAAGATGTGCATAAACTGATTGGATATAATACTGATATTTTTGGATTTGAAGCCTCTTTAAAACCACTCTTACACTTATCAATAAAAAAAGCCTTGATACTCGGAAATGGTGGTGCAACAAAGGCCGTGGCTTATGTGTTAAATAAGATTGGTATAGAATTTTTAGTTGTTTCTAGAAGTCCAAATACACATAATGTTTCTTATCAATCAATTGATGAAAATATACTTAATCAATATCAACTCATTATCAATTGTACTCCTGTTGGTATGTTTCCAAATATTGATGATATGCCTAAAATTCCTTATCAATTTATTACCCCAAATCACATTGCGTTTGATTTAATTTATCTGCCAGAGGAAACCTTATTTCTTAAAAAATGTAAAGAACAAGGAGCTACAGTTAAAAATGGTTTAGACATGTTGCATCTTCAAGCTCAAAAAGCATTGAATATTTTTTTACAATAGAATATTCGTTTTTTGTTTGTCATTAAAATTATTATTTTTACTCAAAGCTTAAATGTATGAGTGCTAATCAAATTTTTAATAGCTATTTAGTAGAGCAAAAAGTTTGGGATGAAATGTATTCCAACACAAATGTTCGCGAACAATATAAAGGCATATTTGATTTTTTGAGCCAACTTCCAGAAGCAGTATTGAACAATAAAGAAGAACTTTCGAAACAATTGTTCATGAGTCAAGGCATCACTTTTACAGTATATTCAAGCAACGAAGGCATCGAAAAAATATTTCCGTTTGATATTATTCCCCGCATCATTACAGCTAAAGAATGGGCACATATCGAATTGGGAATTAAACAACGATTACGAGCGCTCAATTTATTTTTAAAAGATGTTTACAACAATCAGCAAATATTAAAAGATGGAATTGTGCCTGCCGATATGGTGTATTCTTGTCCGCATTATTTGCGAGAAATGATGGGCGTTAAAGTGCCACACGATATTTACGTACACATTTCAGGAATTGATTTGATAAGAGGCGCAGATGGAGATTTTTATATTTTGGAAGATAACCTTCGCACTCCATCAGGCGTTTCATACATGATTGAAAATAGAGAAATTACCAAACGTATTTTTCCGGGTTTGTTACCTCAAAATAAAGTTAGAAGCGTAACGGATTATCCAAATATTTTACATAAAAATTTAGTCTCGCTTTCTCCTCGTAAAGTAGCCAAGCCAAACATTGTTTTACTTACTCCTGGTGTATTTAATTCGGCTTATTTTGAACATACTTTTTTGGCTCGTTTTATGGGGATTGAATTGGTTGAAGGAAGAGATTTGGTTGTAGAGAACCATTGTGTGTATATGAAAACTACCACAGGATTAAGACAAGTAGATGTGATTTATAGAAGGGTTGATGATGAGTTTTTAGATCCTTTAGTATTTCGCCCAGATAGTATGTTAGGTGTACCAGGAATTATGAGTGCATATCGCAAAGGGAATGTTGCTATTGTAAATGCTTTAGGAAATGGTGTGGCTGACGATAAGGCAATTTATATGTACGTACCCGCTATGATTAAATATTATTTAAATGAAGAGCCTATCATCAAAAATGTTCCAACTTATGAAATGGCAAATGATGAACAACGAGAATTTGTGTTTAATGATATTACCAATATGGTAATAAAAAAGACCAACGAAAGTGGAGGTTATGGTATGCTTATGGGACGCACTGCATCCGAAAAAGAAATTGAAGAATATAAATTGGAAGTACTCAAAAATCCTCGAAAATTTATTGCACAACCCATTATTAATTTGTCGTCATCACCCTGTTATATTGATGGAAAATTAAAACCTCGAAGAGTAGATTTACGACCTTATGCCTTATGCGGACCAGATGGAATTGAAATTGTTCCAGGTGGATTAACACGTGTCGCATTGCGCGAAGGTTCACTTGTAGTTAACTCCTCGCAAGGTGGGGGCAGTAAAGATACGTGGGTGCTTTCTGAATAATTTTTATAGTGCTTAAAAATATAAACAGCAAATGATGAAGTCGTTTAATTAAAAAATCGTCTTCAAAAATTGCATAAACTCCAACTTCAAATTTTCATATATCTGAATTATATTGCACATTCAATTTTTTATTCATGCGCAGTTATATTTTCTTTCTACTATCGTTTTTCTTTTTGTTTCAATCCTCATCAGCGCAACAACCTACATTTACAGGAACTAAAAATAATAAGGCTTCAAAATATTTTGGCGATGGGCTAACACTCTATTCAAAATTGGATTATACCAATGCCATGAAAAATTTAAATAAGGCAGTTATTGAAGACCCAAGTTTTATTGATGCTTGGATGTTGATTGCTGATATACGTGAGCAAAACGACCAATACCAAGAAGCCATTGATATTTATAAAAAAGTAATGCTCATCAATAAAGAGTTTCAAATTCCATATTATAAATTAGCAGCATCAGCAAGCAAAAATGGAGATTATGATGTGGCTTTAAATTTTATCAATACCTATAATGATTTGAAAGGAAATCAAATTGAAAAAGCCAAAGTAGATAAAGTAAAAATAACCGCAGAGTTTGGTATCGAAGCAAAAAAACATCCTGTTAAATTTGAGCCTAAAAATTTAGGACCGAATGTAAATACGCCTTTAAATGAATATTTTCCAGGGGTAACTGCCGATGAACAAACGCTTATTTTTACAAGATTAGATAGGGGTACAAACGAAGAGTTTTACATCAGTAAAAAAATAAATGAAGGTTGGGGCAAAGCTCAAAATATGGGGGCTCCGGTTAATACCGAACAAAATGAAGGAACAGTTTCTCTTTCATCAGATGGACAATATATTTTTTTTACAGGCTGCAATCGTCCGCAGGGAGAAGGTAGTTGTGATATTTATTTTTCGGCATTAGATGGAGATTTTTGGCGCGAGCCACGTAACTTAGGCTTCCCAATTAATACCCGCACATGGGAATCTCAACCGTCACTTTCGTTTGATGGAAAAACAATGTACTTCAGTAGCAATCGTCCTGGCGGTTTTGGAGAGTCGGATATTTGGTATAGCACTTATGGAAAAGGGCATTGGAGCCCTCCTGTAAATATGGGTTCAACAATAAATACTTCCGGAAGTGAGCAAGTTCCTTTTATTGCCAAAGATGATCAAACATTATATTTTATTTCGGATGGACATGTGGGAATGGGAGGCTATGATTTTTTTGTAGTGAGAAAACAAAATGATGGAAGATGGGGAAAACCGATGAACATGGGGTACCCAATTAATACCCCAAAAGATGAAATGTGTTTTGCGCTTTCAGCAAATGGAAAAGAGGCATACATATCAAGCGAAAGAGAGGGAGGAATTGGAGGATTAGATATTTATAAATTTGAATTGTATGAATTGGCACAACCACAAAAAACTGGCTATATCAAAGGAATTGTGTATGATGCAAAATCACTCAATAAATTAAAAGCAAAAATTGAATTGATAGATTTAGAAACCGGAAAAACTTTTATTGAAGTGGTTTCAAACAGAATTACCGGTGAATTTTTAGCCTGTTTGCAAGGCAATAAAAATTATGCACTTAATGTTTCATGTGATGGATATTTATTTTACTCCGAAAATTTTTCATTCAAAAATCAATCCGCATCTGAGCCACTAAAATTAGATGTTCCCTTAAATCCAATTTTGGTTGGCGAGCGTGTTGTACTTAATAATGTATTTTTTGATGTAGATAAATTTACACTTCGTGATGAGTCAAAAATTGAATTGGGAAAATTGGTTTCGTTTCTAAAAATGAATACAACAATACGTGTTGAGTTGAGCGGACATACAGATAATACAGGCGATAAAGCACGTAATAGTATTCTTTCAGCTAATCGTGCAAAAGCAGTATTTGATTATTTAATTTTAAATGGAATTGAAGATTTTAGATTAACCTATAAAGGATATGCTGATGCGCAACCTATAGCCGATAACAAAACAGAAGCCGGCCGACAAAAAAATAGAAGAACAGAATTTAAAATTATGAGCAAATAAATTTTCAATGAAAAACGAAAAATTATTTGCTTGGTTAGCTTTTGCTGCTGTTGCTTTCTTTTGGGGAACAACTTTTTTTGCAATAAGAATTGGTGTGCAAAGTTTTCCTCCAATGCTTTTGGCGGGCTTCAGGCACAGTATTGGCGGTATTCTAATATGCTCATATTTTTTATTAAGAGGCTATAAATTTCCTCCATTAAAATCATTAAAAGTTTTTGCCATTAATGGTTTTTTGATGTTGGTTTTGGGAAATGGTTTGGTTACTTGGGCAGAAATTTATGTATCGAGCGGGTTGGCTGCTTTAATTTGTTCTCTTACTCCCATTTGGATTGTAATGATAAATGCTTTTACGGGTAAGAAAGAAAAAGTTAATGCACTAGTATGGTTAGGATTAGCAATTTGTTTAGCAGGTCAATTACTTATTTTTAATGATAATTTAAAAGATTTTACAAACCCAAATTACGCACTCGGAATCGTATGTGTTTTAATTGCAAATTTTGCTTGGGCACTTGGAACCATTTATTCAAAAAATCATCAATCTGATGTGCATCCATTGTTTGGCGCAGGTTTACAAATGATTTCAGGAGGGTTTATTTTGGATATGCTTGGAACATTTAGAGGCGAATGGGCACAACTTCATCCAAATGCTGATGCTATTTGGGCATTGGTTTATTTAATATTCTTCGGTTCTATCATCGCATACGGTGCATATATGTATGTGCTTAAAAAACTGCCGTCAACTATTGTTTCTACTTATGCTTATATCAACACTATTGTTGCTGTTATTTTAGGCTGGTTGTGGTTAGATGAAAAACTAAATCTTATTTTGGGAGTAGCTGTTTTATTAACGAAGGGTGGAGTTTATTTAGTGAACAAAAGTTTTAATAAAGCGTAAAATTTTATTTTGTCAATAGGTTAATCAATAATTTGAATGGATAGGTCAGGAGTGCAATTCCAAAGTCTGTCAGTAAGCCGAGTAAAGGAAGAAGAATAAACCCCCACCATTTGTATTTGAATTTTGTTGTTGTCCCTTTTGTGAGATTGTTCCAAACTAAAATCATTCTGTCCTTATAGTAAAAGAGAATGAGAAGGTCTGAAAGTATCATGCAACTGAGTCGGATTGGCAAAGCTGGTCCGAACATATTTGTCGTGAATGCAAGGTCAATTAAAAATATTTGTCCCAAGATTGGTAGCAACATTAACGCACCAACCAAAACTGTCCTGTTGATAATTATTAAAACGGCTCCGATAATTTGCATAATGCCAATAACTATGTCAAATGTCTTGTCCAAGCTGAAGAGATGCCAGGCTAAATTGAATTTATCTACATCTTTTAAAGGCGTATTTAATATCTCAACACTTCGATGTCCGAACTGGTCACCTGTCATTTTACCCAAACCATAGTCAAGCATATAATAGGCTAAATACCATCTCAGAACTAAAACTGCAAAGTCAAAAAATTTCTCTTTGGAAAGTTTTAGCTCTGATAATTTGTCCTGTCGATAATGCTTTACAACGTTTGTAATGTAAAAAACAAAACCCACTATAAAAAGTAGGAAGGGCACATATACAATTGTCATTGATACTTTTTCTAACATAGTTAATTGTGGCTCTGTTTGTCTTTTGGTTAAGTACTTATTCTTAAGTCGTCTTAATTTTTTCTGGACGAGACAGTTCTCTTTTACAAATCTTTTTTGTTGAATTTTTTTACGGCAATGAGCAAAGGTAAAATAATCCAAAGCAACATGATTGATGCGGCAGAAATTATTCCCGCGTTGGTTCCGAAAAACTGATTGAAGATTGCTCCTGTGTAGCCCATCAAAGCGGATATGTCCATCTTTAAAAGTATGAGCACCCGTGCAAGGTCAACGGGATTGAGTGCACAAAAAACAAGCATTGGCTTTTCAAGGGGGTAATCGCTGAACTGAAACATGAGCAAGAGAAGAAGCCCGTCATACAAAAGGGAAAAATAGAGCCACATTAAAAGCGCCATACCAATTCCTTTTGCTTTGTCGCGGGTAATGACTGAACTAAGAATAGCCAATGAAACAAAAACGGAAGTGAGGGCAAGCCCTGCAAAGGACATGATGTATGCTGTGGCAGAACCTTCCAGCAAAAGGACAGGAACGGCTGCACCAACAGTAAATGCAATGAGCAATGAGATACAGATTCCTGCATACAAGCCGATTAAAATTTGTGTGCGTTTGAGCGGCTGTGAAACGAGGAGATGAATGAATTCACTTGCATTATACATGTAGATAGTGCTGAAAATTAAACTGACCAACGGAACAATAATGAGTATGATGTTGAGCATACTGAGCAATCCTTTAGCGGGATTATCTTCCAGGCTGAAAATGCTTAATGATGTTGCGAGCAGAAAGAGCGTGTAAGCAAAAATGACTTTGCTGCGAAGAATATCAATGATTACATATTTTACGAGCTTAATCATTTTGACTGTTATTATTTTTCATGATGGCAGCAATGACACGCGAAAGTTTTTCTTCGTTGGTTTCACTCCGCAATTGCGAAATGTTTTTGTGAAAGATGATTTCGCCTTCCTGTAAATAAATTACCTGTGTAACCAAATCGTCAAGGTCGCTTAAAATATGCGAGGTGATTAGAATGAGTTTGCCCTGTTCTTTCTCTTTCCTGATTTTTTCTTTGAGCAGTTCGGATGAGAGCGGGTCAAGCCCAGCGGTTGGTTCGTCAAGAATTAAAACCTGCGGGTGAAAAAGAAAGGCAATGGCAGCGCTTACTTTTTGCCGCGTGCCACCAGAGAGTGTGCGCATGGATTTATTCATGAACCGGTTTAAGCCGAACGAAGTGATTAGTTCAGTATCAGCATCGGTTGCAGATTGTTTTCGCAAATCGTGCAGCATATCAAAAATCTGCCCGATGTTCATGTTGTCGGGATAGTGTGCTATCTGCGGCATATAACCAATGCTGCTGCGATATTGCCATGTGTTTAAAATATTTTGGTTGTTGAAAGAAATTGTTCCGGTATCGGGAATGACCATGCCCAACAAACATTTTATAAAAGTTGTTTTGCCTGAAGCATTAGAGCCTATTAAAGAAATGGTTTCGCCTTTGCTTAAAGTGAGTGAAACTTTATTGAGTGCCTTTAGCTTGCCGAAAGTTTTTGTGATTTCATTTGCAATTATCATAATTGAAAGGGTTTCATATAAGGGGTATCGTCACGGAAATTTTCGGGAGTAATGCTCGGAATTGTTTTTTCAGTTTCATCCAACAGTATAACCATGAAACTCCGCAAGAAAAGAAAAGCCACAGGGTTTTGCTCAATAATCATTGCATACATGCTTAATGGGTGAAAGGGCACATCGCCTTTTCCGTCATGGTTCAAATCGTAGCCCCGGTATTTGTCCCAATAGTTTCCGTTAAAGGTGTTTAGAACAAGTGAGCCGTTGGTAGCGATATCAAAAGTGTTTGCAATAAAATTATTATTCTCAATGGTATTATCGCTGCAACTTGCCTGCACACGGAGAGCAAAACCGTTGCTCTGAAATTTATTTTTCTTCACTAAAATTCTATTCGTTCCTTCCATGTAAATTCCGATGGTGTTGTTGCTGAAAGTATTTTCAAGAATGGCTCCGTCAGAAATTTCTTTAAGCAATAAACCATAAGCAGAGCCACCCCTGTTGAATTGAAATTTATTCTGTGTCATTTGAATGTGTTGCGAAAACATGACGGCAACACCTGCGCCATTATCGGAGAAAGTATTTCCGGTATAGTAGTCGTTGTTAGAAAACATGAAGTGCAAGCCGTAGCGGATATTTTTTTCGCTCATATTGCTTGCAACCGTTGATTGGGTTACAAACTCAAAATAAATTCCGTCACGATGACCATAAATATGATTGCTGAGAATTGTTGCATTGTTGCATTTCCAGAGATGAATGCCATTGCCTGTGGATTGTTCTTCGCCCGGATAGCCCTTGATTAGATTGTTTTCAATGGTAAAATGATGACTGTTTGAAACATGAATGGCGAAGTGCGCATTGTTAATGTTATTATTTTCAATTATAAAAGCGGAAGCATCAATGACTTTTATGGAAGCAAAATCATTCATGGAGGAGTAGCCGGAATTTTGAAAAGTAATTCCGCTCACAAGAAAATTATTTGCCGAGATGGTGAGGATTTCAAATTTATGCTCACCGTCCAAAATTGCTTCATGCTCTCCAACCAAGCTGATGGATTTGGAGATAACAATGTTACCTTCTTTATAAATTCCTTTTTGAATAATTATGGAGTCGCCCGCCTGTGCAATTGCAACTGCTTTCTTTATTGATTTAAACGGATAAGAATTTCCGACATGAATGATTTTTGCCGAAGCAAAACCAAAGGAATAGACAAACAGCAGAAAAAATAAGGTGCGTGTCAATATTATTTTAGTTTTTGCTGAAGCTCGTTCCATGAATAAACTTCGCCCGGAAAGTTTGGAAGAAATGATTCGGCAGTTTTTAGTGAATTGAAACAAACCACACCGCTGTTCATGGGAGTGTGGAATTGTTTACTGAGCAGATAGAAAGATTCGGCAGCGTTAATGAGGGGGTGGTTTCCTGTATAATCTACTACCAACTCTATTTTATTTTTTTCATTCCTGCCTGCCTGCTCCGCTTTAAAATTGAGCATACAGATTAGGTCGTCAAACTTGTATAGTTTCCCTTTCACTGTAATAATTTCAGCACCAAATTTTGTATCGGCAACAGGCATTTTACAAAAAGAGCAAACATCTTTACCTGCCACAATGGGTTCGGGCTGAGTGTTGCAGGAAATAAAAAAGAGAATTAAAAGAAGAGGCATAAAAAATTTCATTTTTTTAAAATTTATTTTTTTTTGTATTCAATAAACCAAATAACAGCAGCAATAAATACCGTGCTTATTATTATGTAACCGCCAACATCAGGCATAGAGTAGGCATCAAAATTCAATAGCTTCTTATGTCCTATCAATGGGGGCTGATAAGCCATGCCTAGAACTTTGATAGGTGCATCTGGATTGAGATTGTGTCCGTAATCATAACCCCATCGATAAAAATCAAGCATTGCTAATATTCCACCTACAGTAGAAACGATAAGATAGCTGAATAAAATCCTCCTGCTTCCAGTGACAGCGATTAGTAAGCCGTAAGCTATAAATGCCGCGACTAGATAAATGAGAAAGGAAAATTCATAAAACATAGCGATGCTGATTTTTTTCATGCCTATGTAGTGATTCAACCCGTTTATGATATCCACATCGCCCGTAAGATTTTTCAACCAGATTTTCATTACCAGCCCTTCGGGATATTGCGGTGCGAATAAATCAATGCGCCATGCGGGAAGAAAGTAGGTTGCAATAATTGCAAGCGATGTAACGGCAATTATTATTCGTGATGCTATGCTGAGTTTTTTCATAATTACCTTGTGCCCCTCTAAAGGGGAAATTAAATAGAGAGAATTATTTTTCATCTGGGGGTAATAAAACAGCATCAATCACATATACAATTCCGTTTGATGCTGGAATTGTTGCAACAACATTTGCTGTATTATTCACTATCATTTTGCCGTCTTTAATATTTATGGTTATGTTTTTCAAATTTGCCTGATTGATGGTTTGCCCATCGGAAAGATAATCCTGCTTGTAGCCACCAACAGCAACATGATATTCAAGAATATTACGCAACTTATCTTTGTTCTCCGGTTTCATTAAATCATCAACTGTGCCTTTCGGCAGCTTGTCAAACGCTGCGTTAGTCGGAGCAAATACAGTGAAGGGTCCTGTATTTGACAGTTCAGTTACATAATCAGCTTGCTTTAATGCTGCTACTAATGTGGTATGGTCTTTTGAACCAATAGCAATTTTTACTACATCTTTTTGCGATTCATCATCTTTAACTGCATCCTGTCCAACACGCGTTTCAGTTGCATTTTCTGTAACTGGTTGTGATTCGTTGCTGCTTTGATTGCACGATGTAATAACGCTTGCAAGAGGTATGGCAAGAAATAGAATTATCTTTTTCATTTTAAAATAATTTTAAATTGTGAATAATTTATTGTGTTGCTTTCGGCTGATTTGTTCCTGTACTGTATGTGATTGGAACATTGGAACCCGCAGCACTAACACGAATATATCCCTGCATTTCCTGATGAAGCGCAGAACAGAAATCAGTACAGTAAATCGGAAATACACCAGTTCTATCAGGCTTCCATTGCAGTGTTTGTGTTTCGCCCGGCATGATTAACAGTTCTGCATTGTTTGCTCCTTTTACAGCAAAGCCATGCGGCACATCCCAATCTTGTTCCTGGTTGGTAACATGGAAATAAACTACATCACCCAATTTCACTCCTTCAATATTATCAGGAACAAAGTGAGAACGGATAGCAGTCATATATACATGCACCTCGTTTCCTTTGCGTTCCACCTTTGCATTTTTTTCACCTTTCGTTGCGTAAGGGTTTGTGTTGTCTTCAATTTTATAAAACTTGGTTGAATTTTTTGAAATCAATTCTGCGGGAATGGCTTCTGCATAATGCGGTTCACCGATGGTTGGAAAATCAAGAATGAGTTTCATTTTTTCTCCGCTAATATCAAACAGTTGTGCGCTCTGACAAAGTTCAGGTCCCGTTGGCAGGTAACGGTCTTTGGTAATTTTGTTGTAAGCAATTAAATATTTCCCCCACGGTTTTCTTGTAGGGCCGCCCGGAACACACAAGTGACCTACAGAATAATAAGTAGGAACTCTGTCTAACACTTGCAAGTCACTCAATCTCCATTTTACTACTTCGCTTGAAACAAAGAATGATGTGTAAGCATTTCCTTTATCATCAAACTCTGTATGCAATGGACCCAGTCCCGGTTTCTTTACTTCACCGTGCAACACTGCATCGTATTTCAAAACAGGAATGCCTTCATACATGCCATCATAATTTTTATCAGCAATAGCTTTTTGAATTTTTGTGAATGAGAAAACAGGAATTATTGCCGCAAGTTTTCCACTGCCTACAATATATTCGCCCGAAGGGTCAGTATCACAGCCGTGAGGTGATTTTGGACAAGGCATTAAATAAACCATGTCGGGACAATCTTTTGGGTCAAGCATGATAATTTCTTTTTCCATTGATGATGTGGCAGCATGTGTATTCTCATTGTAAACATTGTGCGCATATGTTACATTTCTTTTTTCCCCCTTGCCTGCTTTCCAATATTCTTCTGCTTTTTTCCAGTTAACGGCCATTATAAAATCCTTGTCTTTTTGTGAGGCGTTTACTTCCAATAAGGTATTTGCTCTTTCAGAATTGTAACAACTGAAAAACATCCAACCATGTGATTTTCCTTTTCCTGCACGGGCTAAATCAAAATTTACACCTGGTAGTAAAATCTGAAAAGCAATTTTCATTTCACCGGAAGTTTTATCTACACTTATAAAACTGACTGTGCCGTGAAAATTTTGTTTGTAAGTATTGATAGGAACATCACCGTTCATGTTATCCATCGGAATGCTGAAACGTGTGCCTGCAACTACATATTCAGAATTTTCAGTGATGAAAGGCGAGGAGTGGTTTCCGCCACTGTTTGGTATTTCAATAATCTCAGCAGTATGAAAAGTTTTTAAATCTATCCGTGCTATTCTCGGTGTGTTATTGCCGTTTGCAAAAACCCACCGCCCGTCCTGAATTCCATCCGTTTCAGACATGGCGAGGTGATGCAAATCGTCCCACGGAACAAAGCCATGTGAAGTATTAAGCATTGGTTTTGTTTCTTCATTGAAGCCATAGCCCTTTTCAGGGTCAACTGAAAAAACGGGAATTACCCGAAACAATCTTCCCGATGGCAAACCATAAACACTCATTTGTCCGCTGAAACCACCAGAAACAAAATTGTAAAACTCATCATACTTGCCGGGAGCTACATACGCTTTTTCCGCAGCATCACCCGAAGTAGCCGAAGAAACATTTTTCGGCTTGCAACTATTAATAAACACAATGCCGACAATTATTGCTGTGGCAAGCAAGAGGTAATTCCCGTTTTTCTTTTTCATGATATTTTTAATTTTATTTTTTAATTGAAACTTGTTTTACTCCGTCATTTTTGCGCATGAACTCATAAACTTTCCGTGCATCATCATCGCTTAAATTCTGATTAGGCATGCGCACCATACATTCTTCCAACATTGCCTGAGCTTGTGCGTCATTGGTAATCATCTCGTCTGTATTGGTAGCGAAATTCATTATCCATTCAGGTGTTCTCCGTTTGGTGACGTCTTTCCATCCGGGACCTACTAATTTTTCAACGGTGAGTTTATGGCAGGAGGAACATTTCAAATCATAAATGCCACTACCGCCTTTTGCAAGAGCAGCATCTAATTTTTCAGGTATATCAACATGCGTGAATTTGCCGATGCCTCTGGCATCATTCACCTTCTTCAAACTGTCTTGCTTAGCCAAATCAACTGCATTGGTTTCGGAAGAAGTTTCTTTTTTATCGGTGTTGTTGTTGCAGGCATACATGAATACTGCGATTGCTGACACAATGATTATTTTTTTCATAAACTATTTTTTTTTGAGATGATTGTTTTATTGATTAATGGCATTTAAAAATGTTGTGAATTTTATAAGCTGCAACTGCATGATGTCTGGTTAAGATTGTTCTGTAATTCCAGTGCTTTGGGGAAAAGAATATTGTTTTCCAAATGCACATGATGATGCAAGTCGGTTTCAAATATTTTCAGTTCACGAATGACCACGCCAAATGTGGTGCAGACATTTTCGGGAGGTGTGAAATTGTTGCTCAACATTTTTATCTCCTCCATCATTTTTCCTGCTGCTTCGTGTTCTGCTTCCATTACCTGCACAGGCGACTGAATGGAAATATTTTCAGTTGGCGTTTTGCCTTCATTGAAAATTGTTTCCAACGCTTTTATTCTTGGGAATAGAGTTACTTCTTCTTTCATTATGTGCTGATTAAAATCCCGTGCGATTTCATGAAACAAAACTTTTATCCTGAGCATTTCAGGATGCGTTGCTCCGTGTTTTGAAGCAACTTTTTCAAGATGCTGCTGAATGACGGGAAGATTTTCTTTTACATAGCGATGGTGCTTTTCCAAAATATAATCAACCAATTGCGTAAGGGAAAATTTGGTAAAGTCGGTTTCGGAAGAAGGTTTGCCTTCAAAAATACTTTTAAGCCTGGTTGTTACTTCCTCCAACTTTGAGGTATCATTTGAAAGGGCTTCGGATAGTTTTTGTTTTCCGCGACAACAAAAATCAAGGTTATAGTTTTCAAATATTGCTGCTGCTTCGGGTTTGAAGGTTACAATTTCAGCGAGTGAGAGATTTTCTATTTTCATTTTCTATTTATTTTTTGGTCACTTATCAAAAAATTATTTTTATGAGTGCTTTATATTTTACATGAGATACTCTTGTTTTGCTCTAGAGTAGTGAGCTTGGGGAATAAAATATTTTCTTCAATGAACATGTGCTTGTGAAACTCATTTTCAAATTCATAGAGTTCGCTGTAACACAATTTCAGAGCAGCCGAACTGCGCTCGGGAGCAAAATAATTGTGGCTGTCGTTCCGCATTATTGATAAGAGGGAAATGAGTTTTTGGTGTTCCTTTACCAAAATATGCAAGGGGTTTCCCATCAACGGAACCTGCGACAGCGGGTTGCCCTCATTGTTCCGTTTGGCATCCAATATGTTTTTGATAAAGGGAAAGAGTATTTCATCTTCCTTTCTCAGATGCTGGTCAAGAATAGTTGAGAAGTCGGTAAAATATTTGCGAATGGAAATAAGCCCAGCATCTTTTATTTCTTCGGCTGCTGTTACATTGTATAAGTGACTATTGATAAGCGGAAGCATTTGCTTACAATAAGCATGGTGCTTGTCGGAGATGTAATCAACTAATTCTTCTAACTCTAATTCGTTGAAATCTATTTGCTGATATGTCTTCATTCGCCTGACCAATTTGATGAAGCAAAAGTAAAGGGATGGAAATCAGGGGAGAAGGATGCGCCTCACAGCAAAATGTGATTCTCATCACAATTGAAAAAAAACGCGCTGAATTATCAGTGCGGGCGCGAAAGGGAAAACTGTTTTTTTAATCAAAGACATTTGCTGTCTTGACAAGTTTCTGGTGATTGAGGATTTTTATTTTTTTACCTACCAATTCCACAATACCATCATCTTTAAATTCAGAAAGTAGGCGGGTGGCTGTTTCTCTTGCCGTGCCTGCAATGTTTGCAATTTCTTCACGGCTCAAACTTACATTGATTGTTGCGTTATCGCTTTCGTAGCCATAAGTTTCTTTTAAAAATAACAGGGCTTCCGCCATGCGTTCACGCACGGGCTTTTGAGCAAGGTCGGTAATTTTGCGTTCCGCATTTTTTAAATCATGCGCAAGCAACTTCATTATTTCCATTGACAGGTTTGCATTCTTGGCAATCAGTTTAAAGAAAGTGTCTTTGGGGATAAAACAAATTGAAGTATCATCAAGTGCCGTTGCCGAACAGGAATATTTATCTCCGCTTAGTAAAGTTCTGTAACCAAGTATGTCACCATCTTTTGCAAACCGCACAATTTGCTCTTTGCCTTCATCACCTGATTGTGCAATCTTTATTTTCCCGCTGTTCACACAAAATAGTCCGTGCGGAAACCCGCCTTCATTGAAAATAAGTTGTCCCTTTTTAAAAGTGTTACACCCTTTGCTGAGGTTGAGTAAATTTAAATCCTCATCGTTCAAATCGCAAAAGACCGATTTGAATCGCGCCTCACAAAACTGACATTCCGGTTGAAGTTGTTTTTTACTCATTTTAGGAAGCAAAGATATGAAAATTTGCAATAAGAATTTTCAGTGGAAAACAGAGTGTTTTGTGCGTAGGCATAAAAATTTTTCGTGCGGTGGGCTTTTTTTATTTTTTTTCTTGCGATTGCCGTTCAAAGCGGTGTCGGTTCGGTTTGCCAAGTTAGCATTAACATTTCTTCGGAGTGATACCATTACCGCTAACTTACCTATTGTTTTCACAAAGTCATTAGGAGCATTAATAGTACACAAAATGTGAGGGGCTTTTATTTTTAATTTCTGCAAAATCATATTCTCAAAAATAAAAATCTATTTGATAATTTTCTCTTATTGAATAAAATTTATATTGCATAAAAAACATACCATGACTGCAACAGAAATTAACGAGTTTTACCAACGAAATTGCAACCGATTAAGCAATGAAATTAACGCCTATAAAAATGATGAATTGCTTTGGGACACAAAAGAGGGGATTACAAATTCAGGTGGAAATTTAACGCTTCATTTAATTGGGAATTTGAATCATTTTATTGGTGCAATACTTGGTAATACAGGTTATGTACGCATGCGCGATGAGGAATTTAATTCAAAAGGTAAATCAAAAGACCAACTGATACAAATGCTTGATGAAGCAAAAGAAGTGGTGAATAAAACACTTTTATCATTAAGCGAAACCGATTTACAAAAAGATTTTCCTTTTGATTTTGCTGGCAAGCATTCCACCGAATATTATTTGGTGTTTTTTATTGCTCATTTTGAATACCATTTAGGGCAAATAAATTATCATAGAAGGTTGAGTTAACGCTACCTCAATTTATCTTTTAAAAATTGTCCAGTATAACTTTCTTTCACTTTAATTAAATCTTCTGGAATACCTTCAAATACAATATTTCCACCTTTATCTCCAGCTTCGGGACCAAGGTCGATAATCCAATCGGCACATTTAATTACTTCCATATTGTGTTCAATTACAATGATGGAATTGCCTTGGTCAATGAGTGCATTAAATGAGTCTAACAATTTTCTAATATCATGAAAATGTAACCCTGTTGTGGGCTCATCAAAAATAAATAAAATGTGATCGCTGTTTTTTCCTTTGCCTAAAAACGTTGCTAACTTTACCCTTTGAGCTTCGCCACCCGAAAGCGTGTTGGATGATTGTCCTAAATGGATATATCCCAATCCAACATCTTGTAAAGGTTTTATTTTATTGATGATGTTTTTTTCTTCAGCAAAAAAATCAATGGCTTCATCTACACTCATGTTTAACACTTCAGAAATATTGCTTCCTCTGTATTTTACGTCCAATATTTCTTCTTTAAAACGCGCGCCTTTACATTCTTCACAAAGCAAATGTATATCGGCCATAAACTGCATTTCAATGGTTACTTCGCCTTCGCCTTGGCAGGTTTCGCATCTTCCACCATCTACATTAAATGAAAAATGTTGAGGCTTGTATCCACGAGATTTTGAAATGGCTTGCGAAGCGTATAAATCTCTAATTTGATCGTAAGCTTTTATGTAAGTTATAGGATTTGAACGGGATGATTTTCCAATAGGGTTTTGATCCACCATTTCAATTTGTTTGATAGATTTTATGTTTCCGTCTATCGTATCATGAGCGCCTGTTTTTTCGCCACTATAATTTCCCAATTGTTTTTGAACAGAAGGGTATAGAATACTTTTTACTAGTGTGGTTTTTCCCGAACCTGAAACTCCAGTAACAACTGTTAACGTATGCAACGGAAACTTTGCGCTCACTCCTTTTAAATTGTGTTGTCGAGCTCCTTTTATTTCAATATAATCATTCCATTTTCTACGCTTTGTTGGAAGCGGAACGGATTCTTTTTGTGATAAATATTTTCCAGTTAAACTAGTTGTTGATTGTTTTAACTCATCAACAGTTCCTTCGGCAATAAGTTGTCCTCCGTTTATTCCTGCAAATGGACCAATATCAATAATTTTATCGGCCACATTCATAATATCTTCATCATGTTCTACAATTACAACGGTATTGCCAATGTTTTTTAATTCTTGCAAAACGGTTATTAGTTTTTCTGTGTCTCGGGAGTGAAGACCAATGCTGGGTTCATCTAAAATATATAAAGAACCAACCAAGCTACTTCCTAATGATGTGGCTAAATTTATACGTTGTGATTCGCCACCAGAAAGAGAATTTGATAATCGGTTTAAGGAAAGATAACCCAATCCAACATTGTGTAAAAAACTTAAACGGGTATTAATTTCTGTTAAAATTCTTTTGGCAACACTTTGATGATATGAACTTAATTGTAGTGAGCTAAAATAGTATGCGGCATCATCAATATTCATTAAAATAATTTCGCTTAACGAACGGTAATTTTCGAGTTTATTTTTCTTCTCATCAACAATACGAACATATTTTGCATCTTTACGTAAACGTGTCCCTTTACAATCTGGGCAACCCGTTTTTCCTCTATATCTGGCAAGCATTACACGGTATTGAATTTTATACGTTTGTTTTTCTAAATCTTTAAAAAAACCATTTAATCCTTCCCAGGTTTTATCGCCTTGCCATAAAAAATCTTTTTGTGTTGATGTGAGTTCGAAATAAGGTTTATGAATGGGGAATTTATTTTTTGCACTCAATTTCACAAATTGATGTTTCCACTCTTGCATCTTTTCGCCTTTCCATGGAACAATCGCATCTGCGTAAATAGATAGTGATTTATCGGGCACCACTAAATCTTCATCAATACCAATTACAGAGCCAAAACCTTCGCAAGTTTTGCAAGCACCATAAGGATTATTAAAGCTAAAAAAATTAACGCTTGGCTCTTCAAATGTGATTCCATCCATTTCAAATTTATTACTAAACGTTTCACTTTTGTAGGTTCCGTCTTCATTTACAATATGAATAGAACAATCGCCATGTCCTTCGTAAAAGGCAGTTTGAACCGAATCAGCAATTCTGTTTCGGTTGTCTTCATCATCATTCATTACCACAAATCTGTCGATCAATAAATAAATATTGGATGATGGAGGTTGGATATTAGAAGTGGGGAGTTGGAGGTTGGATGATGGAGGTTGATCAGTAGATTTTTTTGTTTTCTTTTTTACTGTTGATGGTTGATTTTGTGTTGATGAAAGTGTAGTTAAATAATCTTCAATTTGAATGGATTCTTCATTTACAGATATTCTTGAAAATCCATTTTGTAAATAGGTTTCTAATTTCTTTTTTAAATCTTGAGGTGCAGAAAATATTTCAACTAGCAATAAAATTTTTGTGTCTTCTGAAAATTCGTGAATACGATTTACCACATCTTCAACAGTATCTCGCTTCACCATTTTTCCCGAAATAGGAGAGAAGGTAACTCCAACTCTGGCAAACAATAGTTTGAGGTAATCGTAAATTTCGGTTGTGGTAGCTACTGTTGAACGTGGATTTCGGGTATTTACTTTTTGTTCAATAGCAATGGCTGGAGATATTCCGTGAATAAAATCCACATCGGGTTTATTCATTTTGCCTAAAAACTGACGTGCATAGGCAGATAAACTTTCTACATATTTTCTTTGTCCTTCGGCATATAATGTATCAAATACTAAGCTTGATTTTCCTGACCCTGAAACTCCTGTTACTACTGTTAACTGATTGCGAGGAATGGTAACATCAATGTTTTTGAGGTTATGCATCCTAGCGCCTTTAATAAATATGTCTTTTGATTTTTGCTTTGTTTGAGATTCCATGAATAACTTTAATCGTATTCAAATTAAATCAATTCACAGCTAAGAATGTTTTAGTTTTTTAAGAAATATATGTTAAGCCCAAAAATGAAAAAGTAAACGGTAACGCTAAGGGAATCGGAGAGGTGTATAAAAATTAAATTTTTGTAAGCTCGCACATGAGTTTTTTATACTTACTGTTCAACAGGAAAGTTTTCTGATTTCCATTTTTGTATTCCACCATCTAAATCATACACTAATTTAAATCCTTTTTTGTTCATCATTTCGCATGCTTCTGAGCTTCTTCCTCCAACACCACAGTACACAAAGTACGTTGTGTTTTTATCAAGTTTATCGAGTCTTGCTTCAAAATCATCATTAAAAATATCCAGCAATTGTGCACCTTTTAAATGCCCTTTATTAAATTCTGATGGTGTTCGTACATCAAGTAAAACTCCTTTTTCTGCGTTTAGTTTTTGTTGGAATTGAGTAGGAGATAAGAGTACTATTTTTGGATTGGAGGCAATTGGAGCAAGTTTTTTTGAATTTTGCCCACAAGCTGTTAATGTTGAAAATATGACGAATGAAAAAAATATTCTGTTTAATTTTATCATGTATAATTTACTTTAAGATAGTAACATTTCCTTTTGTCATTTGTGTTAAATCATTTGTGCCTATGTAAATAATTGAATAAGCATAAACATCAGGTAGAACAAACTCATTATTGTATTTGCCATCCCAAGCTTTATTTACATTATCAGTTTCAAATATCATTTCTCCCCAACGGTTATAAATTTGCATGGTAAATGATTTTACGTTTCTGGTTACCGGAAAAAACAATTCATTCTTACCATCTCCATTTGGGGTAAAGGCGTTTGGCAAAAACAGCGTTCCGGGGCAACTACTTTGTACATCAACCGAAGCAGTATTAGAACAATAGTTTTCATCCAATACTTTCACCATATATGTTCCATAATCTGTAACTCTATAAGATGTTGAAGTGGTTCCATCTTGCCATAAATAGGAAATAAAATTACCGATTGGTTTAATAAATGTATCGGGTTCACACACTTTAATAAGTTTAGTAATTTTAATTGTTGGCTTTGGTTTAAATGATAAGTTTAACGTATCTGAAGCACTACAATTATTATTATCCTTAGTTACTACAAAATAATTTCCTACTTGTTTTGCTTCATACTTTTGATTGGTTGATCCATCCTGCCAAACATAGGATTTAAAGCTCCCCGCATCAATTATAAATGAACCACCTTCACACACAAAACTATCTTTTCCTAAATAAACTGTTGGCGAGATAAAGGTATCAAGCAAAATAGAATCTGTTCTAAAACATCCCATGGAATTAGTAACTTTCACAAAAAATAATCCGGGGGCTTTTACTTTTTTAGTTTGATTAGTTGATTGATCGTTCCATAAAAAAATGGACCCCAAATTTTTAGCATCTAATATTACTTCGTTTTCTTTGCATACTTTTTTATCTGTACCAATATCCACTTTTGGAAATGTATTTTGAGATAATAAAATGGAATCTCTAATGATGCAAACATCTTTTCTTACTTCAACCCAATACAATCCAGCATCTTTTATTGTTAAGGTATTATTTGATGATCCATCTTGCCATAAATAACTATCAGCAATAGTTTTTGAAGCATCCAAAGTAATAGCTGTATTAAAGCAATAGCCAGTATCTTTTCCTAAATTTAGAGTAGGCTTTTGTTGATAATAAATGAAAACAGAATCAAGTACTTTACAAATCCCTCGTGTAACTTGTACCTTATATTTACCTTCACTTGTTACAGTATATGTTGGGGCTATGGAAGCATTTTGCCATAAGTATGCTGCTCCAATGGTAAACGCATTAAGAGTTAATTTACTGCCCTCACAAACTATGGTATCGTTACCAATAAAAACAGGCGGAGCATTAACTGTATTAATATTAATGGTATCAAATGATGAACATTGATTTTGCGTAACTTTTACCCAATAATTTCCACTATGGTTTGTATAAATGGTGTTTGTTGTATTGCCCGTACTCCATAAAAATGAAGCTCCATTATTTCCAGCATTTAGTGTCAAAATAATATTCGAGCAAATGGCTGTGTCCTTTCCTAAATTTACAATTGGATTAGGGTTGTAGGTAACAAAAATAGAATCTCTCACTTTACAATTTCCTTGAGTTGCTTCTGCCCAATATAATCCCGTTGAATCAATATGAATAGTTGATGAAATCGCATTTGTATTCCATTTATATAATAATCCTCCTGTAGTATTTGCATTTAATTGGAGTGTTTTACCTTGACATAAAGTGGTATCGTTTCCAAGTTTAATAGGCTCTAAAGTAATCATTCCAACGGTTAATGAATCTCTAACTTTACAACCCAAATGATTTGCTTCAGCCCAATATGTTCCAGATGAATTAATGGCTAAAGTAGAATCTACACTTCCATTGCTCCACAAATAGGTGGTTAAATTATTATGTAATGAATAAGTTAATGGATGATATTTACACATAGTGGTATCAGCGCCAAGGTTTACAATTGGAGAAGCAATAGATGAAACAGAAACAGAATCTCTTGCCTTACAATTTCCTTTTATTCCATCTACCCAATAAACTCCAGGCGCATTTATAACTAATATTGAATCTGTTGAATTATTTTTCCATTTATAGGATCCGACATTACTGGATTTTGGATTTAGTTTTAAAATACTATTACTACAAATAGAAGTATCGTTTCCTAAGTTTATTTTGATTTGATTTTCATAGTAAACACGAAGTGTATCTTTTACTTCACATCCAGCATTATTAATTTTTACCCAATATAAACCAGAAGTAGAAGCTAAAAAATTGGAAGAAGTATTTCCATTTTGCCATAAATAATTTAACCCCAAAATACTGGTATCAGCTTGGATATTATATGTTGATTGATAACATAAAGTTGTATCAATGGTAGGGTTAATAGCAGGTTTTACTTTATATTGAACTTGGATAGTATCTCTTGTGAAACACGAGCTTTTATTAACCTCTAAAATATATGATCCAGTACCAATTACGAAAACAGATTGTATAGTTGAGATTAAATTATAAGTAGGATTTATAATACTGCTGCTCTTATACCAATTATATGAATCGGCAATTGGGGAGCTAAATGATAAAGTAGTTCCTGAACAAACCGTTGTATCGTTTCCTAAATTTACTGACACTTTTTGGCTGTTTATAATAGTAATAGAGTCATAAATATAGCATGCTCCTTTTGATAATTTTACCCAATATGTGCCTAAACTTCTAACGTCAATATTGCTTAATGTATCAGTTGTGCTCCATAAATATTTTGCACCTGGAGTGTTTGCGTTTAAGTGAATAGGAAAATTATTGGTATCTCCACAGATGCTTAAATTATTACCAAGAATATTAGGATTAAAAGTGTTTACTAAACAGGTATCAACAAAATAAACATCATCGATAAAATAATACGCACAGGCTGCACAATTACTTACCGACCAAGTTCCAGAAGCTGGAGTCATGGTATATGATGAAGAATCAAATTGACCAATGGTGATATATTGTTCGTTTCCAGTTGCAGTATAAATGCCTTCTACTTTTGTCCATCCCACTTTATTGGTTATGTAAGAGGTAGAAATAATTTGTGGAGTATAACCATCAAAATAGCCCGCATTGGTAGATGATATTTGTTGGTTGGAAAGATATGCGCCCAAAGCAACTGACCCTTTTCCACTTGATTCGGCAAGGCTAAGGTACATACTAAAATAATATGTTTGCCCCGCCACTAAATTTCTATTTAATCGGGTTTGAATATATTCGCTGTAATGATTGCCATTACTATTATAAAATCCAAAACCAGCATATGCATTTCCTGTTCTTGGTGCCTCTGTTCCTAAATCATTTGAAGGCACACTCACATGCGTTAAAGCACATGAATTAAAATAATCGGGCGAGCCTAAGCTTGGAGAATACCAACCAGTGGCATACGACATTTGGCTGGCACTATTTGGGCACACGCTATCTGTTTCAAAACTTCCGTTTGAAATGATATTTTGTGCCATTGTTATATTAAAAAAAATCAAGCAACAGAATACGCAAAAACAGCTTACAATATTTCTAAGCATAAACATGTTAAACCAAAGTTAACAAATTATTTTACAAATCATACCTGTAAGAAATGAACAGTATTATTTTAGAATAGTTATTTTAGCAAAGTGAAAATTACATTTCTTGGTTCAGGAACATCTCAAGGTGTTCCATTAATTGGTTGCAATTGCAAAGTTTGTTTGTCAACAGATGAACATGATATACGTTTGCGTTCGTCCGTTATGGTTCAGGTTGATGATCAAAATATAGTAGTTGATTCGGGACCAGATTTTCGTCAACAAATGTTGCGAACTGGAATTAAAAAATTAGATGCACTCATTTTTACACATTCACACAAAGACCATATTGCTGGCTTGGATGATATACGCGGTTTTAATTTTGTAATGAAAAAACCAATTGAGGTATATTGTACTAATAAGGTGCTATCGCAATTAAAACAAGAGTTCTATTATATTTTTGATGAAATAAAATATCCGGGAATACCTGAGATTACCATTCATCATATCGAAAACAATAAAAAATTTATAGCAGGAAATATTGAAGTTGAACCCATTGAGGTAATGCACATGCACATGAAAGTTTTGGGATTTAGATTTAATAAATTTGTGTATATAACGGATGCTAATTTTATTACTGATGAAGAAAAGGAAAAGATAAAAGGCTGCGAGGTACTAGTATTAAACGCATTAAGGAGAGAACATCATGTATCACATTTTTCATTGAGTGAGGCTATTGCTTTGGTTGAAGAACTAAAACCTAAACAGGCTTATTTTACTCATATTAGTCATCAATTAGGTTTGCATAATGAGGTAGAAAAAGAATTGCCACCGTATATCAAATTGGCTTACGATGGCTTAGAAATTTTAATTTAAAAAGCTCATTCCATAATTTTTTAATCCTTTCATCTTCCCAAAATGAACTTTACCCATATCTTAGTTAAACGTATAGCTATTGAACTTAGTAAAAAATTAGAAGGGTGTTTTTTGCAAGAAATTTTTAGTTCGGGTAAGGATGAATTGTATTTTAATTTTTCAAATACAAAAACATCATTTGGAATAAAACTGATTTGGGCTGCGCGAAGTTGTTTTATATTTACTCAAGATGTTTTTTATCCAAAGCCAACTCCATATCATTTGGAGTTTATTCAATTAAATAAACAAAAAATTATTTCCATCAAACAACATCAAAATAATAGGTCTTTTCAAATTAATTTTGAGAATAAAAGTGTACTTGTTTTTAAATTATATAATGGATTGAGTAATGTAATATTTTATAAAGAGGAAGAATTAGTTTCTCATTTTAGAAGTAGCATTGAAAGCGATTTGCAACTTAAACTTAACGATTTCGACAGAAATGAAATTAATCATAAACAATCAATAAAAAATGAGTTGGAAGCTGCTGTCGATTTTTTTGAATCGGTAAACGATTATAGCAAAAGGCATTTATCATTGTTTGCTTTCGATGAACTTAAACATACTTTATTACAGCAAAATAAATTGGAAACAAAACGTTGTGAACAGCTTATTTTAAAGAGTACTCAAGCTTTTAAAAATATTTTACTATCGGTTCCATTGGAAGAAGTGGGGCATATTATTATGGCAAATTTACAACTCATAAAACCCAAGCAAACTGAAGTTGAATTATTGGATTTTTATCGAAACAAAAATATTTTTATCAAACTAAAAAAGGAACTCAATGCACAACAAAATGCCGAGTATTATTATCGCAAATCTAAAAAACAAAAAATAGAGTTGGAGCAGCTTCAAAAACGTATGGATGAAGCCACAAATAAATTAGAACAATTAAACTATCAATTTCAAAAAATAGATCAAGCAGAAATATTAAAAGATTTAAAATCACTTTCTTCTCAAAAATCGGAAGTAAAAAAACAACAACAAGAATTATTTAAAGAATTTGAATGTGATGGGTTTAAAATTTGGGTTGGTAAAAGTGCTGCTAATAACGATTTATTAACCATGAAACATGCACACAAAAATGATTTATGGTTGCATGCAAAAGGTGTAAGTGGATCTCATGTGGTAATTAAACACCAGTCGGGAAAACCTTTTACTAAAAAAGCTATTGAGTGTGCAGCGTCAATAGCAGCATATTATTCAAAATCAAAAGGAAGTAGTTTAGTTCCAGTTGTTTTTGTGGAAAGAAAATTTGTTAGAAAACCCAAAGGTGCAAATCCTGGAGCGGTTATTATTGATAAAGAAGAAGTGATAATGGCTGAGCCCAAACTATAAGTTATAAGTATAAATTATTATTATTGCGTTAATGAACCCAAGTAAATATATATTATCTATTATTATTCCGGCATATAATGAAGAGCGAACTATTCATCATATACTGCAAAAAGTGGATGCAGTAAAACTGATTGCCGATATTGAAAAAGAGGTAATTATTGTGAATGATTGTTCAACAGATAATACACGTGATGCCATTCAAAAATGTATCAAACAATATAGTTACATGAAATATGTTGAACATATTGTTAATAAAGGAAAGGGAGCTGCAATTCACACCGGAATTAAAGAAGCATCTGGAGATTTTATTATTGTTCAGGATGCTGATTTGGAATATGATCCCAATGAATTTAATATACTCTTAAAACCTATTTTAGATGGGTTTGCTGATGTGGTTTATGGTTCTCGTTTTATTGGTGGAAATCCACATCGAATTTTATTTTTTTGGCACTCGATAGGAAACAAAATATTAACCATGCTTTCAAATATGTCAACCAATCTTAACCTAACAGATATGGAAACATGTTATAAATTATTTCGTTCCAGTATCATCAAAAATATTTCGTTAAAAGAAAATCGTTTTGGTTTTGAACCTGAGGTTACTGCTAAAATAAGTAAAGTTAAAAATATTAGAATTTATGAAGTAGGTATTTCATATTATGGAAGAACTTACGAAGAAGGAAAAAAAATAAATTGGAAAGATGGTTTTAGAGCAATTTTTTGTATTGTTAAATATGGTATTTTTAAAAGTAAATAATAGATATGGTTAAAATTTTTCGTAACAATTTGTTTTTATATATTGGACTATTTGTGGTGTTGGTTGCATTATTAACGGTTGCATTATTAACTGATGGAACAGGTGGTGGAGGTGATAGTGTTTGCCATTATTTGATTGCACGTTATTCATGGAAGCATCCTGAATTATTTTTAGACCATTGGGGGAAACCAGTATATACCATGCTGTTTTCAATTCCTGCACAAATGGGTTTTAAAGCTGTTAAAGTTGCAAATATTATGGTTACTGTTTTAGCTTGTTATTTCGCATTTAAAATAGCTGAAAACTTACAAATGAAAAATATAATTTGGCTTGTACCATTTTATTTTTTAGCACCTGAAACAATTGAAGTAACCTTATCAGGATTAACAGAACCATTATTTGCATTAACACTAATATTGGGAATTCATTTTATCATAAAAGGACAAAAAAATGTTGGAATAATTATTCTTTCGTTTCTCCCATTTGTTAGGTCTGAAGGATTAGTAATTTTATGCGTGTTATTGGTTTATCTATTGTTTTTAAAGAACTATAAAGGTTTGCCTTGGATTTTGTTTGGTCATTTTTTTATGGGTATTGCTGGTGTTTTTTTATACCATGATGTATTATGGGTATTTAATAAATTACCCTATGCCAGACTTGATAGTGTTTATGGACATGGCTATTGGTATTATTTTTGGAAACAAATGTGTTTTATCATCGGGCCCGTTTTATTTGTGTTATTACAAATAGGCTGTTTAGGAATTATACTTACTAATATTAAGTCACTTTCAATAAAAATAAAAGAACGATTATTTATTGATAAAGTTTTTTTAGTATATGGTATTTTTATCATATTTTTTATAGCACATAGTGTGTTTTGGACTTTAGGTATTTTTGGTTCCTTTGGTCTTACAAGAGTTTTTATTGGGGTTATGCCTCTAATTGCAATTATTTGTTTGGATGGATTGAATTATATTTTTAGCATAATTGATGCGTTTGTTCTTCCAAAATTTCGGCAAATATTTACTATTCTTATTTTTTGTGGGCTATTATTTTTCTGTTTTATCAGCAAACTAACAGCAATTGAATATAAAAATAATATTACTTTAAATGAAGAGCAAAAACTAATTGCACATGATATTTATCCATACATAAAAAATAAATTTCCTAATTATACGCTGTACTTTTCTGATGTGGGAGTGTCATATTTTTTTGATGTTGATATGTTTGGCACAGACGGGGCACACAGAATAAAGGATACCAAGTATTTAAATTTTTCAGCTATAAATGGACTTATTATTTGGGATAGTTGGTTTTCACAAACTGAAGAGAAAATAAGTAGGGATTCATTACTTAATAATCCTAATTTAAAACTTGACACCACGTTTTCTACCGCACTTCATCGAGATTATTTATTATTTGTTAAACGATAGAGTAATTATGGTATGATTTTTTTTAAATATATATCTCTAATCATAATTAAAATCTCAGCACACTTGTTGATAGCGCCAATTTAAAAGCAAAATTTTCTTCAACAGTTTTAAATGAATAATAGCCAATTCTATAAAACACTCCTGCACCAAGTGAACCCCAAATTTTATCAATTACTAAACCTGCTTCGTAGTACCCTTTATTAAGCGTATTAAATGTGATAGATTGATGTTGTTGTGGATTGTTCATTTTACCCCAAATGGCATTTGCAGTTATGGAAAGTTCGGGTTTAAATTTTTTGTGATTGCTTTTATAAAGTAATGAACCAAAACTATGAATAACGGAACTCGAAATATATTCATCACTAAAAAACTCGTTGATGCGCATGGTGTTAAAACTGTTACCAGCAAATATTAAAGGTGCTCCAAAATTTGCTCTTGCATTATATAAATTAATGAGTGGAGCATCACCAAAAACTTTTCCTCCTAATATTTGAAAAGATGTTTTTCCTAAGTTTCTAAACCTAATGGTATAATCTATTTTTGCATCCAATTTTTGGTAATTATATTCTCCACCCAAAATGCCTTTTATAGCCTGTGTATATTGTATTATAAAAACAGGATACTTTGTAGAAGTAATAATTTTTTTGCCTAAAAATTTGGTGTGCTTTTCATTAAAAGCATAACGAAAAGCGGTGGTAATTTCAGTAAACTTAAAATGATTGTTTTCAATTACAGTATTAAAATCTTCGCTTTTATATGTATATGGAATGGTAAGTGTTTTTGTATAGTTACTACCACTAAAACTTAGTGTTGTGTTTTTTAAATAAGCGGTGCTAAAAAGTATATTATGTTTTTCAATAGACTCCATTCTGCTTATACTTAGTTTTCTAAAATCTTCAAGCGGGTTTGAATAATCTCTATCTAAAAAAATCACACTTCCAGTTTCCATTACATCATGTGAATATTGATAACTTAAAAATGTTTCTGTATGGTGATGTAGAAATAAATTTAATCCTCCACCATATTTATGTGCTTTATCTCCAAAACCATAAGCATAGTAACCATTAAGTGTAAAAAAATTACTGATACGATCATTGGTTTCTACTCCTGCACCAAGCCGTATGTCCTCATATCTATTATAATCAATTATTTTTTTAAAATCCCAATCAATATACCCAGTTCTAAATTTTCCACTTAATAAAGCCATTCCCCATTTTACTTTTCTATCCAAGTTTATTGTTTTGCCCAAGCTATCCATAAAATGATAGGTATTTCTATCTTTTGCATCAATGCTATCGGTTCGGTATTTGTTCCAAAAAAGTTCATCTTTTAAGGCAGCATCGGGTTTTATCTCCATAATATTATTTCCAAAAATGCGCCTTTTTATTTGTGGGTTGAGCTCTATTTCTTTGATATAGCTTCTTCCAATTCCCATTATGCTTCTGTTGCCACTATTAATTTGTTTGAAATAAATATCCGTATTTAATTGAGAAGGAAACCACTGACTATTATTTATCCATTCATATTGTTGTTGAATTTTTATGGAAATATCTTCATTCTTATCAGCACTTTCGGCAATTACATTTTGAATAGCATATTTGTTTGAATTAATATAAAGCAACCCTTCAAGCCCTTTAAAATTTTTACTTTTTTTAGGTTTAAATGAAATAACATAAACTGTATCACCCACATCATTAAAAGTGGTGTCTTCCAAAATAAATAAATACTTATTGATGCTTCCTTTTGAAATGGGGTTGAGGTATTTAATATCCAAAATTCCTATGTAATCGTCATAAAAAGAAAAGGGTTGAAACTGTGTAGCAAGTAATGAAAATACTGGACTTTTTAATCCCGAAAAGCGTGTAGCTAAAACAGTTTCTTTTACATTATCTGGTTTTAAGTAGGATCGTTCGCTAATGCTTTCAGTTAAAAATAAATGCTGTTTCTCAAAAAAACTATCCACTTTAAATTCACTTGAATCACCAGCAGCAATTGTAACACCCCCATTTATTTTTTTTATAGAATCGTTTTTTACACCCGTAACAACAAATTTATTGTAGGTTTTACATCTGTAACTTTTCTGTTTATCGGGGTTATTTTTGTTTTTATTGGCAACAGCTTTTAAGATAATTCGATGTGCAGGATTTTCTTTATTGATAACTTTAACCTCTCTTAACCCAACTGCATTTTGTTGAAGTTGAATATTTATTTTACTATTTTGGGTTGATGAGTTAATCCAAATTATTTCTTTGTAGCCAACATAGGTAAAGGTTAGCTTTTCTATTAAATCAAAACTCTTTACGGTAAACTTTCCATCAATATCAGTTGTAGAACCTTGCATACTGTTGTTGATGCGGATATTTACAAATGCGAGGGCTTCACCAGTTTTTATGTCAGTTACTTTTCCAGAAACACTGTGTTGTGCGACAACAAATTTTGCGCTAAAAAAAACTAAAATTAACAGTATAGTATTTTTCATTTCAACAAGCGATATAGGGTAACTTTTTATGAAAATAAAACCGTTTATCAAAAAGGGATTTCTATAATGTCAATATTTATAAAGCGAAAATAAATGTGGGAGTATATGTATTTCTGAAAATTTAATTGTTATTTTACAATTCTATTTTACTTAAACGATTACTATATGAAAACATTTTACAAACCAAAAAAACTATTTAGGAATGTCGCATTGTTATTTGTGGCTTTATTATTAACAGGTACAAGTGTAAAGGCACAATTGTCGGGTGGAACAACTTATCCGATTAACGGAACACAAAATCCCCCAACATCATTTTCAACTATACAAAACGCAGCTACGTATTTAGCTGTGAGTGGAGTAACCGGAACAGGAAATGTAGTGCTGGAGTTACAGAGTGGATATGCATCATCAGCCGAACCATCAACAGGGATTTATTTTGATACCATTGCAAATTCAAACTTATCAAGAAGGGTTATATTAAGGCCAGGAACAGGATATACTGCATCGGTTTCGGGTTCAGTAGCGGGGGCAGGTTTAATTAATTTAAGAGCAACCAATTACTTAATTATTGATGGTCGTCAAGGCGGAAGTGGTGCAATTGGCTTAACCATTAGCAATACCAATAACACAACTACTGATTCAACATCTACTATACGTTTTGTTAATGATGCGGCCAATAATATTATACGTTATTGTGTATTACAAGGCGCAAGTAAAAGTCCAAATTACGGTGGGGTTTTATTTTTCTCTAAAGGTAATGTGAGTGGAACGGGAACAGGTAATAGTAATAACACAATTGATGCATGTAGTATTGATGGAACATCAAATGCCAACTCGTTAATTTGTTCAAATGGAACAGTCACATCGCCAACAAACGAAAACCAAAATGATACGATTAGAAATTGCAAACTGTATGATAACTTTAATGCAGGGGTTGCAAATAATTCAGCTATGTATTTGCTTAATGGATCATCGGGATGGGTTATAACAGGTAATAGTATTTATCAAACATCTTCAAGAACTTTTACAGTACAATCTCCTCATTTTGGAATTTATTGTGGAGTAAACTGGACGAGTGATTATCATGTTATCACTAATAATTATATTGGAGGAAGTTCGCCTAATGCAGTTGGTTCTATGCAAATATCTGCGGGTGCTGTTGTTACGGGTTATCAAGCTATATCAACAAATTTTGGTGGAGCAGGAACAACCATATCAGGCAACACAGTGAGAAATATTTATGTAACTTATGGTTCTTCTGCTGGTTCATATTCCAATGCTGGAATTATTTCTTATATGGGATTTAATGGCGCATCAGGAAGTTTTAGAGGTAATACAGTAGATTCATCAAGCTTTACTAATACTGCTGGTTCTATTACTTCAAATGGTGTTTATGTGTTTACACGTATTACTACAAGTTCAAGCACATTTGCACAAACCATATCTGTAAATGCCAATACGGTAAGAAATATTCTTATATCTACACAAGGTAGTACATTAGCTTTAGCCACAGCTCAATTTCATGGAATAAGAATTGAATCTACATCAGCAGCTTCTATTACAGGAGGCGCAAATACGTTAACCGTTTCATCATTAGATTCAAATACTGTTAGTAATATAACTACTGATGGAAATGGAAGTTCTACATTGAATAGAGGAATGTATGTTACAACTGTTCAAGGTTCGGGTAGCACAGCCACTCTTAGATCAGTTCCAACTACTGTAAACAACAATCTTGTTGAGTATATTTATTCTAATGCTCGCTTACATAATAACTTTAGTAATCCTTGTGCAGTTGGTATTCAAATGAACCCAGTTGCTGCAACTACAATTAACGTAATGCGTAATACAATACGTTACATTCGTTCAACTAATACTGCAGATACTACTTCATTTGTTGCCGGTTTTTGGGGAACTAATGGAATTTATAATATCAATGCAAACAGAATTTATGATTTAACAACAGCTTCGTCAGGAACAACATCAACACCTAGTATTTTTGGTATTAATATTCGTGGATTAAATGCCGCAAGTACAATTAGTAATAACCACATTTCCTTGGGTAAAAATCAAACATCCAATGCACAAGTGTTCGGTATTGTAAATAATTTTAGTAATGCTGTTCCATTAACCTTGCTTAATAATACAGTAATGATAACCGGAAGTAGTTTGTTTTTACCGAGTGGTGCATTTTTAAGAGGAACAGAGGTAATGGCGGCAGTTACTAGTCCAATTATACTTAATAATAATCTGTTTATAAATACCCGCTCAATTGCTGCTGCTACTCCTTGGGCTATGGCTTTGGTTGGAAGTACAACTGTTACCGGAGGAAATAACGTTTATGTAGCTGCCGATTCAACATTGATGTTTTATTATAATACAGGTTCGAGATTGTATAAAAACTATGTGGATACCAATGCCACTGAAGCGACTTCATATACTGCAAAATATGGTGCAACAACTAACTTCAGTTTAAATACTTCAACCGTAAACTTGGCTAATTTATTTACTCCAAATGGATACGATTCATTAGCAAATTTTATAGTAAACACTGGAAATGTGGAGTCATGGTTATTGTGTGGAAAAGGGGTTACAAATACTGCTTTAACTACAGATTATTATGGCAATACAAGATCAACTCTTGTAAGCAAAACGATTTCGATTGGAGCTCATGAGTTTTCAACAGCAACTACACCTCCAAACTGTTACGTAACAAGAAGTATTGCTTTTAATGATTCGCTTGGATTTGTTTTTGCAAGCAGAACAGTTGCGCAACTGTATTGGAATGGAACAGGAACATTACCTACAAGTGTTGCTTGTAAATATTATTCAGGTGCTTTACACCCATCTTATCCTTCAGGTAATGCTGGTGCTAGCTACTGGAACATTACAGGAACAGGTGGAGCAGGTTATGTTTATAATGCTAAAATATTATATGGTGGATTTGAAAAAGGTACAATCACAAATTCAAATACAACTACCAAACTTGCATTTTACAATGGTACGTTTTGGAATTACAGATCAGCATCAACTGCTGATACAACTGTATTTCCAAACAATGCGAGTTTAGCTACAATTACAACATTGCTTTCATCAACATCTGCATTTGCACTTACTGATAATGTGAGTTCATTACCTGTAAAATTATTAAGTCTTAATGCTACAAAATCAGGAAAGGATATTACTATTGATTGGTCGACTGCAAGTGAAATAAACAATGCTTATTTTACTGTTGAGCGTTCATTTGATAATAAATTATTTTTCCCTGTTGGCGATGTAAAAGGAGCTGTAAACAGTAATGAAACAAGAAATTATTTATTAGTAGATCACGGTGCGCAATCATTCAATCAATCTGTTATTTACTATCGTTTAAAACAAGTTGATGTAAATGGTCAATTTACTTATAGTGATGTGGTTTATGTTAATTATAATTCAAAAACGGAACGTAATATTTCAATTGCTCCAAACCCATTTGAAAACAACTTAAGTGTATCATTTCAATCAGAAAATATTGCTCTTGCTCAAGTAAAAGTATATGATATGAGCGGTAAATTAGTGGTTGAAATATCAATCAATACCATCATCGGTACTAACACGTATCCATTGGATGAATTAGCAAATTTAAATATGGGCATTTACCATATTAACTTTGTGTTTAACAATGAAGTATTAACATATAAAGTAATCAAATTGAAAAATTAAAAATCAACTAATCCCTATTAAAAGGAGGCTTTCGAGTCTCCTTTTTTTATGTTAAAACTCTTTGTAAATAAATTTGTATTTTATTTAGACTAATTACATATAAGTTTAAAACTTGAGTTACATTCGCAACCTAAATTTATGGCAGAAGAATTAGATATCATTGATCAGGTAACGCAACAAGAATACAAATATGGCTTTACCACCAATATTGAAATGGATACAGCCCCAAAAGGGTTGAGTGAAGATATTGTGAGATTTATTTCCGCTAAAAAAAATGAACCGGAATGGATGTTGGAATGGCGTTTAAAGGCTTATAAACATTGGCTTACAATGGATGAACCCGAGTGGCAAAATTTTAAGTACCCTAAAATTAATTATCAAGATATTATTTTTTATGCTGCTCCCAAAGAAAAAATAAAGCTTAATAGTTTAAATGAGGTTGATCCCGAATTACTAAAAACATTTGAAAAATTAGGCATTTCATTAACTGAACAAAAGCGTTTAACTGGAGTTGCAGTAGATGCAGTTTTTGATTCTGTTTCAATAGCCACCACATTTAAAGATCAACTAAAAGAAAAGGGAGTAATTTTTTGCAGCATTAGTGAAGCCATGCACGAGCACCCCGAATTGGTTAAAAAATATATGGGTTCAGTTGTACCCACAACAGATAATTATTTTGCAGCATTAAACTCTGCTGTATTTAGTGATGGCTCATTTGTATATATTCCAAAAGGAGTGAGGTGTCCAATGGAACTTTCTACTTACTTCCGCATCAATGCCGAAAATACAGGTCAGTTTGAACGCACATTAATTATTGCCGATGATGATTCTTATGTTTCTTATCTCGAAGGGTGTACTGCACCTATGAGAGATGAACATCAACTGCATGCAGCTATTGTTGAGTTAATTGCTCATGATAATGCCGAAATAAAATATTCAACGGTTCAAAATTGGTATCCTGGAGATAAAGAAGGAAAAGGTGGGATTTATAATTTTGTAACCAAACGAGGAATGTGTGCTGGAGTAAAATCAAAAATTAGTTGGACACAAGTGGAAACGGGTTCAGCCATTACATGGAAATATCCAAGTTGCATTTTAAAGGGAGATTATTCCGTTGGTGAATTTTTTTCAGTGGCTGTTACCAATAATCGTCAGGTGGCCGATACAGGAACAAAAATGATTCATATTGGAAAAAACACCCGCAGCCGAATTGTATCAAAAGGAATTTCAGCAGGCAAATCTCACAACACCTATAGAGGTTTGGTGAAGGTAAATAAGAAAGCCGAAAAAGCACGTAATCACACACAATGCGATAGCATGTTAATTGGTGATAGAAGTGGAGCACACACGTTTCCGTACATCGAAATCAATAATCATACAGCCCAAGTTGAACACGAAGCCAGCACATCAAAAATTGGCGAAGACCAGATTTTTTATTGTAATCAACGTGGCATTGGAACCGAAGAAGCCATCGGATTAATTGTAAATGGATTTTGTCGTGAAGTATTAAATCAATTACCTATGGAATTTGCTGTTGAAGCTCAAAAATTATTGGCAGTGAGTTTGGAAGGAAGTGTAGGATAGAAACCCTTTGGCTGTTGGCTTTTTGCCTTTGGCCATTTTTAAATAAATATATTATTAATTGCCAATAGTTAACAGCTAATGGCTAATAGCTAAAAAATGTTATCAATAAAAAATTTAAAAGCAAAAATTGGAGATAAGGAAATTCTGAAAGGAATAAACCTTGAAGTAAAAGCAGGAGAAATTCACGCCATCATGGGACCAAATGGTGCGGGTAAAAGTACACTTTCGGCAGTGCTTGCCGGGCGACCAGATTATGAAATAACAGAAGGTACTGTTACACTTGATGGGAAAAATTTATTGGAAATGTCGCCCGAAGACAGAGCACGTGAAGGAGTGTTTTTAGCGTTCCAATATCCGGTTGAAATTCCTGGAGTGAGCACAACTAATTTTTTGAAAACTGCAGTAAACGAAAAACGTAAATACCTTGGTTTAGAACCTATGGAAGCTACTGATTTTTTGAAAATGATGCGCGAAAAAATGGAGCAAGTGGAGATGGATAAAAGTTTAACATCACGCAGTTTAAATGAAGGATTTAGTGGTGGCGAAAAAAAACGAAATGAGGTTTTTCAAATGGCAATGCTTCAACCCAAATTATCTATTTTAGATGAAACAGATTCAGGTTTAGATATTGATGCTTTGCGTTTGGTTTCAAATGGAGTGAACAAATTGCGTAGCAAAGACAATGCTTTTGTTGTAATTACACATTACCAACGTTTGTTAGATTATATCGTTCCTGATTTTGTACATGTATTGTATAAAGGGCGTATTGTAAAAAGTGGCGATAAAGAATTAGCAAAAGAATTGGAAGCCAAAGGTTATGATTGGATTAAACAAGAAGTAGAAGCAGCAAATTAATGAGTTTACTAGAAAATATTAAACAAGATTTTAATCAGTATAAAGAACAAGCAGAACATGATGCGTTTTTTGAAACACGTAAACATGCTTTTGATGCGTTTGAAAAATTAGGATTTCCAACCATTAAAAATGAAGAATGGAAATACACGAATTTGAAACCTCTTTCAGATATTTTATTTCATAATACCTGTGTGAAATCTATTAATACAGAAGCACTTTTAAGTGGAAGTGTATTAAACACAATAACAGCAAATCGTTTAGTATTTGTAAATGGAAGTTTTAATGAATCACTTTCAAACATTATTGAAAAGGATAAAAGCATTATTATTACAAATATTGCATCAGCCAGAAAAAAACATCAAGTTATTTTTGAAAAACATTTTGGTAAATATGCAAAAACAGAAACCGAAGGGTTAAATGCGTTGAATACAGCTTTAATGAGTGATGGCGCATTTATTCATGTGCCTTCAAACAAAATTGTTGAGCATCCAATTGTGATTATGAATGTGATTGATGCTTCTGAAATGAATGTATTATGTCAGCCACGTAACTTAATTATTATTGAAAAACAAGCTTCTGCAAAAGTAATTGAGTCCTATATTTCAAATGGAAATAATGCATCGTTTACCAATGTGGTAAATGAAATTTTTGTAGATGAACACGCACAGTTACATCATTATAAACTACAACGTCAAACAGGAGAAAGTTATCAAAATAATTACACACAATTATATCAAGAAGCCAATACAACTATTAATCAAGTAACCTTAACCCTAGATGGAACAATGGTTCGCAACAATCTTCATTTTTATATGAATGGAGAAAATTGCAATAGTTTATTGTATGGTTTATATATTACTTCACAAAAAAATCATGTCGATAATCATACCCGTGTGGATCATGCAAAACCAAATTGTTTTAGCAATGAACTTTACAAAGGTATAATGAAGGATAAATCAACGGCTGTGTTTAATGGTAAAATTATGGTGCATTTAGATGCACAAAAAACCAATGCATATCAACGCAATCAAAATATTTTATTAAGTGATGAAGCCAGCATCAATACAAAACCACAATTAGAAATTTTTGCTGATGATGTAAAGTGTACACATGGAGCCACAATTGGTCAGCTTAATGATGAGCAATTATTTTATTTACGTTCACGAGGTATTCCTGAGCACGAAGCACGCACCATGTTGTTAAATGCTTTTGCAGATGAAATTGCCGAGATGATAAAAATTCCTGAATTGGTAGCGTTATTGGAAGATGAAATTTCAAATAAATTATAAAAATAATATCTGAAATCTGTGGCGAAAATGAATGTAGAATCCATCAGAAAACAATTTCCAATACTTCATCAAGAAGTAAACGGAAAGCATTTAATTTATTTTGATAATGCGGCTACAACTCAAAAACCATTAGTTGTTATCAATGCCATCAAACAATATTATGAAACCGATAATGCCAATATTCATAGAGGAATACACACCTTAGCCGAAAGAGCAACCGCAGCATTTGAAGCCACTCGATATGCAGTTCAAAAATTTATTAATGCCAAAGAACATGCTGAAATTATTTTTACAAAAGGCACAACAGATGGAATTAATTTAGTGGCTCAAAGTTTTAGTAAAGCATTTATAAAAGCTGGTGATGAAATTATTATTAGCGGAATGGAACACCACAGTAATATTGTTCCTTGGCAAATGGTGTGTGAAGAAAAAGGCGCTATTTTAAAAGTGATACCTGTTACTGATGAAGGCGAATTGGATATTGTTGCGTATGATAAATTACTTTCTTCAAAAACAAAATTAGTTGCCTGTGTATATGTTTCAAATTCATTAGGAACAATCAATCCTATCAAACAAATTATTGAACAGGCACATATAGTTGGAGCAAAAGTTTTGGTTGATGGCGCACAAGCAGCATCGCATTTAGATATTGATGTACAAGAATTGGATGCTGATTTTTTTGTGTTTAGTGCTCATAAAGTTTATGGCCCAACGGGTGTTGGCGTTTTGTACGGCAAGCGTGATTTATTAGATGCTATGCCTCCTTACCAATGTGGAGGAGAAATGATAAAAGAAGTAACTTTTGAGAAGACCACCTATAACGAATTACCCTATAAATTTGAAGCAGGAACACCCAATATTGCAGATGTAATTGCATTTAAATATGCCATTGATTTTGTAAACGAAATTGGTAAAGAAGAAATTCGTGATTACGAAAATGAGTTATTGAATTATTTCGTTGTCGGGGCAAATTGCATTCGCCCGATGGTGGAAAAAGGTTTAACTCTAAATGGTGAATTCAATTCGCCAATACGATTATACGGAACAGCTAAAGAAAAAGTTGCCGTGCAAAGTTTTGTAATAAATGGAATGCACCATTTTGATGCAGGTATGATGTTGGATGCGAAAGGAATTGCCGTTAGAACAGGACATCATTGTACACAACCTTTGATGAAACGTTTTGGTATTGAAGGAACTATTAGAGCATCGTTTGCCATATATAATACCAAACAAGAAATCGATGTATTTGTGGAAGCGATTAATCGATTAGTAAATTGAAAAAGTATATAACAACGTAATTTTTTTTTTAAAACTAAGCACTAACAACTAATTGAATACATCAACAGATATACAAAACGAAATCATTGAAAATTTTTCATTGTTTGAAGATGATATGGAAAGCCGTTTATTATATTTAATGGACTTAGGTAAGAAGTTGCCGCCAATGAATGAAGCATTGAAAACAGAAGATAATATGGTAAAAGGTTGCCAAAGTAAAGTTTGGTTAAATGCACGTTTTGAAAATGGAAAAGTTTTTTTTGAAGCGGATAGCAATACAGAAATTACAAAAGGATTAATCAGTTTATTGGTGAGCGTTTGGAATGGACAATCACCAGATGAGATATTAAATACCGAATTGTTTTTTATTGATAAAATAGGAATGAGTAGAATGATTGGAAGCCAAAGAAGCAATGGTTTTGCAAGCATGATAAAACAAATGAAAATTTATGCAATAGCATTTAAAGCAAATTAGAAAGTGGCTAATGGCTAATTGCCAAAAGTTAAAAGCTAAATATGGAAGACATAAAAAATACCCAACCGATAAGAACATTTGTAGATGTGCAAAATGAAGCCATTCAGGTTTTGCAATCTGTGTTTGACCCTGAAATTCCTGTTAATATTTATGAGTTAGGATTAATTTATGAAGTAAATGTTTCAAACGATTTGAATATAGAAATCATCATGTCGCTTACCTCACCATTTTGCCCAGCTGCGCAAAGTATGCCTGCCGAAATAAAAGAAAAAATAAGCGCAATGGAAGGGGTAAAAGAAGTGGAAGTAAAAGTGGTTTTTGATCCACCTTGGAGCCAAGATTTGATGAGCGAAGCAGCAAAATTACAATTAGGTTTTATGTAGTTAGATTACTTTATAAGGAGTTAACCCAACCAATTTTTCATTTTAATTTCGTCTAAAATTACTCGGTGCACTTTGCATAGCAGGAGGACTTTGCCTCGATGGTGCTTGCATTTGTGGAGCACTTTGCTGCATTGGAACCTGATAGTTTGGTCTCATAGGAGCAGCTTGTTGATAGCTTGGTTGCGAATATGATGGTTGACGTGGTTGAGATTGTTGCCAAGTATTATTATGGTTTTCCTGCGCATTATGATATTGCTGAGGATAATCATAACTCGGTTGCGCATTATAATTTTGGTTATAATTTGAAGGAGAGCTCTGATTTAAATTTTGTGAATTGGTGTGCGGATTGCCATTTTGAATAGGATTTGCTGTTTCTTGAGAGTTATTATAATGACGATAATCAACAGAGGAATTTTGGTCTATGCTTTGTGAATTTATTTTTAGATTCACCTGTTGTTGAGAATTATCAAATTGTTGAGGTTGAATAGCATGATGTTGTTCTTGCGATTGTGGATTATTGTATACAGGTTGAACAGCATTTGTTGGTTGGCTAATATTTTTAAAATCTTTAGATGTAGAATTATTTTCCAAAGCAGGTTGAATAGTATTTGACATGGCGGGTTGAGTTTCTTGTACAGTTTTAATACCAGGACTATTTGCAATACTGGCATTCATCGCTGGGTATTTATCTTGATTTGAATTTAAAAACTCTTTATTATTTAATGTAGCTTGAGGGTTTGCCACATTATAACTTTCTCTATTCATTTCCATTTGTCCGTATTCTTTAAATAAAGCAGGTCTATTTGCATTATTTTTATCCCAATCTTTAGTAATAATTGTTGAATTATGAATACGCCAATCATATACATTTTTGCACACAGGATTATATCCATATGCTCCATTGTGCATGTTGTAATATTGATAACAATGATTTGAAAATGCTGAATAGTGATAATGATTTGAAGAATGAAACCAATACCAATTTAAAAAACGTCCTGAAGGCATTCCATAATAAACCATTCGATTGTTGTAGCCATAATAATAGCCAAAGTCGTACCAATAAGGATATGGGCGCCAGTATGAATACGTGTACCATGATGGATAACCAAACCACCAGTTATATGGATACGAATTATAATTTGTTGGAGCATTAGTTAAAGGAGTAGAATAACTTTGAGTAGCATAACCATTTTCTTTAGCGTAATCTTTTGTAGCTTGTTGATATTGTTGTTTGGCTAAAGTGTCTTTATCTAAAGTTTGTTGCCAATCTGCTGCATCTTGTTTACTTTTTTGTGATAATACAAGATTTAATGAATCGGCATTATGAATGACCAATGCAGGATTTTTTTTGTAAACATCACCCACTACCACCGTCATGTGCATATTGGTGGCAAGAACATCCAAAATATCAGGCTGATTTAAAAGTGTTTTAAAAGCAGTAATAGTACTTGTTGGATAACCCAACATCAGTTGTTCAAATTCGGAATTATAGGTTTTGTTGCTTTGATTTATCTTCACAAAAAGGTCGTAATTTTTTGTCCCTTCATCTATTGCAGTTTGACGAATTTCTGAAGGATAAGATGCTAAAACCGTATTAATATCTGCACCACTTTTTCTATTGTATTCTGTAATTTTGGTAATCAAACCAGGATAGCGAGTTAAGTTCCAAATTTTTTCTTGTTCCTCTTTTGAATAGGGAGATAAAAGTGAAGTAAAATCTGCGTTGGTTTTTTTTTGCATCGCACTTAATCGAGCAATAATTTCAGGATTCATGCACGCAATAAAAATAGTTGTACGTACCTCTTTAGGATACATAGCCACTGCATCTATTGCTGTTTGGTCGTCTTGATTTACGCGTTGCAATAATGATTGATCATTGGTATTTGTTTGTGCTTGAATTTTTACAGTTACTAAAATGATTAAGCAAGCTATAATAGCTGATTTTAATAGCGTTTTCATAAATAGGTTGGTTTAATTAGCAATATCATTTGAAAAACATTTTCGTTTTTAATTGTAGGTAAACTTACTTCCAAATGTTATACCGTTTTACACCATACTTAAAACTTAATCAACTGTTAATACCATTTTAATTTTTTGCACATTTTTTAGTATAAAGATGTGAAAACCTTTCTTGCAATACTCATTCCTTCTTTGCAAATTCGCTCACGATGGTGAAACGTTCATCTAAAAGTAATTTTAAAAAATATTTATACATTACGCTCTTTATTTTGGGTGTGCTTTTGTTATCTGCTGGCATTAAAATTTATGAAGATGTATTAAGCCCGAATGTGAATGTTGAAAATGGTGAAACAGCGTATTTGTATGTTCACACCAATCAAAATTTTGAAAATCTTGCAGGAGAAATTGAGGGCAAAAAAATTTTAAGAAATACATTTGCACTCCGAAGATTAGTTTTTTTATTGGGTTATCAAAATCGTATAAAACCTGGTAGATACAAGCTAACTCATGATATGGGCAATATGCAAATTATTCGTTTATTGGTGTCGGGTAGGCAAGAGCCATTTGATATTACTTTTAAATATGCCGAACGTAAAAATGACCTTGCTTCATTTTGGGCAAAAAATTTAGAAGCAGATAGTTTAAAAATTTTAGAGCGATTAAACGACTCCTGTTTTGCATCACAATTTGGACTAAATACTGAAAATATTCTTACTTTATTTATTCCAAACACAATCAACTTTTATTGGAATACAAGTGCCGATAAATTATTAAACAAAATAGGAGTATCCTATCAAAATTTTTGGGACTCAACACGTGTTAAAAAAGCCGAGCTATTAAAATTATCAAAAGCACAAGTGAGTATTTTGGCGAGCATTGTTCAAAAAGAAACAAATAAAATTGATGATATGCCAATTGTGGCTGGTGTGTATTACAACCGATTTAAAAAAGGCATGTTATTTCAAGCCGATCCAACTATTATTTATGCCATGAATGATAGAACAATTAAACGGGTAGGTGGAGAAATGTTGAATATAAAATCGCCTTATAACACCTATAAAAACAAAGGTTTACCACCAGGTCCAATTTGTGTTCCATCGGTTCAGGCTATTGATGCAGTGCTTAATTTAACTCATCATAAGTATATTTATTTTTGTGCCAAGGATGATTTATCAGGCTATCATTGTTTTGCCGAAACTTTTTCTCAACATCAAGTAAATGCACGTAATTATCAGCGTATGTTGAATAGGAGAGGAATTCATTAGGTAGTTTTTTAGTTCTTAGTTTTTATAATTCATAACCCATAACTTATCATTCATAATTTACAGCATTGACCTCTTCTACACAAAAATATCATCTCCTTCAAAACAAAGAATTTAAGTACTTTTTATCTACTCGTTTTTTCTTAACTATTGGATTACAAATTCAAGCAGTAATTATTGGTTGGGAAGTTTTTAAACTTACAAAAGATCCATTATCATTAGGTTTGATAGGATTAGCAGAAGCCATTCCTGCTATATCTGTTGCGTTATATGCGGGGCATATTGCAGATGTGAGCAGTAAACGAAAAATAATTTCGTGGAGTATTTCATCCATGTTGCTTTGTTCATTTGGTTTGTTGGCTTTTACTTCTGCATATTCTCAAACACATTTTTCTCAATCAACTATTGTTTATGCTATTTATGGTTTCATATTTTTAAGTGGCATTGCACGAGGTTTTAATGCACCAACAGGCTTTGCCTTTTTATCACAAATTGTAGAAAAAGAAACGCTCACTACGGCTTCAACATGGAATAGTTCAAGCTGGCAAATAGCTGCTATTATTGGTCCTGCACTTGGTGGAGTTTTATATGCTGCATTTGGAATCACCATAGCTTTTTTATTTGTTGTTGTTTTAGTTTCATTGGCATTAACAGCAGTTATGCTCATCAAGCCCAAACCTGTTTTTGCTAAAATGGGTGATGAAAATATTACTCAACGTTTGTTGGAAGGTGTTCGTTTTGTGTTTAATAATAAGGTGATGTTAAGTGCAATTTCTTTGGATTTATTTTCGGTTTTATTTGGAGGTGCTGTGGCATTACTTCCAGTTTTTGCGGATGAAATATTACAAGTAGGAGCGGAGGGCTTAGGATTACTAAGAGCTGCTCCATCATTAGGTGCAAGTATAACCATGATTTGGATTTCGATGCGTAAACCTGTTTCAAAACCAGGAGTTTTATTATTGTATTGTGTGGGCGGATTTGGTTTATGTATGATTGGATTTGGATTATCAACCAATATTTATCTTTCCCTTTTTATATTATTTTTAAGTGGTGCTTTTGATAGTGTAAGTGTGGTGATAAGGGGAAATATTTTACAATTGCAAACACCCGATCATATGCGTGGAAGAGTATCTGCTGTAAACACTATTTTTATTGGTTCATCAAATGAAATTGGCGCATTTGAATCGGGAGTGGCAGCTCGTTTATTAGGAGCCGTTCCATCTGTTGTTTTTGGTGGAGGGATGACTTTATTGATTGTAGGTTATACAAGTATTAAAGCAAAAGCACTGAAGGTGTTTAAGTATTAATCAATCCATTTTAAAGTCTTTCAAAATTCCATCTTGTTTTTCCCATTTCCCTTTTTTAAAAATCAAAAAATCATAAGAGCCATCGGGTAAATAAGTTTCGGGATGCCCATAATCTTGCATACGTGGTGGAGAAACATTTTCATACACCAATATCTTTTTTTTCTCCTCATATCGTAACAATACGGTTGCCGAATTATTAAATTCAAAGATCAATCGTTTAAATATTTTTTTACGTTTAATATCAAAAATAGAGGCTCCAAAAAGTGGTTTATTTTGTTCGAAGTAAAGCACATCAACAATTTTTTTATTACTCATTATTGTGTTTCCATTCCACCCTAGAAGGGTATAATATTTTTTTTTCTTATCGGTATTTAGAATAATTTTATAATACGTGGCGCCATACCAAAAGTTACTACCAACTGTGGTGTCTAAAGGATTTTTTATTTTTTCAGAACGATCAATTAAAGGATAAAAAGTGCGCAGGTTTGAAGTGTCTTTTATATTTTTTAGTGCTTCTGGATTCATTTGTATCACACCATAATAATGAAATTTTTCATCCTTGGTTACTAAGTTCCAAGTAATAATTCTAAATGCATTATCGGGAGCGTAAATAATGGCTGCTGATTTTAAGGAATCGAATTTATAGTAATATGAGTTTCGTGTTTTAAGTGTTCTGCTCATCGTTCTTAAAAAATAATAAGCACTGGTAAATCTATCCTCTTCTTTGCTTGCATTAATCATTTCTTGTCCTAATCCACTAAGTTTTAATTCTGCATCATGCAAAGTATCCAATGCCAACGAATCAATTTGTTGTGCTTGAATTTTTACTAAAGTAGTTAGCAATGTAAAAAGGAATATTATTTTTTTCATGATGATTATTTAACGAATTTGTTATCTCAATAAAACAAAAAACCGACCAAACAAAAATAGTCTGATCGGTTTTAAAAGGATATAAATTAATTACACAGTTGTGTATAATTTTAGGCTATACTTTTTTAATTACTATTGATGAAGCACCTCCGCCACCATTACAAATTGCAGTAACTCCAATGTTTCCACCTTCGTTATGCAAAACGGATGTAAGGGTTTCAACAATACGGCAACCGCTACTTCCAAGTGCATGTCCAAGTGCAATTGCTCCACCATACACGTTTACTTTTTTAGGGTCAACGCCTAATAATTTTGTGTTTACAATTCCAACTACTGCAAAGGCTTCATTAAACTCAAAAAAGTCGACATCTTTGATATCAATTCCAGCCATTTTTAATGCTTTAGGAACAACAATTGCTGGAGCTGTAGTAAACCATTCTGGTGCTTGAGCAGCATCTGCAAATCCAATAATTTGTGCCAATGGTTTTAGTCCTAACTCTTTCACTTTTTCTCCACTCATCAATACAATTGCTGATGCTCCATCACTCAATGGTGATGCGTTTGCAGCGGTTATCGAACCTTCTTTATCAAATACTGGTTTTAGCGTTTTTAACTTGTCTAAATTTACTTTTGTGTATTGCTCATCCTTATCCATCACAATGGAATCTTTTCCTCGTTGTGGAATTTCGATAGGAATAATTTCGTTGCTAAATTTATTATTCTCAAAAGCAGTTTTAGCTCGACTGTATGATTCAATAGCAAAATCATCTTGCTCTTCACGAGAAATATTTTTTTCGCGCGCACACAATTCTCCAGCATTTCCCATGTGAAAATCATTGTACACATCCCACAAACCATCTTTTACTAAACCATCAATTATTTGACCGTGCCCCAAACGATAACCATTGCGAGCCTTATCTAAATAATAAGGAATATTGCTCATGCTTTCCATTCCGCCTGCCACAACTACATCGTTTGTGCCCAACAAAATACTTTGTGCGCCCAACATAATTGCTTTTGAACCTGATGCGCATACTTTATTAATAGTTGTTGATGGAACAGTATTTGGTATACCTGCTGCAATCATAGCTTGTGTTGCAGGAGCTTGGCCGAGGTTTGCCGACATTACATTTCCCATAAAAACTTCATTCACTATTTCAGGATTTATGTTAGCCTTTTGTAATGCACCTTTAATGGCGTGCGCTCCAAGTTGTGTTGCTGTAAATCCTGCTAATGCTCCACCAAATGATCCAACGGGTGTACGAGCTACAGAAACAATAAAAACTTCTTTCATTAGTTGTATATTTTTTTTAAAATGACGGGCAAATGTAATGATTTACGTATATGCTTGTATAAAATTTTACAAACCATATTTTTGCTCGATACCTCCTACAATTGGGAAGCATATTTTATAAACATTTTGTATAGTTTAAAAGTTTCAAATGAATGTAGTTTTATGAAGTACTATTTTAATTTAACCTTAATGTTTAGCGTAAAATAATATGCTTTTTAACTCTATTAGTTTTGCGTTTTTTTTACCAATCGTATTTATTTTGTATTGGTTTTTTACTAATGGAAATTTAACGGCACAAAATATTTTATTGCTCCTTGCAAGCTATTTTTTTTACGGTTTTTGGGATTATCGGTTTTTGTTTGTTTTGCTATTCTCCACATTGTTGGATTTTATTGTTGGAATAAAAATGGGTGAAGCAAAAAATCTAACTACCAAAAAATATTGGTTTTGGTTGAGCATCATTATTAATTTAGGTATTTTATGTTTCTTTAAGTACTGTAATTTTTTTATAGATTCATTTGCACAAGTACTTTCATCAATAGGATTTCACCCAAATATTTGGTCATTAAAACTAATACTACCTGTAGGCATTTCATTTTATACTTTTCATGGTTTATCATATGTTATTGATGTGTATAAAGGTAATGCAAAACCGACAAAAGATATTGTTGGGTATGCCGTTTTTGTGAGTTTTTTTCCTTTGCTTGTTGCTGGTCCAATTGAAAGAGCAGGGCACTTATTACCTCAAATTCAAAGCAAAAGATATTTTAATTATGACAATGCGGTTAATGGGTTAAAACAAATTTTATGGGGGCTGTTTAAAAAATTAGTAATTGCTGATACCTGTGCCGAATATTCAAATACTATTTTTAATCATCAATCATCTTATTCAGGAAGTACATTAGTAATTGGGGCGTTGTTTTTTGCTTTCCAAATTTATTGCGATTTTTCTGGGTACTCAGATATTGCAATTGGAACGGCAAGACTTTTTGGAATTGATTTACTTCGCAATTTTGCCTTTCCATATTTTTCGAGAGACATTGCTGAATTTTGGAGACGTTGGCACATCTCACTTTCATCTTGGTTTAAGGATTATTTGTATATCCCTTTAGGTGGCAGTAACGGCAGTATATTTACAAAGATTAGAAACGTGTTTATTATTTTTTTAGTAAGCGGATTTTGGCATGGAGCAAATTGGACATTTATTATTTGGGGAGCAATAAATGCGTGTTATTTTCTTCCATTGCTTCTATTGAATAAAAACAGAGCGCATATAAAAATTGTGGCATCAGGGAAATATTTACCTTCTTTTAAAGATGCTTTCAACATGCTATGTACTTTTTTACTTACGGTTTTTGCATGGATTTTTTTTAGATCAGAAAGTATACAAAGTGCTATTTCTTTTATATCAACTATATTTTCATCAACACTCTTTCAATTGCCCGAAGTATCTAAAAAAGTGATTACGTTAATTGGTTTGATAATATTTTTTATTTGTATAGAATGGCTTGGCAGAGAAAGAGAGTTTGCCATTTCTCATATTGGGCTGAGGTGGCCTGTATTGTTAAGATGGACGTTTATGTCGTTCATTATTTTTTTAATAGGAATGTATATGCAAACTACAGAAACACCTTTTATTTATTTTCAATTTTAATGAGGCTTGAGTGAATAAATTTATAAAAGACGGTTTCTTATTTCTACTTTTTTCTTTGCTATTTTACTTAGCAAGCATAATTATATTTGGACTTTTATTTCCATCAGGGGTGAGTAAAAACATGAATTATCCTTTGGGTGGAAATGGTTATATGAATAGCCGTATAAAAGATATTCACTTAAACCAAAATTGTGATGTACTTATTTTAGGCTCATCACATGCTTATAGAAGTTTTGATCCCAGAATTTTTGGTAGGCATCATATTAAGTGTTTTAATTTAGGTTCCAGTTCTCAAACACCTATTGAAACAGAATTATTAGTGAATAAATATATTGATTTACTAAACCCTAAAACAGTTATTTACGAAGTGTATCCGGTTACTTTCACAGAAGATGGTGTGGAGTCGGCTTTGGATTTATTGGCAAATGATGCTTTAGATGTTAATACCTTAAAAATGGTTTTTAAACTCAACCAAATTAAAGTGTACAATACTTTTTTATATGCGTATTTCAGGCAAGTTTTCGCATTAAATAATTCATTTATTGAGCAAGTTAAAAAAGGTAATGATACTTATATTAACAATGGTTTTGTAGAAACAAAAAAAAGCTATTACCGTCAAAGTAATCCTCCTAAAATGAGTAAACTTATTTTCAACCAAAATCAATTAATGGCATTTGAAAATACAGTAGTTAAAATGCAAAAAAAAGGAATTAAAGTAATTTTGGTGCAAGCTCCAATTACCTATCAATTGTATCATTCATTTTTAAATAGAAATGAAATTGATAATTATTTCCATTCTAAAAATGCTGATTATTACAACTATAATAGTTTAAACTTATCTGACGAATATTTTTATGATGCAGATCATCTTAATCAAAAAGGTGTGGAGGTATTTAATACAAAATTGATTGAACATTTAAAACTTAAATAAGATGATGGAACGCGCTTTTTTGTATGGTGATTTATTGTTTGAAACAATACGTGTTTATGATGAGAAAATATGTTTTATAGATAAACATTACCAACGTTTAAAAAGAAGCGCTGAGCTACTTCAATTTGATTTGAAAGCATTTTCACAACAAATTTTTGAACAAGAAATTCAATCATCTTTAGGTGGTATAAAAAATGCCAGAGTACGATTTGTGATGTATAGAAATTCGAAAGGATACTATACTCCTAATACCAATGATGTGAAATGGGAGGTCGAAATTTTACCTCTTGATGTGAACGAAAAAGTGTGCAAAAATCTTGGTGTTTTTAATGAGTATAAAAAACCATGTAATCAACTTTCTAACATCAAATCGGGAAATGCCTTGGTTTATGTGATGGCAGGTTTGTATGCAAAAAATAACAAATTTGATGATTGTATCATTTTAAATGAACACGGAAGAATTGCCGAAGTTATTAGTTCAAATTTATTTTTAGTGAAAGGGAACAAGCTGATAACACCACCGTTAACTGAAGGTTGCGTGGATGGTGTGATGAGGAAAGTGTTAATTGAAAGTGCAACTGAAAAAGGAATTTATGTTGAGGAGCTTCCATTAACGACCAACGAATTATTGCAAGCCCACGAAGTTTTTTTAACCAATTCGATTCATGGAATTATTCCTGTTAAATCATTTAATTTAATAGATTATGCTACTTCATTTTCTTCAACATTAAAAACATTTATTACTACAAATAGCTAATCAAATCTCTTTTCGTTTTCTTGTTTATATTTGGCATCTTTAAATTTAATTATGAAAAAATATATTCTCGCTTGTTGCTTATCACTTGTTGCAATTATTTTAACATCACATACCAATCGTAAAAATGATGAAGGGATGTTTCCTTTATCAGAGTTAAAAAATATTGATTTACAAAAAGCAGGATTAAAAATTTCTCCGGAAGAATTATACAATACAAATGGAACAAGTTTGATTGATGCCATTGTTAGGGTAGGAGGGTGCACAGGTTCATTTTTATCAAACGAAGGGCTAATTGTAACCAATCATCATTGTGCTTTTGGATTTGTGCAAGCCATCAGCACCACAAAAAATAATTATATAAAAGAAGGGTTTTTAGCCAAAAACAAATCAGAAGAATTACAAGCAAAAGGTTTGGTATGCAAAATCACAGCAAGCTATGCCGATGTTTCTGAAAAGGTTTTAAAAGGAACTCAAAATACAACTGACCCCATTGAGCGATTAAAAATTATTGCTGATAATGTAAAGTCGATTACCAATGAGGAGAACAAAAATAATGCAGGCTTGCAATGTGAAATTTCTGAAATGTTTACTGGAAGAACCTATGTTTTATTCAGGTATAAATTATTAAAAGATGTTCGTTTGGTATATGTGCCTGCACGCTCTATTGGCGAGTATGGGGGAGAATTAGATAATTGGGTTTGGCCTCGCCACTCTGGTGATTTTTCTTTTTTACGAGCATACGTTGCACCCGATGGAAGTGCTGCAGATTATAGTCCAAACAATATTCCTTATAAGCCTGCCAAATTTTTAAAGGTAAATCCAAAAGGCGTTAACGAAAATGATTTTGTATTTATACTTGGTTATCCGGGTCGTACTTTCCGTCATCAACCAGCAGCATTTTATAAATACCATGAGCAATACATGTTAAAATATATTAGCAATATATACGATTGGCAAATTGAAAAAATGGAAGAAATGGGAAAAGGAAACGACAGCTTGCAAATAAAATATTCAGCAAAAATTAAAAGCTTAGCAAATGTTACTAAAAATTATAAAGGCAAGCTGCAAGGCTTTCGCAGAGCGGGTTTAACTCAGCAAAAATATTCGGATGAAAAAATGTTAAGCGATTTTATTAATGCGGATGTAAAATTAAAAGAGCAATATGGAAATGTAATTCCTCGCATTAATTTTTTGTATGATGATATCATCAAATTTGCTCCACGTAATTTATGGATGGATCAAATTTATGCCATCGCTCCAATTTTTCAAACGGCAGGTATGATTGATAATTACAAAAACTCTTATAACCAATTGAAAACAGATGTAGAGAAAAAAGCATTTAAAGAAAAACAACAACCACGTATCAAAAATTCTTTTTATGCGCTTATTGCTAAATACGATTTAACCTTTGAAAAAGCGGCATTCAAAAAAATGATATTGGATGCACAACAATTTAGTAAAGATAATGAAGTGAAATTTGTAACGGCTTTTATGAAAGGTGTAAAAGATGAAAATGCACTCACTAAAAAAATTGACGACCTATATAAAAAATCAACAATTAAAAACATATCCGAAATTGGAAAATTGATGGAGGGTGATTTGGATAAGCTATTTAAATTAAAAGATCCCTTAATTATAGCATCGAATGAATTGAATACTGAGCTCAATTATTTTGATGAAGAAGATCGTAAACGCGAGGGCGAATTAAGTTCGTTGATGTCGAAATATGTAGATGCAAAATCGGTGTGGAAGAGCCGCCAGTTTGTGCCAGATGCAAATGGGACATTACGTTTTACTTATGGCTCAGTAAAAGGATATTCGCCAAATGATGGTGATTATAATAAACCATTTACTACCCTCAAAGGAGTATTAGAAAAAGAAGATGGAAAAGATTATGAATTATTGGAAGTGATAAAAGAATTATATGCAGCCAGAGATTTTGGAGATTATATGCACCCGTCTTTAAATGATTTACCAGTAAATATTTTGTATGATTTAGATACCACAGGAGGTAATAGTGGAAGCCCGGTTATGAATGCTTATGGCGAATTAATTGGAGTAAATTTTGATAGGGCATTTACGGCTACCATAAATGATTATGCTTGGAATGAAAGTTATAGCCGATCAGTTGCCGTTGATATTAGATATGTGCTTTGGGTAACTCAAAAAGTGGCAAAGGCACAGTATATTGTTGATGAAATGACAATGGTTAGGCGGTAAATATTGATTTGTTAAAATAAAAATCCAACAGTCATTCCAGCCCTTGCTCCATATCCACGTATATTTACATTATTCATGCTATGTGATATGTTTATTTCGGTGCTGGTGCCACTTAATAAAATATTATATACTGGTCCTCCAAAAACCTCTAAACTAATTTTATTTTTAAAGATAAACTGTTTTCCAATAGTAATTCCAATTCCCAAACTATTGTATGAGTTTGAAGTATTAGAATAAGTAGTTTGAGTGGTATAATTTCCTTGATTATAAATTTCTGTTACATTTTTTTGCGTTTCATCATATTGCATAAATGTGTACTTTAAAAATGGGGCAATAAAAATTCCATCCATATATTCACCATCAAATAAATAACGATATTCGGGTGTAAAAAAGAATCCTCGTGATCGTTCACTAGTAACTGATGTATTAGTGTTTCCATTATAATAGGTATTCGTGTTCGAGCCAAATCCATAAAAATCCATGTACCCCATTCCTATTTGAAATGAACTTTCTTCATTTATATTTCTTTGATAAAATAACATGATTGTACTTACTATGGGACTTAATAAATTAATTTTAATAATATTTTGTTTGGGAGGTTCTTTCCTAATTTTTTTTTCAGGTTTTACTACTTCATTTTGAGAAGTAGAATTTGTTGTTTTGGGTTTATACTCTACTTGAGCAAATGCCGATATTGACAAAATTAAAAATGTAAATAGAATAATTTTTTTCATAGTAATTTGAGTTTAAAAATAATAGCCAAATGTAATTCCACTTCTAAACCAATACCCATTAAATGGACCGTAAAGATCTTTTGTTAAAATGGAGGGGGTGTCAAAAAAAGCTTTTGTATATAAAGGTCCTGCATACATATCAAACGTAAATTTATCAGCCCAAATCCATTGTTTCCCAAATACAATTCCAGCAGCAATAGCGGTAAAACTTGAACCCGCTTTTTTATTAAAATTTTGATCTTCCCAATATCTTCCAAATCTCATATAGGGTTGAATATATAAGCCTCTTGGAGCTTCTTCAACCAAATAAAAACGGTACTCTGGTGTAAAACAAACTGCACCAACAGGAATTGGGTGTCCAAATATTATCCCCGAAAAATAATAAAATCCTAACTGAATGGATGATTCGCTATTTATTATTCTTTCATTTTGGATAGATAGCGTTCCCAAAAAAGGGCTTAATAAATTTATTTTTAAAATATTCTTCCTATCAATCTCTTTGTACTTATTTTGAGCATGCGAGGCAAAAAATATTGATATAAAACCGAGTAAGAGCAAAAATGATTTCAGATTCATATATAGCATACTAAACGTTGGGGAAGGTAATTTTAAAATCAAACTTAATCTTTTGAAGTTTACAAAAACAATAACTTTCCTGATGGTAAAACTAAGTTTATTTTTTCAAATTTTTTCAAAAACCAGATTTTTCAAAATTCAATTAATGTATTTAATAGGTATACAAAAAACTTGCAGCACAAAAAAATATTTGCATTTTTTAAATTCATACTATACTTTTACATCATCAATAAAATTTAAAACTCCTAAACCAAACATAAACTTATAGACCAAACTCTACACTTTTTTTTCTAAGTTCAACTTAAACCATTTACAATTATGAACCTGCAGAAAACGAGTGATCAAGAATTGATTCGTCTGTACATCAAGGGCAATGAAGCCAGTTTGGAAACCCTCATTAAACGCCATCAAAGGAACATTTACACCGCTATTTATTTAATGGTTCGTGATCGTTCATTGGCTGAGGATATTTTTCAAGAAACATTTATTAAAATTATTAACACCCTTCGTAGTGGCAGATACAACGAAGAAGGGAAATTTGGTCCTTGGGCTGCGCGTATTGGTAGAAATTTATCCATTGATTATCTCCGTAAGATGAAGCGCGATGTTACCGTTACAGATAGCCAAGGCAATGATATTTTTTCTTATTTGATTATTGCTGAAGAATCTGTTGAAGATAAAATTATGCGCAATCAATCAGAGCATCATGTTAAAGAACTAGTAAAACGTTTGCCAGAAGAACAACGCCAAGTTTTAATTATGCGTCATTGGGGTGATATGAGTTTTAAAGAAATTGCCGACACTACGGGAGTGAGTATTAATACCGCTTTGGGAAGAATGCGATATGCTTTAAATAATATCAGAAAGATGATGGAGCAACAACAGGTTAAATTTTAAACCCCTCATTTTCATTTAGTAGCTTTTATTTTTAGGTTGATTACAATAAGTGGTATAACAAGGCGTTTTTAGAGATATAAATTCTTTAAAAACGCCTATGCGCAAAATATACACTAACGATCTTATTAGATTTATTTACAACGAAACCACAATTGAAGAAAGCAATCCCATTCGTCTTTCACTTCAATTGAATCCAATGCTTAAAGCCGAATATGAATTGCTGAAAGAATCTATCAATCAGCTTGATTCTATTTCTTTGTTACCACATCCATCTTCTATTAAAATTATTATGGAAGAGTCGTTTAAACAATCGGCTGAAATGGCTCATTAGTTTTTGTGGTTTGAATAATAATATCAAACATCAAATGATGAATAATGAGGTGTGCCTATGAGTTTGATATTCGACATTCTCATTGAAATATTTTTTTGAAAACAATACTTTTGAATTAGTATTGTTAACAAATGATAGCATCCAAAAAAATTAAAGAAATAGCCAAGGCAATTCAACCAAATGTTATTGCCAACCGTAGGCATATTCATCAACACCCCGAACTTTCTTTTAACGAATTTGAAACGCAAAAATTTGTTGAAGAGCAACTCAAAACTATTGGAATTACTAATATAGTAAGGATGGCAAATACTGGAGTTGTTGCACTTATCAAAGGAAAAAATCCTGATAAAAAAACGATTGGTTTAAGAGGCGATATGGATGCGTTGCCAATTGATGAAAAAAATAAAACAGATTATATTTCAAAAAATATTGGGGTGATGCACGCATGCGGACATGATGTACACACAAGTTCTTTGCTTGGAGCGGCAGCAATTTTGTTTCAATTAAAAGATGAATTTGAAGGAACAATAAAACTCATCTTTCAGCCTGGTGAAGAAAAATTACCTGGTGGTGCATCATTGTTAATTAAAGATGGAGTGCTCAAAAATCCTGAAGTAAAAAATATGATTGGTCAACATGTAATGCCTTTATTACCTGTTGGAAAAGTGGGCTTTAGAGAAGGTTTATATATGGCTTCAACAGATGAGTTGTATGTGAAGGTAATTGGCAAAGGTGGGCATGGAGCTATGCCTCAATTAAATATTGATCCGGTTTTGATTGCAGCACATATCATTACTTCACTGCAACAAATTGTGAGCAGAAATGCAAGCCCGATTATTCCTTCGGTTTTATCATTTGGAAAAGTAATTGCCAATGGAGCAACAAATGTAATTCCGAATGAAGTGTATATGGAAGGAACTTTCAGAACTTTGGATGAAACATGGAGGAGTGAGGCACATATAAAAATGAAACGCATGGCCGAAATGATTGCTGAAAGTATGGGAGGAAAATGTGAGTTTGAAATACGAAAAGGTTATCCGTTTTTAAAAAATGATATTGAATTAACTAAACGTGCGAAAAAATATGCTATTGAATATTTAGGGGATGAAAATGTTGTTGATTTAGATATTTGGATGGCTGCCGAAGATTTTTCTTATTACTCGCAAGAATTGCCGGCTTGTTTTTACAGATTAGGAACAAGGAACGAAGAATGTGGAATTACTTCATCAGTTCATACTCCAACTTTTGATATTGATGAAAATGCCTTAGAAATTGGAACGGGGTTAATGGCTTGGATTGCAATTAACGAATTGGCATCATAACATTTCATACAACTAAAATTCATTTCGCATTGACTAATACAAAAACTCAATGCTATGAAAACTCAACTATTTTACATCGTTATTTTATCATTTTTTTCTTTTCAAATAAAAGCGCAATCAGCTTTATCCTCTTATACACTTCCATCAGGTACAAATTATTATGACAGAAGTCTAAAAGGTGATATGAAAGTAGATTCATCTGGAAATTTATGGATTGCATTTACAGGTAGAAAAATTGGGAACAATCTTCATGTTTCTTCTATTGGACTTGCTCAATTCAATGGTTCAATATGGACAACATACAATACAACAAATTCTGTAATGCCAACAAATTATCTCACATCATTAGAGTTTAATGGTAATGATTTATGGATAGGAACTAAAAATGGATTAGTAAAAAAAAATAATTCATCATGGAATATTTATAACAAATCAAATTCAGGAATTATTAGTGATTCAATAAATGATGTGAAAGTGAAAAATGGAATAGTTTGGATTGCAACTGATAATGGAATTTCGAAATTTGATGGCACAACCTGGACAAATTACAATAAAAGTAATTCTACTATTTTTAATGATATAGTAACGTCAATTGATGCGGATAATAATGGAAATATCTGGTGCGGAACTTCTATAGGCTTATCAAAACTAAATGGAGGAGTTTTTACCAATTATTTATCTGCAAACTCGAAGTTAAAGAAAGATTATATCAATACAGTTTTTGTTGATGCTAAAAATAGTGTTTGGATTGCAACAGATTCATCGGCACTAGGAAATGGTTATGTAGGAATTTATAAAATAGTGAATGGAGTTATAACACCAATACAAGATATGGTTAATTATTGTTCTCAAATTAATTTACCCCAAACAAGTTATTCATTTTCATCTGATGCAAATGGAAAAGTATATGTTCAAGGATTGGATAATACTAATATTTCAAATACATTTATGACAATTTCTGATATTAGCAAACAACCTATAAACTCTTATTCGTTAAAACAGTTTAATATACTGTATCAATCAAAGGGTGCATTTATTCAAACAGATAAAAATGGAATTATTTGGTTTGTGGGAAGGGAAGGATTTTATAGTGGAAAAGATAGCCTTTATAGGTTTAACCCAAGTTTATTTAAGGATGAAAAACCAAATACAGAATTACAATATTTAGATGTAAACAAGGTAAGCACACCAATGTTATCAAGAGGGGATATGTTTTGGGATTTAAATGCAGCTGGTTATGAAGTTCCAAAAGGCACATGTAAAAAAGCAATATTCGCCTCTGCGTTGTGGATAGGAGGAATTGTTAATGGCAACTTAAAATTAGCAGCACAAACGTATCGTCAAAATGGAAATGATTTTTGGCCTGGTCCGCTTTCAGTTAATAATGCATCAATTGATTCAACTACATCATCGAATTATAGTAAAAAATGGAAAATTAATCGTTGGCAAATTGATGATTTCAAATCGCACTATTCAAATCCAAACTACCAAATATTAAATGATATTTTAACATGGCCTGCTCATGGAGATACTACTAAAGGTGAGGCTTGGAATCTAGCTCCATTTGTAAATATTGGAGGTTTACCAAACAAATATGAGCCACAATTTGGAGATTATCCTCTTATTAAAGGAGATCAAATGTTGTATTGGATATTTAATGATCAAATGATACATGGCGAAACTAGAAGTTTACCTTTAGGCATTGAAGTTCACGCATCTGCTTATGCGTTTAAGTGTGATGATATAAATGACAATGATTCAAACACAGCAATTAATTACACCACGTTTTATCACTACGACATTTTTAACAGAACCAATGTGGCAATTGATAGTTTAAAAATAGGGATGTGGACGGATGTTGATCTTGGAAATTATTCTGATGATTTTATTGGATGCAATCCAAAAGAAGGTTACGGATATGTTTATAATGGTGATTCAATTGATGAAGGATGGCAAGGCTATGGAGCAAATCCGCCAGCACTTGCTGTAGTTCAATTACGGGGAACATCTTTATCGGGGATCAACCAAGGAATGAAAAATTTTATGTATTACGAAAATGATTTTACCCAACAAGGTAACCCTCAAAAACCAGAGGATTATTGGGGATACTTAAACAGTAGATGGAAAGATGCTTCTCCAGTAACATATGGAGGCAATGGATATAGAGGAACTGATACTACAAGTTTTATGTATCCCGATATAAATGATTTATCAGGAAGAACAGAGTGGACTGAAAAATCAGCGGGAAATATTCCAGGAGATAGAAGGTTTATAATGGCAACAGGACCTGTTACACTTTTATCAGGAGCAAAACAATCGGTTGATTATGCAATTGTATTTTCAAGAACTGGTTCATCTTCAATTCCAGTTTTACCAAAGTTAGACAGTGATGTAAAACGAGTTAAAAATTGGTTTAATACAAACGTATTTCCATCGTGTTTAAGTTTAAACGGATTAAATGAAGTGCATATAAATACCATTCAAAAACTTTCTGTTTATCCCAACCCTGCAAGCAATTTACTTACTCTACAATTTATTGCTAAAACAAAAAGTGTAAGCTACGAAGTATATGATTTAACTGGAAGAATAGTGTTGAAAGGAAATATTGATGAATCAAATATGATTTCTATTCAATCAATAAGTGAAGGATTATATATTATTAAATTAGTTGATGGAGCTCAAACATTTTTATCAAAATTTATGAAGCAATAAGTTATTAATTATTCAAAATTTTAAACTCTACTCTTCTATTTAATTGTCGTCCTTCATCTGTATCGTTGCTGCCAATTGGTTTAGATTTTCCTACGCCTGTGCTCACTACACGAGTAGTTTTTATGCTTTGTGATTGTAAATAATTTTCAACGGAGAGTGCACGTTCAATAGATAATTTAAGGTTTATTTCTTCATCACCAACATCATCTGAATGGCCCGCAATTTGAATATTCATAGATGGATTTTCTTTCATGATTTTTACTAACCTATCTAACTCAGGAAACGATTCTGTTTTTAAAGTAGATTTGCCCGAATCGAAAAAAATATTATTGAGTCTAACTATTTGCCCTGCTTCAATAGGAACTAGTAAAAGTGGTCTTCTAATTTCTTTGTATTCTTCTTCTTTAGTTAAATCTACGTTTATGGAAATAGGAATAAATCCTTTTGCCTTTGCAGATATTCCATAATTTTTTCCGTAGGGAAGAATAATTTTATAATCACCATTTTTTGTTAAATAGTTTGATGTTCCCGCTTCTTTTCCACTTGGTAAAACTTCATAACTTATTTCTGCTTCAATCAATTCTTGTGTGTTTGCATTCATCACTTTTCCTGAAAGTAACACAACGGGTTTAGGTTTATTAATCTCTTTTGTTTTGATACGCACAATATCTGTTTTGCCAAAAGTATTTTGATTAGATATCATATAAGCCACATTTCCAGATGCAGGAATGGTATAATAACCTTCGGCACGTTCTGTATTTATTGGCTGTCCTAAATTAATAGGCGTACTCCATTTTTGCCAAGTATCATCCAAACGTTTACACATATAAATATCTTTTAATCCAAATCCTCCCGGTCTATCACTTGCAAAATAAAGTGTAATTCCATCTGATGCCATAAAAGGTGTTGTTTCATCATACTCTGTGTTTATTGATGAAATAGCTGTTGGCTTACTCCATTTTTCATTCACCTCACGAAAGCTCACATACAAATTATTTATTTTACTGTCTTCGTTTTCTGAAAAACTAAGCACAAGAATTTTGTTATTTGATAACAAGCATGCTGATGAATATTCTCCTCTACAGAGTTTATCAAATTGTTTGATATTGATATATTTTGGATCGCTCCATTTATCACCATTACGTTCAATAAAAGAAAATCCAACTCCCCAATTTACCCCTTCGGAATAAGCACCACCAATCATCATTCTATTTCCATCGGTACTCACATTAAATAACGTGTTGTATTGAGAGCGATTTAAATCCGAACCTGCATGTATGGCTTCATTCCAAGTTCCATCATCACTTAGCTGCGCATACCAAATATCTTGAGTTAGTGTATCGCCTTTAAAATTTTGTGGATGATTGGAGCGAATAAAATATACTGTTTTTCCATCTGCAGAAATAATAGGAGAAAGTTCAGCATATTTTGAATTAACCTTATCTCCAAGATTTTCAATTTCCAATTGTTGTGCATTTACAAAAAAGCAAAAGCACAAAAAAATGAACACAAAAAAATTATCTTTCATCATAAACAATGATACAAATTTTATTAAGGTTCAAATATTTTGAAAGCAAATAGTACTCAACAACAAATTGTGAATGGAAATATTTTGACTATTATTTTGTAATGATTTTAAACTCTACTCTACGGTTTAATTGTCGGTTTTCTTCGGTATCATTTTTTACGATGGATTTGTATTCTCCATAACCTCTGCAATTTATTCGTCCTTCTGCTATCCCTTTAAAAACAATATATTCTTTTACAGCCGCTGAACGGTTTCCGGATAGAATTAAATTATCGTCATTACTGCCCACATCATCTGTATGTCCGGCAATTTCAATTTCTACATCAGTATTATCTTTTAATAGTTGAATGAGTCTTTCAATTTCTGGATAGGATTCTTTTTTGAGTGTTGCTTTTCCCGAATCAAAGAATAGATTATTTAAGCGAATCACAGAACCTTTTTCAAAAGGAACCAGCATCAAATCCTTTTTAATTTCTTTGTATTTATTTTCAATGGTCAAATCATAATTAAGCGAAATGGGCACATAGCCAATTGCCTTAGCTGTTATTCCATAATTTTTTCCGTAAGGAAGCACCAACACATAATCGCCATTTTTGCTAATAAAATCAGCCACTCCAACTTTCTCTCCGCTGGGTAATAGTTCATAACTAATTTCTGCCTCAACTGGTAAATTGGTTTTTGAATTGAGTACTTTACCTTTTATTAAAATAACGGGTTTGGGCTTGGTTGTACTTTTTGTTTTTACTCTAACAATATCTCCTTTCCCTAATGAGTTTTGGTACGAAACCAAATAGGCTAAATCACCCGATGCGGGAATGGTATAATAGGCATCCCAATCTTTAGTATTTATGGGTGCTCCTAAATTAATGGGCTTGCTCCATTTTCTCCAAGTATTATCTAATCGTTTACTCAAATAAATATCATTTGAACCTAATCCACCTTTTCTATTGCTCGAAAAATAAAGAGAAATCCCATCGGCAGCTAAAAATGGAGTAGTCTCGTCATCTTTAGTATTCACAGTATCTCCAAGGGATGTCGGTTCACTCCATCTTCCATTAGGTTGTAAAAAACTTACATATAAATCGTTAACAGGACTTTCTTCTTTTTCGGAAAAACTGATAATCAAAGTTTTATTATCAAATGCCATGCAAGCTGATGAATACAACCCTTTAAATCGCGACTCCCATTTTTTTATATGTAAAAATTTGGGGTCATTCCAAACATTACCATTTCGAGTAAGAAAAGAATAACCAATTCTCGAATTAATTCCATCAGAATATGGGCCGCTAATCAACATTTTATTTCCATCAGAACTCACATTAAAAAGGGTATTGTATTCTTGTCGGTTTAAGTTTTCATCGGCATGTTTAGCAGGTTGCCAAACTCCTTCAGTATCTTTTATTGCGTACCAAATATCTTGAGAAGCAGAATCGCCATTTATATTTTCGGGATGATTAGAGCGAATAAAGTAAAGTGTTTTTCCATCTGCAGAAATAATTGGATTAAGTTCCGAATATTTTGAGTTGATATTTGCCCCTAAATTTTCAATTTCCAATTGTTGAGCATGTAAAAAAAATACGTTGCATACAAAAAAAAGAATTGCTAAAAAGTTGTTGATGCTAATTTTTATCATGGCATCAATAATACAAAAAAATTAAAAAGCTTCGGTAACTTGTAAATATAAACCCCCTTCACCATTTAGCCCTTTGGCATAATCAATACGCAAATTGGTACGTTGAGATTTATTTAGCATAATGCGAGCGCCCAATCCTGTTGATGGATTTATATATTGAAAACTTCCATCAGGTTCGCTTACTGTTTGTACTCCTGCAAATACAACACATCCAATGGCTTTCCAAATATGTGCTCTGTATTCGGCTTCAACACTCATAAAAGTTTTTCCTCTGTAGCGCCCTTGTACATATCCACGTGTAGTGAAATAGCGACCAAACATGGGCATAATCATATAAGGTACATTACCAAATGCTTGCTCATATAGGGTACGTAATGCAAGTACTTTTGAGTTTTTTTCATTGTTGTTTAGCAGAAAATAAGTTCTTAAATCAACCCTTAAATTGGTCCATGTTTGTGTGCTTCCCAATTCTTTAAAGTTTGGATTTAGAGCAATCTCTGCATAGTTTCCTTTAAAAGCATTTTGCACATTATCTCTGCTATCGTTAATAAAATGTAACCCAATTGATGAGGAGGTGAATTGTTGTGTACCGATTGCATGTTGAGCAAAAAAACTTGTTGAATCTGGTTTATCACTTGCTAAATTCCAACAGTTATACAAACGATATTGAAGCCCTATAAAATTTTTTTTGCCAATACGTTTCATTATACGTTCTTCAAACTCAAGTGCTTTATAGCTTATTTTTTCAATATCATTTTCTCTTGAGCTTCTTGCTCCAAGTGCAAATGTATTTTCGGGCCAATCCAAGTATTGTAATTTTCCTTGAATCATCCAATCTTCATTATTGGTAAATAAAGTGTGATTGCCTTGTATAGCAAATTGTCCGTGTGTGGTTTTAATCAGATACAATTGTGCATTTGAAAAACGGGTTGTTTTTTTATCGCCCAACATAAAATTTGCATTGGCTAACACGCCATAACCAAAACCAATAAAAGGATCAGAAACTATTATTGGAAGGGGAGTTACAGAAAATTTTTTGGTTGATGAATCTACTTGCGCCAATGTTTTTTGGCTGATGATGATGAATAAAAAATAGTTGATAAACCTTTTCATATCGTTTTAATTTGATAGGACAAGATTCGAGGATATTGGGATGAAGACCTTGTCGGTTTTCAATTACGGAGTCAAAAAATAATTGCAATTTATCAGTTATATATCATGGTGTTTGCAAAATATGCAAATCAATAATTTATGAGTTTAAAATATAGAGAACGTTATTTGTTTTTAAGTTTTTCATTCACTCTTTTCTGCTCTTGCTTTAATGAGTTTACAACATGGCTGTATGAAAATAGTATCGCAACAATTCCAACAATCAACAACCAATTGGCATATTCATGATTGGTTATTTTAAAGTATACACCAATGATGATGAATATAAAGCCAAGAATAAAAATTATATTTTTCATGATATGAATTAGTAAATAAACACCAGTTTTTTAGTTTCAAAAAATGCTTCATCAAACCATTTTGTGATTGGTATTTCTTCGATGTATAGTTTTCTGTTGAGTTGTTTTAATGCTTTTAATTCTTCTTTTAAATCACCGCCTTTTAAAAATATATACCCGTTTGTTTTTGTATTGAAAGCATCTGTGTTAATATAACTTTGAGTCCAACGGTATAATTGTTCTGTTGGTGCTACGGCTCTACTTAAAATAAAATTAAACTTCTCTCTCAATTGCTCCACACGTCCTACAACAAAATCAGTATTTCTAAGCCCAATGGTTTCAGAAATATTTTCGGCAACATTTATTTTTTTAGCAATAGAATCACATAAAGTGAATACTGCATCAGGAAACATAATAGCCAATGGAATACCTGGAAAACCACCCCCTGTGCCAATATCTAACACTTTAGTTCCATTTTTAAACTGAATAAATTTGGCAATGGATAGAGAGTGAAGAATATGTTTTTCATACAACGACTCAATATCTTTTCTCGAAACCACATTTATTTTTTCATTCCAATCGGCATACAATTCATACAACATATCAAATTGCATTTTTTGTTTTTCGGTAATGTCGGGGAAGTATTTTAGAATGATATCCATGATAAGTTATTAAGGAATTAGGTTATTAGTTATTTGGTTAATAAGTTATCAGGTAATTAGAACGTAGCTTAACTTTACCACTCTCTTTTATTTTTTGCAAACAATCCTTTAGCCCCAAACACCAACAAATAAAATACATAAAGCAAATCTAATATTGGCAATGCAACTAATATGCTGGTGCATTTTAATTTTTTAGCAGCTAAATAAAATACTATTTCTTGAGAAATTAATCTTAGTAAATAAATACCCAACACAATTGGCCAAGTTTGGATATTTAGAATTAATGTAGCTGTTAATGCGCCATAAAATAACATCAAACTCATGTAATATATTCCTAAAGTTTGTTTGTGTTTTGATTTATAAAACTTACCAGTAGTCATGTGTCGGCTTTTTTGACGACTCCATGCTGCATAATCCTTTTTAGGTGCTGTACCCACAAAACTTTCTTCATTAATTTCAATCGCAACATTATTGGATGTGGCAGCTTCATTCACAAATAAATCATCATCACCGCTTAAAATATGTTGATGATTTGCAAATCCTTTATGACGAAAAAATAAATCTTTTCTGTAAGCTAAATTTCTTCCCACACCCATAAAAGGATTTTTCATTAAAGCCATGCTCATGTATAATAAGGCTGTCATAAAAGTTTCAAATCGAATATATAAATTCAAAAAACCACTTTCCTTATGGTATGGCGAATAGCCCAAAACAATTTCTTTACTTTCTTCAAATTTGCTTTGAATATGACGTAGCCACTGATTATTTTTTGGAATGCAATCGGCATCAGTAAAAACCAATAAGTCATTTTTTGCTGATTTAATTCCGATGGTTACAGCAAATTTTTTTCCTGTAGGATATTTTTCTTGCTCAAATAATTGCGAAACATGAAGATGTTTATATTCATGTTGAAGTTCCTCTAAAACCTTTTGGCTATCGTCCCAAGAACAATCATTTACAACAACAACTTCAAAGTTTGGATAATCTTGTTCTAATATGGAACGTAAATTATTTTGCAAATTTTTACTCTCATTACGTGCAGCAATAATTACTGATAGCGGTTCAAATATATTTTTATTAGCAGGTATAGGTTTGTAAAAAGACAACTTGCCAAACACCCCAAACAGATAATATAATTGCACCAAAAGCACTAAGGATAAAACGCTCAATAAAATAAATACTACAGGTTCAATAGTCTCCAACATAATAGGGCGAAAATAGGAGTGAAGAGTTAGGGATTAAAATGTTGATTTCAACAGCATGTGAAGAACGTCCTTATTACGCTACATTTTTTATTTGTAATTTTAATTGTTATGAAAAATTTAATCAAGTCCATAAAAGAATTTAATTCAGGGCGAAATCCTCAATTATTAAACATAAAATATAAGTTGATGCGAGATGATATTTTTCATTTTTACAGAGCCACTTGTCATTTGTTTGCGGAGGATAATTATGCGCAAATAATAATTAATGATGCTCCTTTAACATGGATTTGTGGCGATTTGCATTTGGAGAATTTTGGTTCATACAAAGGAAATGATAGAGTAGTTTATTTTGATATGAATGATTTTGATGAAGCCATTCTTGCTCCCTTTTTGTGGGATGTTTCAAGGTTTTTGTGCAGTATAATTGTGGCACATAAAAGTTTATTTATTAAAAAAGAAGAAGCCATGATTTTGGCAGATTTAGTTTTAAAAAGATATATCAAAACAATTTCTATTGCACATATTGGAATGGTTGAAGCAGAAACTTCAACGGGGTTAATACATGATATGTTAGATGAATTAAAATCACGCAAACGAAAAGAATTTATTGATAAGCGAACTGAAAGAGTATCGGGAAAGTTGAAGTTAAAAATTGATGGTATAAAAACACTTTTGATAAATGAGGATGAAAAAATGCTATTAAAAAATGTGATTAATACTTGGGGGCAAAGTAAAAGTGATAAAGATTTTTATGAAGTAAAAGATATCGCTATTAGGATTGCAGGAACAAGTTCGCTTGGTGTGGAACGGTATGTTATTTTGGTAGAAGGCAAGGGTAAAGACAATCATTATTTATTGGATATGAAATTGGCTATGCCTTCTTCATTATTAAAATTTACTAAAGCAAAACAACCGCAATGGAGCAATGATGCGGAGCGTGTAATTGAAATTCAAAAACGCATGCAAGCTGTTTCACCGGCTTTACTTGATACTATAAAATGGAATGAAAAATATTTTGTATTAAAAGAATTACAGCCAACAGAAGATAAACTCGACCTTTCATTGATGAAGGGTAAAGTAGAAAAACTTCAGGCTTCGTTAAAAAGTTTTGCTGATATAATTGCATGGAATCAATTGCGAAGTGCAAATCAACAAGGTTCTGCAGGTATTAATGAATTGACTGATTTTGTGAATAAACCAGATTGGCAACAACCGCTTTTATCTTTTTGTTCAAACTATGCCGATGTGGTAAAAGAAGATTATAAATTTTTTTGTAACGCTTTTGATAAAGGAGAATTTAATGATGATGAAAATGCGGAATTGATTTCGTAAATGTCATGCTGAGGCACGAAGCATCTCCTTTGGCGATAGACAATTAATGATGGTGACGAATTCTAAGTTCAATTTTTTTTAGCCATTTTAGGCTTGCATAAAGGCAGATACTTCGTGCCTCAGCATGACAAATTTATATAGTTGCGAAGTAAATTTTCCACAATTGTTTCATTAAATTTTCGGTATCAAATTTCTTTGCTTGCACTATTTCTTTTTCAATCATTGCATTTCTTTTTTCGTTATCATTAAGAACCATGTGCATTTGATTTGCAAGTTCATGAGCATCATCAAATTTAAAATATAATGCGGCATCTCCGCCTACTTCGGGTAATGATGAAGTATTTGCCGCAAGTATAGGAACACGGCTTCTTAAGCCTTCTAAAACTGGAATTCCGAAACCTTCAAACTCTGATGCGTAAACAAATAAGGAAGAAAGTTGATAGATAACTGGAAGATGATTTTGTTTTATATCTTTAAGAAAAAACACACGATCGTTTAATAAATTATCGTTGATATAATCATGCAAATATTTTGCATACATGGTTTCCTTTCCAATAAAAACCAATTTTATATTTTCATCATTCAACTCATGAAATGCTTTGAGCACTGTAAATTGATTTTTACGCTCTTCAATGGTTCCTACACATAAAATAAATTGAGTTGGAAGTTGGTATAAAGTTGCTACTTCATCTTTTATTTTCTCATCAACTTTCGCCTCAAAACATTCATCACAATTTTGATAAGCAACTATTATTTTTTCTTCACTGATATGAAAATGATTGATAATATCTTGTTTGGTTTGTAGGCTTGTAGCTAGCACCACATCTGCATATTGGCAAGCATGTTTAAATTTTTTGGTGTAAATATATCTATCAATATTATTGTAGTAATTTGGATAACGCAAAAAAATCAAATCGTGAATGGTGACTACCTTTTTTACTGCTAATTTTTCGATTCCATTTGGAAGTTCGTTGCTCAATCCATGAAACACATCAAGATGAAATTCTTTTATTAAATCGGTAATGGCAAAACTTCTCCAAACAGAATGAAATGTTTTATTCCAAGCACTTTCTGGAGTAATAATATGGATATTGGGAAGCGAAGGAATAAAATTTTGGAACTCAGATTTTATAGAAGGAGTAAATAAAAAATATTCGTTATCAGGAAAAAATTTCAACAATGCTTTAATTACAAATCGAGCATAGTTTCCTAAACCTGTGCCATTGTTAAACGCTCTTTTTGCATCAAAACCTATTCTCATTTTCATAATTTCCAATTACGTAATCATGTACGTTTTATAATTTAAACAGCCACATTATACTCTCTCAGAGCATCATTTAAAGAAGTTTTTGTATCTGTTGATTCTTTTCTGGTTCCAATAATTAATGCACATGGAACTTGATAATTACCCGCAGCAAATTTTTTGGTATAACTTCCAGGAATTACCACCGAGCGTGATGGAACAATTCCTTTATATTCTTTAGGTTCGTTTCCTGTAACATCAATAATTTTTGTGCTCATAGTAATAGTAACCCCTGCACCAAGTACGGCTTCTTTTTCAACTCTTACACCTTCCACAACTATACAACGTGAGCCAATAAAACAATTGTCTTCAATAATTACTGGAGCTGCTTGGATGGGTTCTAAAACTCCTCCAATTCCAACACCTCCGCTTAAATGCACATGTTTTCCAATTTGCGCACAACTGCCAACCGTTGCCCACGTATCCACCATTGTACCTTCATCTACATACGCACCAATATTTACATAACTTGGCATTAATATGACACCTTTTTGTAAAAATGCACCGTATCGAGCAACCGCATGTGGCACAACTCTAACACCCAATTCTTCATAGTTATTTTTCAATTTCATTTTATCATAAAACTCCATCGGACCAGCATAAAGTGTTTCCATTTTTTGAATAGGGAAATATAATATCACTGCTTTTTTTACCCACTCATTTACTTGCCAATTTCCAGTTTCGGCAATGGGCTCAGCCACTCTAAGTTTACCTTTATCCAATAACTCTATTACATCACGAATAAGTTGTTGCGATGATTCTTCTTTTAACAATTCTCTATTGTTCCAAATATTTTCAATTGCCTGTTGTGCACTCATCTTATAAAATTTGCTGCTAAACTAAACATTAAGCATTCAACATTCAAAATTTAACATTTATTTTGCAACATGAAAACACGTTCATCACGCAAACCAAAACTTATAGAACGATCAGCTGAACGCAGCGATTTTGACGAAATTATAGAGCTCTCAAAAATATGTTTTCCCGATACCGAACCTTGGAGTTACGAAATGTTGGAGAGCCAATACAAAATTTTTAGTGATGGCATGCAGGTTATTGAATACGAAGGAAAAATTGTGGGCTCGGCAACCAGTTTAATTGTGAGTTGGGATGAATATGATGACGATCATACTTGGAAAGAAATTAGCGATAATGGCTATATAACTAATCATGATGATGAAGGTGATACCTTGTATGGAATTGAAGTAATGGTTCATCCAGATTATCAAGGATTGAAAATTGGAAGGCGTTTATATGAAATGCGAAGAACAGTTTGTGTGGAAAAAAATTTAATGCGTATTTTAATCGGTGGACGTTTGCCCAATTACCATGCCTACTCCGAAAAGTTTGGAATTAGAGCCTATGTAAAACGTGTTATCGAAAAAAAAATTAAAGATCCTGTTCTTACTTTTCAACTTTCTCAAGGGTTTACCATTCAACGCCTCATCAAAGATTATTTGCCTGATGATACAGAAAGCGAAGGATACGCAACACTTTTAGAGTGGATTAATTTAGATTATATTCCTGAAACCCGTGAGCGAAGTGTGTTGATGAAAAAGGTTCGGATTTGTTGTATTCAATATGAGTTAAGAAAAATAAAATCGTTTAAAGAATTTGCTCAACAATGTGAATATTTTACCGATGTGGCTTCTAATTACAAATCAGATTTTGCTTTGTTTCCTGAACTTTTCACCACTCAATTGTTATCATTACATGAGTATAAAAGCATGAGCCCCGAAGATAGTATTCGTAAGTTGGATGAATATACTGATGATTATATTACCCTGTTTTCACGACTTTCGTTAGAGTATAATATCAACATTATTGCTGGTACGCATTTGCAAGTTGAAAACGATAACCTATATAATATTTCGTACTTATTTAAGCGAGACGGAACTTTTGAAAAGCAATATAAAATTCATATCACATCCAATGAAGCAAAGTGGTGGGGAGTTAGGCCGGGTAACGAAATAAAAGTGTTTAATACCGATTGCGGAAAAATTGCTATTAATGTTTGTTATGATGTGGAGTTTCCGGAAATGGCTCGTGTGGCTTGTGCTAAAGGAGCTAAAATTTTATTTGTTCCTTTTTCAACAGATGAAAAACACGGGCATCTTAGGGTAAAAATTTGTGCTCAATCTCGTGCTGTTGAAAATCAAATTTTTGTAGCCACTGCTGGAACCATTGGAAATATTCCTTCGGTTGAAAACATGGATATTAATTATGCCCAATCTGGAATTTATACGCCAAGTGATTTTGCTTTTCCGCCTGATGCAATTGCTGGTGAGTGTAATACCAATATTGAAACTGTTGTTATTGCAGATCTCGATTTGGCAGCTCTTGAGCGTGCCCGTAATACAGGAACAGTTTTAAATTGGAAAGACCGAAGGTTGGATATGTATGAAGTGATGGAGAAGTAATTATAATTTTAAAGATATGTTTTCATCATCCTTACAAGGTTATTTAGAAATTATTTTACGGGCATCAGCAGTATATTTTTTTATGCTGTTTGCTATTCGCATTTTTGGCAAAAAGGAATTATCTCAATTATCCACTTCCGATTTGGTTTTAATTTTACTCATTAGTAATGCGGTGCAAAATGCTATGGTTGGTCCTGATAATTCGCTTGGTGGTGGATTGATTGCCGCATTGGTTTTATTTTGTATTAACTATGGATTTAAGTTGGTAATGTTTAAAAATAAAAAAGCAACTGAACTGATTGAAGGCAATACTGCCATATTGATTTATAAAGGTGTAGTGAATGAAGAAATAATCAAAAAAGAAAAAATTACACCCGATGAATTAGAAGCTGTGGTGCGCGAACATGGTGTATTAAGTTCGGCAGATGTTGAGATTGCAGTAATGGAAAGGGATGGAAATATTAGCGTGGTATCTCAAGAATTAAGCGGTCAAACCTTTCACATGCGAGGAAGAAAACTGCATCCCAAACATCAAAAAGCAAATTGATTTAAATACTCATTTGCGATAAAATTTTACATTCTAAAAAGTATCGCCATAATAATTCTGGTTTCTGCCCTCACTAAATCAGGTTTCCAATTTGGGTCTAAAAGTACATTTGTATATCCTGTTTGAGATGTTACTCCACCAGCTCCTGCAAAGTATGGAACGCTTGATTCTCTGTGAACCAATTCAACCCTAAATGTAATACTTTGATTAGGCATCCAATCAAAATTGGTTGAGCAATCCCAACCTTTAAATTGATCACCAGGATTTGCACTAAAAGGAAAAGCGCCTTCTGGTTGAGTAGGATTACTATGATTAGGTAATGGGCTTGCTTGCCCTGTTGGATACAATACTAAATACCTTCCAGGATTGGTCATCACACCACCTCCAATTGTCCATGCTAATTTATTTTTCGCAAACCACACTCTGTTATAAAACATAGCACTGGCAAAATATTGTGCTGGTCCTTGTGAAGCATTTCCATCACTAAAACCATTTACGCCTCCACCTTTTTCAAAACCAAAATCGCCCGTTAATGAAAATGCCATTTTACTAATTCCTTTCGATTCGGGTTTGTTTAAATAACGTAGCAATACGCTATTGTCTGAATGAAATCGAACTCTATCGGGCAAACTATCATTATCAGTTCCATAATAATCATTGGTGAGAATTTTAAAATTACTATTTGGCATCCATGTAATATTAGCGCCAAACCCAGGCATACTATTAAACTTGCCATAACTTTGCCATCCATTAATAATCCACGGTTCAATTTTTAAATGTTTAGTTGGAAAAATTTGAATTCTTATTCCATTAAAAAACCAAGGTGTATTATCAGATGTAAAGGAAGCTTGATACTCCCAATTCTCTGGTTGGTAATAAGAATTTAAACCGATGTACGACATAAACATACCTGCATCAATATTAATTCCATACCATTTATTAAAATGATAACCGGCATACGCTTCACTTAAATAACGATACACGTTTGCCAATTCATATTGCCCACGATAGGGACTTAAATCGTTGCGAGGAACAACAATAGATCGGGTTCCAAACTGTGTCATCACTCTTGCTCTTGCACCATTATAATTAAAATCTCCACCAAAATGCAAAGCAGAAAGTTGTACCTCATTGTTACGTGCTAAAGCCGTTGAACCAACCACCGTATTATCATTTGGATTATTACCCGAGTAGGTATAATTTACATCCAATAAAATACTGGGAGTAAAGTAGGGCATATTTTTAAATACTGACGAATCTCTACGGTCTGAACCATTTTGCCAAGTTACATCAATGCCTTCAAAAGGTTCGCCTTTTTGTTGTGCAGATGCCACACTCATCATCAATAATTGACAACTAATAATTGATAATACGAGTATTGATTTTGTAAATATTTTCATGATGTTTTAAGATAATTACACGCTAACATTTTTTATTACGCCTAACAATAAATTATTTTTTTTATTGATGAATAATATTTTGCAAATATGGGTATTCATTTATTAATAAAATATAAAGAGAGTATTGATGGTATAAAGATTTTATAAAAAAGAACTGTAAATTTAAATAATACTTAATTAAGAGAAACGATAGCCAACGCCACTTTCGGTAATGATATGAGTAGGTTGATTGGGATTGTCTTCAATTTTTTTACGAAGTTGAGCTACAAATACTCTTAAATATTGTGTTTCGGATTGATAACTTACTCCCCAAATTTCTTTTAAAATAAATTGATGAGTTAGCGCTCTACCTTCATTTTTTACAAACAAGCACATCAAATTATATTCGGTTGAAGTGAGTTTAACCATTTCATTATTTCGCTTAACGGATCTTGCTGTAAAATCAACTTGAATATTGCCACAAGTAATGATACTGCTTTGTTCATTGTTGTCATTTCTTCTTATAGATGAGCGGATGCGAGCGAGCAATTCTGCTGTGCGAAACGGTTTTGTTAAATAATCGGTGGCGCCATTATCTAATGCCAATACAATATCAGTTTCACTGTTTATAACAGATAGTATGATGATAGCTTTGTGATACCAAGTGCGCAGCTCTTTTAAAATTTCATGTCCACTTTTATCAGGCAAACCAATATCTAATAAGATTAATTCGGGTGGATGATTTGCAGCCATTATCACACCTTCCTTTCCGGTTGATGCTTGCCAAACTTTATAGTCGTTACTTTCTAAAGTTATTTCAAGTAGCTTACGAATTTGTGGTTCGTCATCTATAACTAATATTTCTGCTTTAATCATTTTTTAGGTTGTTTAAAAATGATGTTTCAGAAGGAATTGTAATAGTAAATTTCGCACCGCCTTCGTTATTGTTTTCCAGTTTTATATTTCCATGATGAGCTTCCACAAAACCTTTTACAATGGATAGTCCCAAGCCCGTTCCACCAGTTTTGGAATGAGGTAAACGATAAAATTTATCAAATGCAAATTGAATTTCGGAAAGCGGAAAACCCTGTCCATTATCAGAAATAATGATTACGCAATGATTGGATTGAAATGAAGTTTGAATAGTAATAATTGAATCTTCGAGAGTATATTGAATGGCATTATGAATGATATTATGCAATACTTGTTCCATCAAACCAGCATCCAAATTAAATAGAGGAAGACTTTCATTTGCATCAAAAATAATTTTATGATGAGTGTTTTCTGAAGTAAGTTTTTGAATAACAGAAAAGATGAGCTCATTTATATCGCACCAATCTAAATGCAATTTTAACATGCTAGTTTCAAGCCTACTCATGTTTAAAAGATTTTCAACTTGTCTGTTCAATCTTATACTTGCCTTGTCAATTTCGATTAGTAATTCGGTTTGATTATTTGCCGAAAGTTTTTCTTTATTTTCTTTCAATGTATCTACAGCTCCAATGATTGTTGAAATAGGTGTTCTCAACTCGTGCGAAAGAGAATTGAGCAACGTATTATAAAGTTTGATTGTGCTTTCCTTTTCTTCTTTATCTCTCGCTTTTTTTTCGGCTTCACGAATTTTAAAAGTAAGTACAACATTTACCAATGCAATAATAAAATACATAAAAAACATGAGTAAATCTTCGGTATTATCAATTTGAAAAGTATAAATAGGAGGGATGAAAAAAAAATTCCAAATTAATGCGCTTAGTACTGCCACAAATAATACAGGCAACATGTCAAATAACATGGCCACTAGTGAAACTGCTACCAAAAGTAGAAGTGCTATAATTTTATACCCGATTAAATGAACCGAGAAGAAACAAGCAATTGCAACGGCAATAATCAAAATTATGCTTGTAATAAATTGAGTGATTAAACTATATTTTCTTGTATTAAAAAGAACCAATTTTACTTATTAATTTATGATAACAAATGTATGTTTTAAGGTATAAAAATTTTATAAATAATTAGTTTCATAAAACTTAATATTGAGCTCTATTTAAAATAATTATTTTCGCCAAAAATTAAACAACATTGAAAAAGAAAATAACCTTTATCATTAATCCCATTTCGGGCGGAATAAGAAAAGAAACCTTCCCATCTCTCATTGGTAAAAATATTGATAGCAATAAGTTTGATGTGGAAATAAGTTTTACCCGTTCGGCAGCACATAATTTAGAGTTGGCACAACAAGCTGTTGAGCAAAGAAAAGATATTATTGTTGCCGTAGGTGGTGATGGAACTATTAATAACGTTGCAAAATATGTTACAGGAAGTGAGTCTGTATTTGGTATGATACCAATGGGATCCGGAAATGGATTGGCAAGGCATTTAAATATTCCACTCAATAATCAAAAAGCACTTCAACTTATTAATCGTCAAAAAAGTATAAAAATTGATACAGGAAAAGCCAATGACGACTTTTTTATAAATGTAGCGGGTGCGGGTTTTGATGCGCATGTAAGTTGGATGTTTGCCAATGCACCGAGTCGTGGTTTTTGGTCGTATGCAAAAATCACTTTAAATGAATTTGCTCAATATAAGTCTCGAGAATATGAATTAATTATTGATGGCAAAAGTATCACTGAAAAAGCGTTTTTAATTTGTGTAGCCAATGGCTCTCAATATGGAAACAATGCATTTATAGCCCCAACAGCTGATTTAAAAGATGGTATTTTTGAAGTGAGTTTACTAAAGCCTTTTAAAAAAAGAAACATGCCTTTTATTGGCTTAGAAATGTTTACCAAAAAGTTTAATAATTCAAAATATGTTACAACATTCAGAGGAAAACACATTATTATAAAAAGACCCGATGCCGAGGTCGTAAATATTGATGGAGAACCTGTGATGATGGAAAAACTATTAGATATAAAAATAGTACCTGCTTCTCTTCAAGTTCTCGTTCCATAATTTGATTTAACAGTTAACCATTTATATTAGTAACCCTTAGTTTGAATTGACTCATGAGCAATAAAAATAAAAACAGAGATGGAATTGTTTTTTCAACTGAAAGTAGTTTTGAATACGAATCATTTCAAAACGATGATGCCGAAACTTTGTCCATTCAACAACAAGATCTAAAGGTGTTTTTGGATAGAAAAGGTGGAGGCAAAATGGTATCAAGAGTAACTGGTTTTATTGGTAAATTTGATGATTTGGAAGAACTTGCAAAATCACTTAAAAAACATTGTGGTGTTGGAGGAAGTGTTAAAGATGGAGAAATATTAATACAAGGAGATCATCGAGAAAAGATTATTTTATTTTTAACGAAACAAGGTTATAAAAGTAAAAAAGCTGGAGGGTAGAATCATTTTTTATTTTTTATTTCTTCATCCATTTAAAGTGCTTTCATCAATAAGTATTAACCACTTATTAAAATGCTATTAAAAACTCTGACTGCATTAGGTTTGCAGAAATTTTAGAAGATACATTTGTGCTCGTTTTTTGATAAAAATAAATTAATGAAAGCACATCCATCTTCTTTCGATGAACATGAAGTAATTCATGATTTAAAACACTACTTACCCGCACAAGCTCCACTAAAAGATTTTATCCATCACAATACTTTACACGCTTTTCAAAATCAAAAATTTTATGAAGGAACCAGAAACGCCTCTGAAATATTTGGCTATAAAGTTTCTCTTTCTCTTTTTGAATACAGAGAATTATTTCATCAACATAAAATCAGAAAAGATATTCTTGAAAAAATAATTACGGATAGAAAAGGCATTGAAAACAGCAAAGTTTGGCACGATAAATTATTAGTTAATGATTATCATCATCCTGATTTACCAAGAATAGGAGCGCTTCGGGCAAATTGGAAAAAACAATATAAAATTGATTTGGATTCACTTGTTCATCCCATACTTTTTAGGTTGTTGTGCAGCTATCTTGATCAAGGAATTGCTATTTGGAATTTTCCTGTTTCACACAAAGGCTTTATTACTTCTTTAAGAGAAATGGAAAGCAATAGTTTTACCAGTTTTTTTAGAACAAAAAGAGCTAAGGATTTATTGCTAAACCACGATACAAAAATTGAACACTTGTTAAAATTTTTAGTGGGTGACGAATCTCTTTATAAACAATATCTTTTTGATCAACAGTTTGCGCACCAAGGTTGGTCGGGTATGGTATCGGCTGTTGAGGATCAACCACAAACATTATTAGACCATAAAAAAATCACACTTCATGAACTCATCTTTTTTGAAACTTTATTAGAAATTGATTCACTCGATTTTCAGTTTGGAGAAATTTGGGCGCCATTAAGTGCTAAGCTTTCTGAAAGACCTGTTGGGCTTTTTGCACCAACTACAGAAACCGAATTAATTGAAGTGCTTGAAATTTGGCAAGATGCTTTTGAGTGGAGTTTTTATGATGAAGTACTTGCGGGAATTGAATTAGAAAAAATCACTACAAAAAGAAATACCGAATCCAGTTTTCAATCGCTATTTTGTATTGATGATAGAGAATGTTCGTTCAGGAGGTATTTAGAAGAATTTGATCCATCATGTGAAACTTTTGGAACCCCAGGATTTTTTGGTGTGGAGTTTTTTTATCAACCAGAATTTGGGAAATTTTACACAAAAGTTTGTCCTGCTCCAGTTACTCCCAAATATTTAATTAAAGAAATTGGAACTACTGAAAAAAGAGAAACGGATGTGTATTTTTCAAAACATTCCCACTCTTTTCATAGCGGTTGGATTATTTCACAAACACTTGGTTTTTGGTCTGCTTTCCGATTATTCCTAAACATTTTCAGACCCTCAACAAGTCCTGCAACTGCATCATCATTTAAACACATGGATAGGTTTTCAAAACTTACTATTGAAAACAAAAATATTGCTGATGTAGAAAATGATTTACAAATTGGTTTTACCATTGATGAAATGGTAACTCGTGTAGAAGGCGTTTTAAAAAGCATTGGGTTGATTGAAAATTTTGCGTCAATCATTTATGTAGTTGGGCATGGTTCAAGTAGTGTAAATAATCCACACTATGCTGCGTATGATTGTGGTGCTTGTTCGGGCAGGGCAGGTTCCGTTAATTCAAGAGTGTTTTCAAATATGGCTAATCATCTAAAAGTGAGAGAAGTATTAGCAACAAAAGGAATTCATATTCCTGATGAAACACAATTTGTGGGAGCACTTCACGATACAACAAGAGATGAAATTGCATTTTATGATGAGCACTCTTTATCGCCCAAAAATGTATTGGCTCATAAAAAAAATATAGCTACATTTTACACAGTTTTGAATCATAATTCAAAAGAAAGGTCAAGAAGATTTGAATCCATCAACACCAAACTTAGTGCTGAAAAAATTCATGAAAAAATTCTTCGCAGATCGGTTTCATTATTTGAACCACGCCCAGAGTTAAATCATGCGACAAACGCATTATGTATTGTAGGGAGAAGAAATCTTACTAAGCATTTATTTTTAGATAGACGTGCCTTTTTAAATTCATATGATTACGAAATTGATCCTGAAGGAAAGATTCTTTTAAATATTATGAAGCCACTAGGACCCGTTTGTGGAGGGATTAACTTAGAGTATTATTTTTCAAGAGTGGATAATCAAAAATTGGGAGCGGGTACAAAACTTCCACATAATGTGATGGGGCTATTTGGCGTTGCCAATGGAATTGATGGTGATTTACGTCCTGGTCTTCCGAGCCAAATGATTGAAGTGCATGACCCAATTCGTTTGATGATTATTGTTGAACATTTTCCCGAAGTGGTTTTAAAAACTATAAAAACTTTACCCGAAGTGTATGAATGGTATATTAATGAATGGATTCATTTGATTGCTGTAAATCCTGAAACAAAAAAACTTTTTGAGTTTAAAAATGGAGATTTTGTTTCATACATTCCAATTAAAAAACAGATTGATACCACATCAAATGTTGAAACTTTAACAGAATCATCTCCAGAAAATATTTCGGTTCACTTAATTAAATAAACAGCATGATATCGTTAATCCCACTTTTTATATTTATTCCACTTTTAGGATTTATTATTAGTTTACTTATTCCCGGTAAAAAAGAAAATTTGCTGTCTATGGCAGCATTTGTTAGTGTTGGGGCGCATTTTATTTTATTTATTATTTTTCTGTTTTATTGGTTTTTAAATGGGAGAGTGGCACTCAACTTAAAAGAAATAGTCATTTATCAAACATCCAATTATGAATTTTATCTCGACTTTTATTTTGATAAAATAACTGCCGTTTATCTTTTTGTGGGTTCATTTCTCACATTTTTAGTAACCATTTATAGCCGTGCTTATCTTCATCGCGAAAAGGGATACAAACGTTTTTTTAATACTATTCTATTCTTTTATTTGGGATATACCATCACCATTATATCAGGAAATTTTGAAACGCTTTTTATCGGTTGGGAGATTTTGGGTATCTCTTCTTTTTTATTAATCGCTTTTTATCGAGACAGATATTTACCTGTAAAAAATGCAGTAAAAGTTTTTTCAATTTATAGAATTAGTGATATAGGTTTAATACTTGCCATGTGGGCAACACATCATTTATGGCACGAAAATATTACGTTTTTAAAACTTAGTAATTATGAATTAGCTCACGAGCATCTTCAAAATCATACTTGGATTGGCATCTTTATTTCTCTGATGATTTTACTAACAGCTGCCGCTAAATCGGCACAACTTCCATTCTCATCATGGTTACCTAGAGCGATGGAAGGACCAACTCCATCAAGCGCCATTTTTTACGGTTCACTTTCTGTACATCTTGGCGTTTTTTTGTTGCTCAGAACTTTTCCTTTTTGGGAATATCAATTATCGGTTCGGATTTTTATTTCACTTTTAGGTTTATTTACAGCCATTGTTGCAAGTGGAATTGCAAGAGTTCAATCTTCCGTTAAAAGTCAGATTGCTTATGCTTCCATTGCTCAAATCGGACTTATATTTATTGAAGTGGCGGCTGGTTTTGAAAACCTTGCCCTATTTCATTTTGCCGGAAACGCTTTCTTAAGAACTTATCAATTATTAGTTTCTCCTTCGGTTGTGAGTTATTTAATTAGAGAACAATTTTATAACTTTTCGCCACGTGCGCACACTATTGAAGATTCGTTTCCAAAAAGATTAGAATACTCGTTTTATATTTTGTGCCTAAAGGAATTTAACCTGGATTCATTTATGTATCGTTTCTTTTGGAATCCTTTTAAACGAGCCGGAAAAAGGTTAGATTTTTTAACGGTGAAACGTGCATTTATTTTCTTTGTTCCTGCATATTTGGTAGGCTTAGTGTTTGTTTTTAATGAAGCCTATATTCCAGAAAATCTTCATGAATATTTACCTGTATTTTTTGCTTTAATTGGTTTGGTGATGGTGCTCAAATCATTTACGGAAAGAAAAAATGTGCAGATGAGTTGGTTGCTACTTATTATGAATCATTTTTGGATTGCATTAGCTATTTCGTTTAATGAGCATTTTAATTATAGCCAAAATGTACTTTATTTAAGTGGAATTGTTGTGTGTGGAATGCTTGGTTATTTATGTCTTCGCAGGTTAAAAATTTTTGAAACCAATATTGATTTGGATCAGTTTCATGGGCACTCACACAAACACCCCAAAATTGCATTTGTATTTTTACTATCGTGTTTGGGATTAACTGGTTTTCCTATTACTCCAACGTTTTTGGGAGAAGATTTAATTTTTAGTCATATTCATGAAAATCAATCTATGCTTGCCCTTTTTGTATCGTTAAGTTTTATCATTGATGGTATTTCTGTAATCAGAATTTATGCCCGAGTTTTTTTGGGGCCGCATGTAAAATCAGTTTATGATATGGCTTATCGTTCATCATAAACCATTCAAAATATTCTCACACTAATTTCGCTATTTTTTATCAAACTTAATCTGTGAAATCTGTGGGTAAGTAATATTCGTTTTATATCAACAATTAAACAAAAATTAAAATGCTATTAAATAAGTAATGATGATAGCACAGAACTTTATTAAGGCAATACATTTGTTCTTCGAAAAAATAAAAATCATTATAAAATAATATAAAAAATTATGACACAAAATAAAGTAAAACTAGAAATTCCTAAAGATTATATCCCAGGTTTAAAACAAAACTGGAAGAATGATTTGCTATCAGGTTTTATTATTTCGCTTATCGCATTGCCACTTTGTTTGGGAATTGCAATGGCTTCAGGCGTTCCACCAATGGCAGGTATTATAGCAGGTATTATTGGCGGTATTGTATTGTCGCTCACAAGTGGTTCATACGTTACCATAAATGGTCCTGCAGCAGGTTTAGCCATCATTGTTTTAATGTCGATGGAAGGATTTAAAAAAATGGCACCAGCAGGATTATCTCCTGAACAAGTTGATATGTTTGCCTACCAATGTACACTTGCAGTTGGTGTTGGTTGTGGTGTTCTTCAATTATTATTTGGATTGGTTAAAGCTGGAGTTTTAAGCAATTTTTTTCCATCTTCTGTAGTGCATGGAATGTTAGCAGCTATTGGAATCATGATTTTTTCAAAACAAATTCATACTGCTTTAGGAGTAAAACCTCAAGGCAAAGAAATGTTAGAAATTATTGGTGAAATTCCACACAGCATTCTAAACATGAACCCTGATGTAGTAATTATTTCATTAGTGAGTTTGGCTATATTAATTGGATTGCCAATGATAAAAAATAAATATGTAAAAATGCTTCCAGCTCCACTCATTGTTGTTTTAATTGCTATTCCACTTGGTCATTATTTTGATTTAGAGCATGAACATACTTATTTGTTTTTAGATACTCACCAATATACACTTGGTCCAAAATTTTTGGTAAGTCTTCCTGCAAATGTTTTAGATGGAATTATTTTCCCGCGCTTTGATATGTTGTTTACGGGTTTCGGAATTCAAATGGTTATTACTTATGCTTTAGTTGCCAGTTTAGAATCATTACTTACTGCCGCAGCAATTGATAAATTAGACCCTTACAAACGTGAATCTAATTTTAACCGCGAATTATTTGCAAAAGGTTCGGGTAATATTTTATCGAGTATGATTGGTGGATTGCCAATGATTGCCGAAGTGGTTCGTAGTTCTGCCAATTTAAATAATGGCGCAAAAACACGTTGGAGTAACTTCTTCCATGGAATGTTTTTGTTAATTTTTGTTGTGTTTTTAGGAACAATGATTCATCAAATACCCTTGGCTGCACTTGCCGCTATGCTTATGGTTACAGGTTATAGATTAGCTTCACCTAAAGAATTTTTAAAAACATACCATATTGGAAAAGAGCAATTGTTTATTTTTGTTTCTACCATTATTGTAACTATTGCTACCGATTTGTTATACGGAATTGCTGCTGGTATTTTAATTAAATTTATTATCCATACCATTAACGGAGTACCTCTTAAAAGTTTATTTAAACCTTTTTTAACTATTAATGAAATTGATGATACACATTATGAAATTGATGTAAATCATTCAGCTATTTTTAGTAACTATATTGGCTTAAGAAAGCAAATAGATGCGTTACCAAAAGGTAAAAATATTGTTGTTGATTTTACTAATGCAAAATTAGTAGATCATACTGTAATGGAAAATATGCACGAGATGGCTCATAAGTATGAAGACAATGGCGGGTCGTTTAAATTAATTGGATTTGAATCACATAAACCTTTATCAGCGCATCCTCACGCATCACGTAAAAAAGTGTGATCGGCAATTAATTACTTATAATCACAGATAGTTTTTATCTCTTTATAAATATAAAAATGAAAATATTAGTTATTGAAGACGAACCTAAAGTAGCTTCTTTTATTAAACAAGGATTAGAAGAACAATCCAATGATGTAACAGTTGCATTTGATGGGTTTTTTGGAAAAAAATTAGCCACTGAAAATCATTATGATGTGATTATTATGGATTTGATGATTCCATATATTAATGGTTTAGAGCTATGCAAAACACTTAGAGCCGAAGGAATAAAAACTCCAGTATTAATGCTTACGGCACTTGGAACAACAGATGATAAAGTAACAGGGCTTGATGCAGGGGCTGATGATTATTTAGTAAAACCTTTTGAGTTTAAAGAATTGCTGGCTCGTTTGCGTGCACTCACAAAAAGATATACCGATAATGTACATGAAATAAAAGTACTTGGCATTGCAGATTTGGAAATGAATTTAGATGAAAAAAGTGTACGCAGATCGGGGAAACAAATTGAACTTACCGCAAAAGAATTTGGCTTGCTTGAATATTTTTTGAAGAACAAAAATCGTGTTGTTTCCAGAACTGAAATTGCTGAAAAAGTTTGGGATATACATTTTGATACTGGTACTAACGTTATTGACGTGTATATTAATTTTCTTCGCAAAAAAATTGATAAAGAGTTTACACCAAAACTTATTCATACTATGGTGGGCATGGGTTATGTAATGAAAGTAGAGTAGTAAATATTTTTTTTGATTTAAAACATACTGCATTAAACAGCACCAAATTGTTTATGCAATTTCAATACTTGAGGAATTAATAACTCAATCTCATTATTTATAATTTCAAATTGTCCAAGGGATAATTTTTCTTCTTCGCTCATTTGATTTTTCATGCGTGATAAAACAGCATCACGAGAAATGCCATCTCGTTTCATAGCACGTTCAATTCGCAACTCTTGAGGAGCTGTTACCACAATTATTTTATCTAATTGCTTATAACTTTCACTTTCAAACATTAATGCGGCTTCTTTAATGAGGTATGTTGAAGAAGTTTGTGCTGAACACCAATTATCAAAATCTTTATATACAGCAGGGTGAACGACTCCATTTAGTTGCTCCAATAAGTGTTTGTTTTGAAACGCCTGAGATGAAATAAAAGCACGATGGAGCACTCCATTTTGATAAGATTCTTCTCCAAATATTTGTTTAATTTTTTGGATGAGTAAAACATCTTCAACCATTAATATCTTAGCTCGAGAATCGGCATCATAAACAGAAATACCAAGCTGCATAAATATTTTACTAACGGTACTTTTGCCGCTCCCAATGCAACCAGTTATTCCTATTTTTAGTTTTGGGTTCACAGTTGTCAGTTATCAGTTCACAGTTTTTAGTTGATAAACAAAGCACTAAAAACTGTGAACTAACAATTATTTTTTCTCTTCTTTTTTAGGAGCATTTAATAGCTGAGAAGCTTCCATAGAAATAGAAGTCTTATCAACTTTTAATTTTGTTCCTTCACTTTCGATAATAAAATAAGTATCGCCCACATCAGTAATTTTCCCATGAATACCACCGATGGTAACTATCTTAAGTCCTTTATCTAAAGTTTCACGAAATTTCTTTTGTGCTTTGGTTTTCTTCATTTGTGGGTATATCATGAAGAAATAAAATACCACCATAATTAAAATTAATGGAAGGAATGATGAAATTGGATTGCTGCCTTGTGCTGGCGACATCAAAAAAATGTTTAGCATTGTCATATTTAGTTATTTGTTATTAGTTTAATCAATGTGAATTTGGTAAGGTTGTTTGAGGTTTTGCTTTTATAATTCCACCAATAGTAAGCGTGGTGGTTAATGGATTTGTATTGGCAGTAACCATTACTTCTTTTCTAAATGCATCAATGCGCATTTCGCTATTAAATTTTACTTTTATTTTCCCTTCACCACCCGGACTAATAGGTTCTTTAGGATAATCAGGAACGGTACATCCGCAGCTTGCCGTTGCACTCGAAATTAATAAATCAGTACCTCCTGTATTTTTAAACTTAAATTCATATTCTACAATTTCGCCTTGTGTAATAGTGCCAAAATCGTGTTCGGTTTTTTCAAAAATAATTGTTGCTCCATCTTCAGAGTTAGTTTGTGTTTTTGAACTATCAGCCGTTGCCGCAATATTCACTAAATCAGTTGATGCCTTTTGTGTTTTTTTTTCACCACAAGAAAAAATAAAAACAGTTGCAGTTAATAAAATTACTGTTCGCATGGTATACAATTTATAACTCATCATTTATAACTTTAAATTTATTACTCCACCAAACCTCTTCCTAATTTCTCTATTTGATTATTCTTTTTTAGGTCGAGATGAATTTTATCTAATACTCCGTTAATAAATCCATGGCTATTTGGAGTGCTATATAGTTTTGCCAACTCAAGATACTCGTTGATGCTAACTTTTACTGGTATGTGCGGAAATTTTAAAATTTCACACAACGCCATTTTCATCATTAGCATATCAACCATTGCTATTCTATCTGCCTCCCAATTTTTGGTTTTATCGGCAATGAGTTTTAATAATTCATCATCATTTTCAATGGTTAGATGATACAAATCTTTCATAAATTTTTGATCCTCATCATCGCCCGAATTTAACTTGTCAATAAAATCGCTCAAGTTATTTTCCTTTAAACCTTGTATGGTTTTAAGTAGCGTAATGGTAATGGTTACTTGATCATCCTCCCAATTTAAAAATTGCTCTTCTGTAAACTGATTAAAATATTCTGAGTCGCCAATAAGCAATTCAAAAATTTCGCCCAATATTTTTTTATCATCAGCAAATGAGTGTTCTGTTTGAGAAATATAATTTACCATGGTTTCGCTTTCACGAATTTCCGCAAAAATATTTTTGTACAATTCCTCAGTATTGCTCCATTTACTTCTTATATTTTTTAAGCGTTGAGTTAAAAATTCATTTTGTTCAAGCAATGCAATTGCCTTATTATTCATCAATGCTTGAAGTGGGGCAATGGTATTTTGAACAGGGAAATGTTTGGACGTTTGAATATCTAATTCTTTGCTAATATAAAATTTAAACTCGGTAGGAAATGCTAATAGGAAAAGAAATAAATCATAAGATTTATCAAGACTTTTAAGCAGAGTTTTTTCGTGTGTGTATCTACTGCCTTCGTCATCCTGATAGAATGCGTACAAAGCCTGAAACACTTTTATCCTCAAAAATCTTCTGTTGAACATGTAAAGAACCTAAATTATAAATGGTATTGAAAATAAAATGTCGAATGAGTTATTCATCCGACATTTAAAAATATTAATAAGTAGCTCTAACGTGTTTAATATCGTTAATGCGTTTTTCTGCTAAATTCATCGCTGCTTGTTGTGTATGTGTTTTTGATAACTCGGCAGCTTTATAAATTTGTAATGTTACATCATAAATATGTTCTGTACTTCGCATGGCTGTTTCGCGATTGTAACCAATATGCTCTTGGTAAACATTGATTAGACCTCCTGCATTAATTAAAAAATCAGGAGCATAAGCAATTCCTTTTTCAACCAACATTGGGCCATGAATGTTTTCATCTGCAAGCTGATTATTTGCTGCTCCAGCAATAATTTTACATTTTAATTTATTGATATTATCAGTATTTAAAATAGCTCCCATTGCGCATGGTGCAAACACATCTACATCTAATGCAAATATTTCGTCACCTTTAACAACAGTAGCTCCAAATTCTTTTACATATTTTGCTAAAGCCTCTTCATTAATATCGCTGATAAATAATTTTGCACCTTCTTTATGTAAATGCTCTAATAAATGTCCTCCCACTTTTCCAATTCCTTGAACCGCAATTTTTTTTCCTCTTAAGCTATCATTTCCCCAAACATGTTGTGCAGAAGCTTTCATTCCCATATATGCTCCATAAGCCGTAACAGGAGATGGATCTCCACCACCACCCATTGATTCGGGTAAACCAACCACGTGAGATGTTTCCATGTTCACATATTCCATATCTTTAGTTGTGGTGTTCACATCTTCAGCAGTTATATATTTACCATGAAGATTTTCAACAAAACGACCAAATTTACGCATTAATGCTTCTGTTTTAATTGTTTTTGCATCGCCAATAATTACCGCTTTTGCTCCTCCTAAATTTAATCCAGATATTGCAGCTTTATAAGTCATACCACGTGATAAACGAAGTACATCATTTACCGCATCAGCTTCGTTGGTGTAATTCCAGATACGCGTGCCACCTAACCCAGGACCCAAAACGGTATTGTGAATAGCGATAATCGCTTTTAATCCTGTGTGTTTATCTTGGCAAAAAACCAACTCTTCGTGATCGTGTGTAAACAATTGACCGAAGATCTCGCCAGAAGTTGTTTGAGCTGCTCCTTGTGTAGTTGACATAGTATTTTATTTATTGAGTTTTTTAATTGAAGTTTGCAAAAGTAAATCAAAATTTGGTTTTTCATAATCGACATTGATAAGTTGAAAGCACTCAAACATCTTAATAAATATTTTTATAAATACAGGCTACGTTTTATACTTGGACTCATATTCGTTACGGCTTCAAATTTATTTGCCGTTTTTCCTGCACAGTCTGTTCGTATTGCCATTGATTTAATTCAAGAAAACTTAAACCTCTATCAGTTATATAATGGCACTTCCATGCAAGCAAATGTGGAGCATCAGGTAGGATGGGTATTATTATATTTTTCAGGATTGGTTTTACTTTTTGCTTTGATAAAAGGTGTGTTTATGTATTTGATGAGGCAGACTTTAATTGTGATGTCGCGCTTTGTTGAATATGATTTAAAGAACGAAATTTTCAATCATTATCAGCAACTTTCATTATCCTTTTATAGAAAAAATAATACTGGTGATTTGATGGCGAGAATTTCTGAAGATGTTGGAAGAGTTCGCATGTATATTGGTCCTGCGGTAATGTACCTAATGAACCTAGCTGTTACTATTATTGTGGTAGTGTGGGCTATGTTTTCGGTAAACATAAAGCTGAGTATTTATGTTTTAATACCATTGCCAATTTTATCATACGCCATTTTTTATGTCAATAATATTATTCATCAAAGGAGTGATGCTATTCAATCACAATTATCAAAAGTAACTTCATTTGTGCAAGAAGCATTTTCAGGAATGCGTGTTATTAAAACATTTGCAGTTGAGGATTATTCTCGAGAAGATTTTGAAACCTATGCCGATGAATATAGAAACCGTTCTATGGATTTGGCAAAAGTGGACGCTACATTTTTTCCGTTGATGGTTTTTTTAACAGGTATGAGCACGCTTATTACCATTTTTGTAGGAGGGATGTTGGTTATTAGTGGCGACATTAGTATTGGTAATATTGCAGAGTTTGTAATTTATGTAAACATGTTGGTATGGCCCGTGGCTTCATTAGGTTTTACAACTTCTTTAATTCAACGTGCAGCGGCTTCTCAACAGCGTATCAATGAGTTTTTAAATACCAAACCCGAAATCATTTCTGATAACGATGAACCTTTTATTTTTGAAAAAAGTATTGCATTTAAAAATGTAAGTTTTTGTTATCCAAACAAAACAGAGTATGCGCTAAAAAATGTTTCCTTTAAAGTAAATAGGGGAGATACACTTGCTATTTTAGGAACAACAGGTTCGGGTAAATCAACCATTGTGCAATTATTATTACGTATGATGGATGTGAATGAAGGCGATATTTTATATGATGAAAAAGATATAAAAACCATCAATACAAAAGAGTTGAAAAAACAAATTGGTTACGCTCCTCAAGATGTATTTTTATTTTCGGATACCATTGCCAATAATATTTCATTTGGATTAACAAGTGATGCACAACATATTGACGAGTTGATTAAAGAAGCTTCAAACAATGCAGCACTCACATCAAACATAAACGATATGCCAAATGGTTTTGCAACTATTGTTGGCGAGCGTGGAATCACTTTATCAGGCGGGCAAAAACAACGCGTTTCCATTGCCAGAGCGTTAATCAAAAATCCAGAAATATTAATTTTTGATGATTGTCTTTCGGCAGTTGATAATAAAACTGAATCGGAAATTTTAGAAAATTTACAACGAATTATGAAAGGTAAAACTGCTTTTATAATTAGCCATAGGGTTTCGAGTGTAAAAGATGCCAGCCATATTTTAGTATTGGATAAAGGAGAAATTGTTGAAGCCGGAAACCATATTGATTTATTGATGAAGAACGCACGCTATGCAGAGCTTTACCAAAGTCAGTTACAGGAAGAAGTGGCTTAATTATTAGCATCATTTGGCGTTAAGCAATTGTTGCAACAAATTAAATAATAGAAATGCCTCACAAATTATTTTGAAAAGTGAAAAGCAACCTATATTTTGCTCGAAATTTAATTAAACAAAAAAACAATTTTAGAAAACAATGGAGGATTACAATCAAGGCGACAGGCAAGAGATTTTTTCTAAAAAGATCAGGGCCGGAAAAAGAACTTATTTCTTTGATGTGAAAACAACTAAAGGTAACGATTATTTTATAACCATTACCGAAAGTAAAAAACGATTTGAAGATGGAAGTTTTGTGAAGCACAAAATTTTTCTTTACAAAGAAGATTTTAACAAATTTATGGAAGCATTAGGCGATACTATTAGTCATGTAAAAACAGAGTTGATGCCAGAGTTTAACTTCGATGAATTTTCTCGTGAAAATTATCATCACGAAACAAACAATACTGATAATGCTGAAGAAAGTGAAATGGCATAGTGCTAATTAAAAACAAAATAAATTTAACAAACAATAATTATTAACAATCATGAAAAAAATATTTAGAACAATCATGGTGCTTTCAGTAGCATCATTAGGGGTTTTATCTTCTTGTAAAAAAGATTCAACCACTTCAATTGCAGATCCAGTTACCGGAGTTATTTCTGTAACAGCTAAAAATACTACTTCGGGTATTCAAAGAACACTTGCAAGCGGAGGTTTAGTATATGCCGATGATTCGGTAGTTATCACAGTTACTTGTACAGGTAATAGTAGTAATGAGTTAAAAACAGTTACTTTAAAAAGTGATAACCCTGCTGCTACGCTCTTAAATGCTGTTGCAATTTCAGGAACTTCTGCTTCAAAATCTGCTGCTTGGATAGTAAACGGCTCTGGTAATGTAACTTTTACTTCAACAGTAACTGGAGCAACAGGCGATCCTTCAACAAGTACATTTGTTGTAAAGATTACTTTAATCAGTTCATCAAATGCAACTTTAGGTAATCAGGCAAATATTAACCCTAAGTTTTGGGCATCTTCAACTGGATTAACCTATTTTCTTAAAAATGTTTCTGATAGCCCTGCTCTTGCATCAAAAATGGATTTTGCTTATTGCTCACGTACAGCAGGTAATAAAATAATTAGTCCATCTTCTCAAGATGCGACAGACATTTATGCTACTCAATGGTCTGCTACTGCTGAAAAAATCACAACTTGGAATCATAGAAATGTTACTGTATTTAAATTGGTTACCAACATCACTCAAACAGATGTTCAAAATGCAAATGGAAATCCTGCACTTATTTCTGATTTAATTGCTAAAGCATTAACAGGTGGAGAACCAACTGCTGATAATGTTTCAGTTCTTATAAGCCAAATATATGTATTTAAAACAGAAGCCGGTAAATACGGAATTATAAGTATTAATAATGCTAGTGGTGGTGTAAATGGAGGAACTGCTACTGATGGATATGCAGATTTAGTTGTGATGTATCAAAAATAATTAATTGTAAAATTTAAAATAGTGAAAGTCCTCTGAAGAAATTTAGAGGACTTTTTTTTGTGCAAAAAATTAATATTTATTTAAAGTGCTATGAAAAATTATACCCAAATTAAACTGACGCAACATGATTCAATTTGAAACAAATAGCTCACCTTTTTTTATTGCAAATAAAAACTATTGTGAAAAAATTGAGGCCAATCTTAATGCAATAAATTTAAACTGTTCGGGTTTTTGCAATAGTTACGGTTACGAAATTGAAACCACTTTTGTTAGACAAAATATCACTTACAATTTTATAAACCATCAAACTACACAAAATGTAATTGTAATTCCCATGAATGCAAATGAGTCGTTTATTACAATACTCATCATAAAGGGGATGAATAAAAAGCATTGGTAAATCCAAAATTAAAAGATTCTTTAATTCAAGATACATGAAATCTAAAATTGCAAAACCGTATTTTATCACTTTCAACCATTTACCTAAACACAACTTTTTAGATAATTTATTTAAAGTTATTGATGAGTATAAAATAGTGAAATATAAATTAAATAAAGGAACACTTGTTTGCAAAATGAATGCAGCAATATTAAATTCGATGGAATTAATTTCAAGCATCGAAAAGATATTAGTAGATTGGAAATAAATTGTATTGTGTATGGGCTATTAATTAATATAATTTTCAAAAAACTCGACTAATATTGCAAATCAAAAAAGTAAATTACATTAATAATGAAAACATTATACGACAACTCATCACTTCAAGAAATGAAGAACCGAATTGAAAAACTTACTCCTGAAATGACACCCACTTGGGGCAAAATGAATCCTGCTCAAATGATGGAACATTGCTCACGTGCTCTTGATTTTTCGACAGGTAAGGATAACCCTCCACGGTTATTTATTGGGTATATATTGGGACCTATTTTTAAATCTCAATATTATAATGATAAACCTTGGTCAAAAAATTCGCCAACGGCTCCAAACTATATAGTTACAGATCAACAAGATTTTGATAAAACAAAAAATAGACTGCTTGGATTGATTAAAGAATTTAGTGATGGGGGAGAGTCAAAATGCACAACACACCCAAGTCCTTTTTTTGGAAAGTTAACTCCCCAACAACATGGTTTAGGGCAATACAAACATTTAGATCATCACTTGCAACAATTTGGTGTTTAATTATGCAATTACTAAACGGTAACGAAGTAGCGAAAACTCTTAAGGCAAACATAAAACTTGAGGTTGAACAATTAAAAATTGCAGGCAAAAAAGTGCCACACTTAGCAGCAATACTTGTTGGTGTTGATGGTGCTAGTATGACTTATGTAAATGCAAAAGAAAAAGATTGTAGGGAAGTTGGTTTTGACTCAACTATATTGCGTTTTGATATGTCCATTACAGAGGAAGAATTATTAAAAGAAGTAGAGAAAATAAATAACGATACCAATATTGATGGATTAATTGTACAGTTACCATTGCCTAAACATATTTCAGAGAAAAAGGTTACTGAAACTATTAGCTATAAAAAAGATGTGGATGGATTTCATCCTATGAATGTGGGATTGATGTTTAAAGGATTGCCTTGTTTTTTACCCGCAACACCATTTGGAATTATAAAATTATTAGAACATTATAATATCGAAACTTCAGGTAAAAACTGTGTGGTTATTGGTAGAAGTGATATAGTTGGAAAACCAATGGGGGCATTAATGCTTCAAAAAAATTGTACGGTTACGGTTTGTCACAGCAAAACTAAAGACCTCAATTCATTTACACAAAAAGCGGATATTGTTATTGCAGCATTAGGTATTCCTGAATTTTTAAAAGCCGATATGATTAAAGAAGGAGCTGTTGTAATTGATGTTGGAATTACTCGTGTTGATGATACAACAAGTGTAAAAGGATATGTTTTAAAGGGAGATGTAAAATTTGATGAAGTTTCACAAAAAGCAAGTTGGATAACACCTGTACCTGGTGGAGTTGGCCCAATGACAAGAATTGGTTTGATGCTCAATACACTTGAGGCCGTTAAAATGAAAACCATACTCAACCCAATGGTCGATAGGTCCATAGTTAAATAAAATATATACCAACATATAATCACTAAGTATCAAAATTGAATAACTCACCAATTCACCAACTCACTGTCTCGCTTCCCGTAATGGAACATTTTAATACCATTCAAGGTGAAGGATATTATCAAGGTAATGCTGCATATTTTATAAGGCTTGGAGGATGTGATGTTGGTTGTGTTTGGTGTGATGTAAAAGATAGTTGGGATGCATCAAAACATCCGCAATTGAGTATTGATGAAATTGTAAAATATGTTACCGATGCAAAAGCTAATTTGGCGGTGATAACAGGTGGCGAACCATTAATGCACAATTTAAACGAATTAACAAATGCATTGCATCAAAAAAATATTCAAACGAATATCGAAACATCTGGTGCATATTCATTAAGCGGAGAGTTAGATTGGATTTGTGTATCGCCAAAAAAATTTAGAGCTCCGTTACCAGAAGTTCTTCAAAAAGCAAACGAGTTAAAGGTTGTAATTTTTAATTATTCAGATTTTAAATGGGCCGAGCAACACGCTGAACAAGTTGCTGCCGATTGCAAATTATACCTACAACCCGAGTGGGATAAATCTTCAGAAATGCTTCCGTTAATTATTGATTTTGTGAAGCAGAATCCCAAGTGGCGAATATCATTGCAGGTTCATAAGTACATGAATATTCCATAGGAAGCACAAACATTCTCTCTATTAAATTATTAAATTTATATTCCTATAATTAATATTATGTTAAGTTTATTGGTAATTACATACTTGACAGACCCAAAGAAAAGTAACTTAGTTTAAGATTTACCAGTATTAATACTACCTTAGTATCTTAATTCATAACCAAATGACAAAAGTAGCAGCATTTCACAGCACTCGTGTAGGTGAAAAGGTACACCACAACAATAATAAGTGTACCGAAGGCAACAACATTGAGAAAAAATATTGGAAAGAAGGAACTGGCGGACTTCCATTATGTTCTCATTGCTCTAAACTAAACTCGGAAGGAAAATAGTTCCTGTCTGTGAGTTTATAGAAAACACTATTTCGTTAAAAGGTTTATCCCAATATACTTTATTCCGTAATAGTGTTTTTTTATTTGTTGTATCTATATCTACTTTCCTGAAAACACGCTTGGTTTCATATACACACAACCCATGAGCCTGTAATAATTCAAAAGCCCTTATACAATCAAATTCACTTCCAAAAAACCGAATTGTAGGTTCGCTGAAACAATGACCCTCTCCACCTTGACAGGATTCAAACGTTTCAAAGCCATGCTTATTTAAAATTTGGACAGGGATTCTTATACGTTCATCTACAAATTGATAATCCATTTTTTTTTGAAATGTTAAAGGTGTCACGCAGAATTTTTAGTTGTTTTTAATATTTCAAAGTTAGTTTAAAAAATATTTTTTGTAACTTTCTGATATTCAATATCAATTTCTTTTAAAAAATGACAAAAGAAATTTTGTTTATGTGTTTGCAATGTCATACATTTGTGCAACAAATAAATACATTGTAAACTTTTATGGAAAAATCAGTAGTAAAAAACGACCTTATTTCAATCAGGATTGATTCAAAAACAAAGCAAACTTTAACCAAAATTGCAAAGGGTCAAGGCAGAAGTTTAAGCAATTTCATGCAACAAGTAGCACTTAACATTGCTAACAATAAAATTAAACTTCCTTTTTAGTTATGAAACCAATAGAAGATTTCGACACATTAATTGACCTACTTCTTACTTACAACACAGAAGAAAAATGCAGTCAATACATTGCATTTAAGCGTTGGGGCGAAAAGCCTGTTTGTCCTCATTGCGATAAAGATGAAAAGGTGTATAGATTTAGTGATAACATTTATTTCAAATGCGGAGTTTGCAGAAAGAAGTTTACAGTACGTGTAGGAACTATCTTTCAGGATAGTAAAATTCCACTTACTAAATGGTTTGCTGCTATTTATCTATTTGCTTGTCGCTCTAAAGGTGTAAGTTCAAATCAACTTGCCAAAGACATTAAAATAACTCAAAAAAGTGCATGGCACATGCTGCACCGTTTACGTTTCAGTATGGCTCACCCTAAATATGATGAACCTCTTTCAGGCATTGTCGAAGTTGACGAAACTTATGTTGGTGGCTTGGATAAAAATAAACACCAACAAAACAAAACTGGCAAGCAAGGTAGAGGAACAGTCAAATCTCCTGTGTTGGCAATGGTTCAACGTGGTGGAAAAGTTAAAACTGTTCAATTAGACAATGTGAAAGCTCATGCTCTTACGACAGTTGTATTTAATGGAGTTATGGCTAATTCTCGTGTAATTACAGATAGTTTTAACGCATATTGGATGTTGAGAGCTAAATTTAAACATGAAACCGTGAACCATAGCAAAAATGAATTTGTCCGTGGCGATGTACATACAAATAGTGTGGAAGGCTATTTTTCTATTTTGAAGAGAAACATATACGGTATTTACCATTTTGCAAGTAAGAAACATTTAACGCCATATCTCGAAGAGGTGGCATATCGTTTTAATAACCGACAATTGACAAAATCTGAACGTTTCAATATGCTTATAAATCAATCAGATGCTGGTATACTGACCTATTCTGAACTCACAGGTGTAAAATAAATTATCTTAATAATACTGACGTAACCTTTCAGGCGTTAAATTTGCATATGCAAAAAAAAATAGTCAAATGTAGTTGACTATTGAAAAACGTTTTGCATATTGCAAAAGGATTTGCATCATCTTCTCCTTTTGCAAACTCTTTTTGACCATAAATTGTTTGTTACTTACACATGGATGAACTAACCAATATTGCTTCGATTGAACTTACACGCACTGCTGAAAAATCAGTGCTAAATGTTCTTATGCCCGTTTGGACTACCATAGAGGATGATTGTTCTATTCGGGTGGATATGCCTATGTTTGAAATGAGTATATTCGTTTCAGAAGATGCTGAAATAGAAGCCGCAGTCGGTGAGGCTGTGCATGCTTTCTTTTGGGCTGCGGAAAAACACGGGGAAGGCTTTGGAAAAGAACTAGAGAAAATAGGATGGTTGGCAACAACGCAGCAGTCAAAACGCAAGGCCTTTAGCATCAAACCACATAAAAACGATGTTATTTTCAATGGAATGATGAAAACGGGGCATTCACAATTAGTCAGCATGAGCGTATAATTATGGCAGACAAACACTATCCAACTACCGATTTTGATTTTATTGACAAGTGCATTATGGATAGTGATAAAATCACTGATAAAACTAATATTGGCGATACTGTGATATACGTTTGCAAAGGTAAATCAGCTATTGGCAAAAGACTTATCACTATAAGACCCAGTAAACAAAATCAGGTTAAATTTATGCAAGCAACAGCATTGGCTGCAAGATTTGGATTTATGACAGCACTATTAAAATGGTATGAAGAAAATAAGGACTGGAAAGACGGTGCTTATGTAGCTCAAAAATCAAATCCAGATGAAAAAGGAAGCAAATAAAGCCAAACCAATATCCAAGACCAAAACTCACCCAAAAGAAGAGCAAAGGAGTTCATTCGGAGAGGTAATGACACGCATTTTAAAAGCGCCAGCTCCCGAAAAGAAGAAATAGGAAAAATTACAGTCTTTATTGAATTACAATAGCCTGCGGATATTTGGGTCTGTCAAGTATGTAATTACCAGTTTATTATTACAAATAAAGGGAGCCTTCAATCGACTCCCTTATTTGTTTTATCTTTTATTGGCTATCCACTTCTTTTCTTCTTTTCACCATCTCCATCGTTTTCTTCTCGTCACCTAAATTGGCATATACTTGTTGCATACTATAAAGGGTACTACTCTGTGTGTTTTTCTTTTCGCTTTTCTTTTCCGGTGAATCTTCTGGCATAGCTTCGGCCAATTCAAGTGCTTTTGTAAAATGAATTAATGCTACGTTTAGTATAGAATCTTTTACTTTTTTGTAAACCGCAAACTTCTTGTCATAATCGGCTTGGCTATTACTGTTAATGGAATTCATTTTTTCGACAACTTCAGTAGTCTTGTTATTAGTTAACGCACCTAAGTTATAATGAGCATCTAAATAATCTGGGCTAATTTCAATTACTTTATTATAATCCATCTCTGCCTTACTAACATAAACTTTGGAAAGTTTATTTAACGAATCCGCTTGTATAGAAAATGCCTTTTCTGCTTTATCTAACTTAGCTTTATTAGCAGGAATTTTTTCATTCTTACTTTTCTTACTTAATGTTATTGCAGTATCTTTATCGTGTTTACTAATCTTATAAGTGGTTGATGCAAATTTATCATACACGTTTGCCCTAAAATTTAACAGTGTTGTGTTTTCAGCATCTAACTCTAATGTTTCATTAAGTTTATTTAAAAGTACATCTTGTTTTCCTTGAGCTGAATAAATATTCAATTCCTGATTAATCAAATCTTTTTCAGTTGGGAATTTCTTTCTTCCCATATCAATATATTTTAAAGCTGCTGTGGTATCTTTTTCTTCTGAATAATAAATTTCTGCCATCAAGGCATAAATTTTATGATCGTTATAATCCAAGTCAATTAGTTTTTGTAAGTTCTTTTTAGCTTCTGGTTTATTATCCGATTTAATTGCCATATCAGCCATTGTTAAAATAATGCTCTTATCCGTAATATTATTTTTCGATAAAAAATTCTCTTTATCATATTTTATAACTTCTAAAACATACCCAAAAAACTTTAATGCGTTTTGATAATCTTTAACATTGTAATATTCGAGAGCCTTGTTATAACTGGCAAATCCACTATTAATAACAGCCACGTTACAATAATCTGAGTATCTCTTTTTTGTATCTAAATCGATACATTTTTTACAAGAAACTGCAAATTTTTCCACTACATTTTTATCTAAATTTATAAAATTAGGGTTTCTATAAATGGTATCATAAACTGCAGTATAGTAATACCACATTTTAGGATCGCTTTTAGTTTCTTCATTTAAAGCTGCCGCATCAATAGCTTTTTTGGCATCTTCCATTTCTAAGTTTCGCAAATAAATTGCTGCACTTTCTACGTTGTTTTTTTGGGCAAATACTCCTCCTAAAGAGCCAATAGCTGAAATAAGCAAAAGAAATTTTTTCATACGTAATTATTTATGTTGAATTGTAAATTGATGAAACAAACCTAAGGCAATTTTACAAATACAAAAAGCTGTATCACTATTTTAAGTAATATTATGTTTGTGTTAATTATAAATTAGAGTGTCTAAAAAAATTAGTTTTGGCAACTATTAAGTTGGTAAAAGAAAGAGTAATTAATAACTAACTTAGTTATTTTTGGCTCTATAATTTTATGATTAAAGAATATAAAGGATATTTATTTAAGGACAGAGAAATTAGTTGGATGCTATTTAATGAACGTGTGCTTCAAGAAGCCGAAAACATAACTACTCCTATCCTTGAGCGCCTAAAATTTTTAGCTATATTTTCTTCCAATAATGATGAGTTTTTTAGAGTTAGGGTGGCTTCAATACGAAGGCTACAAAAACTAAGTAAAAAACCAATAAGCAGCACGCAGTTTTCACCTGATGATGTGCTTTCTGAAATTCAACGAATAGCGCTTATTCAACAGGATAAATTTAACAAAACATACAATAGCATTTTAAAGGAACTCGCCCTCAAAAATATTTTTATTACTAATGAAAATGAATTAACTGTTGAGCAAAAAGAAACGGTTAAAGAATATTTTAAAAAAGACGTTCTCCCCTATTTGTTTCCTGTAATTATTGACGAATTAAAAAACACCCCTCATCTTCGTGATAGGTCTATTTATTTGGCTGTGCGTATGAGTGATTCAAAAAATAACATCAAACCCAAGCATGCCATTATCGAAATCCCATCTTCCCCATTAAAACGCTTTTATATCCTCCCAAAAACAGATGATGGCAAAACATTTATTATGTTTTTAGATGATGTAATTCGTAATTCTCTTAACCGCATATTTTCTATTTTTGATTACGATACATACGAAGCATACACTATTAAAATTACCAGAGATGCAGAGTTTACTTTAGATGAAACGGATGACTATAAAGAGGGATTATTGTTAAAAATTCAAAAAAGTTTGAAACAACGCTCAATGGGAATTCCTACCCGATTTATTTTTGATAGCAGCATGCCCAAAACTGTGCAAGATTTATTGGTTGATAAATTACAATTGAGAAGTGTAAATATGCTTGCTGGTGGGCGTTATCATAACTTTAAAGATTTTATGGATTTTCCTAAAGTGGGCGAATCAGGTGATAATTATTTTCCCTTGATACCAATACCAATGAAGGATTTGGATACTGCCAAAACTATTTTTGATGTAATTGATCAGAAAGATTTTTTGCTAAATCATCCTTATCAAAGCTTTGATTATTTAATTAGAATGCTTCGCGAAGCTGCTATTGACCCTAAGGTTCAAGCTATAAAAATTACTTTATATCGAGTTGCAAAATATTCAAATGTTGTAAACGCATTAATTAACGCCATAAAAAATGGCAAAAAAGTAACTGTGCTAATGGAGCTTCAGGCAAGGTTTGATGAAGAGTCAAATATCTACTGGACAACCCAATTACAAGAAGCAGGAGCTCGTGTTTTTTTCGGGAAGCCTGGTCAAAAAGTACACTGTAAATTATGTGTGATATACAGAAATGAAGACGGTAAAGTAAAACGATATGCTCATCTTTCAACAGGAAATTATAATGGCGAAACTGCTCGTTTATACTGCGATCATGGTTTGTTTACCAAAGATGAACGCATTACAAATGATATGGAAAAATTATTAGATACTTTATTTCAAGTACCTCGTAAACACAAATTTGATCATTTGCTTGTCGCTCCGGATTATATGGCGAAACAATTTTTAGATTTTATTGATGTTGAAATTAAAAATTCCAAAGAAGGAAAACCAGCTTATATCATTGCCAAAATGAATAGTTTAGTTGAAGATAATTTGGTAAAGAAATTATATGATGCCAGCAAAGCAGGTGTTAAAATTGATTTGATTGTAAGGGGTACTTGTTCTGTTGTTCCTGGTGTAGTAAACTTAAGTGAAAATATTAGAGTAATAAGTATTCTTGATAGATTGCTTGAACATGCTCGAGTATATATTTTTGGAAATGCTGGCAATGAAAAAATTTATCTGGCATCAGCCGATTGGATGAGCAGGAATTTTTATAATAGAATAGAATGTGCTTTTCCTATTTATAGTGAAAGTATTAAACAAGAAATTAGAGATATTATAAATATACAACTTGCAGATAATACTAAATCTCGACTAATCGACAGGGATTATGATAATAAATTTGTTTCAAATGGTAACCCCAAAGTTAGAGCACAAGACAGTACTTATGATTATTTGAAAACTAAATACATCAAATAATAGCCGAACAAAAGCATTAATAAAAACACCGTAAATTTTATTCTTGGAGCCTCCCTTGTATCATGCTGAGGTACGAAGCATCTGCATTGGCGTTGGACTTGTTTGCTAATTTTAGCAATACAGTTTTTCTGTTGGCATTGTCGGCTTGCGCAGGTAGATACTACTCACGCAAGCCGGAATTAGGATAACATAAAAAAGCCTCCGATTATTCAGAGGCTTTTTTCATTGTCTAATCTATTATTATTTTATTTCATCAGGTGAATCGCTAGTTGGCTCTTCTCCTAATATTGTTGGAGGAGTTATTCCTTCACCTTCTATTATTTCAGTTGTGCCTTCAACAACCACTTCATCATCATCGCTTCCTTCAATATAATCAATCTTGGCAACCGATGCTATTTCATCTTTATCACCAATATTAATTAAACGAACTCCTTGCGTTACACGACCTATTACTCTTAAATCTTTTACTGCAATACGAATGGTAATTCCCGATTTATTGATAATCATCAATTCATCTTTGTCAGTAACATCTTTAATGGAAACTAATTTACCTGTTTTATCAGTAATATTCATTGCCATTACACCCTTACCTCCACGATTTGTAATGCGATAATCTTCTACATCCGTACGTTTTCCCATTCCGTTTTCACTTACTACTAAAACGTTGCTCAATTTCGGATCTTCAACAGCCACCATTCCCATTACTTCATCTCCTTCAGCTAAGCGTATGGCTCTAACTCCTGTTGCACCACGACCCATTGGTCGAACTGTTTTTTCATTAAATCGAATAGCTTTTCCCTCACGGCTGGCAATAATAATTTCGGAAGTGCCACTTGTTAATCTGGCTTCAACCAACATATCTCCTTCACGCACATTGATGGCATTAATACCATTTGCACGAGGACGAGAATAAGCTTCGAGAGTTGTTTTTTTAATGGTGCCTTTTTGGGTACACATCATCACAAAATTGTTGTTTAAGTATTCTTCATCATTCAAATTTTTCACATTAAGATATGCCATGATTTTATCATCGGCAGGAATATTAATGAGGTTTTGAATGGCACGTCCTTTGGTATCTTTTCCACCTTCTGGAATTTCCCATACCTTCATCCAAAAACATCTTCCTTGTGTGGTAAAGAACAAAAGATAATTATGGTTGGTGGCGATAAATAAATGTTCAACAAAATCTTCTTGCCTGCTTGCAACTCCTCGTGAACCACGTCCTCCCCTGTTTTGTGTGCGATACTCTGTTAATGAAGTACGTTTGATATAACCCATGTGCGAAACAGTAATTACCACTTCATCATCGGCTATTAAATCTTCCATACTCATTTCATCGCCTGCGTGTATAATTTGAGTTCTGCGCTCATCACCGTATTTCGTTTTCATCTCGGTGAGTTCGTCTTTTATAATTTGCATTCTTAATTCTTTACTTGCTAATACTGATTCGCAGTAAGCAATAAACTTCATTAATTCTGCGTACTCATCTCTAATCTTATCGCGCTCAAGTCCGGTAAGCTTTTGTAAACGTAAATCAAGAATGGCTTTCGACTGAATTTCACTCAGTTTAAAGTTTTCCATTAATCCCGTTTTGGCTTCATCAACCGTTTTTGAACCACGAATAAGTTTAATTACTTCATCTAAATTATCGAGAGCAATTAATAAACCTTCTAAGATATGGGCTTTCTTCTTAGCTTCATCTAATTCATATTGTGTTCTGCGAACAATAACTTCATGTCGGTGTTCAACAAAATAATGAATAAGGTCTTTAAGATTTAACATCTGAGGACGACCTTTTACAAGTGCAATATTATTTACACTAAAAGATGTTTGAAGTGCGGTGTATTTATATAATTTATTTAAAACTATATTGGGTATAGCATCACGTTTAATATCATAAACGATACGCATTCCATCTCTATCACTCTCGTCTCTAATTTCAGAAATACCTTCAATTATCTTTTCGTTGATAAGGTCGGCAGTTTTTGAAATAAGGGTTGATTTATTAATTTGATAAGGAATTTCTCTAACAATAATTTGGTCTTTCCCTGTTTTGCTGGTTTCAAATTCAGCTTTTGCACGCATTACAATTCTTCCTCGTCCGGTTTCAAATGCTTCTTTTACCCCTTCGTAACCATAAATAATTCCACCAGTAGGAAAATCAGGAGCTTTTACAAACTTCATCAATTCGGAAATGGTAATGTCTTTGTTATCGATGTAGGCAATAATTCCTTCAATACATTCTGTTAAATTATGAGGTGCCATGTTGGTGGCCATTCCCACAGCAATACCAGATGCTCCATTTATTAATAGGTTAGGTATTTTTGAAGGAAGTACTGTAGGTTCGGTTAAAGAGTCATCAAAATTTGGACGGAAATCAACTGTATTTTTATCAATATCATTCAATAACTCTTCTGCTAATTTGCGCAACCTTGCTTCCGTATAACGCATTGCAGCAGGTGGATCTCCATCTATCGAACCAAAATTTCCTTGTCCGTCTACTAATAAATATCGAACATTCCACTCCTGAGCCAAGCGTACCATTGCATCATAAACGGATTGATCTCCATGTGGATGATACTTTCCTAAAACTTCTCCAACAATACGTGCTGATTTTTTGTGTGGGCGATTAGAGGCTAAACCCAATTCAGTCATTCCATACAATACCCTGCGGTGAACTGGTTTTAAACCATCACGTACATCAGGTAACGCACGCGAAACAATAACCGACATCGAATAATCGATATAAGCCGTTTTCATTTCATCTTCAATGTTGATGGTAATAATTCTGTCTTCTGCCATATCTGCTTTAAATACTAATTATAACTTGCTTGCAAGATAGGTGTAAATGAATTTTTTAAACATTGAAAATACCCACACTTTTTTTATGATTTGTGGATAATACAAAGCAGTAAAAAACAAAAAAGGCAGGTTATAAGCCTGCCCTTTTTATCTATCAAATGAAGATTAGTTTTGTTTAATAATCTTTATTGTTTTGGTTTCGTTATCTTGAGTTAACCTAACAAAATATACTCCACTTTGTAATGTATTATTTGCTGGTAACTGAAAGGTATTAACTCCGCTTACAGCATTTGTATTTCCTGTATAAACTTCTTTGCCAAACATATCAATAACCTGAATAGAAACTTCAGATGAAACTGATGTAGCAAAATTGAGTTTAAAGTTTTCTGCAAATGGGTTAGGTTGAACCGCTAAGATTTCAAATGTTTTATTGTGATTATTAGCAATAGATACAATAGTTGAATAGGAAGCAGCACCATCAAAATCAACTTGTTTTAAACGATAGTAAATAGTTGAAGGTTGAGGATTAATAGCTGATACTGTTTCATCAATAAAGTTATAATCAATAACTGAAGAACTATTTCCTGCACCTTTTCTCTCTCCTACTTTTTCAAATACTTTCTCGTCAATAGAACGTTCTATATCAAAATGATCATTATTAATCTCTGAAGCTGTTTGCCAATTAGTAACTACAGATTCTCCAATTTTAGTGGCTGTAAAATTAATCAGTTTAACAGGAACTGGGCTATTATTATCGCCTACACTAAATGCTCCAAAACTGCTATTACTGCTACTAATTTGGAAATATGGATTTGACCCGCCTGCGGATGAAATTGATGAACTTACCCAATTAGTTCCGTTATAATATCCAATAGAAGAATTTCCTCTATTAAAACTACTTAATTCATCTGCTCCATTCCATTGAATAGTTAATGTTACTGTACTTCCTCCTGCTATTGCTTCATTAATAAACCATGTTTTACCAACTGCATTGCTTGATAAGGTAGTTCCTGTTGGTGTTTGACCAGTGTATGATGAATTTACTTGGCTAATTACCCTCATATTAAAATTATCAGCAGTACCCGTGTTATTTAAAGAAACAGGCGTGTATGAACTTGCTGAATTACCAATAGGGAAATTAATATTTCCTGTTCTTCCACTTGCTCCAATATTATTTTGGATTAACCTTCCTGTACTATTTGTAACGATAAATGATGAAGAACTTCCTCCTGTTATTGAACTGCTTGCACCTAAAACTAAATCATTTGTTCCTAATGTTATTGTTCCACTTGTTAAAGTTAAAGAAGTCGATACTATTGTAGAACCTAAAAGGGTTTTGTCCGATCCTCCATTTATTGTTAAAGCATCGTATGTTAGCGCAGGAATATTTTGTGCTGATGAACTACCAAAAACAACATTTCCATTAGTTGGAGTAAATGTTCCGTTTATTGTAATTGAACCTCTAATATCTAAACTATTTACTGTTCCAGTAAATGCTAAAGTTGCTCCAACACCAATTGTAATATTATTTACTACTGCTGATGTATTTATCAAAGGATTATTTGGAGCTCCTGAATTTATGATAACATCAGATGTTGCTGTTGGAACACCTCCACACCAATTTGACGCAACTCCCCAATTAGAACTTGTTGTGCCTAACCATGTACTTCCTGCTCCAACAGTAACTGTAGTTGCAGTTGAAAGAGCAGTTGCACATGAACCACTTTGAACGATTGCATGAAATTGCGTTGTTTGAGATAAAGCACCTGAAGTATAAGTTGATGTGGTATTTGCTATAGTCGTCCAAGTTGTAAATGGGCTTACTGAACTCTCCCAACTTACTATTGTTCCTGTATTTCCAGCTAAGGTTAAAACACCACTTGTTGAACCTGAACAAATGGTTGTTCCGCCTGTTACTGACCCTCCAACTGATATTGGATTAACTGTTACTGTAGTAGCTGTTGAGGTAGCAGTTGCACATGAACCACTTTGAACAATAGCATGGAATTGCGTAGTTTGAGATAAAGCACCTGAAGTATAAGTTGATGTGGTATTTGCTATGGTTGTCCAAGTTGTAAATGGACTTACTGAACTCTCCCAACTCACTATTGTTCCTGTATTTCCAGCTAAGGTTAAAACACCACTTGTTGAACCTGAACAAATAGTTGTTCCGCCCGTTACTGACCCCCCAACTGATATTGGATTAACTGTTACTGTAGTAGCTGTTGAGGTAGCTGTTGGACATGAACCATTTTGAATAATAGCATGGAATTGTGTGGTTTGAGATAAAGCACCTGAAGTATAAGTTGATGCAGTATTAGCAATGGTCGTCCAAGTTGTAAATGGACTTACCGAACTCTCCCAACTTACTATTGTTCCTGTATTTCCAGCTAAGGTTAAAACACCACTTGTTGAACCTGAACAAATAGTTGTACCTCCCGCTACCGAACCTCCAACTGAACCCGCCCCAACAGTAACTGTAGTAGCTGCCGAAGTTGCTGTAGCACATGAGCCACTTTGAACGATTGCATGAAATTGCGTGGTTTGTGATAAAGCACCTGAAGTATAAGTTGATGTAGTATTTGCTATGGTTGTCCAAGTTGTAAATGGACTTAC
>JANYDU010000040.1 GCA_025359805.1 Bacteroidota bacterium
AAAACAGAGTTGCAAATAAGAGAGAAATAACCTTTTTCATCTTCGGGAACAAAAGTATCATATATCTATTAACTTTTTTATTGTAAAATTTTATCGCTAAAATATACTGTTGATGTTGAAAAGTGTTCAGAAAACTATTCATAACGAGTATGCGAAAAAATGTAAATAATATTATAAATAGGTGTTTTTACCATATATTTGTATATAAATTAAAAACGAAAGTAAATTATGAGATTCAAATCTTACCAATTAATTTTTGGTTTTTTAACCTTAATTAATGCCGTTTTTGCACAAACAACTTTTACAGGAAGTGGTGTTTGGAGCGATGCGTCTAAATGGAGTTTGGGTGTTCCAACAAATTTAAAAACAGCTACCATCAGTAATGGTTCAACTTGCACAATTGACGTTTTAGCGTCATGCGCATCATTAACTATTGCTGCAAGTAATGCAAATACAAGTATTGCTATTAGTGGTTCTAATACGCTAACTGTTTCTGGAAAAGTAACTATTGGAACACCAAACTCAAATAATATTACTGCACTATTTGATGTTGCAAATGGTACGTTAACGTGTACCTCTATTTCATTAGCAAACCCCGCAAATGGTACAAACAGATTTTGTATCCTTCAACAAAATAATGGGACTATAAATGTTACTACCGCAACAGGAATTAGTATGGCAGGAAGCACTACCGAAAACTTTATTAATTGCATTGGAAACGGGATAATAAATAATGCTGGAGTTTTAGGAAATGGAGGCTCAATAACTCCTGGAAACGGAACCATTAATTTTAACGGAACTGGAGCACAAACAATCAGAAATTATAATTATTATAACCTGATAAGTTCATCAACTGGAGCAAGAACATTATTAAATAGTGGAACAATTGGTATTGCAGGAACATTTACTCCGGGAAACAATACCTATACAATTACGGGAAGCACAATCAATTTTAATGGAACAGGAATACAATCTGTTCCTCGTTTTCAATATAATAATCTAACTATCTCTGGAGCAAGAACCACAAATGATGTAACCTTTATTTCGGGCGATACTATTTTTGTTTCGGGTAATGGATCAAATACGGCAACCTTTACAACAGGGGCAATAAAATCATCAGGAAATGTATTTATTTATAATGGAGGCCGACAAACTTTAGGAGGCTTTGTATATAATCATCTTATACTCTCAGGAAGTGGAAGCATAAGATTGAAATCATCGGGTGGTGCAATTTCTGTTAATGGAGATTTTACAGTTGCCGTGGGTGATAGCATTAATCTCACGGGTCAGAATGCAACTGTAAATGGACAAACAATTATTAATGGAACTTTAACAGACAATAATACAGGCGGCACCAATACAATGATTGGACATGTAATTGTAAATGGTTATTGGAATATTACTTCTGCTGAAAGTTTTACCTTGAGTGGAGGAATTACAAACAATGGATATTTTTCATCAAGCACAGGCACTTATTTTTTTTCAACAAATAACCAATCAATTGATGGAAGTCAGCCTATAATTATGAACGGAAATATTACCATTAATAATGGTATTACTTTAACCAATAAAAATACAATAACTGTTGTTGGAAGTATTACAGGAAGTGTTGGGTGTATTTTTTTGAATGATATTGGTGCAACCCTAAATATTGGCGGAGCGATGCTTGCAACCGGAACATTAGATGCATCAGCAAATGGCAATACAATTATTTATAATAATCCTGCTACACAAAGTTTAAAATCAGGAATTTATTACCATCTTACAAAACAAAATACAGGGATTTTAAATGTAACAAGTGCAGCAATTATTAATGGAAATTTTTCTATCAATTCGGGTACTTTAACTGTAAGTGGAGCATCCGGAACTATTACAGGAAATGCATCCGGAAACTTTAATATGGCATCTGGTTCTGTGTTAAACTTAGGATTAACATCCCAAACAAATGCCATTTCATTTCCATCAAATTTCACAAATGCACATATTGCTTTAAATACAAATAGCACGGTAAATTATAATTCAAATACAGCAAGTCAAAGTATATCTTTAATTCCAAATTATGGAAATTTAGGAATAGCCACTGGATCAACAACTATTACCAAAACACTATCAACTAATTTAAATATGTTGGGTAATTTAACACTAACAAATGGGACGGGAGTAATCACACTTTCTGCTTCAGCAAATAATATATCGGTTAATGGAGATTTATTAGGTAATGGTAAACTAACATTTACAACCGGCAATTTTAATTTAGCTGGAAACAGTAATTTGTACACAGGAATTTTAACAATAGGAACAGGAACAGTAACAATAAATGGTAGCGTTAATCAAAATATTTCAGGGGCAAATTTTTATAATTTTACACTCACCAATTTAAATGGTGCAACAATCACATCAGCAGCAAGTGTGAGTAATACACTAACCGTATCAAATGGAACCTTAGCAACAAGTGGCTTGCTTACTCTTTTATCAAATGCCACGCGAACTGCCAGAATAGCTCCATTAACAAGTGGTTCAATTTTAGGAGATGTAATAGTTCAACGATTTATTCCGGGAGGTGTAAATAGAAGGGCTTGGAGATTTTTAGCTTCGCCTGTTGGTAATGTATCTTTCTTAAATAGTTGGCAAGATAGTATTCATATTACGGGAATAGGAACTGGAGGAACAGCTTGTCCAAGTTTAACAAAACATACAAATGGTTTTGATGCTACGGCAAATAACTCACCTTCCATTTATACTTTTAATGAAGTGAGTAATACATGGAACTCTATAGCAAATACAAATGCAACAAATTTAATTCCTGGAAATGGATACAGAATTTTTGTGCGAGGAAGCAGAAATGATGGATGTAATTTATTAAGCTCAGTTGTAAATAATACAAGCAATGTTACACTCCAAGCAAAAGGAACAATTGTTATTGGCTCAAAAACGTTAAGCCTAACCCGCACAAATAGCAATGGCTGGAATTTAGTTGGAAATCCATATGCATCTGCGATTGATTGGGGAAATAGTGGATGGCAAGCAGCAATGGGCGCAAGCATTAATAAAACAATATACATTTGGAATCCAGTATTGAATGTATATGCAACTTGGCATCCCATTGCAGGAGCATTAAATGGAGGCTCAAATATTATTGCATCCGGGCAAGCATTTTTTGTATCTGTGACATCAGCAGCAAATTTAACTTTTCAGGAAAGTTATAAATCAACTGATGAGACAACTATGATTTTAGGAAAAACATCTCCTAACAATCAATTAAAAATACAATTATTAGATACTGCGGTTTTGGATGAAACTATTATTTATTCGTATCCAACTGCAACTGCAAATTTTGATAATGATTTAGATGGAGTAAAATTTGATTTTGGAACAAATCGTTTGGCATCATTTACAACTATTGACTCTACAAAACTTTCATACAATGGCTTTTTAATAAATGCATCACCAATGGCTATTGATACAGTAACATTATCAGTTGGATTTTCATCAACGCCAAAAACTTATTCTTTCAATTTTATTGGTATCAACTCATTTACAAAAAATATTTGGTTGTATGATAAATTTACATCAAACAGAATTAATTTAAGTACAACTAATACCATCACTTTTACCACTACAACAAATGCCTTATCTTTAAATCAAAATCGTTTTTACTTGTTAATTGCCGATAAAAATAATAGCGCGTTGCCTGTGAGTTGGAATGAATTTGCCGCACAAAAAATAAACAATAAAGTGGAATTAAATTGGCAAACAGCTTCCGAAAAAAATACTTCACATTTTGTAATTGAAAGAAGTATTGATGCACAAAATTTTTCTGAAATTGGCTTAGTTAAATCAGCGGAAAACAGCACACAGTTATCGAATTATATTTTTGAAGATGTAAATCCACAATTAGCATCCACTAATTATTATCGCTTAAAACAAATGGATATAGATGGTAGGTTTACATACTCCAATATCGTTTCGGTTTTGTTTGATGTAATCAACTCTTCTGTTCAGGTTTTTCCTAACCCTACAAGCAATGAATTGAATATTGATTTAGGCGAAATACAACAAAATATTACAGTAAAAGTATTAGATAATTTTGGGGCGTTAGCGTTCACAAAAATGTATAAAAATAGTCAACACATAAAGTTGGATGAAGATTTTTCTGCACTTTCGGCAGGAATTTATTTTATTGAAGTAAGTAATAATGAAAACATTTCTCATACCGAGAAATTAATAAAATATTAGTTGTATAGTTTGGTTAGTTTACAAAAGGCATCTCAGTAATGAGGTGCTTTTTTAGATATTAGTTTTAAAGAGTTTTACAGCAATAGCCAGCAGTACTATTCCAAAAAATTTACGCATCAATAATAAACCTGCTTTGCCTAAAATTCTTTCTAAAAAATCAGTTGATCGTAAAACGATATACACAATTAATAAGTTTAATAAAATGCCCACCACAATATTTTGTACTTGATAAACTGCTTTTAAAGAAATAATGGTTGTGAGTGTTCCCGAACCTGCAATAATTGGGAATGCAATCGGAATAATACTACCTGCCTTTTCATTTGGATCGGTACGAAAAAAGTCAATTCCTAAAATCATTTCTAAAGCGATTATAAAAATTACAATAGAACCTGCAACCGCAAATGAAGATACATCAATTCCGAAAAGGTTGAGTAATGAATTACCTAAAAACAAAAAAACAACCATTAAAGATCCTGCCGCCAGCGTGGCTATTCCAGCATCCAATTGAGGAATTTTTTGTTTGATGCTAATAACTACGGGCAAGCCACCCAAAATATCAATAACAGCAAAAAGTGTTATGGTAACGGTGGCAATTTCTTGAGGTGAGAAAAACATTTGGCAAACTTACACAGAAATTATTCGATTGAAAACTTATTCTCCAATCTTATTAAAATATGCTTTGGTTTTTTCTTTGTAATAAGGTTGCAAATCAGCCGGAATAGTTTCTAATAATTCTTTCTCTTTATTTTTTTGTTGAATATATTTTTCAAAATCTGGAGGCGTTGCACGAGATTTTTCTTTGGCTTGTTCGGCTTCACGTTTATTATCTTGCTCTTGTTTTCGTTCTGCTTTTTCTGAGTCTAATAATCGTGTTAAAATCTCTTGCTGACGCATCAATAATTCTCCACTTAATTGTTTGTTAAATAATTCTTTTTCGGTTTGCTCCATCAACTTTTGCATGTCGTTTATTTTTTGTTGTCCACCCAAGCCTTCTTTCTCTTTACTTCCCATTTGCTGAATCATTTTTTGCATCTGCTGCCTAATGGCCATTTGCTGTGCTGCCATTCGTGCAAACTGTTCACTGCTCATATTTCCTTGTCCGCCTGCACCCGATTTCCCTTGTTGTCCTGGCTTATTGCCTTCACCCGGTTTGTTTCCTTCACCCGGTTTAGGATCACCAGTTCCATTTTTATTTAACCCTTCACGCAATTGTTTATTGAGTTCCTCTTGCATTTTTTTAATTCCACCCATCGACATTTTTTTTCCAGCCTTCCCTTCTCCCTCACCTTTGCCTTTTCCCTTTCCTTTACCTGGTTTTGGCTTTTGCCCCGCTTTTGCTTTTCCACTTCCTTCCATTTGTTTGGCTTGCATTTGTTGTAAAATTTCACTCAACATCACCGCTAAATTATTGGTATGCGTCATTGCGTATTGTTGACGGGTGCGTATTTCTCCAAAATTTCTTAGCCCAAATGATTTTAAACTCTTATCTAAATTATCATTCATCTTACTCACTTCGCGGTTCACAAACGATTTAATTTCTATCACACGTTTACTTAAAGCAAGCAAACTATCTTCAATAATTTTTGCATTATCCTTCATCTTTTTTTGTTCTTGAGCCAACTCTACAAACTGAGGATTGTACCCGTTAATTTGTTTTAATCTTTCCATCAAATCCTCTTGATCTTTGGAAAGTTGAATGGTGTTTTCCAAAATTTCACGAAGCGCGTTAATGTCGAGTTCCAGTTCTTTTTCTTCTGCATCTTGCATTGCACTTTTCATTTTCTCGCTCATCTCTTTCATTTTATCGGCAGCCTTTTTCTGTTTATCGCTGGCTTTTTTCTCATCACCTTTATCCAGTTGTTCTTTGCCATCATTCATCTCTTTCTCAATTTCTTTTTCTTCTTTTTCGGTATTTTTAAGTTCTTTTGGTTCTTCTAATTCTTTATTTTTTTTATCAATATCCTTCAGCTCTTTTTGCAATTCGTCAAATTGTTTTTTTAGTTCTTCTTGCTCTTTTTTTACCTCTTCAACAGCGGCTTTTTTTTCCTCTTTATTTATTTTTTTATCTTTAGAAATATCATCCGTTTTCTTGGCTAATTGATCTTGCTTATCGGCAATTTTATCTAACTTATCCAATGCCTCTTCCATCTTTTTCTCTAATTCCAATTGTTTAAATTGTTCCAACATTCTATCCAATTCTTTTTGCACATCTTTATTGTTGAGCTGCATTTTATCCATCTCCTGTTTAATCTGATCTTTGTTCTGTTGCTGCATCATTTGCTCCAGTTCTTTAATCATTTTTTTCATATCCTCATTCATCACCTCATTAAACATTTTTTCAATTTGCTGTTGCTTTTCCAATATTTCCTGACTCTGTTTTTTGTACTCCGCTTCCTTTTCGTTATTACGTTGATTCTCTTTTTTTATCTCATCAATTTTTTTGTTTAGCTCTTTTTGGCGCTCCAATAATTCATCTAATTTCTTTTTTTCTTCCCAAGTTAATTCACGTTTTTCAAGCATCTTTTTTTCCAACTCTTTTAAATCCTTTTGCAAACTTTTTGCCTCCTTTACGGCTTGTTCCATTTTATCTTTCATGGCTGAGTTCCCTGCTTCTGTTTGTTCTTCCAACTCATTTAAAGAAGGCGCCTTAAACAACATCGTTTTTGAGCGTGATGATTTTGCACCATGTACACCATCATTATCCCATACTTCAAAATAATACTCCAATTCATCGGCAGGTTCAATGCCAACTTCATTTAAATTAAATTGATGGTAAAAACGCTGAGATACTTCCTTTTTATCAAGAGCAAGTTGTTTGGATTGTAAACCCTTTTGCGTTTTTTCTTTGTTTTCTGATTTGATAAAACGGTAGTTAAAAGTAAGTTTTGTTAATCCATAATCATCGCTGGCATCACCAATAAAATAGATCTGTTTACCGGTTAGCGAGTCGGCATTGTCTTCAACGGTAATGGTTGGGAATGCATCAGGAATAACATTTACATTATACAACATCGAATCATTGTTTCGTATTTTTGAATTTAGATTTTTGATATAATATATTCCTGAAACAAAAAACTTTTTTAAGTAGGTAAACACATCTTTTTCAGTTTGCTCAGCTTTCATTTCTTGTGCGCCAAAACCAAGTAATAATTCATCTGTTTGCGAGGTTGTAAATTTCCATTTAACAATGGTTCCCGATGGAATGGTTAAATCGCCTGGGTTATTAATTGTTTCATCTTTTTTGTTGATATAAGATGGATAATCTAACTGAACCTGATAATTAATGATGAGTGGTTTTGCAACAACTTCAATGGTATAATCATCAGAATAAAACGCATCGGCATGTAGTTGAAAAGATATTGCTTTTTGTAAATTGCTAAACGTATAAAAAAAATTGAGCTTATCCTTCTTCTGCATTTTATAAGGGTTTCCGTTTAACATCACAAAAACTTCTTCAGGAATTTCGTTACCACTCATTTTTACTTGTAATTCAAAATCAGAAAATTGTTGTGCTTGTAAATTTTTGTTTTCGATGATAAAATCAAATGGCATTTTAGGTTTAAACGTTTGGTTATAATTTAAAATTCTTTCAGAACTGTCGCTAATCATTCCTGGAGAAATAATATAAATAGATAGATAAATGAACAAGGGAATTAGTGCATATTTTGCATACCGAATATTTTTTTTCAAATCAATAGCGGCAGCAAAAGGAATAGGTTTTAATTGTTCTATTTTTTGATTGATGGCAGCATAAATGAGTGAAGTATCTTCATTTTTTTTTGCATCAAATTTAAGTTGAAGGGTATTGAGGAGTTTATCTTTTACTTCCGGAAAGTGTGTTCCGATGATAGCTGAAGCTCCTTTATAATCAAGTGTTTTGCCAATATGATATAATTTGGTTAACGGAACTATAACAAACCTTGCCAAACAAAAAATGGCAAACACCGCAAACGAATAAAATAAAACCGCACGCATTGCCGAGTTATACCTGCCAAAATATTCGAGCACTACCACCAACAAAAAACCAATAAGCAAAGCAGCAATAAAATATATCGCTCCCCTTATAAGTTGGTTCTTATAATATTTGCGAATAAACTCATCAAGTTTTTGTAAAAGTATATTGTAGTTATTTTTTGGCTGCATTGTAATTGGCGAATTTAGAGAAACGGTAGCGAGAAAAAAATAGCTATACGTACTTCATTTGTTATGATGAAGAATGAAGCAAGTAATTGGCATAAATGATAACCTTTTCTTTTATCCAAAACCAATTATATTTGACTTTTAAATAATCTCTTATGAACAAACTTTTTTTACTCCTCGTATTTACAATTTTAAATACGTTATGTTTTGCCACAAACATTACAAAACCTGTATCCTCACAGTTTGGATTTATTGAAAACAAAGGGCAAATCATTGATCAGAATAATCATTTGAATCCATCAGTTTTGTATTTGTATAATGGAAATGGTTTGCACGTTCAATTGAAACAAAGTGGATTCAGTTATGAAGTTATAAAAACTGAAAGCAAACCAAAACCTAAAACAGGAAATGAAATAAATCTTCCTTCAAAGTTTGCGCAAGATTCATTAGACCATACTTTTCTTTTTCATAGAATTGACATTTCATTT
>JANYDU010000055.1 GCA_025359805.1 Bacteroidota bacterium
AAAAAGAATACTTATTGAGCAATAATTTTTTCTGCACGTTTTTGTGATGCTCCTGTTACTTTAACAAAGTAAATGCCTAATAAATTTGAAACGATTAAGATGATGATGCCCAATCAAGTTCCGTTATTCCATATTGCTTTAAATAAGCATTGGTTTTTGAAAAATGTTTACATCCAAAAAATCCATTATAAGCAGAAAAAGGAGAGGGATGCGCTGCTTTTAAAACAAGATGTTTATTGGCATCAATTAATACTTCTTTGCTTTGTGCAAATCGTCCCCATAAAATAAAAACAATATGTTCCTTTTTATCTGAAATGCTTTTGATGATTTCATCGGTAAATGTTTCCCATCCTTTATTTTGGTGCGATCCGGCTTCATTTGCTCTTACCGTTAATGTAGCATTCAATAATAATATTCCTTGATTTGCCCATTTCATTAAATTGCCTGAAATGGGAATATCAACCTCACAATCTGCTTTCAATTCTTTAAAAATGTTTTGTAGTGAAGGTGGAATCTTAACGCCATCATTTACTGAAAAACATAATCCATGCGCTTGCCCAAATCCATGATAAGGGTCTTGTCCTAATAAAACTATTTTTACCTCATCAAAAGGAGTAAAATCCAATGCTGCAAAAATTTGATTTCCTGGAGGAAATATTTTAGCTCCTGCATTTTTTTCATTCAACAAAAATTGTTTAAGCTGTTTAAAATAGTCTTTCTCAAACTCTTGTGCTAACAAGGTTTTCCAGCTATCATGTAATTTAATAGTATTGCTCATGGGATTTGTTAGATACTTGATTATTTTTGATTAAAATCAACTATAATATGAAGTCGAAATATACTTTTCTGTTTTGTTTTTTTTTCATCACTTCTCTCATTAAAGCACAAACATCACAAAATTATGCAGTAATGTTAAAAGCAATTGTTGCTACAAGTCCTGCATCTATAACTTTAAAATGGACTGCCGATACTTTGGCAACAGGGTATATCATTTACAAAAAAAATAAAGAATCAATTGATTGGGGAGCACCTATTGCTGCACTTCCGAAAACTGCTTTGCAATATGTGGATGTAAATGTAACCAATACAAAAGCCTATGAATATTATGTAAGAAGAACATACACTTCATCAACACAATTTGCACATGGATATATTTATGCAGGAATAAACTTAAATGCTGTAGAGCAACGAGGAAAATTATTATTGCTTATTGATGCCAATTATGTACAAGCATTGGCAACAGAAATTGCACAATTAAAAGTTGATTTGATAGCAGATGGATGGTATGTAAAAATTAAAAATATTTCAAGAACAAGTGCAGTAACAGATGTAAAAACAATTATTTTAAATGAATATAATAATGCAGCAGATACCGGCATCAATAAATTAAAAGCATTGTATTTATTAGGGAAAATTCCTGTGCCTTATTCAGGAGATATTTTTCCTGATGGACATGATCCTGAACACCGTGGTGCATGGCCTGCTGATGTATATTACGGTGCAATGGATGAAACATTCTGGACTGATAATACCATCAATCACGATTCGGCAACGGATATAAGAAACCACAATGAAATTGGTGATGGAAAATTTGATCAAAGTTATATTTACGGAACCAATGTAGCTATTCAAATTGGGAGAGTAGATTTAACCAATATGCCTCAGTTTGGAATGAGTGATACATTACTTACTAAACAATATTTGAATAAAGCACATGCTTATAAAACAGGTCAAATGCAAGTGGTAAGAAGAGGATTAATTGATGATAATTTTGGATCTATGGGAGGCGAAGCATTTGCATCAACTGGATGGAGTGATTTTAGTGTGATGTTTGGTGATTCAGTTTTTGATAGAGATTATTTTACAAGTATCAAACAAGGTAATTATTTATTTAGCTATGGATGCGGTGCCGGAAATTATTTTAGTGCACAAGGTATTGGTAAAACCGAGCACTTTAATAATGATTCGGTAAATACTATTTTTACTATGCTGTTTGGTAGCTTTTTTGGCGATTGGGATTCGCCTGATAATTTTTTAAGAGCTCCATTATGTTCACCCAAAACCGGATTGGCAAGTGCTTGGAGTGGTCGTCCGTATTGGCATTTTCATCATATGGCATTGGGCGAAAATATTGGCTATGCGGCACAACTCACTCAAAATAATTATTCAGACTTTACAAATGGAAATCATTTTGGCTATGCTTATAACTATTTTCCAACCTTTGTGCATGTGGCTTTAATGGGCGACCCCAGTTTAAGGTTACATCCATTCAAGCCAGTTTTAGGGTTAAACTTATCTACAATAAACAGTAATAAAAATGTGGTTTTGAAATGGAGTAAATCTGTTGATTCTTCAGTAATTGCTTATTCTATTTATAATGCGCATAATTTATACGAGCCATTTAAATTGGTTTCCAGTGTTTCATTTTTAGATTCAAGCTATACAGATTTATATCCGTTAAGTGGAAAAAACATATATATGATTCGCGCCATTAGAAAAGAACAAACACCAAGCGGATCCTATTTTAATATGGCTTTGGGAAGCATGGATTCAGTTATTGCAATAAATACATCATTAAATACTATTCAATCTCACAATTTAAATTTAATTATGTATCCAAACCCTTCAACAGGATTGGTTAAAATTTTTGTTGATAATCAAATAAATGGAAACATAAATATTGAATGTTATGATTTTTCGGGAAGATTAATTCTTCATAAAAATACGTCAAGCAATATTACCGAACTCGACTTTTCTTCTTTTGCAAAAGGATTGTATGTGATAAAAGTGAAGAACGGAGATAAAGAATCCATAAAAAAATTAATACTAGAATAATGAAATTACATACCATTGATACCGGACTTTTTAAATTAGATGGAGGTGCCATGTTTGGTGTTGTTCCCAAAACCATTTGGAACAAGCTAAATCCGGCTGACGAAAATAATATGATATCATTAGCCATGCGTTGTTTGCTTATTGAAGATGGAAATAGGTTATTACTAATTGATAATGGAATTGGCAATAAACAGGATGATAAGTTTTTCTCTTATTACTTTTTACATGGCAATGATTCGTTAGAAAAATCATTAAACAAAAAAGGATTTAGTTTTAGTGATATTACAGATATGGTGCTTACTCATTTGCACTTTGATCATTGTGGTGGAAGCATAAAATGGAATGCCGATAGAACAAAGTTTGAAACCACATTTCCCAATGCCACTTATTGGGTTGGCGAAGAACATTGGAATGAAGCATTAGCCCCAAACCCCAGAGAGAAAGCCTCTTTTATCAAAGAAAATATTTTACCTATAAAAGAAAGCGGGCAATTAAAATTATTAAAGCGAGGAGAAAAATTTCATGATGATATTGATCTTATTTTTTCAAAGGGACATACGCAAAGTATGATGCACCCTATTATCAATTACAAAGGAAAAAAAGTTATTTATTTGGCTGATATGATTCCTACGCAAGCGCATATTCCAGTTCCATATGTAATGGGTTATGATGTGCGACCTTTGGATTCCATGAACGAAAAATCAAACATGCTAAAGGATGCTGCCGAAAATAATTATATCTTATTTTTTGAACACGACCCTTTTAACGAAGCTTGTATGGTAGCGCATACCGAGAAAGGAATTCGCAAATCGGATGACGTAAAGATGGACGAGTTATAATCATGAAACCATTCTCCATAAAAAAAAGAATCCAAAGTTTTGGCTTTGCTTTTAAAGGCATTGCTCATGTATTTGCAAACGAACATAATATGTGGATTCATCTGTGTGCCGCTTTTTGTGTAATCGTTTCTGGATTTTATTTTCATATTGATAGAACCGAATGGCTTTTTGTTTTGCTCTGTATTGGTGGAGTTATTGCTGCCGAATTAGTGAACTCTGCTATCGAAAAATTGGTAGATTTAGTTTCTCCTCAACAAAATATCAATGCAGGTTTAATTAAAGATATTGCTGCAGGTGCAGTACTTATTATAGCAATTGTTTCTGTTATTGTTGGCGCAATTATTTTTATTCCTAAAATAGTTTAGGAAGAAGTTATGAAAGATAAAAATCACAACAAACAATTTGGAAAACTAGGAGAGGAGATAGCCGAAAAACATTTGCTTAAGAAAGGATATAAAGTTTTGCGCAAAAATTATGTGTTTGGGAAATTAGAAATTGATTTGATTTGTGAGCATCAAAATGAAATTATTATTGTTGAAGTAAAAACCCGTACCAGTGATATGATGGCGTATCCCGAACAAGCCGTTGGAAAATCTAAACAAAAGAATATGAGGCTTGCAGCCGAAAATTTTTTAGAAGAAAATCAAATTACCCTTCCCGTGCGTTTTGATATTATTGCTGTTGTAAAAGGAGAAAAATTTGAGATTGAACATATTGAAGATGCATTTTATCCTTTTGATGCATTATAACATACAAGAAATATTAAAGATGAATATAGAAAAAATAAAAACATTAGGTGAGCTTAAAAAAGCTGGCTATCAATCCAAAAGTGTGAAGATTGAAATGCGTGATAATTTGATTCAAATTTTGCGTGATAAAAAAAATCCGTTTGATGATATTAAAGGATATGAAGATACCGTAATTCCTCAATTACAAACCGCCATTCTTTCTCGCCATAATATGATTTTATTGGGTTTGCGCGGACAAGCAAAAACACGGATTGCACGCATGATGATTCATTTATTAGATGAATATATTCCATATGTAAAAGGTTCAGAAATTAACGATGATCCGCTTCATCCCATCTCCAGATTTGCAGTTGATTTAATTGCAGAGAAAGGTGATGCTACTCCAATTGCTTGGCTGCATCGTGATGATCGTTACACCGAAAAATTGGCCACACCAGATGTATCTGTTGCCGATTTAATTGGCGATGTAGATCCTATAAAAGCAGCCACACTTAAACTCAATTATGCCGATGAACGTGTGATACATTTTGGGTTAATTCCCCGCTCACACAGAGGTATTTTTGTTATCAATGAATTACCCGATTTGCAAGCTCGTATTCAGGTTTCATTATTTAATATTTTGCAAGAAGGAGATTTACAAATCAGAGGTTTTAAATTGAGATTACCTTTAGATATTCAATTTGTATTTACAGCAAACCCAGAAGATTATACCAATCGCGGAAGTATTGTTACGCCATTAAAAGATAGAATCGATAGTCAGATTCTAACTCATTATCCAAAAACAATTGATATTTCTAAAACCATTACTTCACAAGAGGCACACATCATGCCTGAGCAAAAATTAAACATTGAAGTAAATGATGTATTGAAAGAATTGGTAGAACGTGTTGCATTTGAAGCACGTAAAAGTGAATTGGTGGATCAAAAAAGTGGAGTATCAGCACGATTAACTATTAGTTCTTTAGAAAATTTATTTAGTGCTGCCGAACGCAGAATGTTAATCAACGGAGAGAAAAAAGCCATCGCTCGCATTAATGATTTGTATGGAATCTTACCTTCCATTACAGGTAAAGTGGAGTTGGTGTATGAAGGCGAATTAGAAGGTGCATCAAATGTTGCTTATTTATTAATTGGAAAAGCAATTAGAAGTTTATTTGAGGAGAAATTTCCAAATCCTGAGAAGGCAAAAAAATCAAAGAAGCCAAATCCTTATGCCGAAATTATTTCCTTTTTTAATGATGGCTATAATGTTCAACTCCTTCATACCGATTCTCAACAAACCTATGAGCAAAAGTTGAATGCTGTTATAGGATTAAAACAATTGGTAGAAACAATAATTGGAAAAGGAAATCAATCAGAAAAATTTTTGATGATGGAATTGGTACTTCATGGGTTATCTGAATTTAGCCAGTTAAGTAAAAATGGTTTAGAAAAAGGAGTAGAGTTTAAAGATTTAATGAGCGGTATGTTTGATATGCGCCAACAAAAAGCTGACGATGATTTGGGCGGATATTATGAAGAGAAATAGATTATTTTCGTGAGCATGAAAACAAAAGAAGAAATTGTAAATGATTGGTTGCCGAGATATACAGGTAGAGAGTTAAAAGAGTTTGGCGAATATATTTTACTAACAAATTTTATTAATTATGTAGAAATGTTTGCCGATAAATTTGATGTGGAAGTATTGGGAAGAGATAAGCCCATGCAAACGGCAACAGCCAATAATATTACCATCATGAATTTTGGAATGGGTAGTGCGATGGCTGCCACTGCCATGGATTTATTATCAGCTGTAAAGCCAAAAGCCGTTTTATTTTTAGGGAAATGTGGAGGCTTAAAAAAGAAAACAAAATTGGGCGATTTAATTTTACCAATAGCTGCTATAAGAGGAGAAGGTACAAGCAACGATTATTTAGTTCCTGAGATTCCGGCATTGCCATCTTTTCGTTTACAAAAAGCAGTTTCGGCAACCATTGTAAAACATGCTATGGATTATTGGACCGGAACCGTTTATACCACAAACAGAAGAGTTTGGGAACATGATGAAAAGTTTAAAGAATATTTAATTTCAACACGTGCCATGGGAATTGATATGGAAACAGCAACCATATTTGTAGTTGGTTTTATTAATGAAATTCCTAAAGGAGCGTTGTTGTTGGTGTCTGATAATCCAATGACTCCTGATGGTGTAAAAACTTCAAAGAGTGATAAAAAAGTGACTGATAAATTTGTAAAAACACATCTCGAAATTGGTATTGATTCATTAATTGAATTGCGTGATTCAGGTGAATCGGTTAAGCATTTGCGTTTTGAATAACAGCATCCTTAGGAAGATCTAATTCAATAAAAATAGTGGTGCCAATATTCTCTTTGCTTTCCATCCATATTCTTCCATTGTGAAGTTCTACAATTCTTTTCACAATCGACATTCCTAATCCTAATGATTTTTCTCCTTCAGTTCCTTTTCTTCCAGCTTTTGTAAATTTATCGAAAATCATAGATTTTAAATTTTCAGGAATTCCAATACCCGAATCTTGAACCTTTATAATTACAGTTCCTCGTTCAGTTTGAACATCAGCCGAAACCAATATTTGTTGTTTTCTATGACTGAATTTGATGGCATTTCCCAATAAATTATTTAATACTCTTGAGAATTTATTTTGATTTAAATGGATAAATAAAGACTTGGTATTGCTAACAAATTGAATGTCTAATTCTTTATCGTTTGCTAATATTTTGTTCGATTCAATAAGTCCTTTTAATAAAGCAATAATCTCAACGGATTCTTTATTTAAGGTATAATCAGATCTATCAAGTTCAGAGATATCAAGTAATTCGGTAATAATATTTAAAGACGTTTTGCAGGATCTATTTATAAGATCAATATATTTTTCGGCATTGGGCAAATCATTTTTTATCAAATCAGCTAAGCCCAAAATAGCTGTAATTGGATTACGCAAATCATGCGCTACAATTCCCAAAATATTATCTTTTGATTGATTAAGTTTTTCTAGTTTTTTCTCATTTAATTTTTGTTCCGTAATTTTTTTCGAGAAAATAATATATCCATCAATTTGATTTTTATCATCACGTAGTGGAATAATATCATCTAAGTAAAAATCATCTCCGTGGGTAAATTCAACTTGAGAATCAATTCCATTTCTGGCTTTATCGTAATACTCCCAAAGTAATTTCAAACCAAATTCATCAGCAATATCATACATGTTTCTACCAACAAATTTTTCGGGGTCAATTCCTTGTCTCCTTAACTCTGTTCCGCTTGCTATCAAAACATTAAATTTTTGATCTAATAAAAAAATATCAGAGTTAGGAATGTTAGAAGCTAAATGTCTATAGGTGCGCTCGCTCGTTTGTATTTTTTCTTCAAACTTTTTTCTGAGTGTAATTACTTTTAATACTTGCATCACGTATTTAACCTCATCTTTTTCGATGATGGGTTTATACATATTTTCCATATAATAAAATTGCCCCGTAGTTCCTTCATAAGGGAATTCAGATCTCACAATTTCACCTTTTAATGCACGTGTGAATTGATCACTCCAAAAGGATTTTTTTTCGGAAGGAAGTATACTTCCCATATTTACTCCATTTTTTATTCTAATATTATCGGAGCGAAAATAGGTATCGGCTAATTTTGGATTAGATGCTAATAGCTTAAAATCGGTATCGAAAACACCAATCATATCATCGGAATTATCGATAAACGTTTGTAAGTCTATGTTGAAATTAATTAACATGTATTAAATTTAAGTTAGCTTTTTATGAAATAAATTACAATACGAAAATACTTGTTTCAATCTTATAAATTCGATTATGGTACTTTAAAATTGTATTAAAATGATAACCTCACAAAAATATTATTTTACCAGTTATATCTTTATCTAAATGGGGAAATTAAAATGGATCAGCATCAGCATAGATGATACATCTGTTAAACCCTTTGTTTTCAGTGGTTTTGGAAATACAGGCTTTAATGAATTGCTTGATTTCCTGAAGATGAGGAGAGTTTTTATCAATTTTAATCAGGATTTCTTTGATGAATAGGTTTCTGATTCTGGATACAAAGGGACTTTCAGGGCCAAGCATTTTATCATTACCCAAACGTTTATTCATATTTTGCTTGAGATCAAATGCGGCTTCGGCAGCTATTTTATATTCTTTATGTTTCACTACTATTTTTATCAACCTAAAATAAGGTGGATATTCAAATTGTTTTCTTTCCTCACACTCATGAGTAAATAATTGTTGGTATTGATGATGAATAATTTGCTGAATAACTTGGTGGTTAGGAGATGAGGTTTGGATAATTACTTTTCCTTGCTTGTGTTTTCGTCCTGCACGCCCACTTACTTGTGAGATAAGTTGAAACGCTCGCTCATGTGCCCTAAAATCAGGGAAAAATAAAAGTTGATCGGCATTGATAATTCCAACCACTGATACTTTTTCAAAATCCAACCCTTTACTTACCATTTGAGTTCCCACTAAAATATCGGCTTCATGGTTTTCAAAACTTTGAATAATTTGTTCGTGTCCGTGTTTTGATTTTGTGGCATCCAAATCCAAACGACTAATTCGTGCTGTTGGAAATAATACACCCAATTCGTCTTCTATTTTTTCGGTTCCAATACCTTTTAGATTTAAAATATGCGAGCCACAGGCTACACAACTTTTTGGAACATTTTGGGTATGCCCGCAGTAATGACATTTTAATGAATCGAGAGATTTGTGGTACGTTAAACTAATGTCGCAATTAATGCACTTAGGCACCCAATGGCAACTTTGACATTCAATGATAGGGGCATAACCTCTTCTGTTTTGAAATAAAATAATTTGTTCGTGTAAAGTGAGTGCGGTTTCAATTTCATCATATAAAACCGAAGTAAAATTTCCTTTCATGGTTTTTACTCGTGTTTCTTCGGCAATATTTGCGGTAATAATTTGAGGCATTTCCATGTTTCCAAAACGCTCATTCATTTCTACCAAAGCATACTTTTCTGTCTTACAATTTTGGTAGCTTTCAAAAGATGGAGTGGCTGATCCCAATACTGTTTTACATTGCCATAAATGCGCAAGAAAAATTGCAGCATCACGTGCATGGTATCGAGGTGCAGGTTCTTGTTGTTTATAACTACTCTCATGTTCTTCATCAACAATTACCAAACCTAACTTATCAAATGGAAGAAACACTGCTGACCTAGCTCCAATAATTATTTTTGCTTCACCCTTTTGAATTTTATTCCACAATTCTACTCGTTCATTTTGGGTAAACTTAGAATGAAAGGCAACGGCTTGTTCTCCAAAATATTTTTTAACACGAGAAACAATTTGTGAGGTGAGGGCAATTTCTGGGAGTAGAAATAATACCTGTTTGTTTTGCTTCAATACCTCTTCAATCAGTTTTACATATACATGTGTTTTTCCGCTTGATGTAACACCATGAAGCAATGCCACTTCTTTGGTTTCAAAATGCATTATTAATTGATTGTATGCTGCTTGTTGAAATTCGTTAAGTTCAAAGGTTTCGGTGGGTATAATTTCTGTTTTTAAGCGATTTATTTTAATTTTATATTCAATAAAAATATTGTTTTTAACTAACGTTTTTAAAGAGCTGTCGTTTGCTTTTGAGGTTTCAATTAATTTACTTTTTTGAATATGCTCGGTATTGTTTTTTAAATGTAAATACGCCATCAACATATCTAATTGCATGGGCTTTTTTTCTAAAGTAGTAAAAAGATTTCTGAGTTCATTTTCATCCAAATATTTTTCGTTTAAAGAAATACAAGTTGCCATTTTGGGCTTGTATATCTCTTTCATTTCTTCAGTTAATAAAACCGCATCTTTCAAATACAAACTTTTTAGCAGAGGAAAAATATTTTTTAACTGAACCACTTCGGCAATTTCATCAAGGCTTAATTCTTCTTGAACAGTTAGGGCTTCAACAATTAAATATTCTTTATCACTTAATTCCAATGTTTCAATTTCGCAGGCTTGATTTAATCTGATTTTTGTTTCGCTTTGCAATTTAAAAGGAGCGGGGAGAGCTGCTTGCATAACATCTCCAATGGAGCACATATAATAGTTTGCCATCCAATTCCAAAATTTTAAAAGAGTTGGAGAAACTAAAACATCTTCATCAAGTACCGATAAAATATATTTGGCTTCGTATTCTTTTGGTGGATGAAATTGTATATCATGAATGATAGCGGCATACAATTTTTTTTTTCCAAATTGCACCACCACACGTTTTCCTGCTGCAACTTCATCAACCATTTCTAAAGGCACACGATAGGTGTACAACTTGGCTAATGGCAAAGGCAGAATAACATTTACAAACGTGGCTAATGGGTTTTGCAAAATAAATAATGATTGTTTTTTACGAATTAACTACTCGTAACATGAAAAGAAAAACTAAAAATTAGGCTGTCTGATTTTTAGGGAAATCAAATGAAATAAATTGTCCGCTTTGATGGGTAATTTGTTTCCAACTAAGTAGGTCGAAATTAATTTTAACAATTCCGGCTGTTGGAATATTATCAATAAACTGATTGGTGAGATAGCCTACCATGCCAGTAAATGATGGGTTATGCCCAAATAGCATTACATCTTCAAATTTATTATCAATATTTCTGATGATAAAAATAAGATCTTCAATGGAGGCATTATACACATCAAATTCTTGAACAATACTTTTTTCTGGATAGCCAATTTCTTTTGCAATTTCTTTTGCAGTTTTTAGTGCACGAAGTGCAGGACTTGAAATTATTAAATCAGGTTTAATTCCTTTTTTCTTGAGTCGTTTACCCATTTCTAAAAGGTCTTTTTTGCCACGTTCATTTAATGTTCGGTCAAAATCTTTTTGTGTGGAGTCATCCCAACTTGATTTTGCATGACGCATTAAATAAAGTGTTTTCATAACTTTTTACAGATTATAATTCTTCTTCTGTTTCCCCACTTGCTTCGCCTTGTTCGTCTTCACTTAATCCAAATTCATCTGCCTCATCATCAGAAATTTCTCCAGGAATTTCATCCGATTTATCTAAATAATTTTTAGTGATTTCATCAAACTCATTATCATCAACCAAACCAAAGCGTTGAATTTTATCATATTGTTTTGGTGATAATCCAACAGTTTTTGTACATACAGGATATTTTACCCCAGTTTTTTCTTTGATTTCAATTCCAGTAAGTTCAATATTAAATGCCCATACTTCTAAGAAATCATATACATATAAAATTTTTTGATGAGGATCAATAATATAGCTGCTTAGTTTAGCTTGCTTCATTGTTGGGGTAGGGTTTTCTTCATCTTCACTCATATCCTCAAGAGTAATTTCTTGCCCTTTTTTCCAACTGTCGTTGCTCATATAAAATGAAGCCATGTGTTTGCTATCAAAACTTATGGAAGCAAGAATTGCTTTATGAAAATCTTCAAATGTTTGTGTTGATTTGATTTCAATTACCCGATATACTTCGTCATACTCTTCAAACCAAACTTTAAATTTATATACTGCCATGTGTTCTGTTTTTTTTGAAATTAGAAAAGCAAAAATACATTTTCTAGTATCTCAAGCAATATGATGAAAGTTTTTATTGAATTATTTTAAAATGGTAAAGTTTCCTTTTACCAAATGTGAGGAATCATCCCAACCAGAGTAAGTAATTACATAAACATACACATCACAAATAGCATCCGAACCATCTTGTGCTATTCCATTCCACTGTTGATGTTTATTGTTGGTTTCAAAAACAAGTTTCCCCCAACGATCATAAATTTTTAAGTTATACTCTTTAACAAAAATTGGAACGCCACCCCAAGTATCATTCAATCCATCACCATTTGCAGTAAAAGCATTTGGCACATGAAGAAGAGGTTTTTGAATCAATTCAATAGTATTTGAAGTACTTGTAAGTCCATAGCCTTTAACACCTTCATTGGCAATTATTTTGTATTGATAAAGTCCGTTATTGTAATTTAATTTATCATCGATACTTTGTGTTGCAATACTTTGTAAAATATATTCAGGATTATTATCAGGTTGTATTCTAACAATATCATAATATTTTACACCGGCATACCAATAATTATATGCATTCCATTTTAGAGTATGTTCAAAAGGATTTGAAACGCCTTTTAGTAATATGGAACAAGCATCTCCTGTTATTAAACTTTCAAGTCCGCAATTATTATTTTGAGTGATTTTATAACAGTAAGAATACTGCTGAACTTTTACATTTTGATCTAATAAGAAGGTATCACTTAAATGAGTTCCTTGATAAATTTTTATATAGTCTTGAGTTTTTAAATCTTGTTTGTACAACGTATATAAACTAAACTCATTATCGAAAGATTTTCTCCAAAAAACAGCAACATTTTTATTATCATTAACGGTTACTGTATAAAATGGTATTTGGAATGGATAATCTGAAGGTTGTTTGACGCTGCATTTAAAATCTGAAGTATCTCCATAATTTCCGCATATATCTTGTGATGTAATGGCATAGCAATAATTATTTTTGAGATTTCCAATTGCCGAATTATCTTCTGTTAAAAATGAATTTGAGTTGAGCACATCAACAAATGTTTTGATACTTCCGTCAGGACTTTTTTTAAGCAAAATAAATTTCTTAAAAAATTTATTTACGTTGGATTGTTCCCATTTAATTTCAACATCATTATTATCAATGTATTTAACACAGGATAAATTTGGTGGACTATTTTGAGGTGGTGGAATGGTAACTATTCTAATTAAGCCACTATTTGTTTGAGGTGAAGGGCATTGATTATTTTTAACATAAAAGCGTAAATATGGAGTATCAATTCCATTACAACTTGCAATCCAACGTAAAGTAATAGTGGCTTTTGATAAATCATTTTTAGTGCTAAACGAAACTAATTTACTGTTACTAAATATATTCCCGTCACATTGAATAAAAACTGAATCTTTATCATCAACGGAATATATATATGTAGTAAGATTTAATGTATCCATAGCATACACATTTACAATAGAATCTTTGCTAAAAATAAAAGCAGGTGTTGTAGATGTATCATTTTTAAAAAGCGAACAAACGGTTCTGGAAGTATCTCCAATTGAATCACAAATATTTATTGTGCTTATAAAATAGCAGTAATTATTAATTACATTTAAAATCGCTGATGTATCAATAAACGAAACCGTATTTATTGTATTTACGGTGGCTAATAAGTTGAAATTTTCACCTTCTTTTTTTCGATATATTTTGTATGCTTTAAAATATTTTGAAGATGAATTTTTTTGCCATTGGAGTTTTAACGTGTTATCGTTAATGGTCTTTAAACACTGAGGATATGGAGCAGGAATAATAGGTGGTGGCATTACAATTATTTTTATTTTACCAATGCCTGTTCTAATAGTTGGGCATCCATTATCGGTCATGTTTATGGTAATTTCTAAAGTATCAGTTGATGAAGCATCTTTACATTGTGTTTGCCAATTTAAAATGCCGGTTGATTTTCCTGCACCTTCTTTTTTTATTACAGTAGCTGGATTTCCAGATAAATTAAAAACGCTTCCAGTAAAAGTATAAAATATCGAATCGCCATCTTTATCGGTCATTTGAAATGGGAATGATAATAAATCGGTAGCTGTAATTTTTATTAGGGTATCAGCAAATACAGGCGCAAATTCTGAAACATTTAAATTAATTTTAAAGATTGCATTGTTACAGTTTTTATATGGGGTAGTACTATTATTGGTATTTGACCAAGCTCCATTTGTGGTTGGAAAATCAGAATGCCCGCCACATCCGCCACATACCGCTTGAAAAACATTTCCGTTTTTATCAAAACGGCTTGTTCCTCCATCAACATGCTCCAAACTGACATTGCCTCCATAAAAAGTTGCATAAGCTAAGCTGGTTAAATTCTTAGAAAAAACAATTAAGTAAAAATCAGAACCATCAGTTGTTTTTTGAACGGCATTTGCTGTAATAGGTAATCCATAAGTGGAGCCTGTTTGAGAATTATAAGCGTTATTTATAACACCACCCCAGCCAGATACGTAAACTCTTCCACATACATCAACTAAAAATGCGGAAGGAGAAATATTTGGATACAGACTTGAGGTACCAAATATGGTTGACGTTTTTATAGATGTTAAATTTTTATCAAGAATAAGAATAAACTGTTTGCCTCCAGTATTTGAATATACTCCGGATGAAACAGGCATGTTTCCAAATGTTTGTCCGGCAACATAAATGTTTTGTTGATTATCTGTTTGTAAAAAATAGGTTTGATCAAAAAGTGTGGTACCAATATATATAAAGGCTTGCAAGCTATTTCCGTAAGGTGAAATTTTAGCAATAAATCCATCTGTGCCACCATGATAAGCAAATGCTGAACCACCCGTTGAATTGATATTACTGCTTTTAGTGCCTCCACAAATAATGGCGTTTCCTAAATAATCAATGGTAATTCCAAAAGCAGCATCGGCATTGTTTCCTCCAATATAAGTAGAGAATGATAATGAAGTGAGTGCGCTGTTAAATTTTAATAAACAACCATCTTGTATTCCTCCACCATAAGAAGTTTGAAACCCATTTTGAATTGGGAAACCATTATCAGTTGTTGATGCAGTTGTTGATGCTACATATATTGAATAGTTTGAACCATTACCATCTATCATTACTTCTCCTCTAAACTGATCGCCATAATTAAAAGTAAGTGGTCGGTTAATGGCATCATAAAACTCATGTGTGGAGTCACTGTTTATTCCATCATCTTTTGCCCCACCAAAATAAGTTGAGCCCAATAATGTTGAACCATCAGCACTAAGTTTAACAATAAAAATATCGTACTTTCCATTTTGTGTTCCATCATATGCACCCGATGAAATTGGAAAATTTGTGGAGGTTGTTGTTCCCATCACAATTAAATTTCCAGAACTATCGCATATCATACTATGTGGTTGTTCATTCCCTATTCCACCCAATAAAGTCGCGTATAAAAGATGAGTTCCATCAGCACTGTATTTTAAAATTCCGGCATCGCGTGCAATATCTTCCAAATTTGTAGGCGATGAAAAGCCATCTCTGTAAATTAATTGGAATGCTCCAACAGTAACAGGAAAACCTATTGCATAAACTGTTCCTCCAGAATAAGCATTTCCGTTATTATCATAAGTTGCGGTAAATCCCCAATTATCAGCATAGGATCCCGAAAAGGTGGCAAACACAACTGTGGGGTCAATCAATAAATCTTGATTTTTATTGTAAGATGAAAGTTGGTAGCTAAGAGTATTATCGGTTAATATAAATTGAGAAGGAATAGTAACTTCACCTTGTAAACACAACGGTTTTTCTTCTTTTATCATCCCTAATGAAGTGGTAATTTCTAATGCACCATTATAAATATTTAGTGCATTTGCTCCTCTGTATTTTAGTTTAATAGTATTTGGGTTTCCATTTGCATGCACAATAAAATTCATCTTAAAAGCGCCATCTAAAGAAATAAGTTCAAGGTCGATATTGTTATAAATATTTTGAAGTGTTACTTTTTCATAAGCATAACAAAAGTTTGCCCATTTGCTTTTATCGTTGCCAATAAAATAGTTATAATATTCTGCGCTTTTATTTTGTTTAATAACCGTTGAGGTTGAATTGCTACCAACAAAATCAACAAATAAATTATGCCCATTAACAGTTGTACCATTTTTATGGTTATGGTCTTTTTCGTGTAATGCGCCCTCATCATACATGGCATAAGCCAAGCCTTGTTTGGTAATAAATAAAAATCCTCCGGGAATATTGGCTTTAAATAATACGTTAGATTCCCACTGCCCCTTGTTTTCAATAACACGTATTGTTTTTGTCTTCGTTACTGGCTCTACTACGGCAAATGCATTCCCAATTTGCAAAAGCAAAAACACAAACAGTATAAAAAAATATTTTATAGCAATTGTTTTCAAAATGGTAAAACAAATTTATTCAAAAAATGATATGATTGATGTTAAATTGCTTTGCTTAAAATAATTAGAGGTGAAAAAACAAAAATTAGTTGTATTAACCGGTGCAGGTATTAGTGCCGAAAGTGGTTTAAAAACATTTAGGGATAGTGATGGATTGTGGGAAGGTTATAATATTGAAGATGTTGCCACTTTTGATGCTTGGAAAAGAAACCCTGCAATGGTTCAAGAGTTTTATAACCAAAGGCGAAAGGCTATTTTAGAAGCTAAACCCAATGCAGCACATATAGCATTAGCTAAGTTAGAAAATGATTTTGATGTTCATATCATCACCCAAAATATTGATGATTTGCACGAACGTGCGGGTTCAAAAAAAGTATTGCATTTACATGGAGAAATTAAAAAATCACAGAGTACTGCAAACTCAAAATTGATTTATGATATGGAAGGATGGGAACTTAAAATGGGAGAGAAGTGTGAGTTGGGTTCTCAACTTAGGCCTTTTATTGTTTGGTTTGGAGAGGCTGTTCCTAAAATTGAAGAAGCTGCTGAAATCGTTGTTCGTGCCGATGTTTTTATTGTTGTAGGAACATCATTGGTGGTTTATCCGGCAGCAGGTTTGGTTAATTACGTTGCCAAAAAAGTTCCCATTTATATTGTTGATCCCGGAGAACCAACAGTTACCAATTCTGAGCGCATCATATTTATCCAACAAAAAGCCACAATTGGAATAAGGAAATTAATGGATGATTATTTATTGGTATAAGATATAGATTTTACTGTTTAAATCTAAACACAAATGTAATGGTTCCATATTGTTCTTCTGGTCCATCAGGTTTTGGAGAGAAGCGAGCTTCCAAAGCGCCTTGTTTCGATTTTTCTAATAATACAGGGCTCAATGTTGTTGTGCCTTTTTGCCCTGGAGTTGCTTTAATTACTTTTCCATTTCTATCTACAACAATGGAAACAACAACCTTTCCTGTTTCACGTGAGTTCTCTGTAATATCTGGTCTGCGAGATAATGAACGCCCTCTTAATTCATAAGTTCCAACACCATCACTACTTCCATTTCCAATTCCATCACCTGTTCCATATCCTTCTCCATTTCCACCGTTTCCTGCTTTGCCATTTCCATCCGGACTACCATTTGGATCTCCATCAACTTTACCTTCGTTTCCGGGAATTGTACCATCACCCGAACCACTTGATTGCCCGGCATTATTTTTCTTTTTAAATAATGATTGCTGATCAACTTTACGAGGAACGTCAACAGGTTTTTCTATTTTCTTTTCCGTTTTCTTAACTTCTTTTTTTGCATCAATCTTTTTTACAACTGTTTCTTTTGTTGCTTCTGCTGTTTCTATTTCAGGAGCATCTTGGTTATCTTGTGTAATAGTTTGAGCATCGTTAGTTTGTTGTTCTGGTTGAGGAGGTTCTGGTTCCGAAATTATTTCTTCAACAGGAATCAAATCTGGTCCACCCATATTTTCTTCACCAAGGCTTATCAACATCCCTGAACCTCCCGGATCTGAAAGTGGTGGATTGGGTGGCATAATCACAAAAAACCATAATAAAAGTAGTATGCCTGCATGCACAAAAACTGTAACACTATAGCTAATAATGGAGTTTTTGCGGTTGTCTTTATATAAAGTTGCTGCGTTCATTTAATGGCTTTAACGTTTGTATTGTTTGGGTTATTTTGTAACCACTAAACAAGTACTTATCTAAGGAATAATTGTAACCACTTTAGTAACATGTAAACAGTTCACAAAAAATGATGTATAGTTTAAGTGTCAGTATTAAATGTTGAATAAAAGTGAAGTGAAATTAATTGTGCTGAACCAGCAACCACGCATCAGCATTAATGTTTGCATGAATACTATGCAATTGGCGCTCGGCATCTTTGCGTGAAAAAAATTTTGCATAACTCACACGGTTGCAATTCATGTTTGGATTGGGCACTATTTCTGGAGCAAAACCTTTTTCTTCCAACTCATGAAAAAATCGTTGGGCATATTTCTGTTTACAAAATACCCCACCAATAATATAAAAAGTAGAATCAGTTAAAGCACTCGGTTTTAAAATCGGTTGAACAATTTGTTGTTTTCCATTATCAGGAGTTTCAACAATAGGTTGTTCTTCAGCTGTTATTGGCATAACAAAATTACCTTTTGCCAATGCAATATTTTTAGCAAATGATAGAATATCAAATACAGGTTGCTCTTCAATTGGAGTTTTAATAGTTGATGAATCAACAGTAACTACTAAATTATTTTCTATTGGTGCTGGAGGGGGAGGAATATAGGTTTCTTCTTTAATTACAATAGGCTCTTGTTTTGAAATTTCAAGTATTGGTTGTGTTGATGAAGAATGAAATAAGGAATCAAACCATGAGGTAATATTCATGGTAGTTGCACTAATTTTTAGTTCAGGATCTTTTATGAAGATGAATAAATTAACAGCAAGCAAAATGGCAAATGCACCAACTGCAATTCGAATGGTATTTTTAGTTCGTTTTACATTTTTAGCTGTGCGTAATTCTTTTCTATCTTTAAACACTCGAGCCTTGCGAGTCTTTATACTTCGGCTTGCCACTGGATCAGCTTGTAGTGGCATTAACCCAAATGAAGTGTACAAAAAGTTGTTATTTTTTTCGGGAAGAAATACATAATTGGCATCAGCATTCAACCTAAAACTTCCAAATAATTCTACCGTTAAATATTTTTTATCTTGAAGAAAATCTTTGGTTTTATCAACGGTTTCATCAATCAATTGAATGGCTTCTGAGTAATTTATTTTTAATTGCTCAGCCATTCTTGAAGCCAATAAACCATCATTGGTTTTTAAGTTTTGATTGAAAACAAGATGCTTTGCTGGTGGAGTAATAATATGTGAAATTTGGTCGATACGGGCAGGCTGTAAATTACAAACAAACCCACCAAAACCTGGCACAATCACACAGTCGTGTTCATGCAACAAATCTTTTACGGTATTCCAAATAAAATTATTTTCTACCTTCATCATTCTTAATGCAGTCGCAAAATAGGATTAAAATTAGAAATTCTCAAACTCACTATTCAACCTAATGAGAACTCACTAATCATAAAGGCTTTAGTCTTATCTGATTTTTAATGAATGCGACTTTACTATTTTAGAATCAACATTTATTAATTATGATTATTTTTACCGCACACATGAATGAGATTGACGCAAAAATAAAAATTGATGAGCTAACTAAGCAACTCAATGAGCATAATTACAATTATTATACGCTATCACAACCAAACATTTCCGACTTTGATTTTGATTTACAATTAAAAGAATTGGAAAAATTAGAAGCTGAATTTCCGCATTTGATTCATGACGATTCTCCTACAAAAAAAGTTGGAGGAGCCATCACCAAAGAATTTGAAACAATAAAACATAAATATCCCATGTTGAGTTTGGGAAACACTTATAGCGAAGATGAGTTAAAGGATTTTGATACACGAATCAGAAAAATAATTATTGAAGATTTTGAATATGTATGTGAACTTAAATTTGATGGGTTGGCTATTGGATTAACCTACAAAAATGGAAAATTAATTCGTGCAGTTACACGTGGCGATGGGGTGCAAGGAGATGATGTAACCAATAATGTAAAAACTATAAAATCTATTCCACAACAATTAAAACCTGGTGATTACCCAGATGAATTTGAAATTAGAGGAGAGATTTTTATGCACCGAAAAACATTTGATAAACTCAATGATGATTATAGAAAAGAATTAGAAGCAAAGGGGTTGGATGAAGAAGAAATTAGAGAAAAGTTATATAAAAATCCGCGCAACTTTGCTTCCGGCACTCTAAAAATGCAAGATTCAAAAGAGGTAGCAAAACGCCCGCTCGATTGTTTTTTGTATTTTATTTATAGCGATGTTTCAATTGCCGAAACACATTTTGATAGTTTGAAAAAAGCCGAATCGTGGGGGTTTCAAGTGAGCGATCAATATAAAAAATGTAAAACACTTGATGAAATTTTTGCCTTCATCAACAAATATGATATTGAAAGAACAAACCTCAGTTATGAAATTGATGGAGTAGTAATAAAAGTAAATAATTACCATCAACAGCAAGAACTTGGATTCACTGCAAAAAATCCACGTTGGGCTATCTCTTATAAATTTAAATCGCAAAGTGCATTAACGGTTTTGCAAAAAGTTACCTATCAAGTTGGGCGAACAGGAGCTATTACTCCAGTTGCTAATTTAAAACCTGTGCAACTTGCAGGAACTACAGTAAAGCGTGCAAGTTTATATAATGCCGATGAAATTGATCGATTGGATTTACATGAACATGATTGGGTTTTTGTTGAAAAGGGTGGAGAAATTATTCCGAAAATTACGGGTGTTGATATCAGCAAACGACAATTGTTCTCGGCAAAAATTTTATACGCAATCCATTGTCCGGAATGTGGAGCAGCCCTTATTCGCAAAGAAGGAGAGGTTGTTCATTACTGCCCAAATGAAAATGTTTGTCCTCCACAACTAAAAGGAAAAATAGAACATTTTATTGGCCGTAAAGCCATGAATATTGATAGCCTTGGTGCAGAAACAATAAGTGGTTTGTATGATAAAGGTGTGATAAAAAATTATGCCGATTTATATGAGCTTAATGATGAAAAATTAATTGGTTTAGAATTTACAGTTGGCGATGATGACGAGAAAAAAAAACGCAGTTTGCAAGCAAAATCAGTTGAAAATATATTAAAGGGAATTAACCTCTCCAAGAAAATTCCTTTTGAAAGAGTATTGTTTGCATTGGGTATTAGAATGGTTGGAGAAACGGTAGCAAAAAAATTAGCACAGCATTTTTATACCATTGATAAAATAGCAAATGCAACAATAGAAGAACTTATTAATGTGCACGAAATAGGAGAAAAAATTGCCGAGCAGGTAGTGAAATTTTTTGCGGATGAAAATAATAAACTTATCATCGAAAAACTAAAAACAGCAGGATTACAATTTGAAATGGTGCATGACGAAAGCATTGTGAGAACAGATAAACTACTTGGGCAAACATTTTTAGTTTCTGGAACATTTATACGAAGTAGAGATGAATTAAAAAAATTGATTGAAGTGAATGGAGGGCGCAATGTTTCAGGTGTTGCCAAAAGTTTAAATTATTTAATTGCCGGAGATAAAATGGGACCAGAAAAATTGAAGAAGGCAACAGATTTAAATATAAAAATCATTAGCGAAGAAGAATTCATGCAGATGATACAATAGCCATTTTAGGTTAACAACTCCATTTATTTATTTGCAGTTGAATATTAACTTCGCAGCTATATTACATTGAAATATCTTAAATGAAATTAATAGAAGACATTAAAAATTATATAGGTCGATTTTTATTAAGCAAAGAAATTGCCGAAAAAAATGCGAAACATTCGCTTACTACATTTAATGAAGTGCAACATATCGGGATTGTTTATAATGCAGAGGATAGGAATAATGAAGAGGCAATAAACAATTATGCAAATCAACTTCGCACAGATGGTAAAAAAGTTTTTTTGATGGGCTATGTAGATAAAAAAGATTTACCTCATAGCAAAAAATTCATTTTGCAAAGTGAATTTTTTTGGAAAGAAAAACTAAATGGTTTTAATCTTCCTATCAAAGGAAAAATTGGTCGTTTTTTAGAACTGGATTTTGATCTCTTATTAAATTTATATTTCGAACCATCATTACCTATGCAAGCTATAGCAGCCTATTCAAAAGCTAAGTACAGAGTAGGTTCTCATATTGCAGGCGGTTTGGATTATTACGATGCCATGATTGATATTGGCGAAAAAAAAGATTTGAATTTTTTGATTGAACAAATTGATTTTTATTTGAAGAATATTAAATGAATTATTGGCTATGGAGTGATACAAAACTAAATAACCAATAAACTAATAACCCAATATATGAAAGGAACAGGAGTAGCTTTAGTAACACCATTTAAAAAAGATTTAAGCATTGATTTTGATGCATTAGAAAATATTATTGATCATGTTATACGCGGGGGAGTAGAGTATGTTGTGGCATTGGGAACAACTGGCGAAGCCCCCACATTAAGCAAGGAAGAAAAAAAACAGATATATACTTTTGTTTCCGAAAAAGTAAAGGGAAGGGTTAAGTGTGTTGCTGGAATTGGGGGAAATAATACAACAGAAGTTGTGGAAACAATAAAGGCTTTTGATTTTTCAAAATATGATGCTATGCTTTCTGTAAGCCCGTATTACAATAAGCCCAATCAAGAAGGAATTTATTTGCATTATATGGAGTTGGCAAAAGTATCTCCCAAACCTATTATTATTTATAATGTTCCCGGACGTACAGGCTCCATGATTTCTGCTTCTACAACATTACGTTTGGCACATTCATCAACAAAATTTATTGCTACTAAAGAGGCGTCTGGAAGTGCAGAACAGTTTATGGACATTTTACATGGAAAGTCTTCTGAGTTTGAAGTTATTTCTGGGGATGATAATTTAACGCTTCCGTTTTTAGCGATGGGAATGAGCGGAGTAATTTCGGTTATCGCAAATGCGTATCCAAAAGATTTTAGTGAGATGGTTCGTTTGGGTTTAAAAGGAGATTTTGAAGCAGCTCGTAAACTTCATTTTAAATTATATGAAGTGATGAAAACTATTTTTTTAGATGGAAGCCCAGGAGGAGTTAAAGTTTTATTAAACGAAATGGGTTTGTGCGAAAATATTGTAAGATTACCTCTTACTCCAGTAAATACTCATTTAGATGATAAGTTAAGGCAAATGGTTCATACCATAAAGTAAAAACAATAGAGCTTGCACAAAAATATATAGATAAACCTACAACGAGCTGGCTAAAAGCCATTGCCATATTGTTTCTAAAATGATGCTATCTTGATTGTTAGCCAATTTGTTTTATAAAATCAATTATCAAAAGTTCAATCAGCTTTTGAGTATCAATATCTACAATGTTACCGTTAGCATTTATTTTTGACTTTACGCTTTTAATAAGAATAGAAGAATGATTTCCAATTTTGGCGCCAATAGTTTTCATTACTAAATTCAAAGATTCATGAGCTTTTTCTCCAGATGAAGATGCTGTAATTAATGCAGTAGGTTTGTCTGTATAAATGGTAGTAGATACCAGCCATTCAATAGCATTTTTTAAAACACCGGGAAGGCTAAACACATATTCAGGAGTACAAATAATTACTCCATCAGCCTGTTCGATAGCTTGCCTGAAATGAGTGACTGAATCAGGAACAAGTTCATTATCCAAATCAGGATTAAAATGAGTGATTTTATCTAGCGAATCATAAATTTCTACCTCAAAGCTATCTGCCAATTGTTGCATTAACAGCAATACGATTTGCTTATTAGCTGAAGATGATTTTGTGCTCCCTAATAGAAATAATATTTTTTTCTTATGAGGCATATTCACATTTATTTGCTCAATAATATTTTCCATCCATCTACAACTTTTCCTTGTTCTAAATATTGATGTGCCATGTGATGCAAAGCATTCCTTAATCCATGTTCATCATCTTTAAAATCTAAATGAATTTTTTGCAGGTCTTTATTCATCCGTTTAAAAACTTCAATACTATCAGCATCGGGCAATACTTGTTCATTGGCTAACATACCAATATTATTTCCCGTTAGTATTTTACTTAATCTAATCTCATCTGGCAATTGATCTACTCCCATGCCTAAATTCCTATTAGGTTTTGGCACTTCAAATAGTCCCTGTGAAGCTCTCACATACCAATCGCTCCCTGCTCTTGCCACCAAATCAATTTTATGTTGGTCTATCTGACCCGTAGCCGTCATAACATCATCTGCAATATGCATCATCACAATTTCACAAATAATTAAATTACCTGCTCCACCTTCTGTTCCTGTTTCAATTACATCACGCACTACACATTCAAATTGTACCGGAGATTCTTTTACTCTAAAAGGTTTTATACATTCTGAAGCTAAAGGTGTAAAACCTGATTTTACAAATTCATTTACACCTTTTGGATACTCACAACTGGCCAAACTCATTTGTTGAACCATAGCATAATTAACCACATTGATAACAACCTCTTTAGTAGCCAATACATTTTCTAATGTATGTTTAATGGTATTATCTCTCACTCTCCTTGCTGGAGAAAAAATAAGCGTGGTGGGGTTGGAACCAAATACGTTAAAAAAACTAAACGGACTTAAATTGGGATTTCCATTCGCATCAATTGTGCTTGCAAAACAAATAGGACGAGGCGCAATGGCTGTTAGCAATAAATTATGAAACTCGGCTAATGGTTTATCTTTTGGGGTAATTGTTCTCATGTATAGTTTGCAAAATTTATTTATTCATCACTTAATATTTAACATTTATTCAACGTCATTTTTAAACACTTCAATTTCACGATTTACTTTTACGAGATCAGTAAATTTTCCAACAAAACGTGTTGCCTTTACCGAGCGATCATCAATCCAGTGATAATTTCCTCCACGTGGTTTTCCAAAAATTATCCCGTGCCATTTAAAGCCATGTTCTGCTAACCATTGCTCGGTGTTTGTTCTATGTTCTTCTAATCGTGATGTAAAAAAAGTAATGATATGTCCTTCATCGTACCATTTGTTTACATATTCTTTTGCTCCGGGTATTTCCTCACAAGTAAGCATTCTTTCAGGTTCTTCATTGGGTACATCCTCACTCACAGTTCCGTCAATATCAATCAAAAAATTTTTAATGTGATCTGGTAAAATGGGACTTAATAATTTTCCGTTTTTATCGTAGTTCTTCTTTAATTTTATAGTCATTTTGATTTTGTTACTCAACAATAATGAGATAATAATTTTTCTTTCCTCTTTGGGCAAGTATATATTTATTGTTGATGAGATTATCTGTATTTACTAGTGTTTCGGCATCTTCAATTTTTTGTTTATTGATACTTACTCCGCCACCAGTAATCATTTTTCTGGCTTCTCCACGTGATGGAAAAATATTGGTTTTATCTGAAAGTAATTCAACAATATTAATTCCTGCTTCCATTTCCTTTTTTGAAATAGTGGATTGAGGCACACCTTCAAACACATCTAAAAAAGTTTCTTCATTTAAAGAATTTAGCGCATCAGCAGTTGAGTTTCCAAATAAAATAGTTGATGCTTCGATGGCTAAAATATAGTCTTCTTCACTGTGAACTCTAATGGTAATATCTTTAGCTAATGCTTTTTGTAACACTCTTAAATGCGGTGCTTGCAAGTGTTCTGCTTCAAGGGTTTCAATATTTTCTTTCTTAAATAAAGTAAAAATGCGAATATAATTTTTCACATCTTCATCACTTGCATTCAACCAAAACTGGTAAAATTTATATGGTGAAGTTCTCTTTGGATCTAACCAAATATTTCCGCTTTCTGATTTGCCAAATTTTGAACCATCGGCTTTTTTGATCAATTGGGTGGTTAATGCAAATGCTTCTCCACCATCTTTACGTCTGATAAGTTCTGTTCCTGTTACAATATTTCCCCATTGGTCGCTGCCACCCATTTGGAGCATTACACCACGGTTTTTCCACAAATAATAAAAATCATAACCTTGTACCAATTGGTAACTAAATTCGGTAAACGACATGCCACTTTCTAATCTGCTTTTTACCGAATCTTTAGCCAACATATAATTTACTGAAATATGTTTTCCCACATCACGAATAAATTCTAAAAAATTAAAGTCTTTAAACCAATCATAATTATTTACAATTTCAGCAGATGTATCGCCACAATTAAAATTTAAGAACTTTTCTAACTGCCTTTGTTGACCCGCTTGGTTAAGACGCAATGTTTCCTCATTCAATAAATTTCGCTCTGTACTTTTACCCGATGGATCTCCAACCATACCTGTTGCGCCACCAACCAATGCAATGGGTTTATGTCCGCATTGTTGAAAGTGCAATAAGGTCATTACTTGCACCAAATTCCCCACTCCTAAAGAATCGGCAGTAGGGTCGAAACCAATATATCCTGTAATAGATTGTTTAGCTAGTAACGCTTCCGTTTCAGGCATAATATCATGCAGCATGCCTCTCCATTTTAATTCTTCAACAAAATTCATTTCACTCATTTTTTTGTGCGAAAATAAGATTTTATATGAATTGATGATTGTTGTATCGAGGAACATTTTTAACTTATCTTCGCCACGCATGAAAACAATTGGAATCATTCGTGAAGGCAAGATGCCCCCAGATTTACGCACACCGCTTACCCCCGATCATTGCGTAGAATTAATGCAAAAATTTTCTGGAATAAAAGTAGTTGTTCAATCATCACCGCATCGTTGTTTTACTGATGATGAATACAAAAAAAAAGGTATTGAAGTTTTAGAAGATATGAATGTGTGTGACATTTTATTGGGTGTTAAAGAGGTTCCTCAAGAATTTTTATTGCCCAACAAAACCTATTTATTTTTCTCTCATACGATTAAAAAACAACCTCATAATAGACCATTACTTCGAACCATATTGAAAAATAATATTCGACTGATTGACTATGAAAATTTAGTATGGGATGCCGGAAATCGTATCATTGGTTTTGGCAGATTTGCAGGTATTGTTGGAACGCATTATGCTTTTGTGATGTGGGGAAAACGATTAGGTTTATTCCATTTAAAATTTGCGCATGAATGCAAGGATATGAATGAATTATATGCACAATATGATGGAATTTCATTTCATAAAATAAAAATTGTTTTGTGTGGTGATGGGCGTGTAGCACATGGAGCTATAGAGTTTTTTAAGAAGCTAAAAATTCATCATGTATCACAAGAAGAGTTTTTGGAGAATGAATATGATGAAGCCGTTTATGTGCAATTACGCTCTGAGGATTATTATGAAAGACGTGATGGACGTGAGTGGGATAAATCAGATTTTTATAAACATCCAGAAGATTATGTAAGCAGTTTTGAACCCTATTATAAAAAAGCCGATGTGATGATTAATGCCATTTTTTGGAGAGACGGAATTGCCCCATTTTTTACTCGTGATGAAATGAAATCAAAGGACTTTAATATTAAATTAATTTCGGATATTACATGTGATATTCCAGGTCCATTATATAGCACCATCAGAAGCACAACTATTGAAGATCCGTTTTATGGTTACAATCAATTTTTAGAAACGGAAACTACACCTTTTCAAAAATCATATATTGATGTGCAAGCTGTGGGAAATCTTCCTTGCGAATTACCAATTGATGCCTCTAAAGAATTTGGTGAACAACTAATTAGGCATGTATTACCAAATTTATTAATTGAAGATAAGGGAGATATCATCAAAAACGCAACCATAGCCGAAAATGGAAAACTTACCGACCGATATAAGTATTTGGCTGATTATGTTGCCTAATTTTTGATTTCATATTGCTGATTAAATAAATTTTAGAATTTCTTTGCACTCCCATAACTCATAATTCATAAAAGATGGCAGGCGGTAAAAGAAGTTTTAACAGCAACGGAATTGCAAAAGATGAACCTCAAAAAGTAAAAATAAGTAAAGAAAGTTTGCGCGAAGCTCTCATTCTTTTTACCTACTTAAAACCTTACAGAGGAAAATTTATTTTGGCATTAATTTTTATTGCGTTATCCTCATTATCAACTAGTATTTTCCCTTTTTTATTAGGCAAGATGATAGATGCCGCAGCTCCTGGAGTAAAAGTTTCTCAATTACAAAGTGCCACCAATTTTGGTTCTCAGCTTGGTGTTAATTTAATTGATGTACAATGGGGATTAAACACCATTATTCTCTTAATCTTTCTACAACTTACTGTACAAATGATTTTCTCTTTTATGAGAGTTTATCTGCTTACTGAAGTGGGCGAAAAATCATTAGCTGATATGCGTACAGATGTGTATTCAAAATTATTAAGCATGCCCATGAGCTTTTTTACCGAAAAAAGAGTAGGCGAATTAAGCAGCAGAATTTCGTCTGATTTATCTCAAATTCAAGATGCTATTTCATTAACCTTAGCCGAATTTTTAAGAGGCATTTTTACCCTATTTATTGGGTTGGGTTTTATATTTTGGATCTCAACAAAATTGGCTTTGGTTATGTTATGTGTGGTGCCAATAATTGCCGTATTAGCAGTTGTTTTTGGAATGCGCATCAAAAAAATGTCGCGCAAAGCTCAAGATCAATTAGCCGAAAGTGGAACTATTGTTCAAGAAACATTTCAAGGAATTTCAATTGTAAAAGCGTTTACGAGTGAATTTTTTGAAGTAAGTCGTTACACAAAAAGTGTGTATTCCGTTGTAGAAACAGCTATTACAAACGCCCGTTATCGCGGGGCATTTATTTCATTTATGATATTTTCTGTTTTTGGGGCTATTGCATTTGTGATGTGGTATGGTGCAAACATGATTACAACAGGAGAATTAACTATCGGAAAATTAACCATGTTTGTTATTTTTTCGGCATTTGTGGGAGGTACATTTGCTGGATTTGCCGATATGTTTAGTCAGTTACAAAAAACATTAGGTGCCACTCAAAGTGTGAGAGAAATTTTGCGTGCCGATGGAGAATTAGTGGAATTAAAAGATGTACAAGTTGAACCAGAATTTGAATTAAAAGGAAACGTGCGATTTGAACATGTGGCGTTTTCTTACCCATCAAGAAAAGATATTGTTGTGTTGAAAGATGTTTCATTGGAAGCTAAAAGCGGACAACAAATTGCGTTGGTAGGTCCTAGTGGTGCTGGTAAAAGTACGATTGCGTCATTGCTCTTAAAATTTTATGAACCTGATAATGGAACTATTTATTTTGATGAAAAAAGTGCAAAAGAATTTCCACTCAGTCAGCTCAGAAAACAAATGGCTTTTGTTCCTCAAGACGTAATTTTATTTGGCGGAACAATCAAAGAAAATATTGCTTATGGAAAACCTAACGCAAGTGACAAAGAAATTATAGAAGCTGCTAAAAAAGCAAATGCACATGATTTTGTATCCAAATTTCCTGAAGCGTATCAAACTATTGTTGGAGAACGCGGTGTTAAATTATCAGGAGGACAGCGCCAGCGAATTGCTATTGCCAGAGCTATATTAAAAGACCCTGCCATTTTAATTTTGGACGAAGCCACCTCATCATTAGATAGTGAAAGCGAACAATTGGTTCAGGAAGCATTAGAAAATTTGATGAAAAACAGAACGTCCTTTGTGATTGCTCATCGCTTATCAACCATTAGAAATGCCGATCAAATTGTGGTAATTGATAAGGGCATTGTGAGCGAAAAAGGAACACATGAAGAATTAATGAGCGGAAATAATTTGTATAAAAAACTGAATGAGATGCAGTTTGAATTTAGCAATTAGTAAATAATTATTTTAGCTTGCTATTTAAAAAATTATAATTTTTTGTTTGAACTTTTAATGAATAACTGAGTTATTTATTTGTATTTCATTTACTCACTTTTTTCCTCGTATTAATTATTGGCATAAGTCACACAAAAAATTAAATTTGCCATGTTGTGTTATTATTAAACAACAAATTAACCAATACATAAAAAATGGCAGATTTTGAATTAGTGATGCCCAAAATGGGCGAAAGTATTGCTGAAGCAACCATTATTAAATGGACAAAAAACGAAGGAGATAAAATTGCTCCAGATGAAACACTACTTGAAATTGCAACTGATAAAGTGGATTCTGAAGTGCCTTCGCCAAAAGGTGGAATTTTAAAAAAGAAATTATATAAAGATGGTGATGTAGTGGCTGTAAATGCTCCCATTGCTATTATTGCTTTAGAAGGTTCTGATTCATCTGCCGCATCTTTACCACAAGTTAAAGTTGATGTTTCCTCATCAACACAAGCAACAAATAAAGTAGTGGTTGAAATTGAAAAAACAGTTTCAGCTGCTCAGCAAACCGCTAAAGTTTCAAATGCAGGTGGGGCACGTTTTTACTCCCCCCTTGTTTTAAATATTGCTCGCGAGGAAAAAGTGAGTATGACCGAATTAGAAATGATTGACGGAACAGGAAGCGAAGGAAGAGTAACTAAGCGTGATATTTTAGCCTATATTCAAAACAAAGGAAATGCACAAAACGTAGCGCCAATCGCTGAAATAAAAGTGAGCGCGCTATCCGCAACATCATCACCCCAACCTTCAAAAATTACACTAATGCCAGGTGATGAAATGATTGAAATGGATAGGATGAGAAAACTGATTGCCGATCACATGGTAATGAGTAAACATGTTTCGCCTCATGTAACTTCATTTGTAGAAGCTGATGTAACTAACATGGTTAATTGGAGAGAAAAAGCTAAGAAGGTATACGAAAAACGTGAAGGCGAAAAAATAACCTTCACTCCAATGTTTATTGAGTGTGTAGTAAAAGCAATCAAAGATTTTCCTATGATTAATGTGAGTGTAGATGGAACTCATATTGTTAAACGTAAAGCTATTAATTTAGGAATGGCTGCTGCATTACCATCAGGAAATTTAATAGTTCCAGTGATAAAAAATGCTGATATGATGAACTTGGTTGGCTTAACAAAATCGGTTAATGATTTGGCAAATCGTGCACGTAATAATAAACTTTCACCCGATGATATTTCTGGAGGAACATTTACACTTACAAACGTTGGTGGATTTGGAAATGTAATGGGTACTCCAATTATTAATCAGCCACAAGTGGCAATTATGGCAACAGGAACTATTAAGAAAAAACCAGCAGTAATGGAAACTGAAATGGGCGATGTAATTGCAATCCGTCACATGATGTTTTTATCTTTAAGTTATGATCACCGAGTGGTTGATGGTTCGCTGGGAGGTTCATTTTTAAGACGGGTTGGCGATTATATGGAGCAATGGAATGTGAATAGAGAAATTTAAGATTACTGAACAATTAAAAAGAAGTGTCATGCTGAGCCAAATCAAAGTATGGCACTTTTTTATTTATACCTAACTTATGACAAACATCCTCGGAATTATTCCTGCACGTTACGGCTCAACCCGTTTTCCCGGAAAACCATTAATTGATATTGGAGGTAAAAGCATGTTGCAACGTGTGTATGAACAATCATTAAAAAGTGAGTCGCTAAAACAAATAATTGTAGCCACTGATGACGAGCGTATTGTTGAACATGTAAAAAGTTTTGGGGGAGATGTTTGTCTTACCTCACCTGCTCATCAAAGCGGAACCGATAGATGCAACGAAGTATTGCAAAAAGAAAAAGGACACTTTGATGTGGTTATCAATATTCAAGGTGATGAACCTTTTATTGATCCAGCGCAAATTGATTTATTGGCAAGTTGCTTTAATGAACCATCAACAGAAATTGCCACACTTATTAAAAAATTGGAGCGCGAAGAAGATATTCGTAATCCCAATATTGTAAAAGCCATTTTTACTTTTGATGAAAATGCTATTTACTTTTCACGTTCACCTATTCCATATCGCAGAAACCCTCAGGTAGAAATAAACTATTTTAAACATATTGGAATTTATGGTTATCGGGTTGATGTGTTAAAAGAAATTACAGAACTGAATGTAGGAAATTTAGAAAGTGCCGAATCTTTGGAGCAATTAAGATGGATTGAAAACGGTTATCGCATTAAGGTTAAACAAACTACACTCGAAACTTTATCAATTGATACTCCTGATGATTTGAAACTTGTTGAAAAGTATTTGAAAAACTGATTTGATTCTAATTTTTCAGTCCATCAAAATAACCTACTTTTGTTTCCCGTATAGTAGAAATTTTAAATGCTAAATTTTAAATGTTTAATGTCTATTCATTTATCATATTAGTTCAAATTTAAAATTCAACATTTAACATTTTGTAAGCATGAATTCTCCTAAATATATATTTGTTACTGGCGGGGTAACTTCGTCACTTGGTAAAGGTATCATCTCCGCTTCATTAGCTAATTTGCTTCAAGCACGTGGCTATACGGTTACTATTCAAAAATTTGATCCATATATTAATGTGGATCCAGGAACGTTAAACCCTTATGAGCATGGCGAATGTTATGTTACTGAAGATGGTGCCGAAACAGATTTAGATTTAGGACATTACGAACGTTTTTTAAATGTTCCAACCTCACAAGCTAATAATGTTACAACAGGGCGTATTTACCAACATGTTATTGAAAAAGAACGTGAAGGCGCATACTTAGGAAAAACAGTTCAGGTTATTCCACATATTACCGATGAGATTAAACGCAGAATGAAATTATTGGGTGATAGTGGAAAGTTTGAAATTATTATTACCGAACTTGGAGGAACCGTTGGCGATATTGAATCTCTTCCGTACATTGAGGCTGTGCGCCAATTAAATTGGGAAATGAAACCCGAAGATTGTATTGTATTGCATCTTACATTACTTCCATACTTAAACACCACAAAAGAACTTAAAACTAAACCCACTCAACACTCCGTAAAAATGTTATTGGAATCGGGAGTACAACCTGATATTTTAATTTGCCGTGCCGAGCATCCAATTAGTAAAGAAGCAAAAAATAAAATTGCATTATTTTGTAATGTTACACCAAATGCGGTTATTGAAGCATTGGACATGGCCACTATTTATGATGTGCCTATGGCAATGCTTAAAGAACGATTAGACAAAACCGTTTTAAGTAAATTAAAAATGTCGTCTAAAAATGAGCCCAATATGGATAGTTGGCTCAACTTTTTAACCAAGCATAAAAACCCCAAACACGAAGTAAAAATTGGTTTAGTTGGAAAATATGTAGAGTTGCCAGATGCTTATAAATCAATTACCGAAGCCTTTATTCATGCAGGTGCGCAAAATGAGTGCAGGGTAAAATTAGAATACATTCATTCCGAATTAATAACGGATGATGATGCTCCGTTTAAATTAAAGCACTTAGATGGAATTTTAGTAGCACCAGGTTTTGGTGATAGAGGAATTGAAGGAAAAATTGCCGCTATAAAATATGCACGTGAAAACAAAATTCCTTTCTTCGGAATTTGTTTAGGAATGCAATGTGCTGTAATAGAATTTGCCAGAAATGTTTTAGGATTTAAAGATGCGCATTCAACAGAAATGAATGCGAAAACTAAACATCCAGTAATTGATATGATGGCCGATCAGAAAAAAATATCAGCCAAAGGAGGAACCATGAGGTTAGGTTCGTATGTATGTGAAGTAACCAAAGATAGCAAGGCATACAAGGCATACGAAAAAACAAAAATTACAGAAAGACATCGCCATCGTTTTGAATTTAATAATTTGTATTTGAAAGATTTTGAAAAAGGAGGCATGTTTGTTACAGGTGTAAATCCTGATACAAAATTGGCAGAGATTGTTGAAATAAAAGATCATCCATATTTTGTTGGAGTACAGTTTCACCCAGAGTATAAAAGCACTGTTTTAAATCCACATCCTTTGTTTGTAAAATTTGTAAAAGCTGCAATGGCTTTTAGTAACAGCTAAATAAATATTTTTCTATAAGGTGTTTCATTTTTATAGGAACGCATAAATCAACAAACATGTTTGCCATTATTGATATAGAAACCTGCGGAGGAAAGTTTGAATATCGCAAAGGACATATAATTGAAATTTGTATTTTAATTCATGATGGATTAACGGTTGTAGAAAAATTTTCAACATTAGTAAATCCGCAATGTTATATCAGTTCTATATATACGCGCATCACAGGTATTACAAATGAAATGGTTAATAATGCACCAACGTTTTCCGACATTGCAAAAAAAGTTTGGGAAATGACAAAAGGAAAAATTTTTGTAGCCCATAATGTTAGTTTTGATTATGGTTTTATCAAAGAAGAATTTGCCTCTATGGGTACAACATATACACGTGATATTTTATGTACTGTGAAGCTAAGCAGAAAATTACTTCCCGATAAAAAATCATACAGCTTAGGTAATTTATGTATTGCCTTAGGAATTAAAAATGATGCAGCACACAGGGCTGAGGGTGATGCTGTGGCAACGGCAAAATTATTTGATATTTTGCTTCGCGAAAAAAGTATTCATCCTCAATATAGAAATAAAGGAGTAGCTGAATTGATGGGAGAGAAGAAGAAAAAAAATAAAATCTAAAAAGGATAACCTATACCAAAATTTAAATAGGAATTATCATACGCCCATCTTCCCGTAAAATTTTTAATTACCCATCTATCTGGTTCTGCAAAACTAGGGTCACGAATTGGAATGGCCAAATCAAATCTAATAATGATGATAGTAAAATTTAACCGAATACCAACTCCTGCATCAACAGCAATTTCTTTATAAAAACGATTTATATTAAACTCTGCACCTGGCAATGTTTTATCATCTTTTATTCCCCAAATATTTCCTGCGTCAGAAAATAAAACGCCTTCAAGCCAATGGTTGTATATATTAAATCGATACTCGGCATTCATTTCTATTTTAATATCTCCTGAATGGTCAATTTGATAATCTGAAACATAACTTCCAGGTCCAATGGATCTAGGTTTCCATGCCCTTAAACTATTGGCTCCTCCAACAAAAAAGCGTTTATCAAAAGGCGTATAAATTGGAGAATTACCATAAGGAACAATAATGCCTGTAAAGAACCGACATGCAGTAGATTTATTTTTATCATAAATGGTATTGTACCTAAAATCTATTGCTGATTTTGCATACTGAAAATAATTAAGTCCCAATAGTTGATATTGACCATTACTTGATTTTTCTTTATTTAATAATTCATTAATTGCGGTTAACGAATTGCCGGCAATTTCAAGAGCATCCCAACGTAAAAAGAAATAACTTTTGCGTTTAGTAATGGATTTATTTGAAAGGCTAAATCCGAAACGCGAATCCATAATTACATAATTGGAGAAAAAATTTTGAAGAAAAATATCGGTTTTTGCTCTTTCAATTAATGTGTCGGATTGAAGTGTGGAACGGATATAACTAAACTCTATGGGTGCAAAATAATAGCTTATTAATTTTTTATTGAATTGATAGGTTAAACCGCTAGTAGCAACTTGCCTTTGGTAATCTACGTTTAACTCATAAATTAATGATGTATTAATGGTTGATTTTGTGCTTAAAAAATTAATGTTTCTATCAAAAAAAGGGAAAAATAAAATGCGAGGCATGATGATAGATGCCGTGAGGGATTGTTGTGTAGCATTAAATATTTTTCCTCCAGATACTTTTCCTTGTGCTTCAAAAGACGTTCGATACGTAAGCTGAAAGATTTCAGCATTTCTAAACACATTTCTATTATTAAATTGAAGTGTTGCTGCTATACCATAACTTCTTCCAGGGTTGGTAAGCGTATTGTTTTGATCGGAAGTGATGGCTTGTGGTTCAATAGTATAAAAATACTTTATGCTTGGCATCAATCTAATATTAAAGTCAAGTTTACCTACAATACCAGTATCATTTACATCAGCATTTACATTTACAAATTTAAAAATATTAAGATCACTTAAACGACCATAACTACGCGTTAAATTTAATTGTTTGAATAAATCGCCTCGTTGTAAAAATAAATTATGACTTAATATTTCGGGATTTAATTCATATTGATTTGGGATATAAGTGAAGCTTTTAAATGGAACGGAATCTTTTATAGATTTAGAAACGTCATCATTATTTTTGTCAACTTCAATAATAATATTATTGATAAAATATTTTTTATGGGGTTCATAATCACTTTTATTTTTAATATTAAGTGCAATATAGGCAGTCCAATTTCCTAATGCGGTATCGGTATCAAATTCTATAAAATCTTTTGTAAAAGCATAGTAACCATTGTTTCTAAGCAAATCAACAATCCGTTCTTTCTCTTTTAAAATAACTTCCCAATCAAATCTTTTTCCTGTAATGATTAAAGAATTATCGGCATTTGCTAATACCAAATCATATATATCTTTATCGGCAATATTCATTTCATAATTTCCAAAACGATAATAGTTGCCAGGATAAATATGGTAAATTACTTTTCCTTTTTTCTTTCCTGTTTTCTTTACATCATATTTTACATCGCTGTAATAATGCCCTTTTGTTTTTAAATAGGATTTAATAGAGCGAGTAGTTGATTCAATATAAACAGAGTCTATTATTATTGGAGGCTCTCCCAATTTATCTCTAAAAAAACGTTTCATCCCGTTATCTTTTTTTCCTGCCGAACCCCAATTGAAGAAAAACAATTTGGTTTTAAAGAGACCTAAAAAATTTTCATTGGGGCGTTGTTTGTAAAAACTTGAAAGTTCTCCTGCAATTTCTGGATTAAGGGGGGCTTCTACTTTTACTTTATTTTTAACTAACAAAAGCTGATTGTTTTCTACATGTTTGGTTATATTGCATGAGCCTAAAAAAAACAAAATAATTCCTATAACCCATAAGGCTCTCGAAACTAAACGGTGTATGTTAACAAAGGCAACAGTCAAATTATTACAATCACTAAAAGATAAAAAAGGCAGACAAGAACAAGGTTTGTTTTTGGTTGAAGGTACAAAGACCGTGCTCGAACTGTTAGCCTCAAAAATAGAAGTTAAAAGCCTATTTGCAACTCAAGTTTGGTTAACTTCTCATCAACAATTGTTGAAAAGCATCGATGATTGTAACACTATTACCGATAAGGAATTAAAACAATTGAGTTGTTTAGTTACACCTCAACAAGTAATTGCGGTGGCAAAAATCCCTCAATATCAATTGTCAAAAATTGATTTTAAAAATAAATTTACTATTGCTTTAGATACTATTCAAGATCCCGGAAACCTCGGTACTATTATACGAATTGCCGATTGGTACGGAATTGAAAATATCATTTGCTCGCCAACCTGTGCCGATGTTTTTAATCCCAAAGTAATACAAGCTACAATGGGGTCATTTATTAGAGTAAATTTTTTTTACCATGAATTAAATTCTTTTTTTGAAGCGCATAAAAATATAATGGTATACGGTGCTTTAATGAATGGTGAAAATTTATATCAAACTAAAATAAGTAAAGAAGGGTTTTTATTAATTGGAAATGAAGGTTCGGGTATTTCTGATGATTTGTTAAAATATGTTTCAAAACCAATCACTATTCCAAAACTGGGAAAAGCCGAATCATTAAATGCGGGCGTTGCCACTGCCATTATTTGTGATGCTTGGGCAAGAGGTTAGTTTAATTGTTTTTTAGTTTTTGTGTTGAAAAGAAATAATACCGACACCAAAATAATGATGATTGAAACAAATTGACTTTGACTGAGCAATCCATTAAATAAAAATCCACGATCATCATCACCTCTTAAAAATTCAGTAAAAAATCTTCCAACCGAATACCAAATGGCATACACCAATATGAGTTTTCCTTGAAACATATTTTTGTTCTTCAAAAAAAGGAGTAATACAGTGCAGCTAAAAATAATTGCAGCATCATATAATTGAACAGGGTAAACAGGTGTATTTAATGGTTGCGCTTTTGATAATGGATTAGTATAAATAACTCCCATTGATGCAGAACAAATTTTGCCGTTACAACAACCAGCTAAAAAGCATCCAATTTTTCCTAAACCATGCACAAATGTTCCGCCAACGGCAATAATATCAAACATTGCCGAACGGTTAATTTTATTGCGTTTAAAGAATAATAGCAATGTGAATATGGAGAATATAAATGAACCATAAAATACAAAACCACTGCCACTTAATTCAATCATTTTTGATGGATTTTTCATGTAGTAATTCCAATCCGAAAACCATAAAAAAACTTTTCCTCCAATAAATGAAGCAATGAAAATATAAACGACCATTTCTGCAATTTTTTCTGATTGGATATTAATTTTTTTAGCCTGATGTGCTGCATAAAAATAAGCGAGCAAAGTTCCCATCATGATAAAAAAACCGTAGCTATAAATGGTAAAACTTCCAATATGAAATAATTCTGGATACATAAACTTAAATTTTATTCATTGCATTTTAACGAATAATCACAACTTTGCAAGAGTTGAAATTTATTATTTATGACCGAACACAATACGTCTATTCACTCATCAAAAGCGCCCGAAGCAGTTGGCCATTATCCGCATGCAAAACGTGTTGGCAATTTATTATTTCTTTCGGGAGTGGGACCGCGTGAGCGTGGAACAAAAAAAATTCCCGGAGTGGAGTTGGATGAAAACGGAAAAATTATCTCGTATGATATAGCCACACAATGCCATTCGGTATTTAATAATATTAAAAATATTTTAGAGGATAGCGGAAGCAGTTGGGATAAAATTGTAGACGTTACCGTTTTTTTAACCAATATGAAAGACGACTTTGCTGCCTACAATAAATTATGGGCAGAGTATTTTGCAAACAACCCACCTTGTAGAACTACCATTGAGATTAATTGCTTGCCTACGCCTATTGCTATTGAGTTAAAAGTTATTGCGACAGTTTGATTTTTTTGTCAAAAATGAAAAAAATATTTGTATGTATTTGTATCATCTCACTCTTATCAACTTGCAAAAAGGATGAAGAAATTTATACCACAAAAAATGCAAGTGTAACTGTTCCAGCAATTATTGATACCTCTTTTTCATTCACACCTTTTCCCAATCCTTGCGATAGTTTTATTAACTTGTCGTTAAAATTTCCGAGAGCATCAACCGCATCTATTTCTATTTTTGATATTCAGGGTCGGTTAGTTTATCAGCCTAATGTTTCGTTACAATTAGCTATTGGGTATAGTACCATTGGCATAGATGTTTCAAGTTTACAGAGCGGAATTTATTTAGTTAGATGTCAATATGATGTTGGAGTTTTGGTAAAAAAAATTATAGTTTTGAGATAAAAAAAACAGCCCATAAAATATATGAGCTGTTTTAATTTTATAAAGAAATGAAGGTTACTTAATTAAGATTCCTTTAGCTAAAACTTTGGTTTCTTCTTTGCCTTCTATCTTTTCTTTCATAGCTATTCCATCTACAATGGCAATCTTTCCACTAATGTTATGAGGCAATACGAATGCTTTGTTTTCTACCTCAACAAAAAGAGCTTCACCGCCTTTATTTTCAAGTGTTAGCCAACAACCTTCACCTTTACAATATTCGGCAATAACACCAGTAACTTTTACAGGAAATGTGTTTGATGTTTGCAATGCAATTATTACGTCATTTACTGTTTTTACAGAATCTTCTGTAACCGATGTTCCAAAATTTCCAGTTGTTGGAAGTTTAGCTCTTGGGTCATTATTGCACGAAACAATAGTTGCAAGAATAAATATTGAAATGAGTTTTTTCATACTAAAATTATTGAACAACTTTCATTTCATTTACAATGTTTGATGCTTGTCCGTATTTATCAATAATGAACAATACATAACGAATATCAACACAAATGGTGCGTTTATTTTCAGGGTCAAAATGAATATTTCCACTCATAGCTTCCCAGTTGCCATCAAATGCTAAACCTATTAATTGACCTTCGCCATCCATAACTGGGCTACCACTATTTCCACCAGTAATATCGTCATTGGTTAAAAAAGCAACAGGAAGTTTACCGTCTTTCATGGCATATCTGCCATAATCTTTTGCTTTGTGTAAATCAATTAATCGTTGAGGAATATCAAATTCAGGATTACCGGTAAATTTATTATGCTTTTCAATCACTTCATCCAAATTAGTAATCAGAGGAAATTTCATGTATGATTTTACAGTTCCATAAGTTAAGCGGAGTGATGAATTGGCATCAGGATAAAAAGTTTTGTTAGGTTCCATTTCCATCAACCCTTTAATATATTTTCTTCCAAGTGCTAAAATATTTTCGTTAAACTCATCCACTTTAGGTTTGTAGTTTTCAATATAAGAGGTTCTAAACCCAACAATATGTTTGTAAGCAATATCATTTTTTAAAACGCCCAAACGGGGATTTTCAAACCATGCTTTTGTCATTTCTTCGCTCGAAAAAATACTACTGTTAAAAACTTCTTCTGTATATAATTTTATGGCTTCGCGAGGATTTGTATTGTATTTTAAAATCACATCAGCCATATATTTTGCCTGTTGATCTTTAGGGAGATTAGCGTAATATAAAACCAAAATGCTATCAAAAATTCTTTTATCGGCTTGCATAATTGCACTTGGATAAGGCATATCTTTTAATGCTTCAAGCATCTGCTCTTTCATGGCATTTATTTTCTTTTCGTCACCACCTTTTAATACATCTTCCATGGTAAAAGCCATTCCCGCATATTTAATAATATTTGGAGAAAGGATTCCTTCGTTTAAGAATGTGCGTTGCAAGCTATAGGGTTTATATGCGGCAAAAGTTTTATCTACATCAGCTAATAAATTTTTGTATTCATCTTTGTTTGATGCCCACTTTGCAAATATTTTTTCTTCTTTTTGTTTTTGTTCGAATACTTTATTGTGTTTTAGTTGTTCAGCTTCACCTCTAAAAAATTTCCAATAATTTGCCACGCCTGCAAAGTCAGACGAAAGTTTTAATCTAATATCAACGTCTTTATTCATTTGCTCTTTCCAAGCATTTAATCTCACATCACGTAAAGCAACAATTGCAGGATCTACCAAATCAGTTGCTATTTGCACACCTTGAGAAAATTCATAACGATTAGTACGACCAGGGAATCCCATAATCATGGCAAAATCTCCCTGTTTAACTCCCTTTAAATTTATTGGTAAAAAGTTTTTTGGTACGTATGGAACATTATCAGCAGAATAGCTTGCAGGTTTACCATCTCTTGTAGCATAAATACGAAACATGCTAAAATCTCCAGTATGGCGTGGCCACATCCAATTATCAGTTTCGCCTCCAAATTTTCCAATATTTTGTGGAGGAGTTCCTACCAAACGGATGTCGGTAAATTTTTCAAAAATAAAAAGGTAGTAAGCATTGCCTTTAAACATTTCTCTGCATTGCGCTTCATAACCTGTTCCTTTAGTTGCTCTATCAGTAATGGTTTTAAAAACAGCATTCATACGTTTTGCTCTGTCTTTTTCAGAAACATTTTTTAATGAATCTAACACCTCACTGGTAATGTCATCCATGCGAATTACAAACTGAACAGATAACCCTGGAGCTGGTCTTTCTTCTTGAATTGATTTAGCCCAAAAACCATTATCCAAAATATTATCTTTAGCTGTACTTAAACCAGAAATAGCATCATACCCACAATGATGATTAGTAAGCACAAGTCCTTTGTTTGAAACAATTTCGGCAGTACATCCACCCCCAAACCAAACAATAGCATCTTTTAAACTGGAGTGGTTTACATCATATAATTGCTCTGGAGTTAGTTTAAGCCCAAGCGCTTTCATTTTCTCGTAATTATATTTTTTAAGAAGGAGAGGAAGCCACATACCTTCATCGGCCTTTACTTGCAATGTGCTGAATAGCATTACCGCAGTCAATAATTTTAAAATATTTTTCATATTGAATTAAATAAAAATTTAGGGCAACGAAAGTATTTAAAATTACCTAACTGAAAAATATTTGTGATAAAAGGTTTGGGTTAATTATTAATCAGTGTTGTAATTCTGAAACAAAGATTTATGTTGCGTTTCAAATTAAACTTAACAATTTAGTAACATTGGGGCTATCATCCAAAGTTACTTTTGCTTCATAAAATACATACCTATGTTTGGTTTAGATCCAACACTTACATCATTATTAATATTTTGTTTGATTGCTGCTTTTGCTTTTGAATTTATCAATGGATTTCATGATACTGCAAATGCTGTTGCAACGGTAATTTATACCAATTCATTAAAGCCATGGGTGGCTGTAATTTGGTCTGGAACATGGAACGCAATAGGTGTTTTTGTTGGGGGAATTACAGTTGCAATGGGAATTAGTAACTTGCTTCCTGTTGAAGTATTAACTGATACCAATATACATCATAGCATTGCGCTTATTATGGCATTGCTTATTACCGCTATTGTTTGGAATTTAGGAACTTGGTATTATGGCATTCCATGTTCAAGTTCTCATACTTTGGTGGGTTCTATACTTGGTGTCGGACTTGCTTTCTCTTTTATTGCTGAGAACAAAAATGTTTCTTATGTTAATTGGGCAAAGGCTTCCGATATTGGATTATCATTATTAATTTCACCCTTTATTGGGTTTAGTTTAGCCATTTTGTTGATGTATATTTTAAAGAGAACCGTAAAATCGAAAGTTATTTTTAAAGAACCTACATCTAATACCCCACCACCATTGTGGATACGCTCTATTTTGTTATTAACTTGTACTGGTGTGAGTTTTTCTCATGGATCAAATGACGGGCAAAAAGGTGTTGGTTTGGTGATGCTTATTTTAATTGCCATTGTACCTACTTATTTTGCGTTAGATCATTCACAAGATGTAAATAAATATCGAAAAAA